>NZ_AP027151.1:752500-1407500 GCF_027943965.1 Geotalea uraniireducens | reverse complement strand
AGAACCCACGTTACTTGGCGTCTACTATTTAGTTTTCAAAGACCACCTGCCGCTCGTCCGTGGCAGACTTTGCAATCTACTCTATCTGCTTTTTCTTGTCAATCCTTTTTTTCGTCCAGGCCACTTTTTTTCTCGCCGGCTCCCGCCGCGTTCGCTACCCGTCCCAAAAGGAAGTGCAGTTCTACCAAATCCTCCGCGCAGGGTCAACGAGAAAATTATTAAAATTAGCCAAAGATGATTCGGGCGAAGCGGCGCTTGCCGACCTGTACTACATACTCGCCACGGCAAGGGATCTCCAGCGCATCGTCAGCCACCTTTTCGCCGTTGACCTTCACCCCTCCCTGCTGGATTGCCCGGCGCCCCTCACTGTTGGACTTCACCAGCGCTGCTTCGGCCAAAACACGGAACAGCTGGGTGGCGCCGGCTGTCGCCGCCAGGGTGACGACTGGCATATCTTCAGGGATCTGATTATCGCGGAACCGCCGGACAAAGGCCTCCTCGGCTGTTTGCGCTGCCGACTGGCCATGATACCGGGCAACGATTTCACGTCCCAGCTGCTTTTTGACCTCCATCGGATGGAGCTCACCCGCCTTGAGACCGGCCTTGAGGCGCTCCAGGTCGGCGATGGACATATCACTGAGCAACTCATAGTAACGAAGCATCAACTCGTCGGAGATTGACATCACCTTGCCAAACATCTCCTCGGCCGGCTCATTGATCCCGATGTAGTTCCCCAACGACTTGCTCATCTTGTTGACACCGTCCAGCCCCTCGAGCAGCGGCATCGTAATAACTGTTTGCGGCGCCTGTCCCCATTCGCGCTGCAGTTCGCGGCCGACAAGCAGATTGAATTTCTGGTCGGTACCGCCAAGCTCGACATCGGCCGTGAGGGCTACGGAATCATACCCCTGGATGAGCGGGTAGAGGAATTCGTGAATACTGATCGGCAGCTGATTCGCAAAACGCTTGCCGAAGTCATCCCGTTCGAGCATGCGGGCAACGGTGTATTTTGCCGCCAGGGTAATCATGTCGGAGGCGTTCAGCTTGGCCAGCCAGTCCGAATTGAACACGACCCTAGTATTGTCCGGGTCGAGAATCTTGAAAACTTGTTCTTTGTAAGTTTCGGCATTTGCCAACACGTCCTCACGGGTAAGCGCCTTGCGTGTTTCCGATTTGCCGGTCGGGTCGCCGATCATGCCGGTAAAGTCACCGATCAGAAAGTATACCTGGTGGCCGAGCTGCTGAAACTGGCGGAGCTTGTGGAGGAGCACCGTATGGCCGAGATGAAGGTCCGGCGCAGTCGGATCGAAGCCTGCCTTGATTTTGAGCGGCACACCGGTTTTAAGCGATTTTTCAAGCTTCTGTTCCAACTCGTTTTCAAGAAGGATTTCAACCGCCCCCCTCTTGATGATTGCCATCTGCTCCGCAACTGACATCACGTGTTACGCCCTCCTCATCAACACGAAATTGATACCCGCTCGATCGCCAGCGCCTTGCCGGTCGTTTCGTCGACTTCAACAACGACGCCGTTCAACCGAACATCTTTCTTGGCTACCTCAAAGCGGACAGGAATCTGGGTAAGAAACTTCTCCATCGCCAGCTCTTTTTTGATCCCGATGACCGAATCGAAACTGCCGGTCATTCCTGCGTCGGTGAGATACGCCGTGCCGCCGGGAAAAATCCGCTCATCGGCGGTCTGTACATGGGTATGAGTACCGATAACAGCGCTCACCTTACCGTCCAGGTACCAACCGAGGGCGATCTTCTCCGAGGTCGCCTCGGCATGGAAATCCACCAGAATTATGTTCGTTTCCTGCCTGAGGCGGTCGACCTCATAATCGGCACAACGAAAAGGGCAGTCGAGGTTATTCATGAACACCCGCCCCTCCAGGTTCAGGACCCCGACCTTGACCCCGCCGGCCGTCCGGACGACGACACTCCCCCGGCCGGCCGTCTCTGGGGGATAATTGGCCGGTCTGATCAGCCGCTCTTCACGACGGATGTAAGGAACCGACTCCTTCTTGTCCCAGATATGGTTGCCGCTGGTCAAGACGTTGACCCCCAAGCCAAAAAGCTCTTTGGCGGTCTCTTCGGTGACACCGAACCCGCCGGCCGAATTTTCTCCGTTGGCAATCACCAGGTCGAGCTGATAACGGTCGACCAACCGATGGAGTTCACGTCCGACAGCCTGCCGGCCAGGGCTACCAATGATATCGCCGATAAAGAGCAGCTTAACGGGCATACTCGATGGCTCTGGTTTCCCGAATGACGTTTACTTTGATCTGCCCGGGGTAGGTCATTTCCGCTTCGATCTTTTTCGCAATATCCTTAGCCAGTACCACTGCCCGTTCGTCGGAGACGTCCTCGCTGGCAACCATGACCCGGATCTCGCGCCCGGCCTGAATGGCAAACGAATTGCTTACGCCGCCGAAAGAACTGGCGATCCGCTCCAGATCTTCAAGCCGCTTGACGTAGGTCTCCATCATTTCCCGCCGTGCGCCGGGACGGGCTCCGGAAAGGGCGTCCGCCGCCTGGACCAGCACCGCCAGCACCGAGTTCGGTTTCTCGTCTTCGTGATGCGCCATGATCGCGTGGACGATCTTGGGCGATTCGCCGTACTTCCGCGCCAGCTCGGCGCCGATCACCGCGTGGGACCCTTCGACCTCATGGTCAACAGCCTTGCCGAGATCGTGCAGCAGTCCGGCCCGCTTCGCCTGCTTGACGTTAACGCCGAGCTCGGCGGCCATAATACCGCAAAGGAAGGCGACTTCAAGGGAATGCTGGTAGACGTTCTGACTGTAGGATGTCCGGTATTTGAGCCGGCCGATCAGCTTGAGGATTTCCGGATGGATACCGTGAACACCCAGATCAAAGGCCGCCTGGTCGCCGGCCTCCTTGATCACCTGCTCAACTTCTTCCTCGGCCTTGGCAACCACCTCTTCGATCCGCCCCGGATGGATCCGCCCGTCGGAAATGAGTTTCTCCAGGGCAATCTTGGCAACCTCCCGTCTGACCGGATTGAAACCGGAAAGGATAACCGCTTCCGGAGTATCGTCGATGATCAGATCGATGCCGGTCGCCGCTTCGAGTGCCCGGATATTCCGACCCTCGCGGCCGATGATCCGACCTTTCATCTCGTCGGAAGGAAGCGCCACGACCGAAACCGTCTTCTCCGCCACATATTCGCCGGCATACCGCTGGATGGCCAGCGCCATGATTTCCTTCGATTTCTTGTCGGCGGTTTCCCGTGCCTCTTCCTCAATGGCCTTGATCCGCTTGGCGGCATCAAGTTTGGCCTCGCTCTCCATGGTTTCCATGAGGAGCTTCTTGGCTTCGGAAGAGGTCATCCCGGAAATGGTCTCCAGCTTTTCCCGCTGTTCGGCAACAAGACCGTCGAGCTTTTCCTCCTTCTGCGCAAGGGATTGTTCCCGGGCGTACAGCGATTGCTCTTTTTTCGCCATATCGGCGTCACGCTGGTCGAAGAGATTCATCTTTTTGTCAAGATTCTCTTCTTTCTGTTGCAACCGCTTCTCCAACGCCTGGAGGTCTTTGCGTTTTTCCTTGGTTTCCCGCTCGAATTCAGCCTTGGCCTCGTACTCGGCATCCTTCGCCTGCAGGGCCGCTTCCTTTGTTATCGTTTCCGCTTCACGCTTTGCATCATCGACGATTCTGGAGGCATGATCTTCCGCTTTGCTGACAAGCGCATCGGAAAGCCTCTTCCGCAAAAAATTCCCGACAAAAAAACCGATCGCCGCCGCAACAACAATAAAGGTGATTGCCAGTTCTATCTTCAATGCTTTGATACCTCCCCTGGTATATTCTAACCGAGCGGCCGGATAATCCGTGTCTCGGTGATGATTCGATCTACAGCCACATCATGGGGCTCGCCGGCAATTTCCGCCACAAGCTGAAAATCGTAACAGAAAGCGACGAGCCTCCCCTGCCCTTCGAGATGATGCACGGCACGGTCGTAATACCCCTTGCCATAACCGACCCGGCGGCCGCCGAGATCAAACGCCACGCCCGGCACCACGACGAGATCGGCACATTCCACCGGCACAACGCCCTCAGTCGGGCAAGGCTCCGGGATACCGTAAGCTCCCGGCTGCAGTTGACCATGATCGGCAACCGCCACGAAGCGGAGACTGTCATCGCAGACAGCCGGGAAAAGCACTGTCTTCCCGGCCGCGAGTGCCGCAGCCATCACTTTGTCCGTAGCCACTTCTCCATGAATCGGCGCATAGAGGGCAACCACCTGCGCCGCCCGGAATTCGGGAGATGCAATGAGCGTCAGCTGAATGCGATCCCCCGCCTCGGCAAGCTCCCCGGCCGAATGCTGCTTCCGACGGGAAAGCATGGTCTTTCTGAGCAACTGCTTTGCCATAAACCGCGGCCTTACGACGACAATGAATAATCTACGGTTACAAATACAAATCTGGGCGGGATTTCCGCAAGGAAGGGCTCCGGGGGGAGACGGGGGAAGGTTTGGTCAGCAACAGATCGAAACTGCTTATGCTTCTAGGGGCAGATTTGCATAGAAAACAACAATCATGAGCGTAACAACGCCGGGCTTACCCCTTCCGCATCAAGGAAATTTCTGTAAGCTGCTATCAGTAAAACAGGGAGCATCATTCTCGCTACTGTTGAAACTGATCAAACTTTCCAAACCGAATCGAACCGGACCGCTCTATGCAAAAATCTCTCACAAGAGATCGTGGAACCACGCAAACACGGCTATCGCCGTAAAACGTCATCGAGCCGCTGCAGCAATCGGCGCGTTGCAACTTCGTCGAGCTGCGAAGCGGCACCCTGCCGCTCCTTTTGCAGGGCGAGACAGGATTCCGCCATATTCATCAGCGCCAGGATAACCGGCACCTGGGGATCGCCAACCGGCACTGCAGCCTGAGCTTCGGCTATTTTCCGATTGACGAACCGTTCAACTTCCTGCACATGCTCCGGATCGGCCTCACTTCGAACCGTGATTTCCTTGCCCAACACCTTGATCCGGTGAGAGTGCTTCACCCGCGTCAGACCCTCTCAAGCTTGTCGAGAATGATATCGAGCCGCCCTTTGATCAGATTGCGCTCTTCCATTAGGCGGGAATTTTCATTCCGGAGCTGCTCATTTTCACCCTTCAACGCCAGATAGCGCTCAAGAAGTAAATCCACACGCCGCTCAATTTCGGCGAAAAGTTCACCATCCATACCGAGGCCTTTTTGGGGTGTAATGATAGTGCAGCCCCCTTGTAAAGTCAAGGAAATTAATAGAAAAGCGCTTCGACGAACTGCTCCGGATCGAAGTCGCGAAGGTCGTCGACCCCCTCTCCGACCCCGATATAGCGGATGGGGATCCGGAACTCGTTACAGATTGCAACAACGATTCCTCCCCTGGCCGTCCCGTCGAGTTTGGTCAATGCAATACCGGTAACTTCCGCGGTTTCCTTGAAAAGCTTGGCCTGTGACACCGCATTCTGTCCGGTCGCCGCATCGAGCACCAGCAGCGTTTCATGGGGCGCACCGGGCAACTCCCGGCCAATGATCCGTTTGACCTTCTTTAATTCCTCCATCAGGTTCACCTTCGTATGGAGCCGACCCGCCGTATCGACGATCAGCACGTCTGCGTTGCGCGCCTGTGCGGCCTTGATGCTGTCGAAAACCACTGCCGAGGGGTCGGCGCCTTCCCGGTGGCGAACGACGTCGACACCGGCCCGCTCCCCCCAGATTTGCAGCTGCTCGGCGGCGGCGGCCCGGAAGGTGTCGCCGGCGGCAAGGACGACTTTTTTCCCCTCGGCCGAGTATCGGGCGGCAAGCTTGCCGATGGTCGTCGTCTTGCCGACGCCATTCACGCCGATGACCATGATCACGAAGGGGGAAGCAGTAGTGATATCGAGCGGCCGGGCGTCGCGACTCAGCCGGGCATAGATTTCCTCCTTCAACGCGGCTTTCAGCGCCTCGCCGTCCTGCAATTCGTTACGGGACAACCGCTGTTCGAGCATCCGGATCAATTCAACCGTCGTGTTGACCCCGATGTCGGCGGAAATGAGGATTTCTTCCAACTCTTCCAGGGTATCGGCATCGATCTCTTTCTTGCCGAGAACCAGCCGGTCAATTTTCCCCACGAATGAATCACGGGTTTTGGCAAGACCTTGCCTGAGCCGTTCGAAGAACCCGGGACGTCGCTCACGGTCCTCGCTTTCCGGTAGACTTTCAGCGGGCTCGCCAGCCGTCTCTTGCTCCTGGCCGGCAATTTTCCCCCATAATCCTCTGAAAAATCCTGTTTTCTCGTCAGCCATTCAATATATCTCCTTGGCCAGCAGCGCCACTGCCCGGCGAAAATGGTAGAGGGCCCTGCCGGGAATTGCCGCCCGTTCAAGGGTCATGACCAGTGAATAGTCTTTCCCGACGGCGCCGACGATTGCCGTCAGCGCCGAGGTAGTAATCACCGCTTCACGGACGAACCCGCCGGCAAACCGGTCCTGGACTTCCTGCAGGCGACTGAGGATTATCGCCTTGTGGGCGCCGATAATTTTCAGCTCGAACGTGTCGAATCGTGCGAACTGATCAACTGCTTCCCCCTCCCAATCAGCCAGAATGGCACCACTGGCTCCCGGGACGGTGTGAACGAGATCGGTTAGGATAGTCTTGAAGGGCACCACGCACCTCCCCTGTCAGTTCAGCCGGACGGAAACAAGCTTCGACACTCCGGGGTCCTCCATGGTCACGCCGTAAAGAGTGTCGGCAACCGCCATCGTCGCCTTGTTATGGGTAATGATGATGAACTGGGAAATTTCACTCATCTCCCGGACCATATCGTTGAAACGGCCGATATTGGCATCGTCGAGCGGGGCATCGACTTCGTCGAGCAGGCAGAACGGCGACGGTTTGATCAGGAAGATGGAAAAAATCAGGGCAACGGCAGTCAAGGCCTTTTCCCCGCCGGAAAGCAGCGTGACGTTCTGCAATTTTTTCCCTGGCGGCTGGACGATGATATCGATCCCCGTCTCCAGGAGGTCTTCTTCGTTGGTCAGCTTCAGCTCGGCCCGACCACCGCAAAAGAGCCGGGGGAATACTTCCTGGAATTTCTCGTTGACCAGCTTGAAGGTTTCCAGGAACCGCTTGCGCGTCGTCCGGTTGATGCGTTGAATCGCTTGCTGCAGCGATAGCAGCGACTCTTCCAGGTCGGCCTTCTGTCCCGACAGGAAGGTGAAGCGCTCATCGAGTTCCTGATACTCCTCGATGGCGGTCAGGTTCACTTCCCCCATCTCTTCGACGAGCCTGGCCAGTTCCCGCTGCCGTTGTTCCGCCTGCTCCGCGTCATAGGCAAGGTCCGCATAACGCGGCAGCAGGGATTGCAGTTCAAGACGATATTTGTCCTGCAGCGTGGCGACCAGGTGGTTCAATTCGAGAGTCAGCTCAGACAGTTTGAGCCGACAGGAAGCAACGGCATTCTTTGCCTCGTCGCACCCGCTGCGCACCCTTTTGAGCAATGCCTCTTCTTCGCGCACTTCCTCGGCCTGGAGTTCAAAGCTCCGCTTGCGCTCGGCATATGTCGCCTCGGCGCCGGCATGGACGGCCAGCAGCTGCCGCAGCTCCTCTTCGCTTGCCGACCGGGCGGCAACCAGTCCGTCGTGCTCCCGGACACATTCGGCACCCTCCAGCCGATGCCGTTCGATCCGTTGCCGCAGGTCGGCGATCGACGCCTCGGCCCGGGCCATTGCCCGACTGGCGGCATCCTTTTTCTCCCGTAGTTGGGCTCCTCGCACCTTCAGAGCAGTCACCGCCTCGCGCACTTCCGCAATCGCCTTCTTTTTTCCGGCCAATTGTTCCTGAAGGCCAGCAAGTTCGGCTTCGAGAACGGTCTTTCGCTCTTCCCTGACACTCCGGCGGCTATCGGCCTCGCCAACCTCCGCGTCGAGCGTTTCCCGCTCCTCGCGAAGCTGGTCGTCTTCCAGACCGACCAAGGCAAGCCGCTCGTCAACCCGCTGACAATCCTCCCGCGCCTTGGCCAGATCTTTTTCGGCATTGACCAGCTGAAGATCCGTCTGGTGAAGCTCCTGACGCTGGTCGCGCAATTCTTCCTCGATGCCGGCAGCGGCGCGCCGCAGTTCTTCGCGCTGTCGCTCAAGGTCGCCAACGACCTCGGTCACAACCGCAACTGCGGCAACCAGCTCACGAATCTCGCGTTTCTTATGCACCAGCCCGCCGCCGCCCGCCTCGACCGAACCGCCGCCGATCATCCCGCCGGCTGCCAAGTCCCCGTCCCGAGTAACGAAGGTGGCATAGGGAAACCGCCGGGAGAGGGCGACTCCTTCGGCGAGGTCGTCGACCAGCGCGACATTGGCCAACAGCGGGCGAATATAGCCTTCGGCCCCGGCGGCAATGGTCACACAGGAGAGCAGCGGCTGAAGATGATCGGGCAAGGAGAGGAGTTCCGGCGCGGCGGGATCGCCAGCAAGAACCCAGCAGCGGCCGCCGGCAGAATTTTTCAGGTATGTCAGCGCCGCAAATGCAGCGGCCTCCTCCGGAGCAATCAGATACTGGAGACGATCGGCGAGGACCGCTTCGAGGGCAGCTTCGAATTCAGCGGCCGTTTCGACATGGTCGGCGATGACCCCCTGGAACCGGCCGCGAAACTCCGCTGCCTGCAAGAGTGCTTTCACCCCCTGGCCATAGCCGGCAAACTGGGCTTCGAGTTCCTGCAGGGAGTGGAGACGGGACGACTTCCTGCTCAATTCGTCCCGCTTCGTGACCAGCGCTTGTTCAGCTTCGGCAATGTCGGCCCGGGTTTGCTGCTCTTGACGAACCAGCAGCGGAATCCGCTCTGCCAGCTCCGCTTTCAGCCCGGTTAATCGCGCGACAACCGATTCGAGTTCGTGAATTTTTCCCTGGGCCTCGACCGCTTTTTCCTGGAGCAGCACCCCTTCGCGACGGTTACGCTCGACTCGCTCCGCCAGGTTCTCCAGCCGGCGTACGGCCGCCCCCCGCTGGTTGTTCAGCTGGGCGACCTCGGCCAGCAGCGAAAACAGCTCGCGACGCATCTCTTCCACGGCAGCGGCAAGCTCCACTTCGCTCCCCGCCATCGATTCCAATTCATTTTCCCGGTCGAGAAGAGTTCCTTCCTCCTCGGCGGCCTCCACCGCAAAGAGCCCGCTTTGCTCGACGAGGCGCTTCACCTCGTTTTCGGCCTCGGACAGCTGTTTTTCCAGCCCTGCATGTTCATCGGTCAGGCGTTCCTGGCGACGCTCCAGCGCCGCCAGCTCCTTCTGCTGGAATTCGAGCCGGCTCTCACATCCCTGGATATCGCTTTTCTGCCGGAAGAGGTCCTCCTGGCATCCGGTGACCTCTTTCTCTTGCTCGACCAGCGTTACCCGCCGTTCTTCGACCTGCAGCTCCCGCTGCCGGAGCTCGGCGGCCAGCTCGGTCTCCCGGGAAACGGCCTGCCGCAGTTCGTTTTCCAGCTCATCTTTGGCCTGGTTCAATACCGAAAACCGGCTGACAGCAGCGCGAATTTCGAGTTCTTTGAGCTCTTCCCGGTATTCTCTAAATTTTTCCGCCTTCTTGGCCTGGCGCTGCAATGAATTGAGCTGACGCTTGATTTCCGCCAGGATATCACCGATCCGCAACAGGTTCTGCCGGGTCAGATCGATCTTTTTCAGCGCAACCTGTTTCCTGGCTTTAAATTTGGTGACCCCCGCCGCCTCCTCAATCAAAAACCGGCGTTCCTCGGGTTTTGAATGGAGAATCATGCCGATTTTGCCCTGCTCGATGATCGAATAGGCCCGAGCGCCGACCCCGGTATCCATGAACAGTTCGGTGATATCCATCAGCCGGCAGGGAGTTTTGTTAATGAAATACTCGCTTTCACCATCCCGGTAGAGGCGGCGGGTGACCTGGATCTCGTGATAGCCGAGGTACTTGGCCGATACCCGGCCGTCGTCGGTAGACAACACCATGGAGACTTCCGCCATCCCGACGGGCTTGCGCAACTCGCTGCCGCCGAAGATCACGTCCTCCATGGACTTACCGCGCAGATTCTTGGCCGACTGCTCTCCCATCACCCAACGGATGGCGTCGACGACGTTCGACTTGCCGCAACCGTTCGGTCCGACGATACCGGTAATCCCCTGCTGGAAATCGAGGGACGCTTTATCGACGAAGGACTTGAAGCCCCCTATATCGAGACGTTTGATTCGCATAAACCGGGCTATAGTAGCAAACGACGGGGCGTAATGCAAAGGCAAAGCAGCGGCCGCAGGCGCCGGCACCGGGCCCGCAACGGGGCTCCTTCCGGCGGCCACTGCCGACTTGCCAATCTCCGGCAAAGATGCTACGTTGAGGGCTCATCCGTGGAGGTGCCATGAAAGAACGGACGCGAATCCTCCTCATCGACGACGAAGAATCGGGGCGCGAAGCCCTTTCCCTCCTTCTCAAACATGCCGGCTACCAGCTCAAGGGGACGGCTACGGGAAAAGAGGGTCTGGAATTGCTCGCCCGCGAGAAGTTCGACATCGTCATCACTGACCTGTTTCTCCCCGACAGCAACGGGATCGACATCCTGAAGCGGGCAAAGGAACAGTCTCCCCAGACCGAAGTGATTCTCATCACCGGCCACGCCTCTGCCGAAACGGCCGTCAAAGCCATGAAGGAAGGGGCTTTCGACTACATCACCAAACCGTTGAATTTCGAAGAGCTCAACTTCATCATTGCCAAAGCCATCGAAAAGCACCAGCTGCTGAACGAAAACGTCTACCTCAAAAAACAGCTGCAGGACAAATTCGAACTGGCGAACATCGTCGGCTCCTCACCGGCGATGCAGCAGGTCTTTGCCCTGATGAAACGGATCGTCAAGACCGATTCAACGGTGCTCATCTCCGGCGAATCGGGAACCGGCAAGGAACTGGTGGCGAAGGCAATCCACTTCAACGGGCACCGGCGGACCAACCCGCTGATCACCGTCCATTGCGGCGCCATCCCGGAAAACCTATTGGAATCGGAACTGTTCGGTTACGTGAGGGGGGCGTTTACCGGCGCGGCCCGGGACAAGCTCGGCAAGTTCGAGGCCGCCGACGGCGGGACCATCTTCCTCGACGAGATCGGCACCATGCCGATGCAGCTGCAGACCAAGCTGCTGCGGGTTCTTCAGGAGCAGGAGGTCGAACGGGTCGGTTCGACCCGGCCGAAGAAGATCGACGTCCGGATCGTTGCGGCAACCAATCTCAACCTTGAGGAAGAGGTCAAGAAGGGGAATTTTCGCGAAGATCTCTTTTACCGGCTCAATGTTATCCCGCTGCGGCTGCCGCCGCTACGGGAGCGGGTGGAGGACATCCTGCCGCTGGTCCGGCATTTTCAGGCCAAATTCTGCAAGGAGATGGGCCGGCGGCAACTGGTGCTGACCAAAGACGCGCTGGAGGCGCTGGAGGGGTATCCGTGGCCGGGCAACGTCCGGGAACTGGAAAACGTCATGGAACGGATCGTCGCCCTCACCGAGGCGGATACCGTTACCCTCCAGGACCTCCCGCCCGGCGTCCGGAACGAATCGCTGACCCGGGTCACGAGCAAGGGAGTGGACCTGGTCAAGACCCTGACCGAGATCGAACGGAGCATGATCAACGATGCGCTGGCCTTGAGCGACGGGGTCAAGGCCCGGGCTGCCACGCTGCTCAACCTCAACCGGACGACGCTGGTCGAAAAGATGCGCCGGCTCGGCATGCCGCTGCAATAACACCGGCGGCGCGCCGAAGCCCGCCTCACCCGACAGCCAGCCGCCCGCCTATGCAGGCCGGCTGGCGCGTTTGATCCGGAACAGCGATTGAAAGGTCGCCGTCTTCACCCCCTCGGCATCGAACACTTCGGCAATGCCGCGCAGGGTCCGTTCATCCTCCCGGACCGTCGTGGCAACCGCCTTGACGGTTCCGCCCTGAATCGGCGCATGGAAGGTGAGGGTCAATTCGGTGGTGACGAAATGGCTCCCTTCCGGCAGAATGCTTTTGATCGCCATTGCCACGGCGGTATCGGCCAGGGCGGTCACCGCACCGCCGTGCATCAATCCTTTGCCCTGGGCATGCTTGACCTTGAAGGGCATGGTCAGGACGGCCCGGCCGTCGACCGCCGACTCGATCGTCATGTCGAGGTACTCCTCGAATGGCGCGCGGGCAATCCAGGCCGGCAGGGCAAACGGCAACGCCGCCCCCTTGACCATCTCCGTATCGTAAAGCTCCCGGTATCGTTTCACCCCACCGCCCCCTCTCCCGGTATCTGCCCGCCGCTCGCCCCAGCCGGCGACTTCATTTGAGCAGTTCCCGTTTCAACGCCTCATCGATCAGGCTCTCTTCGATCGCCTCTCTGGCCCACAACTCGCCGCTCGCCGCCAGGACCCGCGCCACCCCCTCGGCGACTGCCGGCACCGGGCTCCAGAGGGCATTGCGAAGATTGCGCAAGGCGCCGGCTGGAGCCCGTTTCCCTGCTGCCAGTTCGCGGCAGGGGGCACACAGCAGGGCAATGGACTCTTCCGTCGGCTCCCGGTCTGGGCGGGACTCCCAGGGGCGCAGATCATCTTTCCCCTCGCACCATTCGCAACGAAAGCCGGCCCGTTTCCCCAGCGACTTGCCCAACGAGGCCAGCAATTCCTGGCGTTCGCGATTCACCTGATAACCTTTCGCCACGGCTCCTCTCCTTTGATCGTCTCTGTCAGCCCTTGCGCTTGACGTCGGGAACCGGCAGACCGAGACGATTGAGTACCTGGATCATGTCTTCCCAGACTAGCCAGTATTTTCCCGTATCGCTCCGGTTGTGGAGCAGGAACGACGGGTGGAATGTCGGCATCAGCGGGATGCCGTGATAATCGTGGAAATGCCCGCGCAGTTTGGAAATAGGCGCTTTGGATCCGAGCAGGGTCTGGGCGGCGAACGTACCGAGCGCCACGATCACCGCCGGACCGATACTCCTGATTTGCCGGAGCAGAAAGGGGCTGCACTGCTCGATCTCCGGCGGCTCCGGATTGCGGTTACCGGGGGGGCGACATTTGAGGACATTGCAGATATAGACATCCTCACGACTCAGCCCCATCCGGGTAATCAGCCGGGTCAGCAGCCCGCCGGCCTCGCCGACAAACGGCTCGCCCTGGAGATCTTCGTCCCGGCCGGGAGCTTCGCCGACAAAAACGAGCCGCGCCCGGGGATTGCCGACCCCAAAGACCAGGTTGGTCCGCCCCTTCCCCAGCGAACAGCGCTGACAGTCACCGAGTTCGGCCCGGATCTGCTCCAGCGACTCCGCGACGTTCGGCACCGCCGGGCGGGAAGGCGCTCCGGCGGCCGGTTCGGCGGCCCCCCCGGTCACGCCATAGGGGAGAGCATCGACTCCTGACGCCTTCAGTTCTTCGAGATAACTTTTCAACAAAGACAAGGCTTGGCGCGCATCATCGCTTTCCGGCATGGCAAATCCCTTTACTTTTTTCTAACAGATCAATATCATTTACGATATGGTTATGCTTCCGGTCATCCTGTTCGTACTGTTGTTAATCCCTGCCAACGCCTTTGCCTGGGGAGCAGGCATCCACTTACAGCTGGGAACGTCAATCATCAACAATCTCCAGGCGATCAACCCGGCCATTGCCGCAATCATCGGCGAATTCCCCCAGGATTTCCTCTACGGCTGCATTTCCGCCGACATCACCCTGGGGAAGAAATTCACCCACTATCTCCAGCACTGCCACCGCTGGCGGATCGGCATGAAGGTGCTGGAATATGCCTGGAATCCCCCCCAGAAAGCCTGCGCCTACGGCTATCTCTGCCACCTGGCAGCGGATACCGTCGCCCACAACTACTTCGTCCCTTTCAAGATCATGCGCAGTTTCTCGACCCTGACCCTCAAGCATGCCTACTGGGAAATGCGCTTTGAAACCTTCGTGGAACGGGATATCTGGGAAACCGGCAAAAAAGTCTGCCAGGAAAATTACAAGGCGAACGACGCGCTGCTCCGCAACGTGCTCTCCGACACCATCTTTTCTTTCGGCACCAACAAACGGATCTTCAACTCGATCCTCCTGGTCAGCCGGCTGGAAAAGTGGCAGCAGGTCATGAAGACCCTGGCGGATTCGTCGAGCTATGTCCTTGAAGAAGGGGATCGCAGCGAATACATGGGGCTCGCCGAGGAATCGGTGTTCGATTTTCTCAACCGGCTGGAGCACTCACGCTATTACCAGGCGGACCCGACTGGCGAACGGGCCCTAGCTACCGCCGAGGCGGTGCGCAAAAATCTGCGGCTATTGTACCGGAGTGGCAAGATCACCAAGGAAGATGCCTTCGAGCAGGTCGATGCGATGAAGGGCCGGCTCAAGGAAGCGATCTGGAAGCCTGACGAACTGCTCAGAATTCTCTCCGCCGAACCGTAGCGCCGGTTTTCCACCACCAGCTCAGGGACCAGCCTTCGCCCCGGTCTGCCGCAGCGCCGTTACCCGGTCCAGCAGCAGATCGGCCAGCTCGTTCTTCCCCATCAGCGGCAGCTCTTCGATCCGCCCGTCGGGATACAGGAATTTGGCGATATTGGTATCGACATGGAAGCCGGCCCCGGCCTGGCTGACATCATTGGCGACCATCAGATCGACCTGCTTGTCAAGGAGCTTTTTCCGGGCGTTGGCTACCAGCTCGCCGGTTTCGGCGGCAAAGCCGACCACCAGCCGCGCCCCTTTCCGGGCGCCCACTTCACGCAGGATGTCCGGATTCTTCTCCAGTTCCACCGCCATCGCTGCGTCGGTCTTCTTGATCTTGCCCGGCGCCTTGCACTTCGGCCGATAATCGGCCACGGCAGCCGCCTTGATCACCACCGTGCTCCGTTCGAGCCTGGCCAGCACCGCCTCGTACATTTCAGCGGCCGACGTCACCCGCACCGTTTCGATCCCCCAGGGATCGGCGAGACAGGTCGGGCCGGCAACCAACGTCACCTCTGCCCCTCGGCGCCGCGCCGCCCGGGCAATGGCATAGCCCATCTTGCCCGAAGAGTAGTTGCTGATGTAGCGGACCGGGTCGATCTCTTCGCGGGTCGGGCCGGCGGTCACCAGCACCCGCTCGCCGGCCAGATCCTTTACGGTCAGGGCAGCCACCGCCTCTTCGAAGATCACTGCCGGTTCCTGCAGTTTCCCCTCCCCTTCCCAGCCGCAGGCAAGCAGGCCGCTGGCCGGCTCCACAAAGCGGTAGCCGAAGCGTTTCAGCTTGGCCTCGTTCTCCCGATAGAGGGGGTTCTGGTACATATTGACGTTCATGGCCGGAGCGATCAGTACCGGCGATTTGGTTGCCATGACGGTGGTGGTCAGCATGTCATCGGCAATGCCGTTGGCGATCTTGCCAATGACATTGGCGGTGGCCGGAGCGATGATCACCAGGTCGGCCCGGTCGGCCAGGGCGATATGGCCGATCTCCCGTTCGGAAATGAGATTGAAGAGGTCGGTAACCACCGGATTCATCGACAGCGTCTGAAATGTCAGGGGGGTGACGAACTCCATCGCCGATCTGGTCATCACGACGTGGACGGTCGCCCCGGCCTTGGTCAGCAGCCGCAGGAGCTCGACCGCCTTGTAGGCGGCGATGCCGCCGGTAACGCCGAGGACGATTTCCTTGCCGTTGAGCATAGCTGTTCTCCGCCGACGCCGCCGGGACGTCGGTTGCCGTTTGGGCTCAGTCGTTCAGATAGGGATTGTAACGCCGCTCCCGACCGATGGTGGTCGCCGGGCCATGACCGGGAAAGACCTGTACATCGTCGGGAAGGGTCAGCAGTTTGTTGCGGATCGAGTCGATCAGATCGCGATGGGATGAGCCGGGGAAATCGGTCCGCCCCACCGATTCGGCGAACAGCGTATCGCCGCTGATGACCTTTTTCTCCGCCGCCAGATAGAGGCAGCAGCCGCCGGGCGTATGACCGGGGGTATGGAAAACCTCCAGGTGGCAGGTGCCGAACTCGATCATCTGGCCATCCTCCAGGAGAAGATCGGGGCTGGGAGAGTTTTCCGTTTCCAAACCATAGGTAGCTGCCGCATCGGCAGCGCGATTGAGGAAATGGACGTCGTCCCGATGGATCATCAGCTTCGCCCCGGTAGCCTCCACAAGGCGCCGGTTCCCGCCGACATGGTCGAAATGGCCGTGGGTATTGATCACGTAACGAATCTCCAGGCCGAGTTCACCTATCCTGGCAACGATCCGCCCGGCATCGGCGCCGGGATCGACCACCACGCCGACTTTGCTCTCCGGGCAGCCGAGAATAAAACAGTTCACCCCCAGCGGCCCAACGACAACATTTTCAAAAATCATAACAGACTCCTTGCGCAAAGCGGTCAGAACAGGTCGAGATTCTTCCCCTGCAACGACTCGAACGGATTGTTGTGGAACCCCTTTTTCGCCTCGGCCGGCTTCCCCCTGGCCGGCGGTTCCGCCGCCGCGGGCACTGCCGGGGCAGACGGCGCAGGCTCGCTGGCGCACTCCTCGTGCCCCGTCTCGCCCAACCCGTTTTCCTTGTAGAAGTAACGGTCGTATAGCCGATGGTAGGAGGTCCAGCGGCTCTGGCCGTCGATTTCCTTGCCGATATGGGTATTGATGCCGTTGATCTTGGAGTCGAGGTCGTCCAGGTAATTGAGAATCGTCGCTTCCATGGTCTTCGGCCGCTTCGGCGAACCGAATTCGTACTGGCCATGGTGGGAGAGGAGCATATGCTTGAGCAGCATCGCCAGTTCGACAGGGAAGCCGGGGATAGCGGCGATCCGTTCATGGAGCATCTCCACGCCGATCGTAATATGGCCGAGCAGCTTCCCCTCGTCCGTATAATCGAACGAGCGGAGGTAGGTCATCTCCCGTACCTTGCCGACGTCATGCAGCAGCGCCCCGGCGACCAGCAGGTCGCGGTTGATTCCGCTGTAAAGCGGCACGATGGCGTCGACCAGTCGGGCCACCGCCAGCGAGTGCTCCAACAGCCCGCCGAGATAGACATGGTGCATCCCTTTGGCGGCAGGAGCAACCCGGTAGAGGGCCATGAACCCTTCGTCATCGACAAAGGACTGCATCAGGCCCCGGAGATTGCCGTCGCCAATGCTTCCGACGAGCGCTGCCAGCTCCTGCTCCATCTCGGCAATCGCCCGCGCCGACTCGGGGAGGAAGTCGGCCAGACAGACCTGTTCTTCCGGCACCCGCTTCAGCTCGGCAATGATCAATTGCATCTTGCCCAGATAGACCGTTGCCTTGGAGCGGATGGCGATGAAATCGTCCTTGTCGAAGACAGCCGACAGCGTATCCACGTTGTCCCAGACCCGCCCCTCGATCTCGCCGCTCTTGTCCATCAGCCGCAACGTCATGTACGGCTTGCCGTTCTTGGCCATCGCCATGATCTTATCCTTGACCAGGAAAACGGAGTCGACCTGGTCCCGGTCCTTGATCGTCCCGATGAAAATCTTATTCAAAGCATGCTCCTTGTTGCTTGCTGAGTTGTTGCGCCAAGGCATCCGCCACCCGGATCCCGTCGAGGGCCGCGCTCATGATGCCACCGGCATAACCGGCCCCTTCGCCGGCAGGATACAGGCCGCGGAGCGTAACCGACTGGAAGTCGTCCCCACGGACAATCCGCACCGGGGCCGATGTTCGCGTCTCGACTCCGGTCAGGGTCGCCTCCGCAGTGATGAAACCGCGCATCTTCCCTTCGAAATGATGGATTCCCGCCCGGAGCGTTTCCGTAACCCCCGCCGGCAGTACCGTCGCCAGGTCCGTTTCCCGCACCCCCGGCCGGTAGCTTGAGGTCAGCCCACCGCCCCGCTGCCCGAGAAAGGCCAACAGATTCTGGGCCGGGGCACGGTAATCGCCACCGCCGGCAGCGAACGCCCGCCGTTCCCACAGCTGCTGGAAGGCAATCCCCGCCAGCGGTGAGGGATCGGCGAAATCGGCCGGCCCCACGTTGACCACCAGGGCGCTGTTGGCGTGAGTGGCATCGCGCCGGTAAGCGCTCATCCCGTTGGTGACCACGCCGCCCTGTTCCGAACTGCCGGCCACCACCACGCCACCGGGGCACATGCAGAAGGAGTAGGCGGACCGGCCGCGCTGCCGGTCGTTATAGGCCAGGGCATACTCGGCCGGCGGCAGGGCGGGATGGAAACCCTTACCGTACTGGATCCGGTTGATCAGCTCCTGCGGGTGCTCGATCCTGGCCCCGATGGCAAAAGGTTTCGCCTCCAGGAAGACGCCCCGCTCGGCCAGCAGCCGGTAGGTATCCCGGGCACTGTGGCCCGGCGCCAGCACGAGGCGGCTGCAGGAGAGCTCATCATGGTCGTTCAGGACCACTCCCGCCACCTGCCCCTCCCGGACAAGAATATCGCTGGCCCGGCAGGCGAAACGGATTTCGAAGCCGGCATCAAGCAGCCACTGCCGGATTCCGGCCACCACCCGTCGCAGGCGGTCGGTGCCGATGTGCGGTTTGGCCTGGTAAAGGATTTCCACCGGGGCACCGAAGGTCACCAGCCGTTCGAGGATGTAGGTGATGTTCCGGTCGTTGACCCGGGTGGTCAGCTTGCCGTCGGAAAAGGTACCGGCCCCCCCCTCGCCAAACTGGACGTTGCTTTCCGGATCCAGAGCGCCACTGCGCCAGAAGAGCTCGACATCGCGGGTCCGGCGCTCGACCGGCTGGCCGCGCTCGACAAGGGTCGCCACCAGCCCGTATTCGGCAAGGCGCAGCGCGGTGAACAGCCCGGCCGGCCCCATGCCGACGATAACGATCCCCGGTTCCGGACGCAAGGTAGGGAAAGTCGGCGGTGATGGCTCTACCACAGGCTGGACGTCGGGATCGGTGCCGAAGCGGGCCAGGAAACCGGCTTCGTCTGTCAGCCGGCATTCGACGGTACAGATAAATTTTACCCGGGGCTTGCGTCGGGCATCAATGCTTTTGCGTACCAGCCGGCACGAAACGACATCCTGCGCCCGCAGGCCGAAGCGCCGTTGCACCAGACCGGAAAGCAGACTCTCGTCCTCTTCCGGGGACAGGATCAGATTTCGTACCAGAAACGGCATCAGTATTCTTCAGACCTGTGGGCGTCGTACTTTTTCCGGTCCAGGAGCTGCTCGACGATAATAACGATATCCACCGGCTTGGTGGATTTGGAGATATGGACCCGGGCTCCCATTTCCGGAACCGAGTGCTCGTGGGGAGCTTCATTGAACATCGAGGTCAGCAGGATGATGATCGGTTCCCGGGCGCCGGCAAGGCGGCTGATCTCCAGACAAGTACTGACGCCACCCATTTGGGGCATGATCAGGTCCGAAATCACCACCCCCGGCTCATGGCTGAGGTAGGCATCGACGCCGTCTTTCCCGTTGACCGCCGTAGCAACCGCAAACCCGCTCTCCGTAAAAGCGTCGGAAAGGACCTTCAGGAAGAAGGGATCATCGTCAATGATCAGAACTTTTTCCCGGGCGGACATCGGAACCTCTGGAATCAGGCAAAGTTCGGCCATGATACTCGATCAGGGCCGAAAAGAAAAGGGGAAAGGGGGCTCACGAACCGACCAGCGGCAGCCTGATGACAAAGGTCGTGCCGGGCCGGTCACCCTCCTCGACACCAATCCGGCCGTTGTACGTTTTGACGATCCGCAGCACCACCGCCAGGCCGAGGCCGCTGCCGCTGCTCTTGGTGGAAAAGAACGGGTCGAAGATTTTCGGCACGATTTCTTTGGGAATCCCTTTGCCGGTATCGGCTACCCGGATCAGGATATCACGGTCATCGTGGTCCAGTTCGACCGTCAGAGTGCCGCCTTCTTTCATTTCATGGATCGCATTGAGGAACAGATTGGTGAAAATCTGTTCGATCTCGGCGGAATCGGCCTGGAAAGGCGGCGGAATCCGCGTGAACTCGCGCCGGACCGCAATGTGATAAAGGGTGGTCTGGGGTTTGAACACTTCAAGGGTCGCCTCAATGACCTTGTCGATGCGGACTTCGCTCAACTGGAACCGCGGCCGCTTCGAGGCGTCGAGGAGCTTGCGCATGATATCGTCGATCCGATCGACCTCCTTGAGAATCTTGTCGATGTATTCGAGTCGTTCCGGATCGTCGAGCCCGCTCTTGAGGAGTTGGGCAAAGAGGGTGATAGAGTTGAGAGGGTTACGGATTTCGTGAGCCATCCCGGCGGAAAGATAGCCGAGAGAGGCAAGTTTTTCCGACTGGACGATCTCCTGCTGGGCCCGCTGGAGCGCCTCGGTCTTTTCGAGGACTCGTGCCTCCAACTGCCGGTTCCACTCCTCGATCTCCGACAACAGGCGTTCCCGTTCTTCGAGAAGTTCCCGGTTCTTCAGCTCCACCGCCCTGATCCGGAGCACATTCTCGATCCGCTCGATCAGGTCCTGATTATTGAACGGTTTGAGAATGTAATCGGAGGCCCCCGCCTTCATCAACTCGACGGCAATCTCCTCGTTCCCCTTGCCGGTGAAGACGATTACGTAGGTATCGGGAAAGCGCTGTCTGATTTCCTTGAGCGCCGTCAAACCGTCAACTACCGGCATCATGTAGTCGAGCAGCACCAACTGGGGTTGGTACTCTTCCAACTCCCTCATGCCGCTGATAGCGTCCCCCGCCGTATAAATCGTATAGCCGCGGTTTCTGAGGACGATCGACGTCAGGTCGAGGATGACCCGCTCGTCATCCACAATCAGGATCGTCCCCTTGCTTGCTGTCGATTCAGTTACTGGTGACTCCATACGCATTAGCCGAATTCGCTCCCCCCATTACACGGCACCTCGCCGAGGTCATCACAGCCAAAAACAAAGGGCAGCTTTCGCTGCCCTTTGTTCGCTCTGAAAACAGAGCCGGTAATCAGGCCTCAGGCGGCCGCACGGACATCACCGGACAGGTGGCACTCCGCACCACCCGCTCGGCCGTGCTGCCGAACAGGAAATGATCGATCCCTTTTCTGCCGTGGGTACCCATGACGATCAGGGACGCGTTCTCCTCCGTCGCCTTCTTGAGGATCTCATCATAGGGAATCCCCGAGACGATCGTACTGGTATAATTCGTATAGTCCTTGATCTTGGTCCGGCAAAACTTATCCATCATTTTTTCCGCGGCCGAAACGATCTCCTCTTCGAGCTTCTCGAACGAGACATGCGGCACGTAGAAGCCGCGCAAGTCGACCGGCTCGTTAATGACATGAATCACCACCAGTCGGGCACTAAACTGTTTGGCAAGGGTCAGGGCATAATCAAACGCATACTCCGAATTTTCAGAAAAGTCGGTCGGAAACACAATCGTACTGAACGTCTTCATTTCATTCCCCCTTGACAGGCTTAATGATAGTTGCCATTGAAGATCTTCTTCAAGATCGACTTGAGTTCGTCGATCTTCACCGGTTTGTTAATGTATTCGAAGGCACCGAGATTCATTGCTTCAATGTAAGAATCAACGCCACCATAGGCGGTTATCATGATGACATTGCTCTGCGGAAAATTCTTGTTCAACTCTTTCAGAAAAGTAATGCCGTTCATCTCAGGCATATTGATGTCAGTAACTATGACATTGACATCCCGCTGCATCAGATAATTGAGTGCCTCGTATCCGTTAGAAACACTTTCAACCTCGAATCCCTCGCGCTCCAAGAGCTTCGAAAGACCGATCCGGGCATTTTCCTCATCGTCCACGACAAGGATACGTTTTTTTAACTGTTCGATCAATGAATTTCCCCACATAACGCCAGTATTTCACCCTCTTGGAGTCTAGCATGGCATCCCCCTCTGTCAAGCCGGTTTCCTCAGGACAATTTCTTCTCTGAAGCCACGCGCTCCCGGAGTTTGATCGCTGTCAGAATCAGGTTGGCGATAATGGAGACGAAATAGATCTCGTCCTCCTGAAACGAGCGAATCGAGGTGCTGTTAAGATTGATGACCCCGTAGACTTCTTTTTTGTCCCCGATCGGGAACGACAGCATCGAATTGTACTTTTCCTCATGCAACTCGGGGAAATACTTGTAACGGGGATCCTGCGACGCATGACTGAGGGAAATGTACTGTCCGTCCTTGGCCACGATGCCGGTAATCCCCTCGCCGAGCCTGATCCGAATCTTGCCGATGAACGAGGGATCGAAACCGGAGGTCGCGGCAAGGACTACTTCATCGCCGTCACGGAGATAGACGCTGCAAACGCTCACCTTGAGCTGTTCGGCCACTTTCCGCGTGACACTCTGCAATACGTCCGGCAGCTCGAAATCGGCGGAAACCAGCATGCTGATCTCCTCGAGCGAGATGATCTCCAGATGCTCGCGGTCGGCCTTTTGCATCGTCAGCACCATCTTGCCCCGCTCGCTTTCCAGCAGGGGGGTGAAACTCGCTTTCTGGTGGAAGGGATTGACGGTTTTCACTTTCTCGGTAACAGTCCGGAAATCGGAAAAACCACAACTACAGACCAGTTTGACCCGATAGGCGTCAATCCGTTCGCTTTTCATCACTCTTCCGCATTTTCTGCAGCGTGCAAGATGCATTAAGAATCTCCCTCGCAAAGAATATCCGTAAACTGCCGACAGTTACTGCTCCTCGACCCCCTCGGCATTGAGCAGGACATGAGCCGTCTGGCCGGCTGCGCCGAAAGAGGGCAGCGCTTTCCCGTTGAGTTCCGCTTCGACCCCACCGGCATTGCCGAGGTCAAGAGAGAAAAACCGTTCGCCTTTCCACTCGATCAAATCTCCTGCCTTGAGATCGTACTGTTGGGAAACCGCACCATCGATGGTAATGTTCAACCAGCAATCCTGATTGACCTTGAGCCTGAGCACAACTCCCGATGCGGCAGGGGCGGGAGTGGCAGCATCCGCCGGCTGCGCTGCCGGTTCTGTCGCCTGGGCCGGCGCCGACACGGCAGGGGCTACGGCAGAACTGACCCGAGGCTGGACAGGGGTCGGTAGCGGCACAGGACGTACCGCCGGGGCCACGGCAGGGGCTTTCCGCACCCGCTCTTCGTCCCGATCACGGAAGAGGTAGGCGGAAAAGAAAACAAGCACCAGCAATACCAACGGGATTGTCCACCGGTTGCGGGGCGTCCCGATCGTGCGGGGCTCGCGGGGATCCGCCGGCCGCGGTTCATCGGCCACGGCAACGGCCGGCTTGAGAGAAGTTTCGTACATCGCCACCAGGCGATCGGGATCCAGACCGAGATAGGCGGCATAGACACGGAGGAACCCTTTCACATAGGCGGGGCTGGGAAGCTTGTCGAATGCATCGGCCTCAAGGGAAATCAGGTAGATTTTCCCGATTCGGGTAGCACGGGCGACTTCATCCAGGGTCACTTCCCGGGCTTGGCGGGCGGCGGACAACAGCCCGCCGACAGTCTCTTTTCCCGACTCGACGGTAGCTGACTCAACCACGCAGGCCTCTCATTTCATCGATTCCAGGTATTCACGGGACAGACGCCCCTTTTCAGAATCAGGGGCAAGCTTGATTGCCTCTTTGAAAGAATTGGCGGCGGCAATGTAATCTTTCTTTTTGAGATATGCCAGTGCCAGGTAGTAATGGGCGTTCTGATAGTTCTTGGCGATGGCCACGGCCTTCTGATACTCATCGATGGCCTGGTCGGTCTTTCCCGTGGCAAAGTAGACCCGGCCGAGCGCCACCCGGGCAATGACGTTCTGCGGGCTGGCCTCGACCGCTTGCCGCAGGATGTCGAAAGACTGGGGGTAATCGCCTTTGCCGAGATACGCCAGGCCGAGATTGATCCGGGCATCTTCGTGGTGGAGAAAAAAGAGATCCGCCGAGACGACCTTGAACTGGGTGATGGCATCGTCCCAGCGCTGCATATCCATGTAATTGACGCCAAGGTTGTTCCGGGCCTCGGAATAGGCCGGATTCAGCTCAATCGCCCGCAGATATGCCTTTTCGGCAAGATCGTACCGTTTTTTGTAATAGTAGGCGAGGCCCAGGGAGTTCAACAGGGTCGGATCGTCGGGCGTCAGCTTTTCCGCTTCGGTCAGCTCGATGAGCGCCCGGGTGGGATCATTTTCCCCCAGATAGGAGACTCCCATCTGGAAATGATATGACGCCTGCTTCTTGGCGGAATCGTCAAAGGCACAGGCAGCTGTGAACAGGAAAAGTGCAATGCCGAACAGCGCCGACAGACGTCTCACAATAGCCACCTCTGGTCATTTGGGTTCCCGGCACCGGCCGCCATAACGTCAAGCCCCGCCAACCGGGAGAGTACACGCCGTATCCACCGGGAAACGTAACAGATTTGCCGCCCCTTGTCAACGCGGCCGGCCGCTACTCGCCCGTTGGCCGGCCTTTCAGCGCCGGCAGCTCCTCGAATTGAGTAAGGGCCTTGAAGCTACGGTACCGCTCTTCGATCTCAGGGTAGGTAAGGCGTTTCATCCGCTCGAGGCTGAAATCCTCCACATTGAACGAAGCCATCACACTGCCGAAAATGATCGCCTGCCTGATCCCCGCTTCCGACATGTCGCCGGTATTGGCCAGATAGCCCATGAAACCGCCGGCAAAGGTATCCCCCGCCCCGGTGGGATCGAAAACGTCCTCCAGCGGGTAGGCGGGAACGGCAAAGACGGTTTCGCCGCTGAACATCAGCACCCCGTATTCGCCCCGCTTGATCACCAGCGTCTTGACCCCCAGGGCCAGCAGCTGGCGGGCCGCCTTGACCAGATTGACTTCCTTGGTCAGTTGGCGGGCCTCCCCTTCGTTGATGATCAGGATATCGACCAGGGCAATCACCTGTTTCAGCGCTTCGGGCTTGGAAGAAATCCAGAAATTCATGGTATCGCAGGCAATTACCCGCGGCCGTCCCACCTGCTTCAGGACATCCATCTGCAGTTCGGGGTCGATATTAGCGAGGAAGAGGAACTCCGTCTCGCGATATTCGACCGGAATTTGCGGCTTGAACGATTCAAAGACGTTCAGGTGGGTCTCCAGGGTCTGGGCCTCGTTCAGATCATAGCCGTATTTCCCTTTCCAGTGAAAGGTCTTGCCCGGCACCCGTGCCAGGCCGCGCAGATCGATGTTGCGCCCCGCCAGAAACCGGACATCCTCCTCGGGAAAATCGGCACCGACAACCGCCACCAAGTTGACATCGGTGAAAAAGCTTGCCGAGGTGGAAAAGTAGGTTGCGGAGCCTCCCAGGACATTGTCCACCTGACCAAAGGGGGTTTCCACCGAATCGAACGCTACTGAACCGACAACGAGAATACTCATGGCTGTTCTTCCTTTATAGAGACGCTTACAGATACGTGCCGACGATCAGGTCGAGCCGGTCCTTCACTTCGGCCGGAATCGCATTCCGGTCGGTGATAACGGCGTACTGGAGGGCAGAGGCGCAGGGACAGTCCCGCTCGGCGACAATCCGACCGACGGCATTGCGGATAATGCTCTTGGCCATAGTCACATTGTTCTTGATGATCGTCAGGATCGCATCCACCGAGACATCGTCGTGAGCCTCGTGCCAGCAGTCGTAGTCGGTGGCCAGGGCGATCACACCGTAGCAGATTTCCGCTTCGCGCGCCAGCTTGGCTTCGGGGATATTGGTCATGCCGATGACCGACACCCCGAAAGAACGGTACATGTTCGATTCGGCCCTGGTCGAGAAGGCGGGACCTTCCATGCAGATGTACGTGCCGCCCCGGTGCACGACGGCACCCGACGCCAGGGCAGCCTCGTACAGACAGCCGGACAGGTCGGCGCAGACAGGGTCGGCAAACTGGACGTGGGCCACGATCCCGTTACCGAAGAACGTGTTGCACCGCGTGGCGTTGGTGCGATCAATGAATTGATCGGGAATGACAATGTGGCCAGGGGCGATTTCCTCTTTCATGCTACCGACGGCCGACACCGAAATGATCCGGCTCACCCCGAGCTTCTTCATCCCATAGATGTTGGCCCGATAGTTGACCTCCGACGGCAAGAGGCGATGGCCACGGCCATGCCGGGGGAGAAACACCATTTTCACCCCGTCGAGAATCCCGGTGATATATTCGTCGGAAGGGGCACCGAACGGCGTATCCATGGTGACGCGCCGGATATCGCTCATCCCCTCCATCTCGTAAAGGCCACTGCCGCCGAAGACGCCAATTACCAGCTCACTCATGCCAGCTCCTTTCACTACAATCGCTCAGATAAACAACCGATCACTCTGCCGGGGACTCTCCGGCGGCCCGCTGCCGGTCCAGCTTCCCTTTGAGCTGCCCGCAGGCCGCGGAGATATCACCGCCGCGGCTCGAACGGGTAATGACCGTAAAATGCTTCGCCAGCAGATAACTGTGAAACTGGTCGATGCTTGCCTGCTCCGGTGCCCGGTAATCACACCCCTCGTGCTCATTGAACGGAATCAGGTTGATCTTGTTAGGAATGCCACTCAAGAGCTTAACCAGCCGCTTGGCATCCTCCAGCGTATCGTTAAGCCCTCTGATCAGCACATACTCGATGGTGATCTTGCGCCGGGACGGCAGGGGAAAGCGCCGACAGGCCGCCAGCAGGTCCGCAAGCGGATAGAGCCGGTTGACCGGCATCAGCTGGTTGCGTACCGCGTCGGTCGTCGCATTCAATGACACCGCCAGGTTCACGGTAACTTCCCGCCCGAGGCGTTCCATTTCCGGGACCAGCCCCGAAGTCGAGACCGTCACCCGTCGCGACGAGAACTGCAGGCCGTCGTCATGGGTGAGGATTTTCAGCGCCCGAATGACGTTATCGAGATTCCCCAGCGGCTCGCCCATCCCCATGAAGACGATATTCCGCACCGGGACTTCCCGCTTTACCGCACAGACCTGGTTGACGATCTCGGCCGCAGTCAGGTTGCGGGTTAGATTAAAAGTCCCGGTCAGACAGAACGCGCAGGCCATGGCACAGCCGACCTGGCTCGAAATGCAGAGGGTATTCCGGTCTTCTTCGGGAATAAGCACCGACTCCACCGCATTGCCGTCGTCAAGCTGGAACAGGTATTTCCGGGTGCCGTCCCGGGACATCTCAACGGCCAGGGGGGTAAGCTGGCTGATAAAAGCCGTCTCCTCGAGCTCGCGGCGTAAGTCCTTGGCCAGATCGGTCATTTCGGCAAACGTTGCCGCATCCTTCTGGTAGAGCCACTTAAAGAGCTGCCGCGCCCGGTATCGCTCTTTCCCCTTCCCGCGCAGCAACTCCTCGAGTTCTTCGAAGCTCAGCCCTTTTACATCAACTTTCATAGTCATGCTGCCTGATAAATTATAAAAAAAGCCCTTCGCAGGAAGGGCTTTTCCGTCACTCAACGAATAATGCTAGAGAAGTTCGAGCTGGCTGAAGAAGTACGGAATCTCGAAGGCCGCCGATTCCGGCGAATCGGAGCCGTGAACGGTATTCTCTTCGATGCTCAGACCAAATTCCTTGCGGATCGTGTCGGCATCGGCATTGGCCGGATTGGTCGCTCCCATCACCTCGCGCCATTTGGCAATGGCGTTCTCGCGCTCCAGGGCGAGTACCACCACCGGGCTCCGTGACATGAAGGTGCACAGGTCATTGAAAAACGGCCGCTCGCTGTGCACGTAGTAGAACCCTTCAGCCTCAGCTTTGGAGAGCTGGATTTTCTTCATACCGACGACCCGGAACCCCGCGCCTTCGACCTTTTCCAGGATTTTGCCGATTATATTTCTTTCCACTGCATCGGGCTTGATAATCGCAAACGTTCTTTCCATGACTACCTCCGCATCGCTCATAGTAAAATGACCGTCTCAGATAGCATGTAGCCGAACGGTTGTCAACCCAATTTGGCAAAAGGCAAAAAAAAAGCCCACAGATCTTAACCTGTGGGCCCTTTCATTCGCGAAGAAATAATCGAAATTACTTCTTCTCAGCCGGAGCAGCCGGAGCTTGCTCAGCCGGAGCAGCCGGAGCAGCCGTAGCGGAGCTCATCGGAGCCTGGGCAGGAGCCGGAGCAGCCTGTTCAGCCGGAGCAGGAGCCGGAGCTTCTTCTTTCTTCTTGCAGCCAGCGGCGAAAGCCACGGCCAGAGCAAGACACAGGGTCAGGGAAAGCAGTTTTTTCATCGACGTTCTCACCTCTTTTCTTTTGTGATTGTCATTCTCGCGCAAAGCGCATGGTTTTCAAACACAACAGATGCGAAATATACTACCTTTAGAAATAAAGTCAAGACTTTTTTAATTTGACTACCAACCATTTTTGTCCAGCCAAATCAACAAGTTACAATCCAAACTTTAGACATTGTCAGAGCATTTTAGAGATTGAAGCAGACCATTTTGATATTCGTCATTTCTTCCATCGCATAACGCACCCCTTCCCGGCCGAGACCACTCTGCTTATTGCCGCCATACGGCATGTGGTCGACACGGAAGGTCGGGATGTCGTTGATGATCACCCCACCCACATCAAGGCGCCTGATCGCCTGGAATGCCTTGTTGATGTCGTTGGTGTAGACCCCAGCCTGGAGGCCGTACACCGAGTCGTCCGCCATTTCAAGGGCCTGCTCGAACGTCTCGCAGGACATCACGGTAACGATCGGGGCGAACACTTCGGAACAGACAACCTTCATCGACGGAGTTACACCGCTGAGCACCGTCGGTGTCAGACAGTTGCCGATAACCGTGCCACCGGTCTCGACCTTGGCCCCGAGAGACTTGGCTTCATCCAGCCAGCCGACGATCCTGTCGAGTTCCTCCCTGGAAATCATCGGTCCGATATCGGATTGCTTGTCCATCGGATCACCGACTTTCAGCTTGCCGGTTGCCGCGACAAATTTCTGCAGAAACTCGTCGTAACGGCTCTGGTGGACAAAAATCCGCTGTACCGAGATGCAGACCTGTCCCGAATTGGCAAAGCTGCCCACGACGCACCGGGCAACGGCGGCATCGATGTCCGCATCGGCATCAATAATGGTGGGCGAATTGGAGCCCAGCTCCAGCGTTACCCGCTTCAACCCGCTGCGAGACTTGATCTCGACACCGACCGGCGGGCTGCCGGTAAAGGTGATCATCGCCAGCCGGTCATCTTCGACCAGGCGGTTACCCACCACCCGACCGCTGCCGATCACGACATTGAGGGCGCCGGCAGGCAGGCCGGCCTCCTCCATCAGCTCTGCCAGCTTGATTGACGAAAGCGGCGTTTTGGTGGCCGGCTTAAGGATTACCGAATTGCCGGCGGCAATTGCCGGCGCTACCTTGTGGGCAACCAGGTTCAACGGGAAATTGAACGGCGTGATTGCACCAATGATGCCGATAGGGGTCCGGAGATAGAAGCCGAAGCGGCCGGCGGAGACCGGCGAGGCATCCATCGGCACCAGTTCACCGTGGGTGCTCCGCGCCTCGATGGCAGCAAAGGCAAAGGTCTCCGCACTGCGGTCGGCCTCACCCAAGGCGAATTTCCACGACTTACCAGCCTCCCGGGCAATGATCTCGGCAATCTCCTCCCGATCCCGTAAAATTAGTTCCGAAGTTCGGGTAAGAATTTCAGCCCGGCGATGGGCCGGCAATGCGGCCATCGCCGCGAACCCCGCCTGCGCGGCGACAATCGCCTCTTCGACATCGGTGAGGGATGCCTCGGGGACCACTCCGATCACCGAGTCGTCAAAGGGGTTGATGACATCGATCCCCGGACAGTTGTCTCCAGTCCATGCACCGCCAATGAGAACTTTGTATCGCTTCGCCATAAGGCCTCCTCTGCAGCTGAATTGAACGCTCCGCCTTGTCACCATGCGGTAAATGAGTATACTTGTTTACGGTCAACATTTTAACGTCGGAGCGGCACGTGACTACAAACCTGACAAAACAAGAGCAAGAAACCCTAATCACCGTTGCCAGAGAAACAATTATTCATTATATCGGAGAACGGGCCATCCCGCCGGTTGCCGACCCCGGCTCCGGCCTGCGGGCCTGCCGCGGGTGCTTTGTGACCCTGAAGCAGGACGGGACGCTGCGCGGCTGCATCGGCAGTTTCGTTACCGACAAGCCACTGTACCAGACCGTCCAGGAAATGGCCATAGCGGCCGCGACCCGCGACCCACGATTCTACCCGATGAAAACGGCAGATCTCGACAATTTCACCCTGGAAATTTCCGTATTGAGCCCATTGGAAAAAATTTCCTCCATCGATGAAATAGAGGTGGGCATCCACGGGATATACTTGGAAAAGAACCATTGCAGGGGCGTCCTGCTTCCGCAGGTTGCAGTGGAATATGGCTGGGACCGTTTGACCTTCCTGGGCCAGACCTGCCTCAAGGCCGGGCTCAAACGGGATGACTGGCAAGAAGGCGCCGATATTTACATTTTCAGCGCCCAGGTCTTCGACTGAATCGCCCGCACTGCCATTACGGGACCAACAGCAAAAATGGGGAGATGTATTCGACATCTCCCCATTTTTCATTGTACCGGCAGGATAAAGCAGCGGGGGCAAAATGCCCCCGCCTAACGGCATTAGAACTTCCGGCCGCCTTCTTCCGCCCATTTTTCGAGCATGGCGGTCGTGACCGATTTCGGCCGCTCAATGGCATAACCGAGACCGCGGTCCCAAACGATGTTGGCCATGCAGCCGAGGGCGCGGCCGACACCGAACAGAACAGTGTAGAAATCCCACTCGCGAACGCCATAGTACCACTGGATGACGCCAGACTGGGCATCGACGTTCGGCCAGGGGTTCTTGGCTTTGCCGTGCTCCATCAGAACGCCCGGGGCCACTTCGAAGATCATGCTGACCAGTTTAAAGAGCGGGTCGTTCGGGAGATGCTTGAGGCAGAACTCACGCTGCGAGGTGTAACGCGGGTCGGTCTTGCGGAGAACGGCATGACCGTAACCCGGAACGACCTGGCCGGCGTTGAGGGTGTCCCACAGCGCCTTGGTGACGTTTTCCTTGGTCGGCTCGACGCCTTCGCCGAGTTTTTTCTGGAATTCCATGATCCAGCCGAGCACTTCCTGATTGGCCAGACCGTGGAGCGGGCCAGCCAGGCCGTTCAGACCGGCGGAGTATGCATAGTAGGCGTCGGACAGCGCCGAAGCAACGAGGTGGGTGGTGTGGGCGGACACGTTGCCGGACTCATGGTCGGAATGGAGGATGAAGTACATCCGGGCGACGTCGTCATACGGTTTTACCTGGCCGATCTGGTGGGCGAAGTTTGCCCCGTAGTCAAGGCTCGGATCGACAGCGATCTGCTCGTCATTCTTATATTTGTAGCGATAGATGAAGGCGGCGATCGGTGCAATGCGGGCAACCAGATTGCTGGCGTCTTCATACATGTATTCCCAGCAGGTCATCTTGTTGAACTTGCCGGAGTTGTAGAACTTGCAGAATTCCGAATCCTTCTGCAGGGCGAGGATACCGACGGAGAGCATGACCATCGGATGGCTGTCTTTCGGCAGGGCGCGGATGGCGTCGAATACATACGCGGGGACTTTGCCGCGCTCTTTGAATTCGGCGACGACTTCGTCAACCTCGGCCTGGGTCGGGATATCACCGGTCAGCAGGAAGGACCAGAACGCCTCAACAGTCGGGTAATCTGAGCCGGCAGCCTTGGGCAGTGCTTCGAAGGTCTCGGGGATGGTCTTGCCACGGAAGCGGATACCTTCCTGGGGATCAAGATAGGAGATGTCGGTAACGAGGCTGCGAATATCGCGGGCGCCGCCGATACACTGATCGATGGTTACCTGGTCGATAAGTACCTTGCCGAACTCTTTTACCAGTCTGGTGGTGCGGGGACGGAACTCCTGGATTTTCTGGGTAAGTTTTTCCTTCAGTTTAGACATGTTGCATCTCCTTTCACCTTAGTGTGGTTTAATAAACAAAAACCAATCTCGCTTGTTGGTAACCTCTCCCCTTCCCTCCTTTCCGCTGATGATATGCGAAGACCTCTATGAACGTGATTTCGGCTGAGCCGATTTAGGTAAAGAGCCTGATGCGGGGCTTACCAACGAATGTTTACGCGTGGGGAAAATTGCTTTTTAGTATACTGTATACACTTTCAGTTGTAAAGGTTATAGCACCCAATTTTATTAAATTCAACAAAATTTTTTCCCTGGGAAAAAGTAGGAATTTCTAGAGGATAGTCAGTTCCTGACTGGAGCAGGTCAGCTGTTTGAGCCCTTCGAAATGGGAAAGGTAAAAGGTATTTTCGATGCCGATAGCTCCTTCACCGGGGAAAACGACCTTCGGCTCGAACGCGAAGACCATTCCCGGCTCAAAGAGCATCTCCTTGAAGCCTTTGGCAATAAACGGATATTCGTCGATTTCGATGCCGATCCCGTGACCGATGAAGGAAACCTGGGCGCCGCGATTCCCCATGAAACTGTCGGCATAGCCGAGATCGACGGCCAGGGCGAGACACGTTTCGTAGACATCCCCCCACGACACGCCCGGCGCCGTCAGCTCCATCATCCGCGCCTGGACTTTCAACATGTCGTCGTACGCTTGGCGCAACTGGGCTGAAATGCCGCCAATGGCAAAGACCCTGGTCTGATCCACCAGATAGCCATCCACGCAGCCGGCAAAGTCGACGATAATCGGCTCGTTCGGCTCGATCCGCTTGTAACCCGCCCCCTGACCGAAGCTGGGATTGAGGCCGAGACCGCCGAGCGGGGTATCGACATAGGCCGGGACCGCCGTATCGGTGCCGGAGAAGACATGGGCATAGAACAGTTCGGCATTGAACGCCCGCATCCTGACCAGCCCCTGATGCCCCTCTTTTCGGGCGATGAATTCCAGTTCGGCGGCCAGTTCCAGGTCGGTCATCCCGGCGCGAATCACCTCGCAGGCCCGCTGGCAGACCTTCTCCACCTGGACGGCGGCATCCTGAAGGATATGAATTTCGTACTTGCTCTTCACCATCCGCACCCGTCTGACCAGCGGGGTAGCATCGGCAAACGACGCCTCGGGAAACACCGTACGGTAGCGCTCGAAAAAGGAGACCGGCAGCACGTCGAACTCCATGCCGATCCGGACCGGCTGCCGATAGCCGTACTCGGCGAGCAGAGGCGGAATATCTTTCATGGAGCGGAACGGCACGACCTCTTTCAACCCCGACTCCATCCTCGCCCGGGGAAAATCCTTCCGGACCATGTAGAGCGGCTCTCCCTCTACCGGCACATAGAGCGTACCGTTCTGGATCGTCCCGGTAAAGTAGAACAGGTCGGCATTCTGCAGAATGATGACCGCATCGAGGCCGGCTTCCGCCATGAAGCGCTGCAGCTTGCCGATCCGGTATTCGAGTTCTTCACGTGGCGTTATGCGCATCGGTTGTCTCCGGAATCGTCCAGGTTGGCGTTACGCGCCTGTTTTTCCAGTTGGCGCCGTTTCCGGCCACCAAAGAATGTCTCCTCAACAATAAGGGCAACAAAGCATAACATAAAAAGGAGCAGCAGTATTCCCAGAATCTTTTCCCGCATCGACCTTCCTCTTCCGGCCTAAACCGGTTCTCCGTCATCGCCGAGCCCCAGCTCCTTGATGGCCATCTCGCGCAACTTGAACTTCTGGATCTTGCCCGAGGCGGTCATCGGATAGGTATCGACGAACTTGATGTATTTGGGGATTTTGTAGTTGGCGATCCGGCCGCGGCAGTAATTCCTGATGTCATCTTCGGTCAGCGTCGTTCCTTTTTTGACAATCACCGCCGCCATCACCTGCTCGCCGTACTTTCGGTCGGGGACGCCGTAGACCTGCACGTCGGAAATTCCCGGATGGGTGTAAAGGTACTCTTCGATCTCGCGCGGATAGATGTTCTCCCCGCCCCGGATGATCATCTGCTTGATCCGGCCGGTGATCTTGCAATAGCCATTCTCGTCCATTATCGCCAGATCGCCGGTATGGAGCCAACCGTCGGTGTCAATCACCTTGGCGGTCTCTTCCGGCATCTTGTAGTATCCCCGCATAACCATATAGCCCCGGGCGCAGAGTTCCCCCTGTTTTCCCGGCGGCAGTTCGGCCCCGGTTTCGATGTCGACGATCTTGACCTCGGCGCCGGGGAGTGCCCGGCCGACCGTCGAAACCCGCAGCTCGATGGAGTCCTCGGTACGGGTCTGGGTTATGCCGGGCGAAGATTCAGTCTGGCCATAGACGCTGGTGATCTCAGTCAGATTCATATCCTTGACCGCCCGCTTCATCACCTCGATAGGGCAGACGGAGCCCGCCATGATGCCGGTGCGGAGACTGGACAGGTCAAAGGACGCGAAGTCGGGATGTTCCAGTTCGGCAATGAACATGGTCGGCACGCCATGAACCGCGGTACAGCGCTCTTTCTCGATCGTCTGCAACACCCTGAGCGGATCGAAGGTCTCCACCGGCACCATGGTTGTGCCGTGGGTCACGCTGGCCATGACGCCAAGGACGCAGCCAAAGCAATGGAAGAACGGCACCGGGATGCAGAGGCGGTCCCGCTCGGTGAACTTCATGCACTCGCCGATATTGAAGCCGTTGTTGATAACGTTGAAATGGGTCAGCATCACCCCCTTCGGGAAACCGGTAGTCCCCGAAGTGTATTGCATGTTGATCACCTCGTGGCGGTCGAGGGTCGCCTCGACCGCGGCAAGCTCGGTATCGGCGGCGGCCTCCCCCAGCGAGAGGATTTCCCGGAAATTGCTCATCCCCGGCGGCGTCTCGTCACCGATGAAAACCACCCGCCGCAAATGGGGCAGCCTGGCGCTCGCCAGCCGGCCAGGCTCCGCCGCCGCCAGCTCCGGCACGACTTCGTTAAGGGTCGCCACATAATCGGTATCCTTGAACGAACCGACCAGGAACAGCGTACTGGTGTCGGACTGGTCGAGCAGATAGTGGAGCTCCGCCGATTTGTAGCTGGTGTTGACGGTGACCAGGACGGCACCGATTTTTGCCGTGGCGAACTGCAGAATGACCCATTCCGGGACGTTATAGGCCCAGATCGAGACATGATCGCCCTTCTTGACCCCGAGCCGGAGCAGTCCCTTGGCCACCTGGCGGCAAATCTCGTTAAAGGCGCGATAGCTGTAGCGGAGGCCGCGCTCGGGATAGACCAGGGCATCGTTGTCGGGATAGGTCGCGGCAACGTGCTCTAGCAGGGCACCAAGCGTAAAATCAAGCTGCTGGCTCATGGGATACCCCCTCTTTATTCCACCAGACCAAACAAATATTTAACACACTACAACTCATTGATTTAAGGAAGTTTTGATGAATTATCACGGCCTTCGTGACAAGTCAAGCTATTAGCAGGGGGGATAATTTTCTTTTGCGAATCAATCTTCCGTGTTACAAGTTTTTTAAAAAAAAGCTTGACAGTAGAGTTTCCTAATACTTTCGCTTAATTGCAAAAACGTATTGATTTTATTGGACTTTTTTCACTTCACACGTCCATTTTACCTGCCCATAATTTAGGCAATTTGCTATTTGCGGTTGTATTAATACACGTTTGTCACCTTATCGCTTTTTTATCCACAAGGGTTTCCACAATTTTTGTGGAAAGACGTGATAGATGCTGATTTTACAGTGTTTTTTACATAGTTGTAACAAAACTGCAATAATGTTTCGTTAGGATCGCCGCCAAGGAGCCACGAAACCTCATGAAAAATATTCTGATTATCGAAGACGAACGCGACTTGGCCGAACTGGTAGCCTTCAATCTGGAAAAGGAGGGATACCGCACCGTTGTCACCCTCGATGGGACCGGCGGCATGGAGGCGGCCCGCAGCCAGCTTCCCGACCTGATCATTCTCGACCTGATGCTGCCCGGGATGATGGGGACGGAAATCTGCAAGGTGCTGAAAAAATCGGAAAAGACCTCCCATATCCCCATCATCATGCTGACTGCCCGCGGCGAGGAGATCGACCGGGTGGTGGGATTCGAGGTGGGGGCCGACGATTACGTGGTGAAGCCGTTCTCGACGCGGGAACTGCTGCTGCGGGTGAAGGCGGTGTTGCGCCGGGCCAATCCGGAGAAGAGCGAAGGGAAAATCATCGTCATCGGCCAGATAACCATCGATACGGAACGACACCTGGTGACGATCGGCGACGAGGAGATCATCCTCACCACCACCGAGTTCAAGCTGCTCCTCAACCTGGCAGAACGGCTCGGCCGGGTGCAGAGCCGGGATACCCTCTTGAAGAACGTCTGGGGGTACAACTACGTCGGCGATACCCGCACCGTCGACACCCATATCACCAGGCTGCGGACCAAGCTGGGGACGGCGGGGGAACTGATCAAGACCGTCCGCGGCTTCGGCTACAAAATGGAGGAGATGTGAGATTTCCGATCCAGTGGAAGCTGATGGCTTCCTACCTGCTGCTCGTCCTTATGATCGGCGGCTCTTTCTTTTTCTATCTCGACCACACCCTCGCCACCCACCTGGAACAGGAAATTCGCGACAACCTGCAGAGCGAAGCGCGGCTCGCCCGACTGATCGCCCTCCGCGATTTCAACGACCTCAATCGTGACGCCCCCGCTGTTGCCGCCACCATCTCGCGGGAGATTCGCGCCCGGGTCACCATCATCCGCGGCGACGGCACGGTGGCCGGCGACTCGGACGTGACGCCGGAAAACCTGCCGAACCTGGAGAACCACCTCCACCGTCCGGAAGTGCAGGAAGCGCTGAAGTCCGGCCAGGGGAGCTCGATCCGCTATTCGGCCACCATCAGGACGCCGATGCTGTATGTCGCGCTCCCATTGCAGGCGAGCAGCGGCGAACGGGGCATCCTCCGCCTCGCCCTGCCGTTGACCGCCATCGAGGCCGCCCGGGCAAGCATCCGGACCCTGCTCGGCATTTCAGTCGTCATCTCGCTGCTCATCGCCCTCTGCCTCAGCTATGTCCTCTCCCGGGTCACCTCCCGGTCGCTCCGAACGATGACGATGCTCGCCACCCAGATCGGCCGGGGGAATTACAGCCGACGCATCCCCGTTTCCACCCGCGACGAGGTGGGGGAACTGGCTGGAGTGATGAACGAGATGGCCGCCCAGATCCAGCAGAACCTGGAACGGATATCCGCCGAGCGGAACAGGCTCGACACGATCCTGACCAGCATGGGTGAGGGGTTGATGGTGACCGATGCGCAAGGAAGGATCACCCTGGTCAATCCCGCCTTCTGTCGGCTCTTTTCGCTGGCGGAAAACGTGGAGGGGCGCCAAGTCATTGAAATCGCCCGCAACCCCGCCCTCAACGAGGCCTTCCGCGCCGTCAGCGCCTCCGGCAGCGAGCGGCTCGAAGAGATGACCCTCCACCTGGGAGAGGACACCCATCTGTTGACCCATTGGGTGCCGCTGCGCGAAGAAGGGGTGCTGCAGGGGATCGTCGCGGTCTTCCACGACATCACCGATCTGAAGAAGCTGGAAAACATCCGCCGCGACTTCGTCGCCAACGTTTCCCACGAACTCCGGACCCCGGTCACGGTGATCAAGGGGTACGGGGAAGCGCTGCTCGGCGGGACCCTCGAAAACGACCCGGAACGGGCACGGCGCTTCGTCGAGATCATCTACAGCCACTCGGAGCGGCTCGCCGACCTGATCGGCGACCTGCTGACCCTCTCCCAACTGGAATCGGGGACCCTGACCCTCGATCTGACGCCGCTGCAGATCGAACGGGCGGCAGGCCATGCCGCAGGCCTCCTGGAACAGAAGGCGGGCCGGAAGCAGATCACCATCAATACCGCGGCCCTGGCCGGCGCACCGGCGATCCTCGCCGATCCCGGCCGGCTGGAGCAGGTGCTGATCAACCTGCTCGACAACGCCATCAAATACACGCCGGCGTCAGGAACGATCTCCTTCATCACCGCCGAAGAAAACGGCATGCTCCGGATCGGCGTCAGGGACACCGGCATTGGCATCCCGCCCAAGGACCTGCCGCGGATATTCGAACGGTTCTACCGGGTGGATGCCGCCCGTAACCGGGACGAGGGGGGGACCGGCCTCGGCCTGTCGATCGTCAAGCATATCGTTCAGCTGCACGGCGGCACGGTGGCGGTGGAAAGCGAGCCGGGCAAGGGCTCGACCTTCTGGATATCCCTCCGCAAGGCCTGAGCGGCCGGCTCGACAGCAGTGCACCCCAGGGGGACGGGCAACCGTTCCCCTTTTTTGCGTCACGGCACCACCACCCCGCCCGAGACGACGAATTTCACCGCCTCTTCCACGCTCATCCCGCTCTCCTGCACCTCCTCCTCGCGAAAGAACAGGGCAAAGCCTGAAGTCGGGTTCGGCATGGTCGGCACGTAGACGACCACCAGCCGCTCGCCGTTCCGGTCGACTTCGGCGGTGACGAAGCCGACCGCGCGCACCCCCGGCCGGGGCCACTCGACAAAAACTGCCCGCCGGTAGGAGGTCTTCCCCTCCTGGAACACCTGGGTCAGCTGTTTGCTGGAGGTGTAGATCGACTTGACGAGCGGGATGCGCGCCAGCACCTTGTCCCACCAGGCGAGCACCCGTCGGCCGAGCACGTTGGTCGCCACCAGCCCGGTCCCGTAGATCACCACCGCGCCGGTCAGCATCCCGAGCCCCGGCACATAGTAGTCATGGTGGGTCAGGGCGATGAACAGCCGGTCGAGATAGCTCCCGAGGATGCCGTCGGCAAAATTGAAGAGGAACTTGAGGATGAACAGGGTGATGCCAAGCGGGACAACGATGACCAGCCCGGTGACGAATCGTCCCCGAAGATGGGCAATGACTTTCTCCATACAAAGGTACCTCGCACTGGGTTACGAAATCCTTACCGCACGATACTCCGCGGCGCCGCAAAGTCAATAGTTTCCCACTTCTCACCGTGAATACATCCGGCTGTAACAATCCTCGGCTAGGATACCGCGTGACCAAAAGAGAGGAGAACCTGCATGTGGAAAGAAGATGTCATCGATCTGAAGCTGACCAAATTCTTCGAAGTATCGGCCCGGGCCCTCTTGAGCCTGCTGATCGTCGCCATTCTCCTGGCGATCCTGGCCGGCATCATCTGGACCTTTTTCGATCTCCGGCTGGTCTTTGCCCACGATTTCCACGGAGCATTCAAGACGATTCTCGTCGACGTGCTGACGGTACTCGCCATCGTGGAAATCCTCCGGACGGCGCTGGCCTATTTTTCTGAAGGCCGGGTCAAGGTGACCTACATCATCGACACGGTGCTCGTCACCGTCCTTACCGAGGTGATGGCCTTCTGGTACCGGGAAGTCGAATGGGAAAAGATCGCCATGGTGATCGCCCTCGTGCTGTCCCTGGCGGCAGTCCGGATCATTGCCGTCCGCTTCTCGCCCCGTCGCCAGCGCGAGGAGCTGTAGCGCCGCCGGCTAACTCGCGGCGCGGCGGCGAATTTACCCATTTTTGCGGAATCCGTAACCTGATCGTAACAATTGGCTGGCTATTATTACGCCAGGTAAACAACCCCCAAGGAGGAATACATGTTCAAGTCTCTTCGCAAAGGAATCGCCCTGCTCGCCCTGGTGGCGGCAACGGCGGTAGCGGGACAGGCCGGGGCCGAAACCCTGATCAACGGCGCCGGGGCCACCTTCCCCTACCCGATCTACTCCAAGTGGTTCAGCGAGTACGCCAAGATCGACACCTCGGTGAAATTCAACTATCAGTCGATCGGCAGCGGCGGCGGCATCAAGCAGATCACCGCCCAGACCGTCGATTTCGGCGCCAGCGACAAGCCGCTCTCCGATGAAGAGCTGAGCGCAGCGGCAGCGGCCGGCGGCAAGCTTCTCCATATCCCGACCGTCATGGGTGCGGTGGTCGTCACCTACAACCTCCCCGGCGTCGGCAAAGGTCTCAAGCTTACCCCCGAAGTGCTGAGCGACATCTACTTCGGCAAGATCACCAAGTGGAACGACCCGCGGATCGCCGGCATCAACCGCGGCCTGCGGCTCCCCAGCTCCCCGATCGTTGTCGTCCACCGTTCCGACGGCAGCGGCACCACCGCCATCTTTACCAACTACCTCTGCAGCGTCAGCCCGGAATGGAAAACGAAAGTCGGCACCGGCACCTCGGTCAAGTGGCCGATCGGTCTCGGCGGCAAGGGTAACGAAGGGGTCGCCGGCCAGATCAAAACCACGGCCAACAGCATCGGCTACGTCGAACTCGCCTATGCCTTCGAGAACAAGCTCCCCTACGCCTTCCTGAAGAACCAGGCCGGGAACTTCGTCGAGCCGTCCATCGCCTCCACCAGTGCCGCCGCTGCCGGCGCCGCCAAGCACATGCCGGCCGACTTCCGGATCGCCCTGGTGAACCAGCCGGGCAAGAATGCCTACCCGATCGCCGGCTTCACCTACCTGCTCGTCTACCAGCACCAGAAGAACCACGAGAACGGCAAGAAACTGGTCGAGTTCCTCCACTGGGCGCTGAACAGCGGTGAAAAGATGGCCCCGGCGCTCCTCTATGCGCCGCTCCCCGTCAACGTCAAGAAGATGGTCGAGAAGACCATCAAGACCATCAAGTACTAGGCGGTACCCGACGAGGCCCGGCCGGCCGCAGCGTGGCTGCGCTCCCGGTCGGGCCTTTTTCCTGCACGGCGGAATATTACAGTAACGTTAAGAAACCATCACAACCAGGACAATACCATTACGGCACATGCAGCAACAGGAACCGCCATGGAAAGCAACCCCGGTGAAACAGCCATCAAACGGCCGACAGGCACAACTACGGAGGACCCGGTGTCAACGGAAGTATCGTTCCGCAGAATGAAGCTGCCGAAAGGGCTGAACGGCGATCTGCTCTTCAAGGGGATCACCGTCCTCTTCGCCTTCAGCATTCTCGCCATTATCGCCCTGATGATCCTGGAGATGGCCGACCAGAGTCTTCCGGCCATCAGGAAGTTCGGCTGGAGCTTCGTGGGCGGCAGCGACTGGGACGCGGTCCAGGGGATCTTCGGCGCCCTCCCCTACATCTGGGGGACGGTCGTTTCGTCGATCCTCGCCCTGCTCCTTGCGACCCCGCTCGGCGTCGGTACCGCCATCTTCATTACCGAGATCGCTCCGAAGCGGTTCGGCGGGGTGGTGGCCTCGCTGGTCGAGCTGCTGGCGGCGATCCCAAGCGTCATCTACGGCCTCTGGGGGGTGCTGGTGATGGCTCCCTGGCTGCAGCAGACGGTCCAGCCCTACCTGATCGACCATTTCGGGTTCCTCCCCTTCTTCCAGGGAGCCCCCTACGGGGTGAGCATGATGGCCGCGGTGATCATCCTGATGATCATGGTGCTGCCGATCATCACCTCGATCACCAAGGAAGTGCTGCAGGCGGTCCCCCAGAACCAGCGGGAAGCGGCCATCGCCCTCGGCGCCACCCGCTGGGAGATGATCCGGATGGCGGTCCTCCCCTACGGCCGCTCCGGAATCCTCGGCGCGGTGATCCTCGGTCTCGGCCGGGCAGTCGGCGAAACCATGGCGGTTACCATGGTGATCGGCAACACCCCGCAGATCTCGCTGTCGCTCCTCTCGCCCGGCTACACCATGCCGAGCGTTATCGCCAACGAGTTCAACGAAGCGACTTCGGCGCTCCATAGCGCCGCACTGATGGAGATCGGCCTGATCCTCCTGGCAGTGACCCTGATCATCAACGTCCTGGCTCGGCTGCTCCTCTGGAGCATGACCCGCAAGACCGCCGTCGGAGGTGCGAAATGAACAGGCTGACCATCCGATCGCTGAAAAACGCCCTGATGATGCTCCTGCTGGGGGTGGCAACGCTGACCGTCCTGCTGCCGCTGGTGATGATCTTCGTCCATATCGTCAAGATGGGGATCAGCTCGGTTTCGCCCGACTTCTTCACCCAGATCCCGGCGCCCCCGGGCGAGAGCGGCGGCGGCATGGCCAACGGGTTGGTCGGTTCCGCCATTCTGATCGTCCTGGCCGGCGGCCTCGGCATCCCGGTCGGCATCTTCGGCGCCATGTACCTGGTCGAATACGGCGGCAGCCGGATTTCCAGCGGCATCCGCTTCGCCGCCGACGTCCTGTCGGGTGTCCCGTCGATCATCACCGGGATGGTCGCCTACACCCTGATGGTGGTGCCGATGAAGGGCTTCTCGGCGCTGGCCGGCGCGGTCGCCCTGGCGCTGATCATGATCCCTATCGTTCTCCGGACCACCGAGGAACAGCTGAAGATGGTCCCCGACACCCTGCGCGAGGCGTCGCTGGCACTCGGCGTCCCCCTCTGGCGGACCAGCCTGCGGGTGACCCTGCGCAGCGCCCTGAAAGGGGTGCTGACCGGCATTCTGCTGGCAGTTGCCCGGATCGCCGGCGAGACGGCGCCGCTCCTCTTTACCGCTCTCGGCAACCAGTTCTGGAGCAAGAAGCTGACCGAGCCGATCGCCGCGCTGCCGCTGCAGATCTTCAATTTCGCCATCTCCCCCTACGACGATTGGCATCGCCTCGCCTGGGCGGGGGCACTGGTCCTGGTAACGCTGATGTTTGTCCTGAGCCTGACCGCCCGTTTCCTGGGGCGGAACAAGTACCAATCGTAACGTATCGACCGGCGGCAGGCCACTCGCCGCCCCGACAAAAGGAAGACCATGAACGCCAAGGTAAAAATCTCCGATCTGAACGTCCACTTCGGTTCGACCCATGCCGTCAAGGGGGTCAGCATCGACGTCCCCGAAAACACCGTCACCGCCATCATCGGCCCCTCCGGCTGCGGCAAGTCGACAGTCCTCCGCTCCCTCAACCGGATGCACGACCTCTTCCCCCAGGCCCGGGTTACCGGCAGGATTCTCCTCGACGGCGGCGACATCTACGACCGCGGCGTCGATCCGGTCGTCATCCGCCGCCGGGTCGGGATGGTCTTCCAGAAGCCCAATCCGTTTCCGGCCATGTCGATCTACGACAACGTCATCGCCGGCTACAAGCTGAGCGGCCGCCTGAAGAAGAGCGACGCCGACGAGATCGTCGAATCGAGCCTCAGCCGGGTCGCCCTGTGGGACGAGGTGAAGGACCGGCTGAAGAGCAGCGCCATGGAACTCTCCGGCGGCCAGCAGCAGCGGCTCTGCATCGCCCGGACCATCGCCGTCAAACCGGAGGTGATCCTGATGGACGAGCCCTGTTCGGCTCTCGACCCGATCTCCACGGCGAAGATCGAGGAGCTGATCAGCGAGCTCAAGGAACGCTACACGGTGGTCATCGTTACCCATAACATGCAGCAGGCAGCGCGGGTTTCCGACTTCACGGCGTTCCTCTACATGGGCGAGCTGATCGAGTGCGACACGACGCGCAAGATCTTCACCACCCCGGAAAAGAGCCAGACCGAGGACTACATCACCGGCCGATTCGGCTAACCGGGCCAGCCGGCCCGCAGTCCCCCCGTGACAACCACGGGGATTATCGGCTATAATCGACGGCATGCCGGCCGGCAGCATCACCGGCACCGTCTCCCATTACCCGACCTTGAGGAACCACATGGAAAAGGAACACATCATCAAGCAGTACGACGCCGAACTGAACGCCATCCGCGCCAAGCTCCTGGAAATGGGCGGCAAAGTGGAGGAAATGATTGGCGCGGCGATCAAGGCGCTGGTGGAGCGCGATTCGGACCTGGCCCGCAAGACCATCGCCATGGACCACGAGATCAACCACCTGGAGATGGAGATCGACGAGAATTGCCTGCAGGTGCTGGCGCTCCGCCAGCCGGCGGCCCGCGACCTCCGCTTCATCACCCTGGCGCTGAAGATCGTTACCGACCTGGAGCGGATCGGCGACCAGTGCACCAGCGTCGCCAAGCGGGTGGTGGAACTGAACGAGGAGCCGCCGCTCAAGCCGTACATCGACCTCCCCCGGATGGCCAAGGCCGCCGGAACAATGGTCAAGGAGGCGCTCGACGCCTTCGTCCGCGGCGACGAAGCCCTGGCGCTCAAGGTCTGCCGCGACGACAACATCGTCGACCACCTGAACGAGCAGATCCAGCGCGAACTGCTGACCTTCATGCTCGAAGACCCGGGGACCATCAGCCGGGCCCTCCGGCTCAACTACATCTCCAAGTACCTGGAACGGATCGCCGACCACGCCACCAACGTGGCCGAAATGGTCATTTTCATGCTCAAGGGGAAGGATATCCGCCATATGGCTCCCCCCTCGTCGCCGGAGATCGCCTGATCCCGCCACCCCGGCCGGGGACGAGCCATTCGTCCCCGGTTGTTCTTTCCCCCGCCTTCTGCCCAATCAATCCCCAATTACCGCCATCTTCCATAGCGCGCCCAGATTCATCCCCCGACAAGGGAGGGAGGGACGTGCCGTCAGCATGGTTAATGAACGAGAAGTTCAACCATTAACCCCACTGTAACCGCCTGGTAACATGACTCTCCTATAGTGCCAAATAACGTAATCACCGAGGCGGAGGCATGGAAAACAGGAGCACCACATTCCCGAAGGTCCGTGAAATAGCCAAACCCGTCACCACCATCAGCGCCGAACTGCCGGTGCGGGAGGTGGTGGCGCTCTTTCGTGCCGACCAGTCACTGCCGGCGATCCCGGTAACCGCCGATGAGCGCTTCGTCGGCCTGGTGGACCGCCGGACCCTCTTCTTTCGCCAGCTCGCCGGGCCGTATGCCATGGAGCTGTTCGGCCGGAAACCGATCAGCCAGCTGCTCGACCGCCCGGCAGCAGCCCTGGAGCCCCACCTCGACGTCAACCACGCCCTGAAAAAGCTGCTCGAACTGGACCCGACCCTGGAAGTCGATTCGGTGGCGGTGGTCGACAACGGCACCTGCCACGGGGTCGTGGCCGTGTCCGACCTGATGATGGCCATTTCCGACTGCCAGGCGCTGCTGTTGAGCACCCTCGAACGGCTCAGCGCCCGGATTCGCGACGAAGTGGACAAGGCAGCCGCCATCCAGCAGGCGCTGCTCCCGCCCCCCACCGGCAGCTTCCCGGGGATCGAGATCGGTGCCGGGCTGACCACCTCCAGCGAGGTGAGCGGCGACTTCTACGATTACTTTCCCTGCGGCGGCAACCGGGTGGGGCTGGTGATCGGCGACGTCAGCGGCCACGGCGTCCAGGCGGGGATGGTGACCACCGCCGCCAAGGCCGCCCTCCATACGCTGGCCGCCCAGGGGACCGCCACCCCGCGCGACTTCCTCTGCGGAATGAACAAGGCGATCCTCGCTACCGCCAGGCAGTTCCTGCTGATGAGCTGTATCGTGGCGATCATCGACCCGGCCGGCGGCGAGCTCTGCATCGCCAACGCCGGCCACAATTTTCCCTATCTCTGCCGCCAGCGGCAGGGAGAAGCGGAGCTGCTGGAGATCGTCTCCGGCTTCCCGCTCGGCTTCGATGCCAACTGCGTCTACAGCGAATACCGCACCACCTTTGCCGCCGGCGACCTGCTCTTCCTCTACACCGACGGAATCGTCGAATGCACCGACGCCGCCGGCGAGGAGTTCGGCTACGGCCGTCTGGAAGAGCTGCTCCGCCGGGGGAGCGAGCTGAGCCCGGTCGCCCTGCGGGACGAGGTCCTTGCCGCCGCCCGGCGGTTCAGCGGCTCGAAAGTATTTGCCGACGACGTGACCATACTCATCGCCGCCGGCCGCAACATTGCCCCCTACGAGGAGCCGACCCCATGACCAGCGCCCCGATTCTCGCCCTGTTCCGTTCCGGCGCCGACCGGGACCGCTGGTCGCCGGTTCTTGCCGCCCTGCCGGCGCCCTGCCGGACCATGCACAGGCTGACCGGCGACGACCTGACCGCCGGCGACGCTCCGCGGCTGGCGATCGTCTCCGCCGCCGCCTACGCTGCCGCCCCGCACCTGTCGGCGGCACTCCGCAGCCGCCACCCGGCAGCCGAGCTGCTCCTCCTCGCCGCCGACGGGGAGCAGCCGCCGCTCCACCGGCTCTTCGACGACCGGATTCGCCATCTGGTCATCAACCCCGACGGAGGGGGGGCGGCGCACGCCGACGAGCTCCGGCTCTTCCGGCTGGCGGTGGAAAAGCTCCTGCGCGGCGAGAGCTGGCAGGTCGGCGACTACCTGCAGCCGGGGGCAGCAGTGTTCGAATTCCCGCTCTCCTGTTCGTGCCAGAAGGAAGAGATCATCGACCGGCTGGAGCGGCTGATCCCCGATTCGGCCGACGCCGGCTCGCTCCGGCAGCGGGCGGCGCTGCTCGCCGACGAACTGTTGGAAAACGCCATGTTCGGCGCCCCCCGCGACCCGAACGGCACCGCCCTGTTCCGCAAGGGGACGGACCGGCCGATCGGCCCGGAGGAAGCGATTCGCTTCCGCTTCGGCCTGGACGACCGGACCCTGGCGATGGAGGTCGAAGACGGCTGGGGAAGCCTGGCGCCGGAGGAAGTGCTGGCGCACCTGGCGAAGAACGAGGCCCGGCAGCTCCTCGAACCGACCGCCGGTGGCCGGGGACTATTCATCATCTGGCGTTTTCTCGACCGGCTGCACGTCACCATCACCCCGGGGCGCCAGACGGTGATCGGCGGCCAGATCAGGCTCGGCGAGCCGCTCACCGAGCGTCCCCCCCGGGGATTTCACATTTCGGCCCACTGACCGGGCCCGACCAAGGAGTAACCATGAACCGACCATTCGACATCCAGATCACCAGAAAGGCCGCCGCCGACCAGATCGAACTCAGCGGCACCATCGACGCCCACGCGGAGAAGCCGTTGCAGAACCTACCGGCGCTGATCGGCCAGCCGCTGGTTCGCTTCGACTTTTCCGGCGTCAGCCGGATCAACTCGATGGGGATCGCCTTCCTCCTCCGCTGCTTCAAGGCGATCCGCGAGGAGCGCCAGGCGGAGATCCGGCTGACCGGGCTCAGCCAGGTGAACAGCATGCTCTTCAAAATGACCGGCATCTTCATGCTCGGCAGCCCCGAATAACCGGGGCGGCCGTCGGACGACCGCTGCCGGCCGCCGCCCCCCGGCGCCGGCGCCAAGGAGCAGACCATGAAGCAGATATTCACGTACTTTTCAGGGCTCGACTTCACCGAACTCGATCGGCAGATCGCCAAGCTGCAGGAGCTGCGGGACGGCTACAAACAGGCGAACAACGCCTATTACGGCGACTACTTCGCCTCGCTGTTGAACGACTGACCCGCCGGAGGAAACCATGATCCCCCCCGCAGCACCCGCCATCGCCGCCACCACAACCGGCTACCGCCGCCATCTCCCCCGCATCGAGGAGTCGTTTGCCGACTGCGGCTACCTGTTCCAGCAGTTCCGCGAACATCTCATCCGCTCCCAGCTGACGGCGGTGGTCGGCATCCGCCTGGAGACGCCGCCGGGGACGCCGCCGATCGCCCCCCGGACCCTGTCGCTCTTCGTCCGGCTGGTCGGCAAACGACTGCGCGGCCGGATCGAGGGGGGCTACCGGGCGAGCGACCGGGAATTCTTCCTTTTGCTGGTGCCGGCCGGCCCCTACGATGCCACCGCCTACGAGCACGACCTGGCGGCGATCCGCCGGGAACTGGAACGGCACTTCCTCTGCCACGGCCGCCGCACCGACGCCGCCGTGGCCACCAAGGTCGACGGCGTGCTGCTGAGCAATACCGCCGCCGGCCAGATCGACAACGCCATCTTCGGCGCCTTCCGCGAACTGTTCGGCGCCTCGCTCGGCGAAGCGGAGGGGGTGACGGCCGGCGAACGCCGGGAGATCGAGGAGATCGTCCGCGAGGGGCGGATCACCCCCTTCTTCCAGCCGATCTTCGCCCTGGCCGACGGCACCGTCTACGGTTACGAGGCGCTCAGCCGGATCGCCGGGCCGACCCTGATCGGGTCCCCCGACGAGCTGTTCGACAAGGCGATCGCCTCCGGCCACGCCCCCGCCCTGGAGATGCTCTGCCGCACCCGGGCGCTCCACGGGGCCAGCCGGCTGGCGGTGCCGGGACGGCTGTTCCTCAACGTCTGCCCGGCGCTGTTGACCAGCAGCGACCATCGCCAGGGGAAAACCTCCCGGCTGCTGGACGAGCTCGGCATCGACCGCTCCCGGGTCACCTTCGAGCTGACCGAACGGACGATGATCGACGATTACGAGCTGTTCAACCGGGTGCTGGCCTACTATCGCTCCCAGGGGTACTCGATCGCCATCGACGACCTGGGGGCCGGTTATGCCGGGCTGAAGATGCTCGCCCAGCTGGAACCGGACTACGTCAAGCTGGCCCGCTTCCTGGTCGACGATATCCACCTGTCGGCCAAACGACAGGCGCTGGTGGAGTCGCTGGTCGGCTTCTGCCGGCGGCTTGGCATCACGGTGATCGCCGAAGGGATCGAGCGACCGGAGGAGCTGGCCTGGCTGGCCGAACTCGGGGTGCCGCTCGCCCAGGGATACCTGCTCGGCCGACCGGCGGCCGCCCCCCTCGCCCCGGCCTACGTGGCGCCGGAAATCGCCGCCTCCCGTGTCACGGCGCCGTAATACAAATTTGCGCCGTTGCCACGGAATCGCCATGAAACTAGGCGATAATCGGAAAAAACGACAGGAGGAGGCCATGACCAGCAGTACCGTCACGCCGTTCGCCCGGAAAATCGTCCTCAGCAACCCCGCCCTGATGACCGTGGCAACCGCCGCCAGCGGCATCATCCGCCAGCTGGCGATCAAACCGTTCGCCCCCAGGCTCCGCCGCCGGGAAATCCTCTGCCGGGAGCGCCTGCCGAGTATCCACGCCGTGCACAACCGAATCTACAAGGAAAAAGGGAGCGGCGACCTGCCGACCATCGTCGTCGGCGGCTTCGTCCCCGACGCCACCGAGGCGGTGGAATTCCAGCGGGAGCTGTTCCGCCGTTACGGTTCGATCTATTACCTGAACTACGCCCGCAGCGGCTTTTCCACCGAACTGCTCCTCGCCCAGCTCGGCGACCTGGTGGAAGACCTCAACCGGCGGGGGAAGAAGCCGGTGATCTTCGCCATCAGCTTCGGCTGCAGCCTGGTGGCCCGCTTCCTTCGGACGGTGGCCGCCGACGACCGCCTCGCCATCCGCGGGGTGGTGATGACCAGCCCGGTCCTCAGCACCGACGACCTGGTCCGGCCGGACCGGCAGAAGGGTGACGGGGTGCGGATGCTGGAGAGCAACCTCCGCCGCATCCTCAGGGCCGGGGCGGAAAAGGGCGAAGAGCTGGAGCGGCAAATCGAACGGGCCCGGCGCTGTTTCCAGGCGCTGTTCGAGGCCGGGGCCGAGAACCGCCCCCTCTCCAGCCGGCACCTGTCAATCCGGAAGCGGATCATGGAGGTCCTGGAGCGGACCTCCTGCCGGGGCGGCTACGAACGGGTGCTGGCGCTCAAGGAAGCGGCCCCGGCGCCCGGGGCGCCGCTGTTCGACGGACCGACACTGGTGCTGCTCGCCGAAGAGGAGGACAACCTGCTGGTTCCCGGCTCGCCGACCCTGGAGCTTTTGCGCGACCAGGCAACCAGCCGGCGGCTCTTCCCCCGCGGCACGGTCCGCACCGTCGCCTCGGCGGTCCGCGGCGACGCGGTCCCCCACGCCTCGCTGATCTTCCATCACCACTGCTACAACCCGTTCATCGAATCGTGGTACGACAAGCTGAACGGCGTCCTCCGCTTCGCGGTGGTTTCATGAACCCGCTGACCTCGCTCCGGTCGCTGACCGCCCCGGCCCTCGACCTGGTGCTCAAGGCGGGCGCCGCCGCCCTGGCCCGGGAATTCGAGGCCCGCGACCCGCTCGCCAGCCAGCGGGAGCTGTTGGCGCGGATCGTCGCCACCGGCGCCGCCAGCCGCTTCGGCCGCGACTACGGCTTGGCCGAACTGGCCGGCGAGCCCTACGAGCGGCTCTACGCCGAATACCGCCGCCGGGTGCCGATCCGCACCTATGGCGATTTCTGGCGCGACTACTTCGGCGCCGGGCTCAGCGAGGAGGGGGGAAAGCGCCACCTGAAAATGGAAGACGTCACCTGGCCGGGTAAGATCCCCTTCTTCTGCGAAACCTCCGGCACCACCGCCCCGACCAAATTCATCCCCTTTTCCCGGGAGATGTTCGCCGCCAACAAACGGGCCGCCCTCGACATGACCGCCTGCTACCTGCAGCGCAACCCGAAAAGCCGCCTCTTCCAGGGGAAGCTCCTCTACATGGCCGGCAACACCGCCCTCTCCGAGATGGGCGACGGGGTGCAGAGCGGCGACATGAGCGCCATCACCCTCCGCCATCGCCCCTTCTACCTCAAGCCGTTCATCGCCCCGGGGCTGGCGGTATCGACCCTCCCCTGGGAGCAGAAGGTGGCCGCCCTGGCGGGGCTGCTCCTTTCCGACCGGAACATCCGCGGCATCTCCGGCGTCCCCCCCTGGATCATTCTGCTCCTGGCAAAAGTCGAGGAGATGGGGCACCGGCCGCTCCCCGACCTGCTGCCGAACCTGGAACTCTTGATCCACGGCGGCACGAGCATGAAACCGTACCGGCGGGAATTCGCCGCCATCTTCGGCGACCGGGCCCCCCACTTCCTGGAGGTGCTCCCCTCGTCCGAAGCGTTCATGGCCTTCCAGCTCCTCGGCGAGGAGCAGATGCGCTTCGTCCCCTACTACGGCACCTTCTTCGAATTCGTCCCCTTCGACGCCCTCGACGAACGCGGCGTGCCGGCCGCCGACGCACCGACGGTCCCCCTGGAAGGGGTCGAACCGGGCCAGCGCTACGCGGTACTCCTGACCACCGCCGCCGGGCTCTGGCGCTACCATCTGGGGGATACCATCCGCTTCACCGACCGCGCCCCCCACTTCATCGAGTTCACCGGCCGCGACAAGTTCCTCGACCGCTTCGAGGAGAAGGTGACCCAGGGAGAAGTGGAAGAGGCGGTGGCCCGACTGAACCGCCGGCCGGGGATCGAGGTGAGGGAATTCGTCGTCGGGCCGCTGATCGCCGAACGGCGCCACCGCTGGATCCTGGCCCTCGGCGGGGAGAGCCGCCCCGATGCGGGGAGCCTGGCCGCCGAGCTGGATGCCGCCCTGCGCAGCCTCAACGCCGACTACGACACCTTCCGCAGCCAGGAGCGGATCAAGCCGCCGCAGGTGCTGACCGTCGCCGAAGACCTGATCTACCGCTGGTCGCGGGACGTCCGGGGGAAGCTCGGCGGCCAGAGCAAGATCCCGCACATCGATCCGACCGGCGACGGCGAACTGGTCGCCAGCCTGGCCGATTACGCGACCCGACAGCAACACTGACCACCGGCGCCGGCGCCCTGCCGCAACGGCCGGTGCTGGCGTCTTTAAATTGGCCTTACCAACATTCCCAAATTTCACCGCTCCCACCGCCACTGCTCATCGCCCATCACCGGCGAATCTCCACCGTATACATAATCGCTACCGGCGCACCATGACGTCGGCTCTTCCCGATCGACAGCTCATGATTCCATTTTAACTGCATTCCTGTTGACCCGCTCTCCGGTCCGTGCTATGGGGAATGAATACAATATGTCTTACCAATCTGCAGCAAATCGGGAGCCATTGTCATGAGGATGAAAAAGCTGTTCTCGCACCTCTACTTCCAGGTACTGCTCGCTATCACCATCGGGGGGGTCATCGGCTACTACTTCCCGGCGACCGGCGTCGCCATGAAGCCGTTTGGCGACGGCTTCATCAAGCTGATCAAGATGATCATCGCCCCGGTGATCTTCTGCACCGTCGTCACCGGCATCGCCGGGATGGAGGATATGAAAAAGGTCGGCCGGGTCGGCGCCAAGGCGCTGCTTTACTTCGAAGTGGTCACCTCCTTCGCCCTGTTGATCGGCCTGGTAGTTGTCTCGATCATCCAGCCGGGCGCCGGCTTCAACGCCGACGTCACCAAGCTGGACACCAAGGCGCTCACCGCCTTCACCACCACCGCCAAGACCCACACCACCACCGATTTCCTGATGAACATCATCCCGTCGAGCGTCGGCGATGCCTTCGCCAAGGGGGATATCCTCCAGGTGCTCCTCTTTGCCGTCTTGTTCGGCTTTGCCCTGTCGGCCCTCGGCGAAAAGGGGAAAAGCCTCTACCGCCTCATCGACCAGGTATCCCACACCCTGTTCGGCATCGTCGGCATCATCATGCGCGTCGCGCCGCTCGGCGCCTTCGGCGCCATGGCCTTCACCATCGGCAAGTTCGGCGTCGGGTCTATCGCCAACCTGGGGATGCTGATGGGGAGTTTCTACCTGACCAGCCTGCTGTTCGTCTTCTTGGTGCTCGGCACCATCGCCCGCATCAGCGGCTTCAGCATCGTCAAGTTCATCCGTTACATCCGCGAGGAGCTGCTGATCGTCCTCGGCACCTCGTCCTCCGAATCGGTCCTGCCGCGGATGATGACCAAGCTGGAGAACCTCGGCTGCCGGAAATCGGTGGTCGGGATGGTGATCCCCACCGGTTACTCGTTCAACCTCGACGGCACCTCGATCTACCTGACCATGGCGGCGCTGTTCGTTGCCCAGGCCACCAACACCCACCTGACCCTGACCCAGACCCTGACCATCCTCTTCGTGCTGCTCCTCACCTCGAAGGGGGCGGCGGGGGTCACCGGCAGCGGCTTCGTCACCCTGGCCGCCACCTTCGCCACCATCCCGACCATCCCGGTGGCCGGGCTGGCGCTGATCCTCGGCATCGACCGTTTCATGTCCGAGGCACGGGCGCTGACCAACCTGGTCGGCAACGGGGTGGCGACCGTGGTGATCGCCAAGTGGGAAAATGAACTGGATGAGGCCCGGCTGCAGCGGATGCTCGACGGTGCCGGCGACGAGGAGTTCGCTGAAATGGCGGCAGAGGAAGAGGCGACCCTGACGCTGGAAGGGGCCGGACCGCTCGCCGACTGACCGGCGCCCCCGGCAACGAAAAAAGCCGCCCCCAACCGGGGACGGCTTTTTTTATGCCCGCAGCGCCGCACGGCGGTGAGAGCTGCGTTCGCCCTCCCCCTGCGGCTGAGGAGGGCAGTTGGCCCGTTTTACGACCGTTTCTTCATCAGCTCCCACCCCTTGAGCAGGTCGAGGGCGCGATCGAGCTGATAATCCTTCTCCGCCGCCCCGGCCGCCGCAGCGGCAGCGCCGGCGCCCCCCTGCGGTCGCACCTTTGCCGGTGCGGCAACAGGCTGGGGCACGTTGAGGTGGTTGTCCAGGTCTTTCTCGTGGAAATTCTCGCCCAGGTCGCCTTTCTCCACCTTCAGTTCGGCATTCCCGACGACGATGTCGGGGATGATCCCCTGCGCCTGGATCGAACGCCCCTTCGGCGTGTAGTAGAGGGCGGTGGTCAGCTTGAGCCCTGCGCCGTTCGGCAGGCCGATCACCGTCTGCACCGAGCCCTTGCCGAAGCTCGTCGTCCCCATGATCACCGCCCGGTGATAATCCTGCAGCGCGCCGGCAACGATCTCGGAGGCGCTGGCGGTGCCGCCGTTGATCAGCACCACGATCGGATAGAGCGGCTCCTTCTCGCCGAGGGTAGCGTTGTAATCGTGCCGGCCGACCGGCTCCCGCCCCTTGGTATAGACCACCAGGCCGTTGTCGAGCCGGTCACCGACGAAGCGCCCGGCCACCTGCACCGCCGAATCGAGCAGCCCGCCGGGATTGTTGCGCAGGTCGATCACCAGTCCCTGCAAGGTCCCGCCGTTCTCCGCCCGCAGCTTGCGCAGGGCAGCGGCAAAATCCTCGCCGGTCCGCTCCTGGAAATGACCGATGCGCACGTAACCGTAACCCGGCGCCAGGGTCCGGGCCTTGAGGCTGCGGGTCTTGATGATGTCGCGCACCAGCGGAAAGACCAGCGGCCGGTCCACCCCCTGGCGGATGATCGTCAGGGTCACCCTGGTCCCCTTTTCGCCGCGCATCCGTTTCACCGCCTCGGTGATCGTCAGGCCGCGGGTGAACGTATTGTCGATTTTCCAGATGTAATCCCCCGCCTTGATCCCGGCCCGCCAGGCGGGGGTATCCTCGATGGGGGCCACTACCGTCAGCCGGTCGTCTTTCTGGGAGATCTCGATGCCGAGGCCGCCGAAGGAGCCGGAAATCTCCACCTTCATCTCGGCGAACGGCTCGGGGGGAAGATATTCGCTGTGGGGGTCGAGGGCCGCCAGCATGCCGTTGATCGCCCCTTCGAGGAGCTTCTTGGTCGGCACCTTTTCGACGTAGTCGCTCCGCACCTCCTGGAGCACCTGGCGAAACAGCTGCAGATATTCGACATCCTGCCGCCGGGGCTTATAACTGTACAGATGCCAGCCGATGCCGGCACCGACGCCAAGGATGACCAGGGTGGCCACCAGGCCGAGGGTGATCTTCGTTCTGCTGAGCACGAGCGGGACCTCCGGGGAAATGGGGAGAACGACCGGCGCTGCCGGCCGCATACGGATAACGGTCTACTTTATTGCTCATCTGCCGCTCTTGTCAATGATCGCGTGTGCCGTGCCGGCCGGCCGGAGGCTTGACACGCTCCCTCCCTGGTCTACAGTTAGGTGGTGTCCGGCTGCAGCCGGACACTGCCCAACGATCACGAGGAGGATGCAGATGAGCCGACTTTTCACCCCCCTGCAACTGCGGGAAGTTACCTGCCGCAACCGGATTTTCGTCTCGCCGATGTGCCAGTATTCGAGCTGCGACGGCATGCCGACCGACTGGCACCTGGTCCACCTGGGGAGCCGGGCCGTCGGCGGCGCCGGGCTGGTCATGGTCGAGGCGACGGCGGTCAGCGCCGAAGGCCGGATCAGCCCCGACGACAGCGGCATCTGGGCCGACCGGCACGCCGAGGGGTTCGCCCCGATCGTCAACTTCATCCGCAAGCAGGGAGCCGTGGCCGGCATCCAACTCGCCCACGCCGGCCGCAAGGCCTCCACCGACGCACCGTGGCGCGGCGGCGGTCCCCTCGGCCCGGGAAGCCGCGGCTGGCAGCCGGTAGCGCCGAGCCCCCTCCCCTTCGCTACCGGCCATCCGGTGCCGCGCGAACTGACCGTGGCCGACCTGGCGACGATCGAAGACCAGTTCGTAGCCGCTGCCCAGCGTGCCCAGGCGGCCGGTTTCCAGGTGATCGAACTGCACATGGCCCACGGCTACCTGCTCCACGAATTCCTCTCCCCGCTCAGCAACCACCGGCGCGACGACTACGGCGGCAGCCTGGAAAACCGCCTCCGCTTTCCGCTCCGGGTGGCCCGGGCGGTCCGCGCCGCCTGGCCGGCGGAGCTGCCGCTCTTCGTCCGGCTCTCCGTCACCGACTGGGTGGAAGGAGGCTGGGATCTGCCCCAGTCGGTGGCGCTCTGCCGGCAGCTCAAGGAACTCGGCGTCGACCTGATCGACTGCTCCGCCGGCTTCGTCACCCCCGACGCCGCCATCCCCTTCGGCCCCGGCTACCAGACCCCCTTCGCCACCGCCATCCGCCACGAAGCGGGGATCGCCACCGGCACCGTCGGTTTCATCACCGAGCCGGCCCAGGCCGAACAGATCGTCGCCACCGGACTGGCCGACGCCGTCTTCCTCGCCCGGGAGATGCTTCGCGACCCCCACTGGCCGCTCCGCGCCGCCCGGGCCCTCCGGGTGGATGTTTCCTGGCCGCCGCAGTACGAACGGGCCAAGCTCTAACTGGCATGAATTACTGGACTGTGTTTTGTTTACCACTGGCCGGCAACGGCAGCGATACAAGGAATTCGCCCATTTTCATGAAAATTCTCGCCTAATGCGGCAGTTTTGGGTAAGATAGGCGCGAAAAGGAAATGGTATGACAGATAACAAAACACCCCGGCAACAGGCCAAGATGACGCCCAGTCGGCGACGAACCGTCAAAAAGAAGACCAACCGGCCGCAAACGCTCAATTTGCGGCCCGACCAGATCGAGCGGCTGCGCTCGTTATCGAGCAACCGGCGAGGCGGCATGTCCGAAATTGTCCGGGAAGCGCTCGATCTCTATTTCGCCAGCCAGCAATAGCCGATACCGTCGCCGCCGGACCGCAACCGGCAAATTCGCCCGCCCCCGCCGCTCACGCACCGCCAACCCGGCTGGCAGGGAGCGGATATCGCCCCGCCGCGACCTTCCCGATAGTTTTCATGCAGTTGCCACTACCCCGCCGCCGGACCGGCAGAAAGATCGCCGGCAGTCGGCCGGCGTGCAAAACCGCGCCGACGGCTTATAATTGATTACTGTTCAGCAACATCCGGCATAGTCGGGAGGAGACATGCTGCCAGCCCCGGGCAATCTCAGTCAGGAATCGATCATCGCACTCCTTGACTCGCTACCGGTCGCCACCCTCTGCATCACCGGCAATCACGTCGGCCAGAACCGGGCGGCCGAAGCCCTGACCGGCTTCGCCCGGGACGAAGTCCCCACCCTCGACGCCTGGTTCCGCAAGCTTTACGGCGAAGCACACGCCAAATTCCGCCAGGACTACGAAGCGGACCGGGCAGCAGGGTTCCCCGCGCCGCGCAACGTCGTTATCACCAGGAAAGACGGCAGCCGACGCGCCGTCGAGATAACCGCTGCCGGCGTCGACCCGGTCTTCTGTACCCTGCACGACGTTACCGAGCGGCTCGACGCGGAACTGCAGGCACGGGAAAGCGCCAGCCAATACCGGACGATCAAAGACACCTCCATGGACGGCTTCCTGGTTGCCGACGAACGCGGCCGGATTCTGGAAGTCAACGATCTCTACTGTGCAATTTCGGGCTACGGGCGCGGCGAGCTGCTGAACATGGCCATCGGGGATATCGAAGCGCGTGAAAGCCCGGCGGAGACGCAGACGCATATCCGGCAGGTCATCGACGGCGGCGCGGGTCGCTTTGAAAGCCAGCATCGGCGCAAGGACGGCAGGATCATCGACGTTGAAGTCAGTACGACCTATATCCCCAGCACCCATCGCTTCGTCTGCTTCGTACGGAATCTCACCGAGCTGAAGCGGAAGGAGGAGGCGCTCCGCGAAAGCGAAGAACGTTTCCATCTCGCCATGGACGCCGCCAGTGTCGGCCTCTGGGATTGGTCCCCCGCCCTGGACCGGGTCTATTTCAGCCCCGGCTACTACCGGATGCTCGGTTACGAGCCCGACGAGTTTCCGATGGCCTTGCAGCTCTGGCTCGAGCTGATTCATCCCGAGGACCGCGACCAGGCGCTGGCCGCCAACCTCGCCTGCACCGAGGGGAAGATTCCGGCGTTTCAGGTCGAGTTCCGGATGCGGACCAAGGATGGCGGCTGGCGCTGGATCCTCGGCCGCGGCTCGGCGGTGGCCCGCGATGCCGAGGGGAACGCGCTTCGCCTGATCGGTACCCATGTGGACATCACCGAGCTCAAGGCAGCAGAGGAAGCGTTACGGCAGAGTGAATGGCTGCTCCGTGAATGCCAGCGGATCGCCCACGTTGGCACCTATGATTACAATGTGCTTGCAGATTGCTGGACGAGTTCCCCCGAGCTTGACCTCATCTTTGGGATCGACAAGACGTTCTCCAGAAGTTCCCAAGGCTGGCTCCTGCTGGTTCATCCCGACTTCCGGAGCAAAATGGAACATCATCTGGCAGACGCCCTCTTCCAGAAGAAATGGTTCGACATGGAGTACAAGATCGTTCGTGCATCAGACGGCATTGAGCGCTGGGTCTATGGCACCGGCGAAATCATCGTCGCGCCCGACGGCAACCCGGCCCGCATGATCGGCACGATCCAGGACATTACCGACAAAAAAGCGACCGAAGAGGGCCTCAATCGGCACAACAGGGAGCTCGACCGGCGGGTAATGGAGCGGACGGTCGAGCTGGAGACCGCGATCCGCGAACAGGAGGCGTTCAGTTATTCGGTTTCCCACGATCTCCGGGCGCCACTGCGCCACATCAACAGCTTCGGCGCCATCCTGGCGGAAGAGTATGCCCGGCAGCTCCCCGTCGAAGCACGCCAGATCCTCGACCGGATTCGCAAGGCAAGCGCCCAGATGGGCCAACTGATCGACGATCTGCTGGAGCTGTCGCGGGTGGGACGGGCAACACTGCACCACCAGAAGGTCAACCTGAGCGCCAAGGCAGCCGAGATTGCCGCCATGCTGGACGAAACCGAGCCCGCCCGGGACGTGGAGTGGGTCATCGCCAGCGGGCTACGGGCCAGCGGCGATGCCACCCTGCTGCGACAGCTCCTGGAGAACCTGTTGGGGAATGCCTGGAAGTACACCGCCCGGACGCCCCACGGTCGGATCGAGTTCGGCCGGACGACGGTGAATGGCGAAAAGGTCTACTTCGTCCGGGACAACGGCGCCGGTTTCGACATGGCCTACGTGGATAAACTGTTCCGCCCCTTCCAGCGGCTCCACACCGACGAGCAGTTCGAAGGGACCGGCATCGGCCTCGCCACCGTCAAGCGGATCATCGAACGCCACGGCGGCCGGGCCTGGGCGACGGGCGACGTCGATGCAGGCGCGACGTTTTACTTTACGCTCCCCAACGCGTGACTCCCTCAGGGCGGCGAGCCCGACGTCCTGCGCTTGGCGGCAGGATGCCGGGCCCGTTCTCCCAGCCCCCTCTCCTGCCGGTTTCAATACCCGATGTCGTGCGCCTTGAGCTGCACTCTCACCTCATCGACCGTCGCGGCCAGTTCGCCGGGGAAATCAGCCGCACAGAGCTGCATCGCCTGCGAGATTCCCAGTTCAGCCAGTGGGACCAGATCGACCCCTTCCGGGAGAACGATCCCGTAAGCCTGGAGGAAAGCGGTGGCGAAGGCGGCCAGCTGCTCGGCAAGGAGCCCGCGCGACGTGGCCTCGCCCAGGGTCAGCGCCTGGCCGTAGGAGATGATCATTTTGCGGAAATCCAGCTCGGTGGCGGTAATCAGCCGGGCAGCCTCCGCGGGGGAGATCCCGGCGGCCGCGGCAACTCCCCCGCCATAGGCCTTGATCAACAGGCGCGGGAAGTCTGGGCTGCGCAAGACCGCCGCCACGATCACCTTCTGGCCGATCAGCGGATCGGCGCGCTTCACGAGGATATCGGTGCCGTACTCCACGAAATTGTGGGCGATTTCCATGACTACCGGATCGGGGAGGCCGAGGGCGGCGAATTCGGGGACCGTCTTCAGCATATCCGTGAGAATTGCCGCCTTGGCAATGACGTACCCCTCCCCCTGGCCGAAGGTGAGGCCGTCATGGTGGGCCGTCATGTCCGCCCCCCAGACGTCGTTGTGGCTGACGAAACCGAAGGCCAGCGCCTTCTCCACCGGTGTGTGCGCCGCGTCCCAGACCTTCATGAACTCCGTGTGGGTCTGGCCATAGAGGTAGGTGGCAAGAGCCGGGTTGGTGAACATGAAGTTGAACAGGTCCGGTCCCATGCCGCCGTACCGTTCCTGGGCATCGAAGAGCAGCCGTTTGCCGATCTTGCCGTCGATGTAGGCATGGGTGGCGGAGCCCCAGGGGAAAGCGGCAGTGGCGAAGGAAAGAAGAGCGAAAATCAGCGTGATGGTTGTAGCGCATCGTTTCATGGAAATCCTCCTTGATCTCCGGCTACCGGTTGACTGCTTCGCGGTGTCCGGCTGTTCCTTACCCCTTCCTTGTGGTGGGCAACCGGCAAACGGGTGTAGGTGCAGTGGGGGAAAAGCGGCGGGATGGCGGAATTAACAAGAGCTTATCCTACAAATACGCCCTGTCAAATACGCGTAATTACAGATGGTTAGCTTAGGCAAAGCAGCGACAATCGGGACCTGGCCGAATAAAATATTTGCCGCGTCCAAAACGCCGGATGTGATATAATAATCTCAAGCAATATATGAGCATATTCGGAAAGAAAGGGGGTTGTCATCATGACAGGCATCAGTTGGGTAATGTTCAGCACGACCGTCAGCCTGCTTCTCGTCATGCTGGTTACGACCGTCCTGTTCGTGTACGTCTGGCTCAGGTCACATGGCATCGACCATATGACCCATCACCACGTAGACGAAATGGCTGGCGATGAAGGGGAAGACTGGGTGGCAATTTGAGGTAGGAAATTGCCGGCAGGAAACGAAATCGAATGGGGGTCGGGCGAAACAGCCCGGCCCCTTTTGTTTTGTCCGCGGTAAACCGACGTTGCCGACACCCGCCGTCACTTCTCCGCCAGGGCGAGATGCAGTCCCAGTCCGGCGAAGGCTGCGGCAAAGCTGCGGCGCAGCCAGGCCTGGACGGGAGCCGATTCGATGACGCTGCGGCGGAAGGCGTGGGCCAGCAGGCCATAGGCAACGAACACCGCAAAGGTCATCGCCATGAAGACGCCGCTCAGCAAGAGCAGCTGGGGCAGCGGGCCGGCAGCCGCGGGAGTGACGAACTGCGGCAGGAAGGCGAGGAAGAAGATCGTCAGCTTGGGATTGAGGATATTGAGCAGCACCGCCCGGACGACGAGCGAGCGTGCCGAGCGCCGCGGCAGCGCCTCGTTCAGGGCAAAAGCCGAGCGGTCTTTCCAGGTGGCGTAGGCGATGTAGAGCAGATAGGCGCTCCCCGCGTACTTGAGGGTCTGGAAGGCCAGCGCGCTGGCGTGCATCAGCGCGGCCAGGCCGAGCACGGTGGCAACGAGATGGGGGACGATGCCGGCAGTGCAGCCGAGTGCCGCATAGATGCTCGCTTTGCGGCCCTGGGCCAGGCCGGTCGATACGGTGAAGATCACGCCGGTGCCCGGGATGAGCACGACGACGAGCGAGGTGAGCAGGAATTCGGTACTGAGCATGGGGTCTCCTGGGTTTGTTTGGAGATCATTTTATTTCAGAACAGGGAAAATAGTGGACTACTTTTTCACCTTCCACGGCTCCGGAACTTCTGGAGAGCAGTCGCACGTTCCGGTGGCAAAAGCCTTTATGCCGAACCAGAACAGGGAAATGACTCCCCAGACAAGGCCGACCACAACCCCGGCATCGACAATCCCCCGCCAAGGCTGGGCGAGCCTGTGGACAGCCAGAATGAGCACAACAATTCCCGCCGTGAGGGAAATGGAGATGATCTGCCTCCGGCGTGTCGCATGGAAATAGCCCATACAGAAGAGAGGAGCCAAAATAACATAAACGGCCCGAGGATGCGCCTTGAGATAGAGCGCCCGGGCAGCAACACGTGGGGAAAAATGACATTGAAAACCGCGATAACCTTCTGCATGGGCCATAAACACGATGCTTAGGGTCCATGCCACCCAGTGATACCACTGGAAAGGAGAGGAAAAAGCGGCCAGGGCAAGGGGGGTCAGACGATATGCCGCGCTACCGAGGAGCAGCAAGACCCCGATAATTCCCCAGAGTGAGCCGATCATTCCAGACATAGGGCCATTTCCGTTTCTTTGAAGCGGAAGAGGATAGTAACCTTCCTCAAGGGACAATTGCCGGGACGTAGTTGCTTTGAGTATACCAGACTCAGTAAATGCCAACACGCAAAGGGTGTCTCCTAACCGCACCCCTGATTTAATCTTTTGAACGACCCTGAAAGCGCCCCGTAAAATGCTACGATTGTGAGCGGACCGACAAAGGCGGCGCACTTATGAAATAGCGACGCTTCAGGCTGGTGCTTTGCCGAGTAGAGAATTGCACGATTTATCGGCCCGAACGTCAAGACAAAGATCACAGGCCAAGGCGCGCGAAGAGCGATGAACCCGTTGTTCAACTACGCGGAATTCTGAAAAGTTCCTCCATATAGCAACCTCACGGGAAAAATTTTACCCGGCAAGCGGCAACGGCCTCGCGGCGGACAGAGGAGTAGGCATCGAGAAGCAAAACGCCGGCAAAAAAAGAGGCCCTGAAAGGCCTCTGGTGAAGAAGTGAGAAGTGCGGCGGGGAACGCTCATTTCTACCGACCGATTGTCACATCATCAACCTCCAGGCTGCCGCCTTGGATGGTAAGTAATCCATTCACATTCACGCCTTTGAGAGTAGAGTCGCCGCTCTGAAAGATCAGGCCGCCATTCAAGATAGTCGGCAGCCCGCTCAGGCCCAGGTATGCCGCGTTCCAGCCGCCGTTCAGGATAAATCCCTTATTCAGCGAGACAGCCCCATCGTATGTCGTACCCAATAGCAGCAACTCGTCGCCGGAGAAGGCGGCCCTGTCCGTATCGTTCAGGGCATCGGCAAGGGTCGCGTAGGTCTTGTTATTGTAGGTTTTGTTCATTGCCAGCGGGGCCTGGGCCAGGGTTGCCGAAACGGTTCTGTCCGAATTCATGGTGAAACCGCATGCCCCGCTGCCGCTGCAATCGCCGCTCCACGAACCAAAGGTGGTGATGGGGTCGAGTGTCGCCGTGAGGGCAACAGGAGTATTGTACGGATAGGTAGTCGTACAGGTTCCCGATGTGCAGGCGACGCCGACCGGATCGGCGCCCTGGGGGGCACTGGTGATCGTGCCGCCCCCATTGCCCGATACGGAGACCGTCAGGGTATAGGTATAGTTTTCCATCATTGCCGGGATTTCCGTTGCTGACAGCGCCCGGTTGTACCACAGCAGTTCATCAAGCTGGCCGTAGAACGGCACCTCGCTTCCCTGACTGACCCTGCCGGGGTTATAGCCAAAATACAGTTTGCCGGTACTATTCGCCACATTCACGCTGGCTGCAAGGCTTACGTCCAGAACGCCATTAAGATAGATCTTCAGGGCCGCGCCGTCATAGGTAGCCACAATATGGGTCCAGACACCGGTCTGCAGGGCAGTGGCCGATCTCACCTCCGCGCTGGCGCTTGTGCCAAGCAGGTAGTAGTGCACCCTGCCATCCGAATCGATGCTAACCAGCTTGTCTTCGTTTCCATCCGTCCACTTGTTTACGAGATAGAACGACTTGCCGCTAGCCGGCTTCTCGGCAAGCTTGACCCAGAAGGCAACGGTATGGGCGCCGGAAATATTCAATGACGATGAGTGCGGTACCGAGATATTCTGCGCAGGACTGTTAAACGCCTGTCCGGCCTTGCCAGGTGCAAATGCATCATCACACACGATACTCAGTACACCTTGTTTCACATGCCCCGGGTACGGATCACCGCAAATGGTGTTGCTATAGGTGACGCTGCAACTTGATGAGCCGGTCTCACAACTACCGCAGTTTACCCATTTTGGATCTGCCCCGTAAACCGAGGTGAATGACGTTATGGTAGACCCTGTGCCGCACGATAAAATTGCAGTTTGATTTTCCGCCACAGTCACCGACTGTGTGTTGTTGATCAGGCCATCATTGCCATTCAAGGTGTCATTGGCATTATTCTCCGCCTGCCACCAGGATACCAGTCCAAGCCCGTTGACAGTGACAATGGGATCACCCGCTGCTGCCGTTGTGACATTAAATACGCCGGATACGGCACCGATCGTGAGTGTTGCGGAGGTCTGGGTGGCGGCGGTGGCGGACGATGTCAGTCGCACCCTGACCTGACTGTTGACAGCTATGGTGCCCGAGATGTTTGTCCAGTCACCCCAGGTGGCGCCGTTATCGGTTGAAACTGAATAGTCACCATTGGTTATCGAGATCACCGTGGGGGCGGTAATACCGGTCACGGTGACCGGGTTTGAGAAAATTGCCACATTCAGCGGCATGCCGGTCCTGGCGGTAAAACTAAAGGCATCAGGCACCATATTGGCGAGCAGACTAACCTCGCTTGCCGACAACGTCTGGTTGTACCACCCTACTTCATCAAGCTGGCCAGTGAAAGGCTCTTCAAGTCCCTCGCTTACCCTTAGGGGGTTATAGCCCAAAGATAAGGGACCGGTACTGTCCAAAACATCCCCGCTGGCGGCAACGCTTGCATCCAGAACACCGTTAAGATAGATCTTCATGTTCGCACCGTCATAGGTAGCCACAACATGGGTCCAGACATTGGTCTGCACGGCTGTGGCCGATGTCACCCCCGCACTGGCGCTTGTGCCAAACAGAAAATAGTGCACCTTGCCGTCCGAATCGATGGTTACCCGCTTATCTTCTTGCCCACCCGTCCACTTGTTGACGAGATAGAACGACTTGCCGGAGGCCGGGTTCGCAACAGGCTTGACCCAGAAGGCAACGGCATGGGTGCCGAAAATATCCAATGTTGAAGAATTCGGCATCGCGACATACTGGCCAGTACCGTCAAAGCTGAACGCCTGCCCGAGCTTGCCGGGCGCAAACATGCTGCCGCACACGATAGCCAGTTTGCCTTGCTTCGCTTGAAGCGGGTACGGATCACTGCAAGTGATGTTGTTGTAGGCGACACTGCAGCTGGATGAGCCGATCTCGCAACTGCCACAGTTTACCCAGTTTGGATCAGCTCCGTAAACCGAGGTAAATGATGTTATGGTAGACCCTGCGCTACACAATGCGGTTGCGGTTTGATTCTCCGCAACAGTTGCCGTTATCGTGTTGCTGGTGATGCCGTTATTGCTTCCTGCGCTGTCAGTGGCGTTGTTCTCCCCCTTCCACAAGGAAACTGGTGGACTGCCCCCGGTCCCGCTCAAGGATATGTCTATGTTCGTCATTTTTGCGTCGTTGGAACCAAAATGCAGGGTGGTTGATTTTGTTCCGCCTGATGTGGGACTGAAGGCAACAGAGACCGTACAACTGGCGCCAATCCCCAGTGTTTTCGAACCACTGCAGGTACCATTGCTTCCGTCACCTGTGTCCAGGACAAACATGCCGCTGTCACCACCGGTAACCGCGATATTGTCGAGCAGCAGATCACCCGCAGCTCCATTGTTGCTGATGGTAAAAACCTGGCTTGCTGATGTTGTGTTGGTTGTCACTCTACCAAAATCCTTGCTGGTGGGGGCAACAGAAACCGCCGACACAACCCACAAACCGGAGCGGACAGGCCAGACAGCAAGTGCGTTTGTGTAATACAGACTGCTCACTGAGGGATTAGGCCCCATCCAGATAGCGAAGAAGTCGTATGGGTCGCCAGGGTCAACACTGGACGTCCAGTAGTACATCAACTCTAAGACACTGTTGTTGAAAACTCCTGTTGCATTAAGGGTAACGCTGGGGGTGCTGCTGATAGAGGAGAGTGTCTGCAGTTCCTCTTTGGTTGGTTGGCGCCAGTTACCGGCAACCGAACCATCGGACAGCCCGCAGGCTCCTGACGCGACATTCCCACTCCAGGTCTGGGCACTGTACCAAGGAAGAGTATCACCATTTTTTGTAATGCCGCCTAGCGTTGCTTTGCAGTTGGCATTTTTCAGCCAGCGCAGTTGGCTTGTGGTATCGAGTACCGTACCGTCACCCAGATCAACAAAGCGCGCTAACGACCAGGCAGTACCGCTGTTAAAGATCAGCACCGCGAGTAAAATCATTACAAACCGGTAAAAAGGTCGCATAAACCGGGCCTCCTCTGTAGACACCAGGGGTTTTCAAACCATTTCAAGCAGTAAGACACAAAGATACGAGTCCTATAGATACACCCTTCCGGCCAGGCTTGTCTGTCGTGGAACTGGTGGTTTTTATGTAGGGGCTTTGTAGGGGATTTTACGGACAGGGTGAGAATAGTGCAGAAGGCCTGGCGAATAATGTGACGGGGTGGCGTTATGGTTTGAACGTGGCGGCATAACGGCGCAAGGCCTTCATGCCGTCAAGCTTCAGTTTTTCAATGATCCGGCTGTAATAGGTTTCCACCGTGGACATGCTGATGCCGAATACGGCGGCGCGGCTGACCGCAAAAGCCTTGCCCCGCTGTTGGACGAGTTCAAGCAACGCTTCTGGCCCGAGGCGGATGACGCCCTTCAGAACGGATCCCTAAGCAAATCAGCACTGTTCAGTAATAGCCCTCTACGGCCCAACCACCAGACCGTTTACCTCCAGGCTGCCGCCTTGGATGGTAAGTAATCCATTCACATTCACGCCTTTGAGAGTAGAGTCGCCGCTCTGAAAGATCAGGCCGCCATTCAAGATAGTCGGCAGCCCGCTCAGGCCCAGGTATGCCGCGTTCCAGCCGCCGTTCAGGATAAATCCCTTATTCAGCGAGACAGCCCCATCGTATGTCGTACCCAATAGCAGCAACTCGTCGCCGGAGAAGGCGGCCCTGTCCGTATCGTTCAGGGCATCGGCAAGGGTCGCGTAGGTTTTGTTATTGTAGGTTTTGTTCATTGCCAGCGGGGCCTGGGTCAGGGTTGCCGAAACGGTTCTGTCCGAATTCATGGTGAAACCGCAGGCCCCGCTGCCGCTGCAATCGCCGCTCCACGAACCAAAGGTAGTGATGGGATCGAGTGTCGCCGTGAGGGCAACAGGAGTATTGTACGGATAGGTAGTCGTACAGGTTCCCGATGTGCAGGCGACGCCGACCGGATCGGCGCCCTGGGGAGCACTGGTGATCGTGCCGCCCCCATTGCCCGATACGGAGACCGTCAGGGTATAGGTATAGTTTTCCATCATTGCCGGGATTTCCGTTGCTGACAGCGCCCGGTTGTACCACAGCAGTTCATCAAGCTGGCCGTAGAACGGCACCTCGCTTCCCTGACTGACCCTGCCGGGGTTATAGCCAAAATACAGTTTGCCGGTACTATTCGCCACATTCACGCTGGCTGCAAGGCTTACGTCCAGAACGCCATTAAGATAGATCTTCAGGGCCGCGCCGTCATAGGTAGCCACAATATGGGTCCAGACACCGGTCTGCAGGGCAGTGGCCGATCTCACCTCCGCACTGGCGCTTGTGCCAAGCAGGTAGTAGTGCACCCTGCCATCCGAATCGATGCTAACCAGCTTGTCTTCGTTTCCATCCGTCCACTTGTTTACGAGATAGAACGACTTGCCGCTAGCCGGCTTCTCGGCAAGCTTGACCCAGAAGGCAACGGTATGGGCGCCGGAAATATTCAATGACGATGAGTGCGGTACCGAGATATTCTGCGCAGGACTGTTAAACGCCTGTCCGGCCTTGCCAGGTGCAAATGCATCATCACACACGATACTCAGTACACCTTGTTTCACATGCCCCGGGTACGGATCACCGCAAATGGTGTTGCTATAGGTGACGCTGCAACTTGATGAGCCGGTCTCACAACTACCGCAGTTTACCCATTTTGGATCTGCCCCGTAAACCGAGGTGAATGACGTTATGGTAGACCCTGTGCCGCACGATAAAATTGCAGTTTGATTTTCCGCCACAGTCACCGACTGTGTGTTGTTGATCAGGCCATCATTGCCATTCAAGGTGTCATTGGCATTATTCTCCGCCTGCCACCAGGATACCAGTCCAAGCCCGTTGACAGTGACAATGGGATCACCCGCTGCTGCCGTTGTGACATTAAATACGCCGGATACGGCACCGATCGTGAGTGTTGCGGAGGTCTGGGTGGCGGCGGTGGCGGACGATGTCAGCCGCACCCTGACCTGACTGTTGACAGCTATGGTGCCCGAGATGTTTGTCCAGTCACCCCAGGTGGCGCCGTTATCGGTTGAAACTGAATAGTCACCATTGGTTATCGAGATCACCGTGGGGGCGGTAATACCGGTCACGGTGACCGGGTTTGAGAAAATTGCCACATTCAGCGGCATGCCGGTCCTGGCGGTAAAACTAAAGGCATCAGGCACCATATTGGCGAGCAGACTAACCTCGCTTGCCGACAACGTCTGGTTGTACCACCCCACTTCATCAAGCTGGCCAGTGAAAGGCTCTTCAAGTCCCTCGCTTACCCTTAGGGGGTTATAGCCCAAACATAAGGGACCGGTACTGTCCAAAACATCCCCGCTGGCGGCAACGCTTGCATCCAGAACACCGTTAAGATAGATCTTCATGTCCGTGCCGTCATAGGTAGCCACAACATGGGTCCAGACATTGGTTTGCACGGCTGTGGTCGATGTCACCCCCGCACTGGCGCTTGTGCCAAACAGAAAATAGTGCACCTTGCCGTCCGAATCGATGGTTACCCGCTTATCTTCTTGCCCATCCGTCCACTTGTTGACGAGATAGAACGACTTGCCGGAGGCCGGGTACGCGGCTGGCTTGACCCAGAACGCAACGGCATGGGTGCCGTAAATATCCAATGTTGTAGAACTCGGTATCGCGACATACTGCCCAGTACCGTCAAAGTTGAACGCCTGTCCGAGCTTGCCGGGCGCAAACATGCTGCCGCACACGATAGCCAGTTTGCCTTGCTTCGTCTGATTCAGGTACGGATCACCGCAAGCGGTGTTGCTGTAGGCGACACTGCAGCTGGATGAGCCGATCTCGCAACTGCCACAGTTTACCCAGTTTGGATCAGCTCCGTAAACCGAGGTAAATGATGTTATGGTAGACCCTGCGCTACACAATGCGGTTGCGGTTTGATTCTCCGCAACAGTTGCCGTTATCGTGTTGCTGGTGATGCCGTTATTGCTGCCTACGCTGTCAGTGGCGTCGTTCTCCCCCTTCCACCAGGAAACCGTAGGATCGGGATTGTTGCCGCTCAGCAGGATGGACGTATCGGGATTCTTGGCGGCGTTGGTGGTGTATATCCGCAGGTTGGTGGATTTACCGCCGAGCTTGGTGGGGGTGAAGCTGACGGAGACAGTACAACTGGCACCAGGATCCAGTCCCGGCGTAGCACCGCAGGTGCCGTTGGTTCCGTCCCCCTTGTCCAGGGTAAACATGCCGGTATCCCCCCCATCCAGCAGGATGTTGAGGGCGACAGTTATCGCACCGTCGTTGCTGATGGTAAAGGTCTGGCTGGCAGAGCTCGTGTTGGGTGGGACAGTGCCAAAGTCCTTGCTGGTAAGAGCAGGGGCAACCTTCAGCCAACCGATATGCCCCTCTCTGGCCGGCCAAAAGTACTCTGTGGTCGTGCTCGCATTGAAAGGGCCGAGCACTGCCCCAGGGTATAACCTCACCACCATAAAGCTATCGTTCACCTGCGAGCTAGTCCAGTAACTTGCATAATAATAATAATCTACAGCAAATGTCGCATAGAGCTCGGCTTCGCTCACAGATTCAGACGACATGAAACTCAGTTCGTTCCCACTCGGCAGCCGCCAGTCACCGGCAACCGAACCATCCGTCAAACCGCACTGGCCAGATGCCAGTTTGACGGTAAGCAGCATGGCATCATACCAGTTTACTTTGTTATAAAAACAGTTGGTGTCTTTCAGCCAGCGCACGTACGTCCATCTATCGAGTACCGTCCCATCCTCCATATCAACAAAGCGGGCCAGCGACGACCAGGCAGTACCGCTGTTAAAGATCAGCACCGCGAGTAAAATCATTACAAACTGACTGAAACGTCGCATAAACGGAGCCCTCCGCTGTTGATGTCATCTTGTCTCATCCGCTCATTTCAAGCTGTTGAGAGAAAAAGGTGCATCTAGTAGATACACCTTTCAAGCCCGGCTTGTCTGTCGTGGAACTGGTGGTTTTTGTGTAGGGGCTTTGTAGGGGATTTTACGGACAGGGTGAGAATAGTGCAGAAGGCCTGGCGAATAATGTGACGGGGTGGCGTTATGGTTTGAACGTGGCGGCATAACGGCGCAAGGCTTTCATGCCGTCAAGCTTCAGCTTTTCAATGATCCGGCTGTAATAGGTCTCCACCGTGCGCACGCTGATGCCACAGAGGGCGGCGATATCGCCGGTTGCGGCGCCGTTGCCGAGGCCTTGCAGTACCTGTTTTTCCCGTTCGCTCAGTACGGCGGCATGTTCCGTTTCAGCCCCTGCCAGCACGCGGCTGGCAAGACTCTGGGCAGAGCAGGGACTGACATAACGCCTGCCATCCAGAACAGCGGCAACGGCATCCAGCAACACCTCCGTAGACTCGCGCTTGGCAACGTATCCCAGTGCCCCGGCCATGAAGGCGCGCTCGATACTAGCCGGATCTTCGTGCATGGAGTAGACCAGCGTCGCCACACCCCGGTGCCGGATCTCCGGGATCAGGTTCAAGCCGCTCTCCTGGCCAAGGGATATGTCCAGTAATGCCAGGTCGGGCGTCTGCTTTGCCAGAAAAGCGTGAACCGTAGCGCAACTATCCGCCTCGCCGCAGATCCGGTAACCCTCTTCCTCCAGCACCAGGGCCACCCCCTGCCTGACAGCAGGGTGATCGTCTACCAGCATAATCCCGGCGCAGGTTCTTTTGTCACTCGTCATGTCACTACTCCTTTATCACGTCGCACGCTGCCCGGCAGACAACGGCGGTACCGCCCCCTGCGACATCGAGAATCCGCAGGTCACCATCGATGATCCGTGCCCGGTGATGCATGATCCCGGTACCAAGGCCACCCGGAGAATCTGCGGCAATGCCTCGCCCGATCCCGTTATCCCGCACTTCCAACACCACACCCCTGCCGCAACAATCGAAGTCAACCTGAATCAAGCCGGCCTGGGCATGCTTGAGAGCATTGGTAATCGCCTCCTGGGCAATCCTGTGCAGCTGGATGATATGCCTGCTGGTACAGTTTTCACAGCGCTGTTTCCGGCTGAACTCGATCGGTATGCCACTCGACTCCGACAACCGGCGCGCCAGTTCCTGCAGCGAGGGGATTGCACCGACCGGATCAAGCTCAACCGGCCAGAGTCCGCGTGACAGACTATAGGCGTGATTCACCGCATCATCCAGCAGCGTCGCTATCCGGGTCAGTTCGGGCTGGGCCCCATCCACTGCCAGCTGTTTGCGCTTGAGCACCGAAAACCTGAGTCGCGCCGCTGTCAACTGTTGACACAAGCCGTCGTGCAGGTCATGGCTGATGCGTCTGCGCTCATCCTCACTGATATGGACGATTTCATGCTCAAGCCTGCTTCGTTCGAACATCTCCTCTTCCCGTTCCCGCCGCATGATACTGATACGGTCGGCCAGGGCGAAGGAGGTAAGCAGCACCTCAAGAATCGAGCCGATCTGCAAGCCAAAGTTGGTCAGCAGGCTCGTGGCAAGCAGATTATTTGCGCCAAAGACAAAAGAGCCTATACCCAGCATACGGAAGCTGCGGGCGGCCACAAAATAGCGGGCCGGATGATACCTCCTGCGGAAACAGATCACCCCGGCAGTCAGGCCGAAGATGGATGCGCCGCCCGTAACAACAGCTATGGCGCGTTTCCAGAAATCCGGAGGAACGACAAAAAATGCGGGTATGGACAGAAAAGCCACCCAGAGCAATATCTTGAAAATGCGGTCTATGAAGGGGGCATTGCGAGCGGTATCCAGAAAGTTGCGGCTGAATAAGAGGCCGGCAAAAAGCCCGAACGCAACATTCAAAGGAGCGTAGGTGTTGATCAACGGAGTATCGCCGCTGATGAATTCGATCAGAAAACCATTTGAGAAGAAGACGAACAGGGCAAAACAAAAGATATCGATGATATAGAACAGATAGTTCTTGTCGCGCAGGGATAGAAAAACAAACAGGTTGTAGACGAACATCACCATCATGGCCCCGAAATAGCAGCCATGCACCATATTCCTGCGGCTGTCCATGCGGGCAAAGGCCTCGGGAGTCCAAAGCGTTAACGGCAGTAATGTCCGCCCCCTGGCGTCAATCCGTAAATAGAAGGTTTGGCCGGAGCCATCGATAAAAACGGGAAAGACGGGATTGCGGTGCTGAAACTTCCGGATGCTCATCGGCCGCATGGCGCCAGCCTGCATGCGTTCGAAGCCGCTACCTGTGGCCGGGGCGTAAAAATCGAGGTAATTCGCGAGCGGGAAATTCAGCTCCAGCAGCCACCGTTTTTCCGCGACCGCCTCGTTGTCGATGGTGAACCTGACCCAGTAGACAGCTGAGGTATAGCCGAAGTGCGGGACAGGCCGGGGATCAGGTTTGAACAGCGCGGCCGCAGCGGGAGCGCTTACCTCCTTGATCGTCAATTGTCCGGCTTTGTCTTCCAGAATGTCGATATGACCGGCCAGCGGGGCTGAAGCGGTAGTGGCATGGAGAACGAGCGGCGGTGAGGCCCCTGCGGCTGTAAAGGGGGCGCAGAAAAGGAGAGACAACAGGAAAAGACCCGGCACAAACGCCAGCCATGAATTATGTGCCTTTTCCGTCAACATGGCCGTCATGGTAATTAAATGCTGCCGTCAAAGCAAGCGCCCATTAAGCATTACACGTTTGACGGCGCAAATTTACAGCCTGGGTTATCAGAAAGAGTGGGTCAAATTTCAATTTCCGGGGAGGGCAATTTCCCATCGGAGTTACTCAAATGGAAAGGAACGTCCCCCGAAGGGTGCCCCAACGGGATGAATTTCTTCAGGCTTCATTGTTTGTCCTTTCTGGTGTCCAACGCCATAAGCCTGACCGGCAGGGTTTTGGGCCGGTCTTGGCGCTGGTTGACCATTTGATTTACTCTTTTATGTGAAAGGAGGCGTGGTGCCTACTCTGTGTCAATTTTTATTTAAAAATAATGTAGCCGATCAAAATTGCGATTACTAACCAAGTGATAATGTGATGTACAAGATTATTTATTGAGGCTTTAGCTGCCAAGTTACTTATGTTGTTAATATCAGATGATAGTTTGTCTAACTGGTTTTTGAGAAGTTCGGTTTTGTTGTTGATATTAGCTATAGAACCTTGATGTTCGTTTAATGTTGCATCATGTATTTTATCTATATCATCTTTGAGCATCATCATTTTGTTTAAGCTGTCAATTTTATGTGATAGCACAGTATCAATTGAATCGTGCTTTAATAATTCTGAGCTTATTTCTGACAATACTTGATCTTGCTTAGAATCTATAATGCTCTTAGCTTCAATAGCATTTTCTAATTCGCTTATCTTCTTATCTTGTTCTTCGTCATCCAATTCATGTTTCTCAAATTGCGTATTTATTTGAGCTATTTTATAAGATTGTTCTTCATCGATTTTGTCCTTATCGATCAGTTGTTTCATTATTTCACACACGGCATTTTCATGTTTATCAATTTTATTTTTTAATGTTAAAGCGGCATTATATGACTGGGTGATAAATTCCTTCGCCATATTTGTATATTTATTTTCAGTATCACCTGCTGATGCAGTATACATATGCAGATGTTCCTGAATTTTGCCTAGTACTACTGTATTGTGCATATGAAGCATAATGATAGACTGAATAATATTTAGGAATAATGATATAGTGTCATTCTGCTTAATCATAGCATCAGCTAAATCTTTTGTATTATTAGAAAAGAATCTCTTAAAAACACCACGATCTTTAATTTCAGATAAATCACCTTTGCAATTATCAATGTCTTTGGTTAATTGCATAATCATATCAGCAATAGTTTTGGGGTTGTTTGCTACCTCTTTATCAAGTGTAATTGTCATCAGCGCATTAGTCATTGTTGGTCTCCCACGATTAAATTTCGTTGAATTTTTGTAAAATTATATCTATTTCGCTGAAATTGCTGTTATTTGTCAATGTCTTATCTGTAATTAGCTTTGTGTATTCCTCTGATTGTTTTATAAAAAACTTATTGAAGTCTGCTGTATAGCATATCGCATCATCTAGCATAACGAGTGTTTGTAATGTCATATATTTATTGCGAATCACTCCAAGGTCAACTTTTACCATAGTGTTGTGAGTTAACTTTATCTCGTCGTTAACTACTTTGAAGGATAGTATAACTATCTTTAGGATTTGCGGTATATTCAAAAAAAATGGGTTCTTTGTTACAAATACTTTGCCTAAGTTGAATGCCATGGCTACTGAATGAGAAAGTAGCAGCATTTTATTTCGTTTCTGATCTATTAACTCTTTTGAGACATCGCTTTTCTTAGAACTAAAATATATCCATATTCTGTTGATAATTTCTACTATTGTTACGCTTAATACTTGTCCACTTAGCTGTCGTAAATTTACTTCATGTTTATTGGTTAATTCGTCTATAATTTCTGGCATTTCATCATTATTCAGGTTTGCGATTATTGTTGAACCAGGAATAGGTAGTGACCTGGCAGACCAAAAGTCCTTATATAAATGCAACAAAAGAATTAGTGCTGCCTTCCACATTTCATCTGGTGATGTAAATCCTTGTAGAGATTGTTCTAGAGATATTTCACCTCCTGTACCGTTTATTCCAATTGGTCCTGTGCCTTTCAAAATCAACTGAAGACCCTTATTGAATCTAAAGAGATCATGCCCATACGAATATAGCCGATGATCGCCAACTGGTGCTCCTGGTATATGTGCATCAATTGGATTATTTTTTAAGTCAAATTGTTTAAGCTTTTCTCCCAAGCCGAAATAAGCATCCTTGGTTATTTTGGGCTCTGCAGATTTTCCTAGTAAACTACCGTCATTAGCTGAACTTGAATAGCCGTCTGCAGGCTTACCCAAAAATATATCCACTAATCCACCAAGTATGCCCGCAAAAAAAACGGTTATATAGTCTCCTTTTGTCCAATCTAAAGAGTTAGTAACTAAGCCACTCATTTCCTTGTTAATCGCATTTATTTCATTTTCAATATCAATATCTATAAGCTCTTCACATCTATACTTATTTTCAGGAGGTAGCATCATGATTATCCTTTCGTTTTTTTCGCTTGTCATTTTATGGTGTCAGCTGAAATTGGCAGCTTCAGTGCCAATATTGCTAAGAAAGTGTTAAGTTGAGCCATTGTTGAGATTGAATGCTGTCTTTTGCCATAGTGGCAACCTTCTTTACTATTGTCGCCATGACATTACTACATGACTGCGACAGAATAAGTCATTTACCAAGCCAACTGAGGACTCCCCAAGGGGACGTTGGGGCCCCCCCAAGGGGACGTTGGTACATTCTGCCAACTTACAGGGGACCCCCCAAGGGGACGTTGGTACATTCTGCCAACTTACATGCATTAAGTAGCTGATTTTTCGTTGACGGATGAATTTGGCTGTTCGACGTGTCGTCTTGCCGCAGCCACCACACCGTTGCGCGACATTCCAAGATATCGCGCGATCTCGGTAACAGAATGCCCCTCCTCCAAAGCCAGGAAACTTGTCATTGAGCGCGCTCTCACCACTGCCTCCCGCCGTCCTCCTGCTGATAGTGCGCGAACCGGAACTGAATGAACGGCGGCAGCATTCTCAGCAATGACGGCAACAGGAATTCGGTCTTGGACTTGGCTCTCTACTGCATGCTGCACACGAATCCCTTCAACAAAGCCTGTATCTCCAAGTACTCGCGAATCGGCTGGACCCACCGAGCCATCCCGGCCTATGACACGCCCAATCAACTCGGGTCGAGCCCCCTGGCCAATCCCATCGGCAATGAAAGTTCGGTAGCCACCAACCGCTTTTGCTCGTGATGTCCCGAATAGTGCGAGAACTGAACCTACGTCTTGTCCCTTCATCTCCCCTTTCCCGATGATGACTGCATGGCCGGACCAGTGATACGTGTGAAGCGAGTCGAGGCTGGCAACGACGTGAGCTCGCAAAGGATTGAGATGAATGTACCGAACGAGCTCCAGAAGGTAGGAATCTTCCTGGCAGACGATCGACTTGTACCGATTCTGGAAGAGATGCCCGCTTCGATTGTGTCGGAGGTTGAAGACGACGGCGTAACCGGTCAGCAACCGACGCATAAACGTAGAAAGCTTTACCTCTGACGTGCGAAGCAGCAGGTGAAAGTGATTCGGAATGAGTGCCCATGCAAGACAGGATGTGCCCGTTTTTTCGAGCAGCGATGACAGCCGGTCAACGAAGGCATGTCTGTCCTCGTCATCCGTGTAGATATCGCGGCGCTCGATGCCTCTGACAATGACATGGTAAAGCACTCCAGGTATGTCAATTCGCGCTGTTCGTGGCATGGTTTTTCAGATAGTTATCCTATGTAAGTTAGCACAAGTGACCAACGTCCCCGAAGGGTTCCACAACGTCCCCGAAGGGTTCCAGTACCTCCGAATTTTTGCTGAGCTTCGTATACCGTCTCTGAGCACGCAGATAAAAGATATGCCGCTGTAAGTAATGCGTATAATTTCTTCATTTTTTTCTCGATTCAACGGTGCTGAGGGTGTGCGGACTTCACCGCACCACCCGATGGTTGGATCATATTTCACCGACCGCTGATTACTCCTTCATTTTGAGCCCACGTGTCAGCGAAAAGCTGCCTACATCATTGCCGGACATTCCGTCTGTAATGGCGATATACCCGTTAACGTCGTCGAAATACGCTTCTGCAACGTAGCCGCATAGGTTCTGTTTCCAGTCATACGGCATCATGTGAAATTTGGGCCATACCCAGACTCTCACAAGCCCATCTCCAAAATATTCAATTTTCTGAATGATATCTTCATCTCTGAATCTTTGCAGTGCTGTTACGGCCTGCGACTTTTCCTCTGGGCTGATATTTAGCCTTTCCCTTGCCTTGCGGGCTTTTTCTTCCGCCTTTTTCGCTTTCTCTACTTTCTTCGCATATTCCTGTTGCTCCTGCTCCCTTTGCTTCTTTTCCTCTGATTCCTGTTGCTTTATCGAATCCATCTTAGACATGGCCGCAAAAAATATCCCCAGAAATAACCCCACGACCAAAGCTATAGCGATGCGTTTCCAAAACCTGAACACGGGAAGCCTCCTGTTCGCTATAAGCCGACCGGCCCGGTTTCTCAAGGGCCGGTCGTGCTGATGGTTGGATCATTTGCTGCTTTTCGGTGGCGGAGGTGGCGGGAGCTTATTCGTCGGCGGCGTATAACTTCCTCTGATATTTCCTATCTTGGTGGTAGATGCTGGTTTTGGAGATGAGGGTTTGTCAGCCATTTCTGCCTCCTTTCTTGTACAGGTATTGACGCAAACGTTTACGGATGAAAAAGCGAGTACAAGTAAAATCCCGATAATCAGGGTAATTTGGGAGACGATGTTTAGCCTGTTGGTTCTTTTGACGTATGGGTTCTCTGGTTCTATCCAACCATCCTTGACAGCTTGGGCTGCATCTTCAGCAGAAAAATACTTCTGGTACTGTTGGTCAAGTATTCTGATTTGTTCACTTGTAGCATTTTGGCTGGAAGCGAGAGCGAGCAACTGCAGGATGATTGTACACAGTAGCAAGATCCAGCCTGGCACAAGAAGAAACAAAGTCCAAGTCTGTGGTGTTGAAACAATTTTCTCAATGAAAGTAACCGATAGCGCCAATGCTCCGGTACTGATCGCTAAGATAGCTCGATCATATCGGCCTGCTGCCTCCAGTGAAGCTCCGTCAAGCTTCTCTCGCTGCGACGAGTATTCTTTGTATAATTTATCGCTGTAATCGTCGTTCATTTCTTTCTCGATCCAACTCGTAAATCACCAGTTAGGGTGTGCTATCTACATGTATATAGAACTTTATGGATGTATATCGATCCATCTACATCTATATGGTGCGTTGCTATATACATTTATATGGAAACTGGTTTTTTGCTACTTATCAAAACCATCTATATCTATATACTTTTTCAGCGCTGTCCCAACGACATTGCCGTAACTGACTTACCAGAGTTTCTTTTCAGGATTCCAACGGCCACCGGCCGCCTTCGCCTCGGCGCGGGTGTCCATGTCCTTGGCACTTATCCGCAACGCTACGAGTAACACCCCTCCGCCGGCTGACCTACTTCCCTCAACTTTTCCCATTCCTTTCAAGCCCGCCATCCGTGGCAACAGCTTGACCGGATCGCTTGCCGGCGTGGGGCAGACCATCACCGAAGCGGCACGACCGTCGGGCTGGCCGTTCCTCGACAATCAACTCGACAGTTTTCAACCGCACCCCGCGTTTCGCGTCACAGCGGTAACGGACACAGAGAAGCGCATCGCCGTACTGCTCCACCAGGCGCTGCGTCCCTTTCTGCCCAGGCTTCAGGTGGCAATATGATTTCATATCCTTGAGCATGGCCCCTCCGTGGGCTACAGCCTCCGCCGACACCCCCACCCTACCACATAAGCCCACACTCACAAAGCCCAATCCACCCCGCAACTCCCCGGAATTCCGCAAAGTTCCTACATATAGTAACCTCACGAAAAATAATTTAGTCCGGGCAGCGGCAGCCGCCCTGCCCCTGCTTCAGAAGTAGGCACTACGGAGAAAAACGCAGGCAAAAAAAAGAGGCCCTGAAGGCCTCTGGTGGGAAGATGCGAGAAGTGCGGCGGGGCGCGCTTACCCCTTGCTATTGAGCTTGGTCATCCGGAGCGAGTAGGAACCGTCCTTGCCGGTGCCGTCCTGGCGGGCGATGATCACCCCGAGGCCGTCCTGGCGAATCCAGCGGCGCCCCTTCTTGTTCTGGTCCTCGAAGTCGATCACCCGGCAGCGGACCTTGCCCTCGCCGACGGCGACATCTTCGGTCCTGACCCAGCGGTAGTGGCGGGTGACGATGGAGAGCGTCTCGAAATCGAGTATCCGTTCTGTCATCTCGTCCCCCTCGTGCTTCAGGAGCAGTTCGGGACACTCCATGGTGGTGTGGTCGTAGAGCTTCCGGTCGAAGACCAGGCTCCGCTTGACGCCGTCGGCGGTGACGTCGAGATGGAAACCGTCTTTCTCCGCCCGGCCGGTGACGTCGGTGCAGCTGCCGTTACGTTGGCTGCTCCGCCGGTAGGAGACCGTGGCGTCGTTGTCGACCACCGCCTCTTCCTTTGTCTCGGCGTCGAGAGAATAGAAGAGCAGGCTGGCGTGGATATGGGTGACTGAGGAGTATTTCAGCGCCTGGTGGCCGTCGAAGGGGACCAGGGAAAAATTCGTCTGCAGGGTACCGACCCGGAAACCGTGGGAGACGATCTCGTAGCGCGATGCCCGCGAATCGACGGGCGCCAGGGACTGGCCGGCCTTCGGCCAGAGGGAGAGGGTCAGCAGGAGGAGGAGCAGCGGGCGGGCGACCCGGAAGCGGGCCGCCCGCCGCCGGAGCTTACTGCCGCTGGGCGGCGGCGCTGACGGATTGGGGGACAAACTCTTTGCCACAGGTGAAACAGACAAAACTTTGCCGACCTTTCACGGTTTTTCCCAGCCGATGAATGACTTCGGCGTGGCAGGCGGGGCAGATCATCGCGTTCTTCCTTTCCAGTATAAGGTAAAAATGTTTCCCGATGGAAACAAAATATCCGTCGGTCATCATCGCTCGGCGACGTTACCAACGGATATCTGTAATGCTACAGAATTGTAAAAATATTGGCAAGTACGAAATGGCCGTCTACATCTTCGGAAAGAAAATGAACAGCGACAGCGCCAGGAGCGCCAGCACCCACATCCCCGGCAAGACCTGGCGGCCGCGGCCGGCGATGGTCTTCAGCAGCGGATAGGTCAGAAGCCCGGTGGACATGCCGACGCCGATATTGTAGGTGAAGATCATCAGCACGATGGTCAGGAAGGCCGGCACCACCTCGGTGAAATCCTCGAAGTCGATCCGCTTGATTGGCTCGATCATGAACGAGCCGATGACGATCAGGGCGATCCCGTAGGCGTGGGGGGGGACGATGGTGAAGAGTGGGGCGAAAAAGAGCGCCAGGAGGAAGAGCAGCGCCACCACCAGGGCGGTGAAGCCGGTCCGCCCCCCCTCTTCGATGCCGGCGGCCGATTCGATGTAGGCGCCGGTGGTGGTGGTGCCGATGAGCGGCGCCACGGTGGTGGCGAGGGCGTCGGCGAGCATCGGTTTCTCGATCTCCGGCAGATTTCCCTCGTCGTTGAGCAGGTCGGCCCGCATCGACAGGCCGATCAGGGTGCCGACGGTGTCGAGGAAGGCCATGATGAAGATGGTCAGCACCACCGGAAAGAAGCGGATGTCGAGGGCGTTGCCGATGGCGAGCTGGCCGACGATCGGCGTCGGGTCGGGAGGCATGCTGACGAAGGAGTGGGGCATCGGCGTGACGCCGCAGGCGATGGAGAGGACGGTGGTGGCGATGATGCCGATGACGATCGGCCCGGGGACCTTGCGGATCATCAGCACCACGGTCAGGAGGTAGCCGAAGAACGCCAGCAGCACCGACGGCTGGGTGATGTTCCCCATCTTCACCGGGGCGCCGGCGACGCCGAGGGTGACGATGCCGGTCTCGTTGAGGCCGATGAAGGTGAGGAAGAGGCCGATGCCGACGGCGAAGGCGCACTTGAGCGACATCGGGATCGAGTCGGCCAGCCAGCTCCGCACCTTGAAGACGGTCAGGACGGTGAAGAGCACCCCGGCGACGAACACCGCCCCGAGGGCGGTCTGCCAGCTGTAGCCGAGCACCTTGACCACCGTGAAGGCGATGAAGGCGTTCTCGCTCATGTAGGGGGCGATGGCGAAGGGGCGGTTGGCGTAAAAGGCCATCACCACCGTACCGAAGACCGCGGCGATGATCGTGGAGGTGGTGGACGGGCCGCGGGGGATGCCGGCCGCTTCCAGGATCGCCGGGTTGACGATGATGATGTAGGCCATGGTCAGGAAGGTGGTGATCCCGGCGACGGTCTCCCGCCGGAACGTGGTTTCGTAGCGGTCGAAGCGGAAAAATGCGGCAAGGGCATTCATGGTTGGGTCCTGTCTGCGGAGAAATACGCCGAGGCGGTCGGCAGTGGATGAAGGGCCGGGGCTCAGTGTCCCTTCAGGGCGTAGATTCCCCGGGCGTTTCGCCAGTACCCCTGGTAATCCATCCCGTAGCCGAACAGGTAGCGGTCCTCCACCTCCAGGCCGACGAAATCGCAGACCAGCTCGGGACGGGCCTTGCGGTCGTGCAGCTTGTTCACCAGCACCGCCGTCAGCACCTCCCGCGCCCCGTGCTCGCGGCAGTAGTCGATGATCGCTGCCAGGGTCGCCCCTTCGTCGAGGATATCGTCGACGATCAGCACCGTCCGGTCGCGCATGTCCCGGGCCGGCTTGACCTTCCAGTCGAGGACCGTCCCGTAGAGCCGGTGACCGTAGCGGGTGGCATGGAGGTATTCGGCCTCCAGGGGAAAGGCGAGCTGCGGCAGCAGTTTGCCGGTGACGATCAGCCCGCCGTTCATCACGCAGTAGACCAGCGGATTGGCGCCGGCCAGCCGGGCGTTGATGGCTACGGCCATCCGCTCGATGGCCGCTTCCACCTCGGCTTCGCCGAACAGTAGGTCGGCCTCGGCCAGGGCGTTTTTCACTTCATCGGGAACGACGGACATGGGGATACCTCGTAACGTAATGGTAATGGTCGCAGCCTAAAACAATTTGCCCGGCAAGGCAAGCATGGAGACGGCTAACGGCCGAGGGCCAGCAGCAGGACGTTGCCGCACCCCATGACGAAGCCGAGCAGCGCCCCGAACAGGTTGATATAGAGGAAATGTTTCTCCATGATGCTGAGCAAGAGCTCCTCCACTTTGAGGATGTCGAGGGTGTTGATCTTCTCTTCGACCATCCGGCTGACATCGATCGCCTCGATCAGCGGCGGCACCTCTTTTTCGAGCAGCTCGGCCACCTGGCGATAGACCGCCTCGTCGAGATCGCGGCGGGCGCCGGCGGGGAGCCGGGCCGACAGCCGGCCGAGCGGCGCCCGGTAGAGCCAGTCGCCCAGCTTGGCCTCCACCAGCCGGGCCACGACGCCGCGGGTTTCCGGCGCCCGGAGGAGGGCCACCAGCCAGTCGGCCAGGGCGCCGCGCAACCGTTCCGCCTCCACCGCCGGCACCAGCCGGTCGAGGAGCGGCTCCCCTTCCCCGCCGGCCAAAAGCCGGCGCTGCAGCTCCCGCTCGGCCAGCTCCAGGAGCAGTTCGGCGGTGCCGGGGGTGCGGAGCAGCCCAAGGGCCCCCTTGCGGAGCATCTTCCGGGCAGCGGCGACCCGCCGGTAAGGGAGCCGGGCCAGCGAGGCGGCCAGCGGCCGGTCGAGGAATTCGTCGAGGCTCGTGCGGAGCACCCCGGCCACCTGGCGGCAGGTCCGCTCCTCGTGGAGCCAGAGCTCGATCTCCGCCGCCACCTTGTCGATCAGCCCGGGGAACATCGCGTAGATCTTGTCGACACTGATCAGCCCGGCCATGAAACCGAGGGCTCCCTTGAGGTTCTGCAGCGCGCCGCCGATCCCCGCCTTCAGCTTCTCGTCGAGGCCGGCCCGGAATTCCGGGGTGCGCAGCAGCTCGCCCAGCCGCGCCAAGAGCGGCGGCACCGCCTCGTCGAGCTGCCCCGCCACGAGCTCCGGCAGCTCGGCGGGGAGGAGCTCTCGCAGCGGCCGTTCGTCGGCCAGCAGTTCTTCGAGCTTTTCGTCGACCAGCCCGGCCACCGCCCGGGTGACGCCCCGCGACTGGAGGAGTGCTGCCAGCGCCCGGCCGGCACTCTGCCGGACCTCTTCGTAGCGGTCGCCGTTCAGGAACCGTTCCACCTCCCGGGGGAGCACCCGGCTCTCCAGCACCGCCAGGTAGCCGGCCAGTTCGTTGCGCAGGCCGTCGCTCCCCAGATAGGCGACGATCTCGTCGGTCACCTGGCGGGCGACCAGCTCGCCGAGATCGGCCAGCCACTGCTCCAGGCCGGGGGGAACGAGGGAGCTGACCGTGCCGAGCTCCCGGTCGAGCAGCCGGTCCAGCTTGTTATTCACCGTCTCCCGCAGTTCGCGGCGGAAGGCATCCTTGCCGAGGGCCTGGGCGACGTCGTCGCCGGTCACCAGGTGGGTGCCGACCATCCGGCCGATGGAGGTGGCGAATTCGTGCCGGCCGGCCGGGATCACCCCGGGGGTGAGCGGCACCCGGACGCCGAGAATGTGCCACGGCTTGAGGGGACGGAAAAGCATGCGAATGGCGATGTCGTTGGTCACGTAGCCGATGACCGCGCCGACCACCGGCGGGGTGACCGTACCGAGAAGCGTCTGGAAGTTCATGGGGTTTCCTGCCTGGGAATGAAAATGGATAGTCCCCGTTCAATAGCACAGGGACGGGATGGAATGCAATGGGCTCAGTCGCCCCGGGAGGCGCTGATCGCCGCCAGGAACGCGGCGCCGTAGCGGCCGAGCTTCTGGTGGCCGACGCCGTTGATCCGGAGGAGTTCGTCGCTGCTGGCGGGACGGAACGCCGCCATCTCCACCAGGGTGGCATCGCTGAAGATGACGAACGGCGGCACCCCCTGCTCGTCGGCCAGCCGCTTGCGCAGGACGCGCAGCGCCAGGAAGAGCCCTTCGTCGTAATCGGTCGGCGGCCCCCCCGCCCGCCGCTTCGGCTCCTTCTTCGGCGCCGCGACCTTCACCCGCGGCCGGGCCAGGGTGAGGGTCTCCTCGCCGCGCAACAGCGGCCGGGCCGCCGCGGTCAGCTTCAGCACCGAGTAGTTGGCCATGTCCTGTTCGAGATAACCGCGGTGGATCAGCTGGCGGAGGATGCTCCCCCACTCCTCGGCGGAGCGGTCGGCGCCGATCCCGTACGTGGAGAGGCGGTCGTGGCCGAGCTGGCGGAGCCGGTCGCCGTGGGAGCCGCGCAGGACGTCGATGACGTGCCCCATCCCGAACCGCTGGCCGACCCGGTAGACGCAGGAGAGCGCCTTGCGCGCCGCCTCGGTGGCATCGAACTGCTCCGGCGGGGTCAGGCAGATATCGCAGTTGCCGCACGGCTCGGCCAGCGTCTCGCCGAAATAGCCGAGCAGCACCCGGCGCCGGCAGGTGACCGCCTCGGCGAAACCGACCATGGCGTTGAGCTTGTGCAGTTCGATCCGCACCTGGTCGGGGTTGCTGCCGTTCTCGATCAGGCCGCGGCTGACGGCGATGTCGCCGTAGCCGAAGAGGAGCAGCGCCACCGCCGGTAGGCTGTCGCGGCCGGCCCGGCCGGTCTCCTGGTAGTAACTCTCGATATTCTTCGGCAGGTCGTAGTGGACGACGAAGCGGACGTTCGGCTTGTCGATCCCCATCCCGAAGGCGACCGTCGCCACCACCACCCGCAGGTCGTCGCGGAGAAACGCCTCCTGGACCCGGCTCCGCTCGGCGTCGGGCAACCCGGCATGGTACGGCGCGGCGGCGATCCCGGCCTGCTGCAGTTTCGCCGCCACTTCCTCAACCCGTTTGCGCGACAGGGCATAGACGATCCCGGCCTCGTCGGGCCGGACGTTGAGAAAGGTCTGCAGCTGCTGGAACGGCTTCTGTTTGTCGACCACCGTGTAGCGGATGTTCGGGCGGTCGAAGCTGGAGACGAAGAGCTCCGCCTCCCGCAGGCCGAGGCGGTCGACGATGTCGAGGCGGGTCTGGGGATCGGCGGTGGCGGTGAGAGCGATCAGCGGCACTCCGGGGAAGAGCCGGCGCAGCCGTCCCAGTTCAACGTATTCGGGGCGGAAATCGTGCCCCCACTGGGAGACGCAGTGGGCCTCGTCGATGGCGAGCAGGGCGATGGGAAGCTCGCGGAGCCGGTCGAGGAAGCCGTCGCTCATCAGCCGCTCGGGGGCGACGTAAAAGAGATCGAGTTCGCCGGCATGGAGCCGGGCCAGCGTCTGGCGGGCCTCCCGCTCGCCGAGCCCCGAATGGTAGGCGGCCGCGGCAACGCCGTTCTCCCGCAGGGCGTCCACCTGGTCCTTCATCAGCGAGATCAGCGGCGAAACGACGATGCCGACCCCGGGGCGAAGCAGCGCCGGGATCTGGTAGCAGAGCGACTTGCCGCCGCCGGTCGGCATCAGGACGAAGGCGTCGCCGCCGCCGGCCAGCCGGGCGACGATCCGCTCCTGCAGAGGGCGAAAGGCGTGGTACCCGAAGACGGTCCGGAGGATGTCGTGGGGAGACTGGGTCACTCCAGCTCCCGCAGCAGCCGGAAGCCGAGATAGACGTAGCGGCCGTCCGGCGCCCCGCGCCCCCGGGCCGACGAGCGGATGTAGCGGGGCTTGCTGCCGAAGGAGCCCCCCCGCTGCACCCGGCGCTCGTCATCGCCGCCGAGCCAGGCCCGGCCGTCGGTCGGCGCCCCATCGTACCCCTCGTGCCAGGTATCGAGGCACCACTCCCAGACGTTGCCGGCGGTATCGTAGAGACCGTAAGGGCTGGCCGGGAACGAGCCGACCGGCGCCGTCTGCCGGTTGTCCCAGCGGCTGCCGCACCCCTTGCAGTCGGCCCGGTTCTCGCCGGCCGTCCCCCCCCACCAGAAAGGGGTATCCTTGCCGCCCCGCGCCGCGTATTCCCACTCCGCCTCGCTCGGCAGCCGATACTTGCGGCCGGTCTGCTGCGACAACCACTGGCAGTAAGCCATGGCATCGTTCCAGCTGACGTTCATCGCCGGCCGGCGGCCGCGCCCCCAGTTAGAGAAGGGGAAGTAGCGCCGGCCGTCCTTCGGCAGCTCGCGGCCGGTCGCCTGGCAGAAGCGGTCGTATTCGTCGAAGGTGACCTCGAAGCGGCCGACGGCGAGCGGCCGGGCGATGGTCACCCAGTGGACCGGCTTTTCATCGGGGTCGCCGCCGCCGAAGATCGCCCCCATCCGGAAGCGGCCGGCCGGGATCACCACCATTTCCGGGCCGGCGGAACCGTCCCGCAGCCGGTCGCGGAAGACCGTCCCGACCGTCGGGAGCGCCGCTGCCGCCACCGCTGCCGTCGGCCGGGCGGTTTTGCCCGTTCTGGCCACGGCCGGGGTGACCACGACGCAGCAGAGTCCGAGACCGATGACGATTACCGGGAGATGTTTGTTCAGCATACCGTGACCTCGCTGTCATGAAGAGCGGATAATATTAGCCGGGAAGTGCCGGCTCCATTCTACGCAGGCCGGCGGCACGACGCAACGAAATTAACGCCTTGCCGGCGGGCGGCCCGCCATGCAGGCTTCATGCTGCGCCGCCGGGACACGCCTTTCCCCGCGCCGGCGGCACGAGGGGACTGGCGGAAAATCCTTCTTTTCGACAACTCCCGACCGACCGCGAGCGAGGGGGCGACAGGCGGCCGCCGGTTGATGTAAACAGTGGCTTTCCCGACAAAATTCATGGACAAGCAGGTCAATTCCATCTACTATAAGAGAGTACTCATCAGCAGTCAGGCACAGTAACCAAATCTGCCCCGACCGCCGCCCAGCCGGGCGACAACCGATCCCCAGGCAGCATACCGAAGGCAGACAATGTCACCATCGCTCGACCGACAACCGCTGGCAGCACCCGACCGGAGCGACGAGATGATCCGTTATTTCCGCGTCGCCCGGCAGGATATGGTCTATCTCAAATTTATCATCGAGGCGTACGAGGGGCTGGCCACTCTCAGTACCGCCGATCGGCAGCACGGCACGGTAAGCCTTACCTATCCGGCCGCGTTCGCCGCGACGGTCGACGAATTGCTTGCTGCTCTCGGCACTGAAATTGCTTTAATAGAATTGTCTAAGACGGAGCTTTTAAACCATGCTTCATGAAATGAACGTTACCGCCATTCTCCGCCGCGCCCTCGCCGGCGGCGGGGAATTTGCGGATATTTACTTCGAGGAGGGGTCAAGTACCTCGGTCGTCTGTGAAGACGGCAAAATCGAGCGGGTTCTTGCCGGGACTGATCGCGGGGTCGGCATCAGGGTCATCTCCGACCTGCGAACGGCCTACGCCTACACCAATGAAATCAGTGAAAAGGCGCTTCTGGCACTGGCCGACACGGTAAGCCGGGCGGTTCGCGGCAAGGCATTCGACCGCGCCATTGCCATGGGCCCGCTGGTAACCGGCGCCGGCTTCCCCATTGAAACACCGCCAGATGGCGTACCCCTTGGCGAAAAAGTAGCGTTAGTGAACCGAGCCGATCAGGCAGCGCGAAAATTCAGCAATAAAATCAAGCAAGTTATGGTTGTCTACCGAGACAGCCGAACAAACACCCAGATCGCCAATTCGCTGGGTGAGTTCATTGAAAATGCCCGGACCGGCACCTTGCTGGTCACCCAAGTGGTCGCCGCCGACGACGGACAGATCCAGACTGGTTACGAACCGCTCGGCCGGTTCCAGGGGTTCGAGATTTTCCGCGAGCGCAGCCCGGAAGAGATCGCCCTGGCGGCGGCCCGCCGGGCGACGATGATGCTGGCGGCGCGCAAAGCGCCGGGTGGGCTGATGCCGGTGGTCCTCTCCTCCGAAGCGGGCGGGACGATGGTCCACGAGGCGATCGGTCACGGTCTGGAGGCCGACCTTGCCCAGAGCGGCATGTCGGTCTATACGGGGAAGGTCGGCACCCAGGTGGCTTCGCCGCTGGTGACGGTCATCGATGATGCCACCATCCCCAATGCCCGCGGTTCGTTCTCCTTCGACGACGAGGGAACGCCGGCCCAGCGGACCGTCCTGGTGGAAAACGGCATTCTCAAGGGATATCTCTACGACCGGCTGTCGGCGATGAAGGACGGCTGCGCCTCCACCGGCAACGGCCGGCGTGAATCGTACCATGCCAAGCCGATCGTCCGGATGACGAATACCATGATCGCCCCGGGCACGACGCCGCCGAACGAGATCGTCAGCGGCGTCGAACGGGGATTGTTCGTGCGGAAGATGGGGGGCGGTCAGGTCAATACGGTGAACGGCGATTTCGTTTTCGAGGTTTCCGAAGGGTACCTGATCGAAAACGGCACCGTCGGCGAGCCGGTCCGCGGCGCGACCCTGACCGGCAACGGGCCGGAAGTACTGCAGAAGATTGTCCAGGTCGGCAGCGACCTCGGCTTCGGCATCGGTACCTGCGGCAAAGATGGGCAGGGTGTACCGGTATCCGATGCCCAGCCGACCCTGCTGATCTCCGAGATTACCGTCGGCGGCGCAGCCTGAACCGACGGATACGTGCAACGAAGCGATACGGTGTTATTTCACGACGAAACCTGTAGAAGCGGGGAGACTTGCCTCTTAGCGGAAGCCACGGATGGCCGGCAACACCAGGACCGTTTCCTGATATTGATTGTTGTGGCATGACGTACCGAACAGCCACCGAGGAAACAGCCGTGTTCAATGGCGATCTGACGACAATCCAGCCGGTTGAACTGCTTGAGGCGCTGAAAAGCTTTCCGTTCCTCTCCTCGTACCAGCTCACCTTCTGCTGCGACCAGGAACTCGGCCTGGGAAACTACCGCTCGGGACCGACCATCTGCGGCTCGGCCGAATTGAACCCCCTCTGCGCCAAATTCTGCCGTGAAACCACCGAAGGGGCCATCCAGCAGGCGCTCAGCGAAAACCGGCCGGTGGTTTTCCGCTGCCATGCCGGGTTGCTCAACTTTGCCGTGCCGCTCCGGATCGGCGAACTCCCCTTTTCCTGCCTGATCGGCAGCGGGGTCCGCGAGCGGGAGATCGACCTCGCCCACGTCGAGTCCCTGGCCGGCGGCGAAAGCATCGACGCCCTCTCCCTGCTCGAACGGATCGAGGGGCTGCCGGTCGTCTCCCACGATGAAGTGACGGAGGCGGCGAACAAGGCCCTCGAGCTGCTGCCGGCACTTTTGGAAAAGAATCTCCACAGCATTGTCTTCGAAAAGACCATGCAGCGCATTTCCGCCATCACCGGCGTCACTGCCGGCATCGACGATGCCGGCACCATCTGCGACGTGATGTCCATCACCAGCGAAACCCTCGGCATCCTCTTCGACATTTCGCGCATCGCGGTCCTGATTGCCGACCAGACCGGCGCCAGTTACCGGATGGAAGGGGTCTGGGGGCTTCCCGCCGCGCTGGGGACCGTTCCCGCCGCCAAGGTAATGACGCTCTTCCCCCGCAACAGCACCGCCAGTGTCGTTACGCTGGCCGATGAACTCCAGGCCCTGTTCCCGGAAATCGGCGCCGCCAAGGCCACCTGCATCCGGTTCAGCGCCGCCGGCAGGCTGCTCGGCATGCTCGTGCTGTTCGACAGTAACCTTACGCCCCGCGACGAGCTGCTGGTGCAGCTGGTGGCCGATCGCGCCTCGGCAAAACTGCTCCAGCTCCAGGAAACGGAGCGCCATGCCCGGGAACTCGCCCAAGCAACCAAGCTGATGACCATTTTCAGCGCCCTCTCCCATACCGACGGCAAGGAGGCGTTGAACGACCGGATTCTCGCCATGGCCGCCGATCTCGTCGAAGCGTCCAGCGGTTCGCTGATGTTCATCGACGACAACGGCGGCACGCTGAAAATCCAGTCGGCGCTCGGCATGAACCTGCGGCTCGCCCAGAGCATGGTGGTCCAGGTCGGTGCGGGGATTGCCGGCAAGGTGGCGGCCAACGGCAACCCGCTCCTGGTCAACGACATCGAAAAGGACAAGCGGGTCGGCATCCCCAACCGTCCCCGCTTCAAGACCAAATCATTCGTCAGCATTCCGCTCAAACTGCGGGACAACATCATCGGCGTGCTCAACCTTTCCGACAAGAAGAACCAGGGGATCTTCACCGAGGCCGATCTGAAGCTGCTGATCACCTTCACCGACCACGCCTCGATCATGATCGAGCGGGCGCTCTCCATCGAGCGGGCCGACCTGCTCGAACAGCTGTCGATCACCGACCCGCTGACCGGCCTCTACAACCGGCGCTTCCTGAAGAAGCGGATGGAGGAGGAGCTGGCCCGGAGCATCCGGCAGAATCTCAGCCTGACGGTAATCCTGATCGACCTGGACAATTTCAAGATCTACAACGATCTCTGCGGCCACCTGGCCGGCGACCGGGCGCTGAAGCGACTGGCAAAGATCCTCAGCGATTCGGCGCGGCAGATGGATGTCGTGACCCGTTACGGCGGCGAGGAGTTCTGCATCATCCTCCCCGGCACCTCGAAGAAAGAATCGATCTTCGTCGCCGAACGGATTCGCCGGGAGATCGAGCACGAAGAATTCCCCTACGAAGAAAACCTCCCCCAGGGGCGGCTCACCGCCAGTGTCGGCGTCGCCTCCTATCCCGACGACGGCACCAGCGACACCGTCCTTCTCAAGGCGGCCGACGTGGCCCTCTACCGGGCAAAGGCAGAAGGCCGGAACCGGGTGGTTATCGCCGGCTCGAACGACACTCAGCCGGCAACGCATCTCAAAACCGTCGGCGCGCCCAACTGACTGGCTGACCGACCCGGCGGCATTGCCGCCCCTGCCATCCCGGCAGGACATTTCCGCTCGCCTGAAAACAAAGGCCGCCCGGACATCCGGACGGCCTTTGTTCGCAGCGCAACCGAAGCGATCGTTATTCCACGACGCGCACGCCGTTGATCATGATGTTCTCCGCCGGCACATCGGTATGGCCGGCCCGCGAACCGGTCTTTACCGCGGCGATGGCATCGACCACCTCCATCCCTTCGCTCACCTGGCCGAAGACGGCGTAGCCGAACAGATCGGGAGTCTTGCCGCGATGATCGAGGAAGGTGTTGTCCACCAGGTTGACGAAAAACTGGGAAGTGGCACTGTCAACCACCGCCGTCCGGGCCATCGCCAGGGTGCCGCGCTTGTTGGAGAGCCCATTGGTCGCCTCGTTCTTGATGGCGAACTTGGTCTTTTTCGGCTGCATTGCTTCGTCCAGCCCGCCCCCCTGGATCATGAACCCCTTGATTACCCGGTGGAAGATCAGCCCGGTGTAGTACCCGTCCTTGACGTAGGAGAGGAAGTTACGGACCGAAATGGGCGCCTTGTCCCGGAACAGCTCGATGGTGATGTCGCCCATCGAGGTTTCGATGACGACCAGGGGATTTTGTTCTTCGCTCATGACAACTCCTTTCTTCGTAACAAAGTTCATGATTTGTATCATAAAGCGGGACAATGGAGAACCTTTTTTCCGTTTGGCGGTCCCGGTGCTTGCAATGACCGGCAAATGGGATATGATTGTGACGTTTTCGCAATCCGGACCTTTTTTTGAGGAGGTATTCATGAAACGGGCAACAGCGTTGCTGATGACTGTCATGGTAAGCGGGCTTCTGGCGGGAGCCGCCATTGCCGGTGAGCCGGCCGGGATGGCCGATTATCGGGAAATGATGATGAAACATCACCTGGGGGCGATGGAGCAGCAACAGGCCAAGGTCGGCGAGCCGGCCCCGCCGTTCACCCTCGACGCCGTGGTCAACAAGGAATTCAAACCAATCAGTTTGGCCGACTACCGGGGGAAATGGGTGGTGCTGTTCTTCTACCCGGCAGACTTCACCTTCGTCTGCCCGACCGAAATCACCGGCTTCAACAAGGCCCTCAGCCGCTTCACCGAGCTGAATGCGGTGGTCCTCGGCGCCTCGGTCGACAGCAAGTACTCCCACCTGGCCTGGATCAAGCGGGGCGACCTCGGCGATCTCGCCTTCCCGCTGCTGGCCGATGCGAAGAAGGAAGTCACCCGCGCCTACGGCATCCTCGACGACAAGGAGGGGGTCGCCCTGCGCGGCCTGTTCATCATCGACCCGAACGGCGTCCTGCAATACGAGGTAGTGCAGAGCCTGTCGGTGGGGCGGAGCGTCGACGAAACGCTGCGGGTCCTGGAAGCGCTGCAGACCGGCGAACTCTGCCCGCTCGGCTGGAAACCGGGGCAGAAGACCCTCGGCAAGTAACAACATTACATCCTACATCCCTAGGCCGCCCCGGTTCGCCCGGAGGCGGCCTTGTTCGTTGCCGGCACCGCTCAGATCTGCCGGCTGTCGTAGGCCCAGTGGAGCAGCGCCTGTCGCTGCCGGCGCCGGCAGCTCAGGTCGCCCGGCGGGCAATTCTTCGCCAGTTGGGCGATGTGGCGACGCATCGCCCGCCAGCGCCGAATCTGCCGTTCGTCGTCGGCGCAGCGCCGCCCCAGGTAATAGCGGCAGTACCACTGGAACCACCCCCGCGGGTCCTCGTGATAGATCCACCCCTTGGCCCGCCAGTAGGCCAGCGGCTTCGAGGCGTTCACCCCGAAGAAATTCAGTTCCGGCACGTGCCGCTCGTGGCAGAGCCTGGCGTTGACGAACCAGTCGGCGGGAAATTCGCCGGTGCAGTCGGTCAGGTACTTGCCGCCGAAGACCCCCAGTTCGAGCATCTCCCGCGGCGTCAGCTCGGGGGTGAAGTCGGGATGAAAATTCTCGCCCATCGGCTCCGCCAGGGTATAGGTGTAACCGGTCTGCATCAGATCGTTGACGGTGATGGTCCGCAGCGTCATGGTATCCCCCCGGGACGGGCGGCGATGCCAGCCCGCCCTCCCCTTCTCTCTTTTCATACCACACAACGGCACCGTGATAAAGCAGCATGCCGGTGAAAAAACGGACCCATCGCCCGGGGATCGCCGCCGCGCCGGACTCGACCAAACCGCCGGCCGGCGGTGGCACGCTGCCCGCCAGGCGGGAGATCTGCGCACAATTCGCAGGAGTATCCGTTTTTCCGCCCCCCTCGCCGGCAACCGGCCCAGCGGCTCCGCGCGGCATGCCGGAGGTGGAACAATTCTTGCTCAAACACCGGTAACCAGGTGATTTCCCTTTACAATTGGCTTGACGGCCGGCGGGGTTACCATGAAACGCTCAGCAGCTGTCCCAGGGTTTGTGATCGCATTGCTGCTCGCGGTTGCGGCCGGATGCGACCGGCAATCGGTAACGGAGGTTTCACTCCGCGCCAGCGACGTCAAGCCCCTCCCCCAGCCACCGCCGGCGGCCAACCCGCTCCGGCTCGGCATGGGGGCGATGATCACCCCGAAGGAAGGGTACCGCTACTACCTGCAGATGAAGGAATATGTGGCCGGCAAACTTGGCCGGCCGGTGCTGCTGGTCGACCGCGGCAACTATGAGTCGATCAACCGGCTCCTTGCCGAAGGTGGAGTCGACGCCGCCTTTGTCTGCGCCGGTCCGTACGTGGACGGGCACAACCGTTTCAAGCTGGAAATCCTGGCTATGCCGGTGGTCCACGGCACGACCACCTACCGCTCCTACATCATCGTCCCGGCGACGAGCCCGGCCCGGCAACTGGACGACCTGCGCGGCAAGACCTTCGCCTTCACCGATCCCGACTCCAACAGCGGCGCAATCGTCCCGATCTACCTGCTGCACCGACGGCACGAATCCGCCGAATCATTCTTCCGCAGCTATACCTATACATACGGCCACGACAAATCGATCCGGGCCGTCGCCAGCGGCCTGGTCGACGGGGCCGCCGTCGACAGCCTGATCTGGGAGTACCTCGCCCGCTGGAATCCCGCCTTTACCGGCGCCACCCGAATCATCTACCGGTCGCCGGCCTACGGGATTCCGCCGCTGGTGGTCCGGCCGGGCCTGCCGGCGGCCACCAAGGAGCGGTTACGCCAGATCTTCCTGCAGATGCACCAGGACAGGGAGGGGAAGGCAATTCTCGATGGAATGGGGATTGATCGGTTCGTCAGGGGCGACGACCGCAACTACGATTCGATCCGCGCCATGAAAAAGCAGCTGGCACGGTTCGGCGAAGCCGACTGAGGCATGAAGATGCTGACCACGTTCCGTAGCAGGCTCCTCGGCGGGGCCATCGGGATTTTTATCCTGCTGGGGATCTCCGTGCTGGCGTACATCCGCAGCTCGCTCCAGGAAACCCTGACCTCCGAATTGCAAAAGCGGGGAATCTCGATCGCCCGCCACTTTGCCGTGGTGGCGGTCGATCCGATCCTGACCGAGAACCGGATCGCCCTGCAGCTCCTGACCCTTGACCACCATCAGCACGAAGAAGACATTGCCTACCTGTTCGTCCAGACCCCCGACCATCGTCTGCTGGCTCATACCTTCGGCAAGACGTTCCCGCCCGCGCTCCAGGGGATCAACCAGCCCAAGCCGGGCCAGGAATTCCGCATCCAGGAACTGCATACCGAGCAGGGGCTGATCTACGACATCGCGGCACCGATCCTCGCCGGCGAACTCGGTACCGTCCATCTTGGCATGTCGGGGGAAGCGATTGCCGGCGAGGTGACGAAGGTTACCAGGAACAGCTGCTGGATCGTGATTGCCATCCTGGCGGCCGGCACGTTGCTCACCCTGGTCTTCACCGGCGCGATGACGCACCAGATCGACGAATTGCGGCAGGGAGCCGAAGAGTTGGGACGGGGGAATCTCGCCCGGCGGCTGCGGATCGTTACCGGGGACGAAATCGGCATGCTGGCGGCCTCGTTCAACCGGATGGCCGAAAATCTGGAGCAGACGACCGTCAGCCGAGACTGCGTCCAGGAGCTGAACACCTCCCTGGAGCAGACGGTCCGGGAGCGGACGCGGGAACTGACCGACGCCAACCGGCTCCTCCAGAACGAGGTGGCCGAGCGACGCCAGGCGGAAGGCGAGATCCGCCGGCTCAACGCGGACCTGGAACGGCGGGTCGCCGAGCGGACCGCACAGCTGGAAAGTTCCAACCGGGAACTGGAATCGTTCTGCTATTCGGTTTCCCACGACCTGCTGGCGCCGCTTCGCCACATCAGCGGCTACAGCCGGGCATTGATGGAGGAATACGGACCGGCCCTGGACCGGCAGGGAATGCACTACCTCGACCGGCTCGACCACGCCGGCACCGAACTGGGAGTGCTGATCGACGACCTGCTCCAACTCTCCCGGGTCAACCAGGCCGACATCCATCACGAATCGGTCGACCTCAGCATCCTGGCGACCACCCTCGCCGACCAGTTCCGGGAACTGGCCCCCGAGCGGGCCGTAACGTTCACCATCGCGCCGGCGGTCCGGGTCGTGGGCGACCCCAGCCTGCTCCGGCTGGTCCTGCAGAACCTGCTGCAAAACGCCTGGAAATATACGGCGAGGGCCCCGGAAGCGCGCATCGAATTCAATACGGCCGAACGTGGCGGCCACCCGGTCTATTTCGTCCGCGACAACGGCATCGGCTTCGACATGGCTCACGCCGACAAACTTTTCGGCGCCTTCCAACGGCTGGTCAGGGCGGACGAGTTCGAAGGGACCGGGATCGGCCTGGCGACCGTCCAGCGGATCATCCACCGCCATGGCGGCCGCGTCTGGGCCGAGGGGGAGCCGGGCAAAGGGGCCACCTTCTTCTTCACCCTCTGAGCCAGCCCGCCGGCTACTCCAGCATCGCCCGCATCCGGGCGAAGAAATCCCCCGCCAGTTTTTCCTGCTCCTCTGCCGAGACCGTCTTTTTCGCCGTGCCGTCATGCAGCTGCAGCAGCCGTTCAGGGATCTCGGCAAGGAAGCGCGACGGCTCCCGCTCCTGGAGCTTGCCGTATTTTTTCCGATGGACGCAGCGGCTGATGGTCAGGTGCTGCCGGGCGCGGGTGATGCCGACGTAGCAGAGCCGCCGCTCCTCGTCGAGGGAGACCCCTTCGTCGAGCGATTTCCGGTGCGGCAGCAGCTCCTCCTCCAGGCCGACCAGGAAGACGTAGGGAAACTCCAGCCCCTTGCTGGCATGGAGCGACATCAGGGTCACCGCGTCCCGGCCGTGCTCCTTCTTGTCCTTGCCGGAGAAACGGTCCTCGTCCATCAGCGAAACCTTCTCCAGGAAGCCGGAGAGGGTGGCGCCGGGAATCCGCTCCTCGAAACTCGCCATCGAGTTGATGATCTGCTCGACGTTCTCCACCTTGCGCCGGGCGATGGCCGGCTCCTCGATAGTCCGGTAGAGTTCGTCCTCGATGCCGAGCCGGTCGAACAGCGCCTTGACCCGGCCGGCCAGCTCGCCGCGCTGGCGGAACTCCGCCGCCGCCCCGCTGATCAGCCGGTGGAAAGCCAGGACCTTCTCCCGGGTCGGCTCGGTAATGCCATCGATCTCCGCCACCCGGCCGAACGCCTCCAAGAGCGGGCAATCGTTGGCCAGCGACCACTGGTTGAGCTTGACCATCGTCCCGTCGCCGATCCCCCGCCGCGGGAAGTTGACCACCCGCAGGAGCGCCTGTTCGTCGAGCGGGTTGTCGATCACCTTCAGGTAGCAGAGGGCGTCCTTGACCTCTTTCCGCTCGTAGAACTGCATCCCGCCGATCAGCACGTAGGGGATGCTTTCGAAGCGGAGCTGTTCCTCGAAGGCCCGGCTCTGGGAGTTGGTCCGGTAGAGGATGGCGAAGTCGCCGTAGGAGAGGTTGTGCCGGTAGCGCTCCATCTCCAGCCGCTCGACCACCGCCGTTGCCTCCTCCTCGTCGTCCAGCGCCACCACGAGGTCGATCGGCCGGCCGTCGCCGGCATCGGTCCAGAGGCGCTTCTCCTTCCGCGTCCGGTTGTTCCTGATCACCTGGTTGGCCGCCTCGAGGATCATCCCGGTGGAGCGGTAGTTCTGCTCCAGCTTCACCACCCGGCAGCCGGGATACTCCTTCTCGAAATCGAGGATATTGCCGACGTCGGCGCCGCGCCAGCCGTAGATCGACTGGTCGTCGTCCCCCACCACGCAGAGGTTGCGGTACTTGCGGGCCAGGAGCGAGATAAACAGGTATTGGGACGAGTTGGTGTCCTGATACTCGTCGACCATGATGTAGCGGAACCGCTCCTGCCAGTGGTCGAGCACCTCAGGCTGTTCCTGGAGCAGTGCCACGGTCAGCATGATGATGTCGTCGAAGTCGATGGCGTTGCAGGCCTTGAGAGCCGACTGGTAGCGGGGATAGAGGCCGCAGGCGAGCAGCTCGTCCTCGTCCTGGTAGCGGGGGACCACCTGCTCGGGGCGGAGCAGCCGGTTCTTCCAGCCGGAGATCTTCCAGAGCATCGACTCGGCATCATGCTTCTTGCCGTCGATGTTCGCCTCGCGCAGCGCCTGGCGGATCAGCCCCAGCTGGTCGGAGGTGGTGTAGATGCTGAAATTCTTCTTGAAGCCGAGCCGCTCGATGTCGCGGCGGAGGATCTTCACCCCGAGGGAGTGAAAGGTGGAGATGACCATCCCCTTGCAGCGCTGCCGCCCCACCAGCTCCCGTACCCGCTCCTTCATCTCCCCCGCCGCCTTGTTGGTGAAGGTAACCGCCAGGATGTTCTCCGCCGGCACCCCCTTGTCGAGGAGATGGCCGATCCGGCAGGTGATTACCCGGGTCTTGCCGGAGCCGGCCCCGGCCAGGACGAGCAGCGGCCCTTCGGTATGGCTGACCGCCTCGCGCTGGGGCGGATTGAGGGTGGACAGGTCGAACATGGACTACCTCGAATCGTCGAAAAAAAAAACAGCCGGGCGGTCGTGCCCGGCTTCCTTCAGTGATAGCAGATCGGCAACGCCGAAATCAATAGCTTAGTCGCGCGGCGGCCATCGGCAGCCGGTTACAAAGGCGAAACCCGACGACTCGACAACTCCCTCCCCTTGCTGGGGGGGTGTTCCTGTCAGAGCAACGCACTGCTTAGTAAAAGCGCAAGGCCCGCCGCCGCAGCCGCGTTGCAGCGGGGACTAGCGGATTACCAGCCGGTCGACGGTCAGCGCGCCGGCCGCCAGCGTCAGCGTCCCCTGGACGGTCGTGTAACCGCTCTGGGCACTGAACAGCGAATCGTAGCCGCCCCGCAGGGTGCAGCGGACCGCCCGGTTGAGAAGCAGCTCTTCGGTGAACAGGCTGGCCGTGGCCAGGATCGCCCCGCCATCGGTAACGACGCCGAAACCGTTGGTCAGGGTCGGATACTGGACGTTGTCGACCAGCACCGGGTAGAGCAGCTCGCCCACCGGCGTGTAGACGACCGTTGTGTTGTTGCCGGGCGCCGGATCGTTGGTGGAGCCGCCGGTCTGGAACATGGTGAGGAGTGTGCCGGCAGCGGTGGGAGTGACGACAATCCCGAAGCTGATCGAGCCGCCGACGGCCAGGGGGCCGGCGTTGCAGCTGACGGTGCCGGCGGCGTAGCCGCACCCCGGCGAGGCGGAGACGAAGGCGGCCCCCGCCGGCAGCGGGCTGGTGACGGTCACGTCCGTCGCCGCGGCCGGGCCGTAGTTGCCCACCGTCACCGTGTAGCTGAGGAGCTGGCCGACGAACAGCGTTGGCGGCTCTCCCGAGGCGGTAATCGCCAGATCGGCCTGCGCCGCCGGGATGAAGCTCCAGGTGAGGTCGATCCGGCCCGTGGCGCCGGCCCGGCCGTCGACGGCCAGCCGGTAGAGCTCGCCGCTGTGGGCTGGAAATGTCAGGCCGCTGGCACCGTAGGCGCTGCCGTCGTTGTCGTTGGCCGCCACCGGGGTGAGGGCATTGACGCTCACGCCGGTATAGACCCCGAGCAGGGTGTCGAAATTGCTGCCGTGGGTGTCGAGGGTGACGGTCCCCTCGGCCGGCGCCTGCCAGGTCCACCAGACCGAGGCGCCCCCCGCCACCCCGGCATGCTCCGGCTCCCCCGCCTCGCTGGTGGCGTTGAGATTGACCCCGGCAGCCTGCCCGGAAACGCCGGTCAACGGAATGCCGTCGGCAAACGCATCGTTGGCGGGGGAGCCGAGCGAGGCCGCAACGCTGAGGCGCGGCTTGACAAGGCCATTGCGGAGATCGGTCACCGGCGTGCCGCTCGCGGTGAGACGGGTCTGGGTGGCGTCGGGCGTCTCCGCCGGAAAGGCCGAGCGCAGCACCGCCACCCCTCCGGCCACGTGGGGGGCGGCCTGGGAGGTGCCGCTCATGCTCACCCCGGCGGCGGTGATGATCGAGCCCGGCGCCAGCATGGTCAGGAACGAGGCGCTGTTGGAGAAGCAGGCCACCTTGTCGGGGGCGGCGGTTTCCGTGCATATCGTCCCGTGGAAGGTGCCGTAATACGAGTCGTAGACCGCCCCCACCGAGACGACGCCGGGGACGCAGGCCGGGAGCAGCATGCCGTCGAGGTGCCCCTCGTTCCCCGAGGCGGCCACGGGGATGATCCCGGCCGCCCGCGCCTGGTACACCACGGCAGCATAGGGTGAATCGCCGCAGGGGGCAGTATAATAACCACTGCCGAAGCTCAGGTTCGCCGCGACGATATTGTAGGTACTCTGGTTGACGAGCAGCCAGTTGGCGGCTTCGAGGATGTCCGCATCGTAGGCGAGGTCGTTGGTGAAAACGTCGATGGCGATGATCCGGCTCTCCGGGGCGACACCGAGGACGATGCCGGCGACATTGGTGCCGTGCAGGATGGCGTCGTCGCGCAGGTAATCCTCGGGGGCGGTATCGAAGGAAACAATCACCTTGCAGCTGGCCGGGACCCCGGGGGCGGTACAGTAACCGAAGGCCTCCCGGGTGTAGTCGACCCCGGTATCGAGGACTGCCACCGCCGTCCCGGCCCCGGTGAACCCGGCCCAGGCCGCCGCCGGCTGGCCGATCAGCGGCAGGCTCTCGGCGAGCGCCGGCTGCCGCGCCTCGTTGGGATAGATTCCCTTCACCTCGCGCCGCGCCGCCAGCCGCTCCAGCGCCTGCGTGGCTCCGAGCCGCACGCAGAAGAGCGGCAGATGGCTGTATGCCCTGACGACCGCCAGTTTCTCGCCGGCCAAGGCGCTAACGAGGCGCTCCTTCAGCTCGCCGTAGCGCTGTACCTTGAGCGCCAGCCGCCGCTGCGCCGCCTCCCGTGCCCCGGTGGCGGCCGGTAACGACAGGCCCGCCACCTCGCCTTCCACTGCCGTATCGTCGAGGAGTACAATCAACTCTTGCGGCTCGCCCCGCGCCAGCGCCGCCCGGACCTCGGCGGGAACCGGCGCCGCCGGGGCCATTGCCGGCATGACGGCACTCCCTGCCGCCAGCCCGAGGCCGGCCAGCAGGAGCCGGAAAGCGTTACCCACGATACCGATCAGGTCCGTCTTCATCATCACACCTCCGGCGACGCCGCTGCGCCGGCTGCCGCTTCCTTCTCCCGGCACCGGTCCGCACCGCTACATTAACTGTATCACATTTAACGCACCGTACGGAAGCGGCTCTCCCCCGGTCGCGGAGACGAATTGCCATCCCTCCGCCGCTATGTTATAAGCTCCTCTATCCCCCGATACGGAGCAGCCATGGACAAGCAGACCGCCGCCCAGCGCATCGCCGGGCTCCGCAGCGAGCTCGAGCGGCACAACCGCCTCTATTACGTGGAAGACCGGCCCGAGATCAGCGACGCCGAATACGACGCCCTGTTCCGGGAACTGCTCACCCTTGAAGAGCAGTTCCCCGAGCTGGCCACCGCCGACTCCCCGACCCGGCGGGTCGGCGGCGAACCGCTGGAAAAATTCGACCAGGTAACCCACCGCCTGCCGATGCTCTCGCTGGAAAATGCCTTCACCGACGAAGAGATCACCGAGTTCGACGACCGGGTGAAGCGTTTTCTCGGCTTGCCGGCCGAGACGGAGCTCGATTACGTCTGCGAGCCGAAGATGGATGGGCTGGCGATCGAGCTGGTCTACGAAGAGGGGCAGTTCACCGTCGGTTCCACCCGGGGAGACGGGGTAGTCGGCGAAGAGGTGACCCGGAACCTGAAGACGGTGAAGAGCATCCCGCTCCGGCTGGCCGTCGACCCGGCGCCGGAACAGGTGGAGGTGCGCGGGGAGGTCTACCTGCCGCTGGCCGCCTTCCAGCGGCTGAACGCCCAGCGGGAGGAGGACGGCGAGCCGCCGTTCGCCAATCCGCGCAACGCCGCCGCCGGCTCGATCCGCCAGCTCGACTCGCGGATCACCGCCCGCCGGCCGCTCTCCCTGTTCTGCTATGCGCCGGGCGAATGCCGCGGCGTCGAGTTCACCTCCCAGGAGGATTTTCTCGAGACGATTCGCCAGTGGGGGCTGCCGGTCAATCCGTTGATCCGCCGGGTACGGGGGATCGACGCCGTCCTCGCCTACTACCGGGAGATGACTGCGCAACGCGAGTCGCTCCCTTACGAGATCGACGGGGTGGTGGTCAAGGTCGACTCCTTCGCCCTGCAGCGGGAGCTGGGGGAGAAGAGCCGCTCTCCCCGCTGGGCGGTGGCGGTGAAGTTCCCCCCCCGCCAGGCGGTCACCGTGGTGGAAGACATCGTCCCGTCGGTCGGCCGGACCGGGGTGATCACCCCCACGGCCCATCTCCGGCCGGTGGAGGTTTCCGGGGTCACCGTCTCCCGGGCGACCCTGCACAACTGGGAGGAGATGGAGCGGAAGGATATTCGGATCGGCGATACGGTGGTAATCGAGCGGGCCGGCGACGTCATCCCGGCGGTGGTCAGGGTGCTGACCGAGAAACGGACCGGCGCCGAACGGCCGCTGCCGATCCCGGCGACCTGTCCCGAATGCGGCTCGGAGGTAGTGAAGATCCCCGATGAGGTGGCGGTCCGCTGCCTCGGACTCTCCTGCCCGGCGCAGATCCGCGAGTCGATCATCCATTTCGCCGCCCGCGACGCCATGGATATCGACGGCCTGGGAGAGAAATACATCGAGCAGTTGCTCCGCCTCGGCCTGGTCCGGAACATCGCCGACCTCTATTACCTGACCCGGGACCATTTCATGCAGTTCGAGCGGATGGGGGAGAAGCTGGCGGAGAACCTGCTCACCGCCATTGCCGCCAGCAAGGAGCGGGAACTCCCCCGCTTCATCTACGCCCTCGGCATCCGCCACGTCGGCGAGCATACCGCCAAACTGCTGGCCACCGCCTTCGGCAGCGTCGCCAACCTGGCGGCGGCCACCGAAGAGGAGCTGTTGTCGATCCGGGAGATCGGGCCGCAGGTGGCCCAGAGCATCCGCACCTTCTTCCACAACCGGGAGAATCAGGCGACCATCGAGCGGCTGTTCGCCGCCGGGGTGCGGCCGGCGGTGGAGGAGAAGCGGCTGGGGGGAAAATTTACCGGCAAGACCTTCGTCTTCACCGGCGCCCTGACCCGCTTCACCCGCGACGACGCCAAGCGGCTCGTCGAGGCCGAGGGAGGGCACGCCGCCGGCTCGGTGTCAAAGAAGACCGATTACGTGGTGGCCGGCGCCGAAGCGGGGAGCAAGCTGGCCAAGGCCCGGGAACTCGGCGTGCCGGTACTCACCGAGGACGAATTCCTGCAGCTGCTTGAAGAAGCGGAGGGGAAATCATGAAAATGCGGGTCGTGATAACCGTCAAAGGGTTCGTCCAGGGGGTGGCGTTCCGCCACCACACCCGGGAAACCGCCCTGCGCTACCGGGTCAACGGCTGGGTGAAGAACCTGGCCAACGGCGACGTCCTCGGCTGCTTCGAAGGGGACGAGGAGGCAGTGAAAAAGATGATCGCCTGGTGCCGGATCGGCCCGGCCCGGGCGCGGGTCGACCAGGTGATTGTCGAGCAGGACCAGTACCGCGACGAATTCGCGGATTTCGAGATCAGGTACTGAGCGGGATCGGCCACCCCTTTTCGTACCCCGGCGGAAAGAAGTTCTCCTTCGTCCGGTTGTAGTAACCGTACTGGAGGCGCGGAAATTCCCGTTTCAACCGCTCCAGCAGCCGGTACATGCCAATCCCCCGCCCTTTGACCTCCAGCCGCTGGTTGTAGAAATCGGGATCGATGGAGAGATTGCGCAGCTGGATCATGTCGACCCCGGTTTCACCGATGAAGCGGAGTAGCGCCTCCACCTCCGCCGGGTCATCGCTCACCCCCGGCGACACCAGGTAATTGATCATCGTGAACAGCCCGCGACTCTTGGCGATGGCCACCGATTCCACCACGTCGGCAAAGCGGTACCCCACCGGCCGGTAATAGCGGTTGTAGCACTCCTCCCGCACCGAGTTCAGCGAAATCCGCATCGAATCCATCCCGGCATCGCAGAGCATCCTGATCCGCTCGGGAAAAGAGCCGTTGGAATTGAAGTTGACGGTCCCCCGCGGCGTGGCCGCCTTGAGCCGCCGGGTCGCCTCGGCCACCGTGTCGGCCTGCATGATCGGGTCCCCCTCGCACCCCTGGCCGTAGGAGACGATCGGCTCCGGCGCCTCCTGCAGGTGCGGCAGCGCCAGCTCGACGATCTCCTCCGGCGTCGGCACAAAGCCGATCCGGTCGTGGTTGGACGGACAGCAGTCGGACGGCTGGAGGCTGATGCAACCGAGGCAGCGAGAGTTGCAGGCGGGCGACGTCGGCAGCGGCGCCTCCCAGCGGCGGAAGAAGAGGTTCTTGGCGGCAAAGCAGTGGTAGTCGACGGCGCAGCGGGCCAGCTGTTCGAGGAGCCGGTTCCCCGGCAGTTCCGCCAGCCGTGCCCGGACCAGCGGATCGAGCTGGCGGTCGTCGTAGTTGCACGGATTCCAGTTGTCGTTGGTGTCGACCCGGCTGGCCGCGACCACGAATCGCTCGTGTTCCTCGTCCCAGCCGACGGCCGTGTAGGACCAGAGCGGCAGATGGACCTTCTTCCGCCGGTAGTCGCAGGCCGGGAGGAGGGTCCGGACGTAGCCGGGGGCCATGAAGGCCGAGACCGCCTGGACCCGGCTTTCCCGCCGCCCCTCGCGGACCGTGTCGACGGTGACAAAGCGCCGCTGTTTGGCATCCCAGGCCAGCGGCGGGGTATCGGGGATGGTGAACAGTCGGCTCCCCTCGGGGAGCGGAATCAGCTCGACCGACTCGGGGAGGACCGTTTCACTGCCGTTCATGCCGGCCATGTCGTAATAGGGATGATCGAAGATGTTCCCCTGCCGGTCGGCATAGAGGAGTTTGGGAAGGTTCGCTCGTTTCATCCTGCCACCATAGCACAAACCGACCCCTCACGCCAACAGGCGGATTCGCCTTAACTTTCACTGGTCATCCCGCAGTGCTTCCGTTACAATCCCCCCATGAAACTGTTGCTCGCCACCCTCCACGCCAAATACGTCCACGCCTCCCTCGCCCTCCCCTCTCTCGCCGCCGCCGGCGGCGACATCGCCGGGGTCGAGATCGCTCTTGGCGAGTACACGGTCAACGAGCCGCGCGAACAGGTTTTGCGCCGGCTGGTCGCCGCCGGGGCCGACGTGGTCGCCTTTTCCTGCTATATCTGGAACATCGCCGAAACCCTGGCCCTCGTCGCCGACCTGAAAAAAATCCGCCCCGGCTGCTTCGTCATCCTCGGCGGGCCAGAGTCGAGTTACGGCATCTTCGAGTTGCTCGGCCGCCAGCCGGCCGTCGACTGCATCGTCCGCGACGAAGGGGAGGCGACCTTCCGCGATTGCCTGGAGGTGCTGGCGGCGGCCTGGGGACGGACCGCCGTCGAACCGCTCCTGGCCACCGTCCCTGGCCTCGTCTTCCGCTCCGGCGAGGACATCGTCGCCAATCCCCCCCGGCTGCCGGTCGCCGAGCTGGACAGCCTCCCCTCCCCCTTCGCCGCCGGGCTGGTCGACCTCGGCAAGCCGCTGGTCTACTACGAATCGTCCCGCGGTTGCCCGTTCTCCTGCGCCTTCTGCATGTCTTCCCTGGAAAAGGGGGTCCGCACCTATTCGCCGGCGCGGATCGAAGCCGACCTGGAACTGCTCCTGGCGGCCGGGGTGCAGACGATCAAGTTCGTCGACCGGACCTTCAACTATGACGCGGCCCGGGCCAACGCCATCTGGGAGTTCATCCTCCGCCGCAACCGGCAGAGCCGCTGCCATTTCGAGATCGCCGCCGACCTGCTGACTGAGGAGAATATCCGGCTGCTCGCCCGGGTGCCGGCGGGGATGTTCCGTTTCGAGATCGGGGTGCAATCGGGGGGGGAAGCAACACTGGAACGGGTCGGCCGCAAGTCGGACCTGGCCCGGCTGTTCGAGGCCGTCGCCCGGCTGCGGCGGGAGACGGGGGTGATTCTCCACCTGGACCTGGTGGCGGGGCTGCCGCAGGAGGACTTCACCGGCTTCCTCGCCTCCCTGGAGCGGCTCTTTGCCGTCGCCCCGCACCACATCCAGGTGGAACCGCTCAAGGTACTGAAGGGGGCGCCGATGCGCCGGATCGCCGTCGACGAGGAGTACGCCTTCTCCGACAGCCCGCCCTACACCATCCTGCAGACCCCCTGGCTTTCCTTTGCCGAAATCGGCGCCATCGGCACCATCAGCCGGCTGCTCGACCTGCTGTACAACAGCGGCCGCTTCGCCGCCAGCCTGGCTTCCCTGGCCGCCGAACGGCCGCTTGCCGAGGTATTCCGGCTGGCGGCCGCTTACTGGGAGCAACGGGAGGTGCCGGCGAACCTCTCGCTCGGGGGGGTGTTCACCACGTTCTGGGAGTTCGGCGGCTCCATCCTCGCCGCCGCCGAACGGCCCGGCTTCGCCGACGCTCTCGCTTTCGACTTCTGCCGGATCGAATACCCGGGCGGAGCCAAACTCCCTCCTTTCTTCGACGCCGCCTCTCCCCAGCCGCCGTCACGACCCAAAACGCCGGCCCCGGAACTGCCGGCAGCGCCGCCCGGCAGCCGGGTCCGCACCTTCACCCGCACCTTCGCCCGGGACTACCGGCACGCCGCATCGGCGGCCGGGCCGGTGGAACTGCTCTTCGTCTATACCGCCACCCCGGGGGAGAAACTGCGGGTGGCAATCCTGGCGCCGGCTACCAGCGGACCGGTTCCGGCTCTTTCTTGACCAAAAGCACCGAGCAGGGCATCTTGCGGACGATTTCCTCGTTGCTCCGGCCGAAGAGGAAATGCTCGATCCGCCACTCCTGGTGGGCCAGCATGACCAAGAGGTCGATCTTCAGTTCCTTGACGGTCTTCAGGATTTCCTCGGTCGGCTCCCCTTTTTTCACCAGCTCGGTGATCGTCAAGCCGTCCTTCTGCTCCTTCTTGAGGATGGCGTCGATGTCCTTCTTGGCGTCCTCCATGATCTTGGCGAAATCCTGCTCCAGCGTGACGGTCGGCAGGCTCCATCCTTCGAGGCCGAACGGGTTGTGAACGACGTGCAGGATGTACAACTCGGCCCCGCACTGCCGGGCCAGGGAGACACCGTAATGGACCGCATCGCGGCAATCCGAGGTCATTCTGCTGACGACGAGAATCTTTTTGACGTTTTCCATACATTCCTCCTTCAGGGCATGGGCTGCATCGTTGCAGCCGGCAGCATCTTTTCTAATTAAATTGTAGCACCGATCGGCGCCAAGGGAAGCCCCGCGGGCGATAGCCCCGTATACCGACCCTTTCGTATACGCTCTTGCGACAGCTCCGCCAAACCAAGTATAATTGAATATTGATACCTTACCAACGCGCATGAGGTTGAATCACGCTATGTGCCGGAAAATATTCATTGCCGCAACCGGGCAGAATTCGGGCAAAACGACCATCAGCGTCTCGCTGATGCACCTGGCGCGGAAGAAGTACGGCCGGGTCGGCTTCATCAAGGCGATCGGCCCCAAATGCCAGGTCTTCAACGGCGTCACCGTCGACAAGGATGCGGCGCTGATGGCCCGGCTCTTCGGCCTGGAGGAGGACATCGCCCGGATGTCGCCGGTGGTGCTCGGCCGCGGCTCCACCAAGAAGTTCATCGACGGCGAAATCCCCGCCCTCTACCCCATCGAGCGGATCACCGAGGCCTGCCGGGAGCTGGAAAAGAAGAACGATTTCCTGATCATCGAGGGGGCGGGCCACGGCGGCGTCGGCTCGGTCATCGGCCTCAACAACGCCCGGGTGGCCAAGATGCTCGGTGCCCCGGTGCTGATGGTTTCCGGCGGCGGCATCGGCAACGTCATCGATTCGGTCCAGCTCAACCTGCCGCTCTACCGGCTCGAAGGGGCCGACATGAAGGCGCTGCTGGTCAACAAGCTGATCCCGGAAAAGCGCCAGACCTCCCTGGCCTATCTGCAACGGGCCTTTGCCCCCCATGACATCGCGGTGATCGGCGCCTTCGACTTCTCGCCGGTGCTGGCCAACCCGACCCTCAACAGTCTCTCCCGGCTCCTCGCCCATCCGCTCAAGGGGGACGTCAGTCAGGGGACGCGGATCGTCCACAACATCCAGCTCGGTGCCGCCTCATCCCAACGGGTGATCGACGGGCTGCTCGAATCGACGCTCCTGGTCGTCACCAGCTCCCGCGACGAGCTGATCGTCACCACCTCGTCCCTCTACCATATCCCGGCCTACCGGGAGAAGATCGCCGGGCTGATCATTCCGGGCCACGCCCCGGTTTCGGCGATCACCCAGCAGATCCTCGACGGCAGCGACATCCCCTACATCCGGATCCACGAATCGACCGCCGAGGTCTTTTCGGCGATGAACTACCACGTTTCCAAGATCAGCGCCGAAGATACCGAGAAGATCGACCTGGTGAAGAGCCAGGCGGAAGAGGTCATCGACTTCGACGCCATCGACGCCCTGCTCGGCTGACCGGCACCCGGCACCGACAAAAACGCCCGCATGTTGCGGGCGTTTTTCGTTGCGGAAAGGAACACTACGGCACGCGGCGTCAGATTTTCGTGTGCCCGGTGCCAAGGCTGAAGTGACAGACGCCGCACTCCATCTTGCCGCGGGTATTCTCCACCACCCCGCCCCGGTCGTGACAGCCCCGGCACTCCTGGACCCGCGCCGGCAGCGGATAGCTCGCCTGGAATTTTCCCGCCGCCTGGCTGTTGAGCAGTTCGACGGCCTTTTTGGCGCAACAGGCCGCCAGCCAGCCGCACCGTTCGTAGCGCTCCTTGGAAAGCGAGTGGAGCCCGGTCGCCTTGCACCAGCGGGAGACCGAGACGTGGCAGAGCGGCGAGCGGGCCACCGACGGCGCGATCTCGTAAATGGCATCGCCCGGCCGGTAGTCGGGGAGCTTGGCCGTTTGGTACCAGCCGAACAGTTCATCGATCAGCGGCGTCGGATTCTTCGACAGCAGGGCAATTGCCGCCGCGCTGCCGTTGAGGGTACCGCAGAGGGTCCCCCACTCGGCGCCACCGCCGGCGCCGTACTTCATCATTGCCAGCGGGAAGGTATTGTAGGGGGCGCCTTTCAGCGCCGCCAGCTCGCCGACGATCCCGGCAAAGGTGCCGTACATGCAGTGCCCGTCCAGGTATGCCTCATAGGCCCGCTCCGCCACCGCCTTCGGATCGAGGGGGACATAGGGCCAGGGAGCATCGCCGGCCTTCGCCCGAACCGGCACCGCCAGGGCCTGCTGCCCCAGCAGCGGCGCCACCGCCGCCGTCCCGATCGCCACCCCCAACAACCCCAGCATCTCCCGCCGCGAACTCTCCATAACATGCCTCCTTGTCGCTTTCCGGTTGGCAACTAGTTAGCATATCGGCAGACGATAACTTTTCTTGAATATATTTTAATTGATATTGATAAATATTCAATGAGCACGGAGAAATCAGGCCGCTAGGCCATTCTGGCGGGTGCGGAGTTCGTCGAGCAGCGCTACCGGTTCAGGGGCCGCGCCGAGGCCCCCCCAGCGGCAGTAGCCGGCCAGAAGCTCCACCGTCGGCGGCCGGCGGGGATGGAGATCGGCGGAGAGATGGTGGATCAGCTTCATCGTCCTGAGGCCGTCGAACCAGCCGTGGAAAGCGGTCAGAAAACGCTCCCGGCCGGGGTGGTGCCGCCGCAGCCGGTCCCAGACGAGCGGCAGCTCCAGTGCCGCCAGGTAGTCGGCCAGCGCCGGCGCGAGCGCCCCGGCCCCGGCGAGCAGTTCCTCACCGGCACCCTCCCACCGCTCGGCCGCCAGCCGCAGCCAGGCGCCCAGGACCCGGAAGCAGGCCGGATCGTAGAAGAGCACCGCCTCGCCGTCGCCGTCCAGGAGCCGGGAAACGCTCCGCCCGGTGCCGAACGGCACCCGGTGGGAACGGCGCGGCGACGGATGGAGCAGCGTGCCGGCCAGCGGCGCTAGGCCGGCGGTCTTGTAGAGCTGCTGGAGGAAATAGAAATCCTCGCCGGCGCGGCGGCTGTTCATCCCCCCCATCCGCAGATAGGCCGAACCGCGGCAGGCCATGGCGCTGCCGACGGTGTGGAAGGCGTAGGGAGAGCCGGCCAGGGCGAGGCCGTAAACGTAGAGGCGGAGAAACAGTTCGTAGCGCTCGATGGCCGCCGCTTCCGCCGGGGTAGCGCCCGGCCGGTGGCAAAAGGGGAGCACCGCCCCGCCGGGATGGGGCGCGGCGAAGTGGGCGACCAGCGCCGGCAGATAGGACGGCTCGACGAGGGTGTCGGCGTCGAGGGAGATCAACAGCGGGTCGGCGCGCCAGTCGAGAAGCGGCAACGCCAGGTCGTGGCCGATCTTCCGCGCCAGCCCGACCCCACCCCCTTTGGCCGGCAGCTCACGGCCGGCGGTCGTGGCATCGACCCAGGCGAGGCGAAGCGGCGCCAACGCCGGCGCCGCAGCGGCCAGGAGTTCCAGGGTGCGGAGATTGTCGGCCCGGTCCGCCGCCGGTACATCCTCCCGCTGATTGACCACCACCAGGACGAGGAAGCGGGGCATAAGCTCCGGCGGATTGGCCGCCAGCGAGCGGAGGGTGGCAAAGAGTTCGGCGCTCTCCGCCAGGGCCGGGATGATCACCGCCCCGGCCGCGCCGCCGGCCGTGTCGCCGGCCACCTGCCAGGGACCGGTCACCCCCCGGCTCGCCAGATAACGCTCCGGGGTCATCGTCCAGCCCTCGCGCCGGTCCGGCCGAGCAGGGCAAGGGCCGCCGTCAGCGGCTCGGCCGCCCCGTCGAGCCAGTGAATCGGCACGCCGTGGCGCTCCATCCGCCGGAACCAGGTTTCCTGCCGCTTGGCAAAGTCGTGAATGGCGCTGTTCAGCTTCTGGAAGAGATCGTTGCGGTTCAGCTCGCCGCGCAGATAGCTGGCGACGAAGCGATATTCGAGGCCGAAGTAGTCGAGGGTGGCCCACGGCACCCCGGCGGCATGGAGCCGTTCCACCTCCTCGATCATCCCGCCGGCCAGCCGCGCCTTGAGCCGTTCGGTGATCCGCCGGCGCAATTCGCTCCGTTCCCAGCGAATCCCGAAGACCAGCGGCGCCAGCGCCGGCAACGGTTCCGGCGGGTGCTCCGCTTCGTATTCGGCGATCTCGATGGCCCGCACCAGCCGCTCCCGATCGAGGAGGTCGGTGGTGTTGTGCAGCCGGGGATTGGCGCGGCAAAGCCGCTCCTGCAGCTCTTCCGGGACGAGCGCAGCCAGTTCGGCGCGCAGCGGCCCGTTTGCCGGCACCGCCACCAGCCGGTAGCCGCGGAGCACCGCATCGAGGTAAAGACCGGTCCCCCCCACCAGCACCGGCAGCCGCCCCCGCCCCCGCACCTCCGCCCAGACGTCGAGGAAGCGCCGCTGGAACTCGAAGACGCTGAACTCGTAGCCGGGATCGGCAATATCGATCAGGTGACAGGGGATCTCGCCGTACTCCTCCCGGTCCTTGCCGGTGCCGATATCCATCCCCCGGTAGACCTGGCGCGAATCGGCCGAGATCACCTCGCCGCCGAGGGCGCGGGCCAGCCCGACGCCGAGCCGGGTCTTCCCCGAAGCGGTGGGGCCGAGCACCACCAGCAGCCGGTAATCTGTAATCGCCATCATCGCCACGCCTCCCGCAAGCCGTTGGGGAGCGCTCCGCCGGCCGACCTAATCATATGCACGCCCTCCCCCTGCCCCTCCCATCAAGGGAGGGGAGAGAAAATAATACGGCAGCCCTTGCAGGCGCCCGGATTCGCTTGATCCCACTGCCAAAAGAGCTCCCTCCCCCTCGAGGGGGGAGGGTCGGGGAGAGGGTGCGCCTCGCGCATGGCCGGCTGACGGCTCACCCACCCCCTCGCCCCCTCCCGTCAAGGGAGGGGAGAGCATGGCGGGGGAGATCGCTACCAATCGGTTTTCTGTTCTGGAAACAACCAGCCGATTGTACGGGGTGCGGCGCCCGGCGACAAGTTTTTTCCGGCGGTCAGGTCTTGACCCGGATCGGCAGGATCACCGTAGTCACCCCGCTCCACTGGAGGCGGCGCTGGATGGCGAAGGCGGTCTCGTTGTGGAGCATCTTGTGGTAGAACTTCTCCAGCCGGAAGGTCAGCTGGCCGGTGAAAACCGTCGTCCGGGGGAAGACCTCGGCCAGTTGCTGGCAGAGCCCGCTGGCGGTTTCGACCACATCGGTGCCGACCGCCATCCGGTAATCGGCGGCCAGGCCGAGCCGGCGGGCCAGGTCGACGAATTTCTCCAGGTCGGCGATCACCGCCCGCTCCAGCGCCGCCACCTCCTCCGCCCCCTTGAACGAGCCCGAGTCCATTACCGCCACCGACGTGAAGATGATGTTCTTGTAAGTATGGGGAAAGGTGGTGAGGATCGACAGCAGGGTATGGACGCCGAAACCGCTGTAACCGGAGACCAGTTGGATGGCGGTCGGCTCCTGGCGGTTGACCGGCGCATGGTTGACCGGCCCGGCGGTAGGGAAATCGAGCAGGGTCTCGTCGAGCTGGGCGATCCCCCGCCGGACCCGCCGGTAATGATTCTTGATCAGGTAGCAGAGGGCGATCACCACCGCGGTGATCAGCAGGGTCATCCACCCCCCTTCGGCGAATTTCTCGAAGGTGGTGATTACCAGGATGGTCACGCAGAGCAAGAGGCCGACCAGGTGGACCGCCAGGTGCCGCCGCCACTGCGGGTCCTCGCGGCGCCGCTGGATGAAGAACCGCGACATCCCCAGCTGGGAGAGGGAAAAGGTGATGAAGACGTTGATCGAGTACATCACTACCAGCGCCGACACCGAACCGCCGGTGTAAAACAGCAGGGCCAGGGCGGCGATCCCCATCAGCACGATGCCGTTGCGCATGGTCAGCCGTTCGGAGAGGGCGGCGAAGCGGTGGGGGAACCAGGAATCGATCGCCATGTTCGCCATCACCCGTGGGCCGTCGACGAAACCGGCCTGGGCGGCCACCAAGAGCAACGCCCCTTCGGAGAAGATGGTGACAAAGGCGAGCGCCCGGCCCAACGGCCAGTGGCTGAACAGCGCGTCGGCCAGCACCGCGTTGAGGGTCTTCCCCTCCACCGGCGTCACCGCGACCAGGAGGTAGCAGAGGAGGATCAGCGAAGCGGTAAAGGCGAGCGACGTGGCCATGTAGAGCATGGTCCGCTTGCCGGTCTGCACCCGCGGTTCGCGCATGATCTGCAGCCCGTTGGAGACCGCCTCGATCCCGGTGTAGGTCCCGCCGCCGAGGGAGTAGGCGCGGAGGAAGAGGAGAAACATCCCGAGGAGGCCGATCGACGAGACGTCGCGGTGGAGACCGGCGCCGAAGTCGCGCACCACCGGGGCGAAGCGGTCGCTGTGGCTGAAGACTCCGTAGATCAGCATCAGGATGTGGGTGGCGACAAAGGTCATGAAGATCGGCGCCAGCACCGTCACCGACTCCTTCACCCCACGGATGTTGAGAATGATCAGCAGAACGGTCAGGACACCGGCGACCGGCACCTTGTAGTGGAGCCAGGCGACCGGCAGGAAACTGAAGATCGCGTCGCAGCAGGAGGCGATGGAGATCGTGATGGTCATCACGTAGTCGACCAACAGGGCGCTGCCGGAGACGACCCCGGCCCCCTCGCCAAGCAGATGGGTAGCAACGATGTAACCACCGCCGCCGTGGGGGAAATGCTCAATGATCCGCGAATAGGCGTAGGAGATGATGAAGACCGTCAGCGCCATTACCGCCGCCAGGAGAAGCGCCAGGTAGGCGTGACCGCCGAGCGCCCGGAACGCCTCCTCCGGACCGTAGGCCGACGAGGAGAGGCCGTCGGCGCCGAGCCCAACCCAGGCGAGGATCGGGATCAGGGCCATCCGGTGGAATAGATGCGGGTCCTGCAGTTGCTTCGGGGCGCCGAACAGCAGTCGCCGGCCCCGCTGCAGCAGGCCGCCGTTGTCAGTCTGGTGTGGGTGCATGAAATCCTCCGCTGCCGTGGGCAGGCTGTTGAATAGCCCATCGTAGCCCGTTGCGGATCAAAGCGGCATCAAGATGCGGCAGCGGAGGATCAAGAAAGTATCAAGAAGCAGGGAGCAGCGACCGCCGCCCCCCGGTCGTCAGGAGAGGTCGGTTTCGTCGCCGAGGAAACGTTCCGGCACGAGGTAATTCCGCACGTAGTCGCCAATCGCCTCCTCCAGCGGCGTCGTGGGGCCGGTATAGCCGGCGGCCCGGATTTTGCCCGGATCGGCGCAGGTGTAGTACTGGTAGCGGGCACGGAGCTGCTCCGGCATGTCGCAGTAGGTGATCTGCGGCGGGCGGTCGAGGGCGGCGAAGAGCGCCCGGGCCAGGTCGTTCCAGGAGCGGGCGGTACCGGTGCCGATATTGAAAAGGCCGTTCGCCTGCCGCTGTTCCAGGAAGAAGAGGGTCATCGCCGCGGCGTCCTTGACGTAGACGAAATCCCGCAGCTGCTCGCCGTCGGCGTAGTCGGGACGGTGGGAGCGGAACAGCGTCATCGCGCCGGTCTCGACCACCTGCTGGAACGCCTTGAGCACCACCGAGCGCATCTCCCCCTTGTGGTGCTCGTTGGGGCCGAAGACATTGAAGTACTTGAGGCCGGCTACCCGGTCGAGCAGGCCGTTTTGCAGCAGCCAGAGATCGAAGAGCTGTTTGGAGTAGCCGTAGGCATTGAGCGGGCGGAGGCGGTGGAGCAACGCCTCGTCGTCGCCGAAGCCGAGGCTGCCGTCGCCGTAGGTGGCAGCGCTGGAGGCGTAGATGAAGCGGGCCCCCGTCGCCAGGGCATAGCCGGCAAGCCGCTTCGAGTAGGCGAAGTTGTTCTCCGCCAGATAGCTGGCATCCCGCTCGGTGGTCGACGAGCAGGCGCCGAGGTGGATCACCGCCTCCACCGGCCGGCCGCCGAACGGCGCCGCCGGCGCCCCTTCCAGAAGCGCCAGCAGCTTGTCCTTCTCCAGATAGTCGCGAAAGCGGAGCGGCGCCAGGTTGCGCCACTTGTCGCCGCTCCCCAGGTGATCGACGATAACGAGATCGTCCCGCCCCTGCCGATTGAGCAGCCAGGCCACGGCGCTGCCGATCAGCCCGGCGCCGCCGGTAATGATGATCATGGATGCACTCCTCGTGAATGGTCGCCGGCCGAAGATTGACACCGGCAGGGCGAAAAAGAACCGTTTCCGGATGGAAACTAGATAACAGCTCTGGAGGAAGGCGTCAACCCCGGAGGCGGCGGGCGCCCCCCCCGGGTCGGAGAGAGTTTTGAGCGGTGAACGGCGATTACAGGATCATTGTCCCGATTCTGGCCCAGCGGACGGCATTGCGCTCGCGATCCCACGACCAGTAGATATTTTTCACCGTCCCCTTGATCCGCTCTTTGCCGACAACGCCCCAGAACCGGCTGTCGTAGCTGCGGTCCCGGTTGTCGCCCAGCACGAAACAGGCGCCGGTCGGAATGGTGACCGGGCCGAAATTGTCCCGGGGATTCACCGTCGCCGGAAAGAGCTCGCTTTCCCGGTGCTCGATGTACGGTTCGAGCAGGGGCCGGCCGTTCACGTAAAGCTGCTTGTCCCGGACCGCGACCGTATCACCACCGACCGCCACCACCCGCTTGACGAAATCCTTGCGCGGGTCTTCCGGGTATGCGAAGACGATCACCGCGCCCCGTTTCGGCTCGCGCGCATAGACGCTCCGATCGACGAGGATCCGGTCACCGACCAGCAGCGTCGGCTCCATGCTGGCGGCCGGAATCCTGAACGCCTGGACGAAATTGTACTTGAGCGCCAGGTTCATCCCCGTGCTGACCAGGGTCGCGACCACGACGACGGCAACATAGACGGACAAGCGGTTGTAATTCTTCAGCCCATACGCGCCACCCTGCCGGCGGGCCTGCACAATGGCATCCCCCACCACGAACAGGTAATAGAAAAGCGCCAGCAGCAGGTACGCCGCCAGGTAGGCGAACAGATGGCGGCTATTGAGGCAGAGGACGTAACAGGGGAGGAGTACGAGCGGCAGCAGGAAGAGCAGCACCCCCTTGCGGAACTGACCGTTATACACCTGCCCCAGCCCCGGCTCCACCAGGCTCAACAGCCCGGCGAGCCACCATTTCCTCAGTTTGTTCTCCATGGAAGTAACATCCTTTCCCACAAAACTACAGTCGCTTCGCCGCCCCGCGCCGCAATTCCGCCGCCTTCTGCAGGTCCACCTTGGCGGAGGCCATATCCCCTTTTTTCTGCAAGAGCTTGCCCCGCGTGGCATAGGCGTCAGCGTAGTCGGGCTTCAGCGCGATGGCCCGGTCGACGTCACTGAGGGCGGCGTCAATTTCACCCTTCTCCAGGCGGCACTCGGCGCGGGTACAGTATCCTTCGGCATATTCCGGATCGAGCGTGAGCGCCTGGTCCAGATCGGCAATCGCCTGATCGTAATCGCCATCCCGGAACGGCGCAAGGCCATTGTACCGCTCCCGGGCCATCGCCATCTTCCCTTCCGGCGAATCGGCGTAGAGTTTGACGTTGATGTTCTTCTCGTTGATGCTCCACATCGCGCCGGTCCCCGGGTCGATGATCAGCATCCCCAGCGCCCCGCCCAAGGCGATATTGCCGAAATACCAGCCGTTGAGTTCCGCCTGGAGTTCCGTCTCGTAGGGAAGGTACCCTTCCTTGGCGATTCGCACCTTGTAGCGGGCGGAACGGAAGAAACCGGCCGAACGCTCCAGGGAGGCGGTGTAGGGGGTGGTGGCCTTGATAACGCGGGCATTGTCATTCCGGATATCGATGATTTCGATCTTCGCGCCGTCCGGCTGCGACATGATCGGCAGGGCTTTCGGGCCACCGGTGACAATGGTGGCACACCCGGCAAGGGAGATGAGACAGACCGGCAGAACCAGCTTCCGTACAGTTTTCCGCAGCATTGATACCCTCCTGTAAAATTTCGGATCGTTGTCCCGGCAGGGCCGACTCCATGCAGACAACGGGAAGAAACACTTAATGTAAACAAATTGTATGCCAGCGGACTGGTCGTGTATTTTCGGCAGGTTAGAACAACGGCGAGGATGCAATGCCCGCTGACAGCGTAAATTTTTTTTACGTCCGCGGCAAAACACCAATGATATATAGTCGTTACCCGATCGTAAAAATTCTTTACAGTAAAAAAATTTTACATTCGGTGCGTAACGCCGGATACGGCAAAGACGGTGGCTTTTTTCGCAAATGCCGGTAGAATATCTTCCCTGGTTTCCATTCGGAAGCTGCGGATGGAAGCTGCCTGATCCCCGGGAGGAGCCACCCCGGCTCCGGCAAGGAGTCCCCCATGAACAGCGAACTCAAGCGTTCCGTCTGCCCCTACGACTGCCCCGACACCTGCGGCCTGCTGGTGACCGTGACGAATGGCCGGGCGGTCAAGGTGAGCGGCGACCCGGAGCACCCCTTCACCCGCGGCACCCTCTGCCCGAAGATGCTCCATTACGAAAAGACCGTCCATTCACCGCTCCGGCTGACGACGCCGCTCTTGCGCAGCGGACCGAAGGGGAGCGGCGAATTCCGGTCGATCGGCTGGGACGAGGCGGTGGCGCAGATCGCCGACCGTTGGCGACAGATCATCGCCGACTACGGCGCCGAGGCGATCCTCCCCTACTCCTACGCCGGGACGATGGGGCTGGTGCAGCGGAACAGCGGCCACCCCTTCTTCCACCGCCTCGGCGCTTCCCGCCTTGAACGGACCATCTGTTCCCCGGCCAAGGAGGTTGGCTGGCAGACGGTGATGGGGGAAACCGCCGCGCCCCATCCGGATGCGGTGGCGGCCAGCGACCTGGTCATCCTCTGGGGGATCAACGCCGCGGCAACCAACATCCATTTCCTCCATGGGGTCCGCGAGGCGAGGAAGCGGGGGGCGACAGTCTGGCTGATCGACACCTACCGGACGCCGACGGCGGCAGCCACAGACCGGACGATCCTGGTCCGGCCGGGGAGCGACGGCGCGCTGGCGCTGGGAATGATGCACGTCATCGCCCGGGACGGCTTGGTGGACGAGGAGTTCGTCGCCGAGCGGGTGCAGGGATACGCCGAGTTCCGCGCTTCGATCCTCCCCGCCTATCCGCCGGAGCGGGTGGCGGCCATCACCGGGCTGCCGGCGCCGCTGATCGAGGAGCTGGCCGGGGTCTACGGCCGTGCCCACGCCCCGTTCATCCGGCTCGGCAGCGGGCTCTCCCGCTACGGCAACGGCGCGATGACGGTCCGCTGCATCGTCGCCCTGCCGGCCCTGACCGGCGCCTACGCCCGGGAGGGGGGCGGCTGTTTCGCCAGCACCAGCACCGGCGCGGCTTTTGCCATCAAGGAAGTGACCCGGGAGGATTTCCAGCCCCGGCCGACCCGGCTGGTCAACATGAACCAGCTCGGTCACGCCCTGACCGAGCTGGCCGACCCGCCGGTGATGGGGCTCTATGTCTACCACTCGAATCCGGCGGCGGTCACCCCGGACCAGAACGCGGTGTTGCGGGGACTGGCCCGGGACGACCTCTTCACCGTGGTCCACGAGCGGTTCCTCACCGACACCGCCCGCTACGCCGACCTCGTCCTGCCGGCCACCTCTTCGCTGGAACAGAGCGATATCTACCGCGCCTACGGCACTTACTGCATCCAGCGGGCCTACCCGGCGATCCCACCGGTGGGGGAGAGCCGGAGCAACTGGGATACCTTCGCCCTGCTCGCCGCGGCGATGGGTTTCAGCGAACCGTTTTTCCGCCAGAGCGCCGAGCAACTGATCGATCACCTGCTGGCCCTGCCGGCGCCGTTCCGCGACGGGATCGACCTGGAGCGGCTGGCCGCCGGGCTGGCGGTAGAGCTGAACCTGGCCGGTGCGGCGCCCGGCCGCTTCCGCACCCCCTCGGGGAAGATCGAGCTCTTCAATCCCCGCGAGCCGGAGCCGCTCCCCCGCTATCTGCCGACCCACGAGGAAGACGGTGAGCTGCCGCTGCGACTGATGACCGCCCCGAGCCTCTACGCCCTCAACGCCTCTTTTTACGAGCAGGAGGAGCTGCGGGCCCGGCAGGGGGGGATGTGCCTGCAGCTCCACCCCGCCGAAGCCCGGGCGCGGGGGCTGGCCGACGGCCAGCGGGTGCTCGCCTGGAACCGGCTCGGTGAGGTGCCGTTCATCCTCACGGTCACCGAGCGGGTGCCGACCGGCGTGGCGGTGGCCGAAGGGGTCTGGTGGCAAGTCTTCGCCCCGGGGGAACGGACCGTCAACGCCCTCACCTCCCAGCGACTGACCGACCGGGGGAACGGCAGCACCTTCTACGACACCCGGGTCGAGGTCAAAGGGGTGGAAATCAGCTAAAGTTTTGCTCCGGCGGACCGATACGCCTAGTATGCCCCGGCAGCGGGGCCCGATGTCGGCCGCACCGACAGATTCTACCGGCAAGGGGAACACCATGGCGGAGCACAAGATCCTTCTCGAAAGCGACACCAACGAACTCGAAATCGTCGAGTTCATGCTTAACGAATGCAATGAGCGGGGAGAACCGGTCCCCTCCTACTTCGGCGTCAACGTCGCCAAAGTACGGGAAATCATCCGCAAGCCGCAGATGTGGAAGGTCTTCAATGCCCACCACGCCATTGCCGGGATGATGAAGCTGCGCGACAAGGTGATTACCGTCGTGGACCTGGCCAGCATCCTCGGCAAGGGAAACTGCCTGGCGCCGGAGCGGGTGGTGGTATTGGAGTTCAACCGGATGGTGGTCGGGGTGCTGGTGAACGACGTCTCCCGGATCTACCGGATCTCCTGGAACCAGGTGGAGCCGCCGGTGCGGGCCATCGAATCGGCCTACGTCACCGGGGTGGTCAAGATGGACAACCGGATAATCCTCGTCCTCGACTTCGAGAAGATCGTCGGCGAGATCTGCTCCGAGGACATTCTCCACCACATGAGCAACGAGCAGCTCCTGGAAGAGCACATCCTCGACCGGAGCCAGCGCCGCATCCTGGTTGCCGACGATTCCAACTTCATCCGCAGCAGCATCTGCAGCTCGCTGCGAGCCGCCGGCTACCAGGTCGACGAGGCGGAGAACGGCGAAGAGGCGTGGAACATGCTCAACGCCAAGCTCGCGCAGAGCAGGGCGGCGGGGGTGCCGCTGAAGAGCGAGGTCGACCTGTTGATCACCGACGTGGAGATGCCGAAGATGGACGGCCTGCATCTCACCTCGCTGGTCAAGAAGGACGAACAGCTGAAGGATTTGCCGGTCCTGATCTTCTCGTCGCTGGCTACCGACGACAACAAGCGCAAGTGGAAGGACCTGGGGGCCGTCGACATCATCACCAAACCCGACCTGCCGAACTTGGTGAAGATCGCCGACAGCGTCATGCACTGAGGATTCTCCACCCCAATGCGGCAAAGCCGCCGGATTACTCCGGCGGCTTTTTTATTGCCGACTGCCGATGCCCGGGAAGGGACCGCCAGCCCCGCCGCCGGCCCCCTTTTCCCAAAGGGGAGGAAATTCTTCCGCGACGATCGGCAGCAAACGACTCTCCCACGGGTTATCAAAGCCCGGCAGGAAAAAAGCGCTTCCGTCCCGGCGGCCGATCGGCTACCATCGACCGGCCGGGACTCCCGGCCATTCCGCCCAGGATATCCGTTTATGCCAGGCCGCGACTCCACCCCCGAGCTGTCGATCATCGTGCCAACGCTGAACGAGGCGACCATCATCGGCGACCTCTGTGCCAGTCTGGCCGCCCAGCGGGATTGCGCCTTCGAGCTGATCGTCGCCGACGGCGGCTCCACCGACGACACCCGGGCCCGCCTCGCCGCCCTGGCGACAACCGTCCCCTACCCGTTGATCGTGGTCGATTCACCCGCCGGCCGGGGGCGACAGATGAACGCCGGCGTCGGCGCGGCCAGCGGGGCGACCCTGCTCTTCCTCCATGCCGACTGTCTGCTCCCCGCACCTGCCGCACTCCGCAACGCCCTCGCGGCGCTGGCGGCGGCCACGGCGGCCCGCGGCGACGACCGGCTGGCCGGCCGTTTCCGGCTCCGCTTCGCCCGCCCGGCGGCCACCCCGAACCTCCCCTATTATTTCTACGAATGGAAGGCGCGTTTACCGCGGCCGGAGTGCATCCGCGGCGACCAGGGGCTCCTTCTCGGCAGACGCTTCTTCGCCGAACTGGGGCGGTTCGACCCGTCGCTCCCCTTTCTCGAAGATGTCCGGCTGGTCGCCCGGATCGCCGCGGCCGGCGGCTGGCTGCTCTTGCCGGACGAGATCGTCACCTCCGCCCGCCGCTTCGCGACGGAAGGGCTCCGCGAGCGGCAGACCCTCAATGCCATCGTCGCCGATTTCGCCGCCCTCGGCTGGCTGCCGTTCATGGGCGAGCTGCCGGGCCTCTACCGCAGCCACGACCGGAGCGGTCGCCTTGACCTTGCCGAGGCGCTGGAGCGGGTCGCCGGCCTGGTACGGGATCTCCCGCTTCGGTCCCGACTCCGTCTCTGGTACGAAACCGGCTGTTTCGTCCGCGGCAACGCCTGGCAGCTGGCATTCTTCGCCGACATCCGCCGTCATCATCGGCGCGGCGTGCCACTGGAAGGGGCGCCGCTCCCCCGCCTCGCCCGCCACGACCGCACCTTTGACCGCCTCACCGACCATCCCGTCGGCCACCTCGCCGCAGCGCTCCTGACCTGGGGGTGGTTTCGCCTCACGCTCGCCCGGGAACGGCGTCGCCCCCGCCGCGCCGGCTGAGACAAAAAAACAGGCGGGAGTGTATCCCGCCTGTCGGTGACGTGCCGCGCCGAGCGGCGCGTTGTTCAGGGACCCGACCGGTTCAGCCCAACCGTCGCAACGGCGGCACAGCCGGACGAAGCGACTCCACGTAGCGCTTCACCTTGTCCAGATCGTCCGGATCAATCGCCATAAACTCCACGCCGAAACCGGCCGGCAGCCGCGGTTTGCGCCGCGCCTCGTCGTTGTTCAGCCAGGCGACCCGCCCCTGGACCTTGATCTTCTGCTGGCAGCCCGGCAGGCTGAAGACCATCTCGATCCGTTCGTCCTGACCCAGTTGGCCGTTGACCGCCATGTACAGTCCACCGATGCTGATGTCGGCAGTGGTGCCGGTCAATTCCTCCTCGCCGCTCTGGCAGCTGATCCGGGTGGAGAAGACATAGCGCGGCTCACGGCGGTCGATGTCGGGGAGGTAGCGCCGGCCGGCCTCCAGGAACAGCCGCCGGTCGATCGGCTTGGTGATGTAACCGTCGCAGCCCGAGCGGCGGCAGAGCGCCTCGTCCTCGGGATTGCCGGCAGTGGTCACCATCACAACCGGCGTAGCCGCCAGTTCGGGATCGGCCTTGATGGCGGCACAGCATTCGGCACCACTCATCTTCGGCATGTTGAGGTCCATGAACACCAGGTCGGGCCGTTCCGCCCGCACTACTTCGAGGGCCTCTGCTCCATCCCGGGCGGTGAAAAGCCGGACCGGCGAGAAGCGGAGGTAGCTTTTCTCCAGTTCGAGCATCAGATTCACATCATCCACCAGGAGGATTTTCGGTTTCGGCATAATGCACCTTTCCTTTGTCCCGGACGGGACAACCGGTGCCGTCGTCAGGCACGGGGAAACATTCCCTACATGTATCGGCAGAATGGAAAATTTCTGTACCGGAATCTGTTCAGGCAATGATCCGGGCGAAGTCGGGCACAGACCGGACAGTCACCGGGCCGTAGCAGATGAAATCGCCATCGGCCTGGACCGGTTTGTTGCCACCAATGGTAACGGCATCGGCGGCAAAGACGGAAACGTTCGTCCCGGCCGGCCCATTCCCTCGCAGAACGTCCCAGGCCAGTTGCAGGTAATTGCGGCGGCGGGCGCCCCGAATGCAGACCACCTGAAAGCCGTCGGCAAAGACGGACGCCCCAGGCGCCAGCACCGGCCGGCCACCGTAACGGGCAGCGTTGCAGATCACCACGCTGTGACATTGGTGGGATGCACCGGCCGTGGCCACCTCCAGCAACTGGCCATCCCAGGCAGCCAGGGTACGGAACGCCGCAAGGAAGTAAGCCCCCTTGCCGAAGCGCCGCTTTTCCTCGCCGCGCACCCCCTCCACCACCTGGGCGTCGAAGCCGGAGCCGACCATCAGCGAGAAATACCGGCGCAGGCCGAATCCTTCCAGCAGACCGACCGTCAGCGGACGGCTTTCGCCCCGGACGATCCGCGCTACGGCATCGTCGACGGAACGAAGGCCCAATTCAAGCGCCAGGACATTAGCCGTGCCGAGCGGCAGCACGGCGATGGTCCCTTTCCCCGGCGTCATGCCGTTCAGGACGCCGTTCACCGTCCCGTCACCGCCGCTGGCCACCAGCAGCGGCTCTTCCTCGCGGGCGCAGACGGCCGCGGCAAAGGCAGCGGCATCGTCGGGGCCGGTGGTCAGGAGAATCTCCGGTTCCAGCCCGCCACGACGCAAGGCGGCGACGATCCGCTCGGCCCGGCGGGCCGAATAACTGCCCGAAACCGGGTTGATGATGAGCGAGCAGTGGCGGGACATGGGGACTCCTTGCAATTGACCGGGCGTGGGATAGACTGTCGTGGTGGACGGGGAGTATACCATCCCCCATCGACGGGCGGCCACATTTTTTGTCAATCGGCGCCGCCGGCCGGTCAACCGATCGGCTCCTGCCACGTTAGAATCATTACATCATCATGTCCCGGGGGATTGGCCATGCCACGCCCGGACCAGGAATGAAAGGAGAAACATCATGAGCAATCTGAAGCGACTGGCAGTACTGATTGCGGCGGCAGCCACCCTGGCGGCGACGGCGCTACCCGCGGCGGCCCAGCAGGGAATGGGGATGGGACCGGGTGCGGGGGCGGGAGCCCGCCAGGGACAGGTACAGAAGAACATCCCCGAAAGCCGGCTCGAGCGGATGGCGGTCCGCCTCAACCTTACGGCGGAGCAGAAGGAAAAGATCCTGCCGATTCTCCAGGAAGAATACAATGAGATCAAAACGATGCGCAACGACACCACCCTGACCCGCCAGCAGCGCCAGCAGAAGATGCAGGAGCTGCGCGACCGGTACCACAACCGGGTCAAGGAGCTGCTCACCCCCGCCCAGCAACAGCAGGCCGACGCCATGCGCCAGCAGGCCAGGGAACGGTGGGAACGGCGGAAACAGCCGGCCCCTCCTCAACAGTAGCCCTGCGCCGCACGCGGGAGCCTGATCGGCAGGGCTTCCGCGTGTCACCCCCTCGCCTCACCCCGTCGCCCGCCGGCCGGCAAAGAACTGTTGCGGCACCGTCCGCCGGCGGAGTATAATTCTCCCACTTCACCCCGGGTGAACACCCTCCCGCCAAGGATTGTCGTCATGCTTGCGAAAACCGGGAAAGTCCTGCTCATCGCCATTCTGCTGATTGTCGTGGTAATTGCCGGTTCTGTGGCCGTTATCCTTTTCAGCCGGCTGCACGAGATCGACACGTACAAGGAGCAGATCCTCGCCGAGGTTGAGCAGACCCTCCATCGACGGGTGACCTACGAAAAAGGGAATCTCTCCTTCAGTTTCGGTCCGGCCTTCACGTTTACCAAGGTAACGATCAAGGAACGGGACGGCCGGGCCGATTTCGCCACCGCCGACCGGCTCAGTTTCCGGATCGCCCTGCTGCCGCTGCTCGACAAGCGGGTGATCATCAAGCAACTGGTGGTAGAGCAGCCGACCATCCGCCTGAGCCGCGACCGGGACGGCCGGTTCAACATCAGCGATCTCCTGGAGGAACAGCAACAGCCACCGGCACTCAAGTTCCGCCTGAAAGGGATTCGCCTCATTGACGGGCGCATCGTCGTCACCGACCACGCCGCCGTCACCACCGGGCTGACGACGATCTTCGACCGGACCAACCTGACCATCAGCCGGCTGGTTCGAGGCCGTGAGTCTGACGTCGAACTCTCCACCACGGTGCTCGAAGGGAAGACCCGCAGCAGTGTCGCCCTGCGGGGAACGGTAACGCTGCCGCGGGCCGACAAGCCACTCACGGGGACCCACTTCGCGGTCAAGGTCCTCGCCCGGGGGATCGATACCCCGTACTACTGGCCCTACTACGCCCGGTACGTACCTTTTCAGCGGCCGGCAGGCCGGCTCGACCTCGATGCCTCGTTCAACGGCACCGGCGCCGAATTCACCTCCCACGGCGCCCTCCGGCTCGTCGGCCTCCGGTTCGCCTACCCCGAGGTTTTTCACGCCACCCTCGCCCCGCGGGAGATTCGCGCCACCTATGAACTGAGCCGCAGCGCCCGCGAGGTGGCGGTCACCGCCCTCGACTACCAGATGGATGGCCTCCATATCAAGGGGAGCTGCGCCATCAAAGACATCGGTTCCGGCGATCCGCGCATCGTCGCCCGGACAACGATTGCGCCGTTCCGGCTGGAAGAGTTCTTCCATTACATCCCCTTCGGCATCATCGCCACCGACGCCTCGCAATTCATCGAACGGAACATCAAGGGAGGACTCTTCCGGGTTGACGACGGCCGGCTCGACGGCCGGGTGAGCCAGATTCTCCACATGGAGCGGGACCAGAATTACAACGTTCTCTCCGTCCATGCCCACGCCCTTGGCGGCGCCATCGTCGACATCGGCGGCGGGGTGCCGCCGTTCAACGGCATCAAAGGCGAGCTGCTGCTGGAGGGGAAAAACTTCGTTCTCAAAGAGATGAGCGGCAAATGCGGCAACACTCCTTTCACCCTGAACGGCATGATTTCCGACTATCCCCTCGACACCCCGTCCGGCTATCCCTTCAGCGCCGTCTTTACTCCGCAGCAGTCCGAACTGGTCTGGCTGCTCGGCAAGGCGCAGGGGAGCAAACTCCATTTCTCCGGCAAATCGGTGCTTCACCTCACCGGCCAGGGGACCACCGCCGCCTATGCCCTGGCCGGCGACTGGGACCTGAAGGAGGCCGGCTACAGCCTTACCGATACCATTGCCAAGCCGGCCCAAATGGCCAATACTCTCTCCTTCAAACTTTCACTGGGCAAAGAGAAACCGACCGACGTCTCCTGCCAGTACAATCTCCCCCCCCTGGCACTGGCAGTCGCCGCCCACCGGCGTCCCGGCGGCAAGGTGCCGTTCCAGCTCGATCTGCGCTCGAATCCGTTCCAGATGGCGGCTATCGCCCCGCTCCTCCCCCGGGCCAAACCGTATGCGCCGCAGGGAATCATGCAGATCACGGCCCACGGTGAAGGAGCGACGGCCACCCCTACCGACCTCAGCTGGACCGGCTCGCTCCTGTTGAACGGCGCCGCGGTGCGGTTCACCGAACAGATGAAACCGCTGAGCAATATCACCGGCACCGTCCGCTTCAAGGGGAAATCACTGGAAACCCCCCGGCTGGCGATGCACCTGGGGCAGTCGCTTATCTACGGTCGGGGCAGCGTCACCGATTTCGACCATCCCTCCTTCAACGCCGACTTTTCCTCACCGCTCCTCGACCTGGCCGATCTGGGCATCGTCAGCGCCAAAGGACCGGTCCGGGTCCAGCGGCTGCAGGGGCATCTCGCCTACCGTGACGATACCCTGCAGATTCGGGCGCTTTCCGGCAAAATCAATGACACGGTGCTGAACCTGAAAGGGACGGTGACCGACCCCCGGACCCCGCGTCTTGACCTGACGGTTAACTCACCCCACCTCGACATCGGCGACATCCTGCTGCTGACCGAACTTGAACGGAGCGGAACTAACGGCAAGGCGCCGGCCGTCACCAGCCTGAGAGCGACAATCAATGCCGAAAGCGGCCGCTTCGCCAAGCTGGATTTCAAAAAACTGCACACCGTGGCAATGTACGAGGAGCATATCCTCTATCTGGAACCCCTCGAATTCACCGCCTACGGCGGGACGATTGCCGGGCGGGTCCGGGCCGACTTCGGCTCGAACGGCCACCCCCGCTACCAAACGAGCCTCAAGGCGGACAAGGTCGACGCCGAACAGCTAATTCAGTCCCTCGGTCTGAAAATCCACAACGAGATCGTTACCGGCACTCTCTCCCTGCAGGCTGACGTGACTGCCAAGGGGGGGACCATGGCCGAGCTGAAGAAATCACTCCTCGGCAACGTCAAACTGCAGATGGAACGAGGTAAACTGCGCAAATTCTCGACCTTGTCGAAAATCTTCTCCATTCTCAACGTCTCGCAGCTGCTCAAGTTCCAGCTGCCCGACATGGTCGCCGACGGCATGCCGTACAACAAAGTTACCGGAACCCTGGCTGTCCGGGACGGAATCGTCTCCAGCAACGATTTCTTCATCGACAGCAACGCCATGAACATCTCGGCTGTCGGCAAAATCGATCTGCCCCGGGAGGAGATCGACGCCACCATCGGTGTCCAGCCACTGCAAACCGTCGACAAGGTGGTCAACCGCATCCCGATCGTCGGCTGGATTCTGACCGGCAGGGAGAAGCATTTCATCACCACCTATTTCGAGGCGAAGGGGAAACTGACCGACCCGACCGTTACCGCTATTCCGGTCTCCTCGATCGCCCGCGGTGTATTCGACATTTTCAAACGGGTATTTCAACTGCCGGCGAAACTAATTACCGACACGGGCGAGGTAATTATCGGGAAATAGGGGCATTTTTTGCTATTGTAAATCGTTAACCACCTATGATAGGCTACCGTTTTGGTAATCAACCCACACAGGAGGATAGAGGTGAAAAAGACAGTACTGATTGCTCTTGCAGTCGCATCCCTCACCGCAGCCGGATGCAAGGAAAAACCCAAGACTCCCGAAGCTACTCCGGCGCCCCAGGCCGGCATGCCGGCCCAGATGCCACAGGGCCAAATGCCCAATGACGCAGTCCACAGCGGCGCCAACCCCCATGCCGGCATGAAGCCCCAGGAAATCCCCGCCGGTGCCGGTCACAAAGGGAAAGTAATCTCCACGATGGATGCCGCCGGTTATACCTACCTTGAAGTCGAAGAAAACGGCCAGAAACTGTGGGTTGCCGTTATGCAGACCAAGGTAAACAAGGGCGACGTGGTAGAATTCCCCGATTCTCCGCCGATGCAGAACTTCCACAGCAAGACCCTGAACCGCACCTTCGACAAGATTATTTTTGCCCCCGGCATCCGGATCGCCGGCAAGTAGCAGCTCCCCGCATTAGCGTAAAAAGAGGCGGCACCATTCGGTGTCGCCTCTTTTGTTTCACCGCCCGCCAAGCGTCCGAAACCGTTCCAGCACTTCCGAGTCACGGGGATTGAGTTCCCGCGCCCGCTCGAAAAAATGGCGTGCGCCGCCGGCATCGCCGGCCATCAGCCGCAGCTCGCCGAGGGCCAGGAAGCCGGGGAAATAACTCGGAACAATCGCCAGTACCCGCCGGAATTCCCGCTCCGCCCGGCCAATCTCGCCGGTCATCGCCAGCAGCTCGCCCAGGGCGAGGTGTCCCCACGGGTTTTCCGGCTGTCGCTTGATGAGTTCCCGGTACTCTGCTTCCGCCCCCGCAATATCGCCCTGGTCGGCGCGCCACAGCCCTGCCGCCAGGTTGGTGCCATGGCAAAAACCGAGCAATCGTCTCTGGGCCGCAAAATCAGTTCCGATAAAACGGGCGCGGCGACCGGTCCGTGCCACAGTACGGAGCAACTCCTCCGTAGCCCGCCCGACGAATGGGTCGTGCCGGACGTAAAACGCCGCCCCCTGCTCCCGTTCGAACAGGTCTCCGGCCACCTCTCCCCGCATTGCCGCCTCGGCAAAGAGCGACGTCCCCGGAAAGTAGGCCAGCGGCGCGACCTGGCCGTCATGGGGACGAACCTCGCGGATCAGCTGTTCGGTCGCCCGCAGATCGGCTTCTCCTTCGCCGGGCACGCCGGTGATCAGGTAGATTGAAAATTCGATGCCGGCACGGCGGGTCGCCCGGGCCGCCCGCCGCACCTGCTCGGGGGTAATCCCCTTGCCGAGGCGAGCAAGCACGGCCTCGGAACCCGACTCAACGCCATACTGAACACACTCGCAGCCGGCCCGCCGCATCCAGCCGAGCATTTCCTCATCGACGCAATTGACCCGCGACTGGCAGTTCCAGAGAATGTAGAGCCGCTCCGCCAGCAGCAGCTGGCAGAATTCGATTACCCGCTCTTTGCGGGCGGTGAAGGTATCGTCGCGCAGCGAAAAATAGATGAGCCCATAGTGATCCCGGATATAACGGATCTCGTCGACAATCGAGCGGGGAGAACGAAAGCGGAGCGCGCGGCCCCAGAACTGCGGTGACGAACAGAAGCGGCAGGCGGCCGGGCAGCCGCGGGAGGTGATGATGAACTCCAGTTGCCGGTGGATATCGGTTTCCCAGGCATCTGCCATGGCGGTTGCCGGACAGGGGAGCCGGTCCAGATCATCGATCGGCGGCCGCAGCGACTGTCGAATTTCGTCACCGTCGCGCCAAGCCAAGCCGGCAATGCCGGCAAAGCGCCGGTCGCCGGCAGCCAGCCGCCGTGCCAGCTCCAGAACGGTCTCCTCCCCTTCACCAAGAACAATGGCATCGACCGCCGGGTGCTGGCCGAGGATCGGCACCGCCCGGTGGGTGGCATGGGGCCCGCCGAGAATTGTCACACAATCGCGATTACACTGTTTCGCCAGGGCAGCGAGCTTGAGCGAATCGAACCGGTTGTGGGTAAATTGGGAGATGCCGAGCAGGTCCGGCCGCTCCTGTCGCAGCAGCGCCTCGATTTCCGCCCATGAAGCCCGGGAAAAATTGACCAGCCGGGAAGCGAACCCCTCCTGGCAAAGCAGTGCGTTCAGATAACCGAGGCCTGTCGGGAGCAGCGATGTGTGGGGATCGGCGGCACCGCGACGATCTGCCTTATACGCAAGAAGAATGCGCATTGCCAAACTCCCGGGCAAGCCGTTCCGCCAGCGGGAGATCCGCCGGCAACAACGCGAAGGACGTCACCAGCTCGGGAGGTGTCCAGCAGTGTCCGGCAACATCGAGCTCCTGCAGCTCCCCCGCCAGCCAGCGGCATCGGTAGGCGAGCACCAGTACCGGCCGCTCGGGATAGCGATGATAGATCACCTCGTAGATCCCTTCCACGGCGACCTCCATCCCCAGCTCTTCCCGCACCTCACGCACGATGCATTGCTCCGGATGTTCGTCGGCTTCGAGCTTGCCGCCGGGGAATTCCCACAGTAAAGGATACGGGGCGTCGGGCTTCCGCTTTGTCAGCAGAATCTTGCCTTCATGAACGATGATCGCCGCGGTGACCAGCAAGGGGTGCATTTCGACCTCAAAAAAAAATCCGGCCTTCCGGCCGGATTTCGCATAGCGGTGAACGATCCTGCCTACTTCAGCAGGCCAACATCCATCGTGTCGTTTTTCAGGATATCCTCCAGCCCTTCCTCTTCGGCACCGGCCACCAGATCATCAAGCTTCAGTACCGCCGGATTGACCTGAGCGATCCGCTTTGCGCCGATATACCGCGATCGGTAATAAGGCGTATCGATGGAGGAAATGACCACCCGCCGGTCGCGGGACGAGGCGTGGATCATCTTGTTATTGCCGAGGTAGATACCGACATGGGAGGGAAAGCGGGCGTAGGTGTGGAAGAAGATCAGATCGCCCTTCTGCAAGTCTCCGGGAGCGACAGAGTTCCCTACTTGGTATTGCTCGCGGGCGGTGCGGGGCAGATCGACATCCAACTCGCGGAACACATGCTGCACGAAACTCGAACAGTCGAGGCCGCTTCGCGAGGTGCCGCCGAAGCGGTAACGGGTACCGATGAAACTGTAGGCGGTCTTCTTCAGCTCGGTCAGGTTGTCGACCTTGAGCTGGACATTCTTGGTAAAGTCGGCCGGCTTGCCGTCCGCATCGCTCTCCACCAGATCAGCCAAGCTCTGCTCGTATTCTTTCTCGTTATACAGGTCGAGATTGTTCAGCGGCTTTTTCAGGGAAAGTTTGGCCGCCGCAGGCGCAGTCTCGGGCTCGGCTGCCCGCAAAGCAAGCACCTGCCCAACTTTTAACCGTTTTTTGCGCAAGCCGTTCAGGTGGCGCAGCTCGGCTACCGAAACGCCGGTTTTCCGGGCAATACGGGTGATTGTATCCCCTTTTTTCACCTTATACGTTGCCGCGGTCTTGAGTTGTTCGGAGTTATCTGCCGCAGAGGAAGGGGGAAGGACCAAGACGGTCCCCGGGGCGATGCGATTTTTGGCCAGGTCGTTGGCAGATTTAAGCTCACGCACGGAGACGTGATATTTCTTGGCGATGGCGGAGAGGGTTTCGTTCTTTCTTACTTTATGGGTTTTGGCCGCGTGGGCCAATGAAGGGAAGGCGCAGAGGGTGGCGAATAGGGCGATAAGGCGTATTCGTTTAATCATGCTTCCTCCTTCTTTGTTTTATTAAATGACACAAAAAGATGGAAATTTATAACAAATTGACACCCTGCTGTCAAGTTTTATTCCGGACGATGCCTGACCGAGGCGCTGACCCTGACCAGGACCGGCTCGTCGCGCAGAACCCGAAGTTGAGGTGATGGGGGTATCAAATCCAATTCAAGAATCGTGCCCTGTTTTATCTTGTCCAGATTGACCGGTTCGGTCGAAATAGTCTCGAACTGGTTGAGCAGATGCTCGGGCCCCTCGACCATCACCGTTGCCGGCTCGACCTTGAGCGCCTGTAACCGCAACCCGCCGTGCAGTCTGCCGACCGTCGTGACCTTGATCCGCAGTTCCTTCTGGGCCTTCCGGCCGATGGTGACCTTGGCGACAGCAGGGTTCATTCCCGTAACCATCACGCCAAGAGGGAGATTCAGGTCGGTATCCCGGATCGGGATACTGTTCACCCCTTCCCGCACATTGGAAAGATCCAGGTCGGCAACGACATCGAGCTGCCGTGGCGACGGGATCAGACTGGAAATGACTTTCAGCTGCACGTCGAGATTATCCGGCGAACTTTTCAGCAGCACGGCCCGGCTCGGCAGATTATGGAACTTGATCGGGACAGTAACGGTGAAAATACCCCCCTGCCGGTTGGTGATGATCAGCCAGCAAACAATGACGATCAGCGTGGTCACCAACTTGGGGATCAGATTGCGAAACAGCCGTTGGCGAATAGTGATGACCGGCTGGCTGAGCTTCTGCGGATAGAGGAGCCCTTGCAACCGTTCGATCAGCAGCTCGGCGGTGCCGACCTTCTCCAGCTCGCCGCCAAGGGCGAGCCCCACCTCGCCACGCTCCTCGGAAACGATCACGACGATGGCGTCCGAACGCTCGCTCAGGCCGATGCCGGCCCGGTGGCGGGTACCCAGATACTGGGGGAGCTCGGTTTTGCTCGACAGCGGGAGGTGGCAGGAAGCCTGGGAAATCCGGCCGTCCTTGATGACTACGGCCCCATCGTGGAGCGGCGTGCCATCCTGGAAAATGCTCTTGAGCAACTGGCCGCTCGGCAGGCTGTCGAGCCTGACGCCGTGAAGCAGATAGTCATCCAGCGTCTCCTGGCGCTGAAAAACGAGGATGGCCCCGGTTCGTTCCTTGGCCAGGGCAAAAATCGTCAGCACCAGGTCCTGAAGGTCAAGGTGGCTCCCGCCCCCCTGACTGCCGAAGAAATGCCGCAACAGGCTGATCCGGTAAAGGGCCTGACGAATTTCCGCCTGAAAAATGACGATGATCAGCACAAAGAGGGCTGTGCCGAGTTCCTGGAGAATCCAACTCGTCATGAAGAGCCCCAGGTTCTTGGTCACAAAATAGACGCCGACGAGAAAAATCATGCCGATCAGCACCTGCATGGCCCGGGTGTGCTTGAACCAGCTGTAGAGCTGATACGCCAGGAAGCTCATGATGATGATGTCGGCAATATCCTGCCAGCGGATGATCGGTAGCAACGGTTACCCCTCGGCCCGGCCGCCAGGCGGCCGGGCATACAGCAGGTTGGGAGTGCTCGGGTCGAACGGAAACGGTCAGATATTCTTTTTTCGGGCGATCGGTAGTGCCTTGCCCGGCTCGGCGGCATTTGCCTGGCTCCCACCCTTCGCCTTCCGGGGCCGGTTCAGCTCGGCCTGGAGATGGTCATAGAGGGGGGGATGGGGATTGGGGGCCGGGAACGGCGCCCGATACGCCGTGTCGGTGTAAACGTTGCGGGCATTCCACATGCAAAAGCCGGCAACACGGGCATCACGGGCCGCCCGGATCTGATCGAGAATCATCCCCTTGTCGTAGACGGCGCCGAGCTTGAAATCCTGCAACCAGGGACGCATCTTGGCCCGTTTCCCTTCCAGCCGCTTCAGTCCGCGCATGCAGCTGTCGTAAATGATCAGGTAGGGATGATCCGCCGGATTTTTCAGCCCCAGGTGGCCACGGGGGAAATGGGACGGGTAGATCATCGGGCAAATGAAGTCGACATAGTCGGCGATATCTTCGATCCGCTGGCCGATATTGAGATCGTCCTCGGCCATCACCGTCAGGCCGAAGATATCGGCGGAGACCAGGACGTTCACCGGCTTCAGCTCCCGATCCACGTACTGGAAGAAGCTCTTGATCACTTCGTGTTTCGGCACGTTCCGCCGATAGACCGGATAATTCAGCGCCCGGAGCTTGCCGTCGGTCGGGAACCGGACGTAGTCGAACTGGACTTCGTCGAAACCGCGGGCCGCCACCTCCTTGGCGATGGCGACATTGTATGCCCAGACCTCGCGGGCAGCCGGGTCGACCCAGGAAAGCCCCTTGCGATCCTTCCAGATGCCACCGCCGGCGCTCCCTACCGCCAGCCGCGGCCGGGCTTTCGCCAGTACCGGGTCCTGGAATACGGCGATCCGGGCGATCGTATGGATATGCTTGTCACGACAGTACTTGAGAATCGCGTCAAGATCGCGGATGCGGGGCTCGTAGGCACCGATCTCCGCCACCAGCGGAACCGCCGATTTGTATCCCACCTTGCCGGTACTATCCTTGACGTCGATGACGAGCGCATTCAGTTGCGACGTGGCCACCAGGTCGGCCAGAGTGTAAAAGCGCTTGACCCCGGCGGTCCAGGAGGAGAGATAGATGCCCTGCACTTCCTGGTTCAGGAGAGCTCGCTTCGCCGGTTGCTGCGGTTGCTGGAGCGGCACCGGGGCAGGCTGGACAAGCGCGGCACGCGATGCGGGCGCCGGCACCGGCGCGCCGCCCCGCGAAGAAGAGTAGTAGTAGGCGCCGGCGCCGGCAGCCACCAGGACCAGGGCGACAGCGAGAATGACAATAACGTTTTTCACAAATTCCTCCGCCCGAGAGGTTATCATCGACAGGCCTGCCGACGGCACTCCCGGGGTCCGACAAAAGTACTGGCAACGGCAACCGGTTCTATGGTACAACCGACTGGCTTCACCGAATGAGAATCAAGATTTATACCATTTTACCCGATAAAAGGACAGAAAATAAATGTATAAGCTTACGGCCAAAGGAGAGCGAATTCGGGAGATGTTCAGCGACATCGCCCCCCGCTACGACTTCCTCAACCGGCTGCTCAGCTTCGGTATCGATCGCCGCTGGCGCCGCATCGCCGTAAACTGCGTCAAATGGTCTGCCGGGGGACGGGTTCTTGACGTCGCCACCGGTACCGGCGACGTGGCGCTGGAGATCGCCCGCCAGACCCCGGCATCGGTCAAGATCGTCGGGCTCGACTTTTCGGAAGGGATGGTAACCCTCGGCCGGCAGAAGGTCGCCCAGTCCCCCTACGCCGAGCGGATCAGCCTCGACATCGCTCCCTGCGAAGCGATCCCGTTCCCCGACGGTACCTTTGACTCCGTCACTATCGCCTTCGGCATCAGGAACGTGGTCGACCGGCAGCAGGGGCTGCGTGAAATGCAGCGGATCCTGCGGCCGGGAGGCCGGGCGGTGATCCTCGAGTTCTCCAATCCCCGTTCCCGGCTGTTCAAGGCGATCTATTCCTTCTATTTTCTCCGGGTCCTGCCGGTAATCGGCGGCCTTTTTTCCCAGTTCAGCGCCTACAAGTATCTCCCCGACTCGGTGCTCGAATTCCCCTCCCAGGAGCAGTTCAAGGAACTAATGACGGCGGCCGGCTTCAGCAACACCACTCACCGCGATCTGACGTTCGGCATCGCCACCATCTATATCGGCGAAAAGGCACCGTAACCGGGGCACTTTCCTTGACATGACGCCGGCGTTTCGGTATAACACGGCCGTTGTCCATCCCCCCTGAAAGGACATCCCATGTTCGTGTTGGCCAATTTCCTCCTGGCGGTAGCCAAGATCGCCGACATCCTGCTGACCATCTACATGTACATCATCATCGCCCGGGCCATCCTCTCCTGGGTCAATCCGGACCCCTACAACCCGATCGTCAACTTCCTCTACCGGAGCACCGAACCGTTGCTGTCGCGAGTGCGCCGCATCCTGCCGGATCTCGGCGGCCTCGATCTGTCGCCGATCATCGTCCTGGTTGCCATCTACTTTCTGCAGAGCTTCATCGTCAGAACCATCTATGATCTGGCCTTCAAGATGAAACTCGGCGCCGGAGTCCTCCAATGAAAATCACCCCGCTCGATATCCAGCAGCAGCAGTTCAAGGGCAAGATGCTCGGCGGCCTCGACCCGGAAGACGTCGACGCCTTTCTCCAGATGGTCGCCCAGGAGATGGAAAATCTGGTCCGGGAAAACACCGAGCTGAAAGAACAGGCGAAGAAGGCGACCGCCGATCTCGAACAACTGGCCCAGCAGGAGAAAAACCTCCGCGAAACGATGCTCGCCGCCCAGCGGATTACCGAAGAGATGAAGGCCAACGCCCAGAAGGAAGCATCGCTGCTCATTTCCGAGGCCGAGATGAAGGGCGAGAAGATTCTGGCCGACGCCGAGCGGCGGCTCGCCCAGCTGAACGACCAGATTCAGGAACTGCGCCGGCAGAAGCTTCAGTTCGAGAGCTCCTTCAAGTCGCTGCTCGACACCCACTACAAAATGCTCGCCCTCGATGATGAGTGACCCGGCATTCCAGGGGCTGAACGTTTCGGCCACTGCCGACGGAGTGATCCTTCCCGTCCATGTCCAGCCCCGGGCCGCGAAGAACGAAATCTGCGGCGTCCAGGGCAACGAACTGAAGCTGCGGCTGACCTCCCCGCCGGTCGAGGGAGAGGCGAACAAGCTCTGTATCGAATTCCTCGCCAAGAAACTCCGTATCGCCAAATCCTGCATCAACATTATCGGCGGTGAAAAATCCCGGCACAAGCTCCTGGCTATCTCGGGCATTTCCCCCGCCGACCTGCTTCCTCTGCTTGCAAAGTGACCGTCGCCCGGCGGCGCAGGGGTTGACAAACCCGCTTCCTACTCACTATTATGTCTGGATGAACAGCAAGTGCAGGAGGTAGAATCAGATGCCACTCTACGAGTATCAGTGCGAGAAGTGCGGTAACCGTTTCGAGTTGCGCCAGAAGTTTTCCGACGAGCCGGCCAAGGAGTGCCCCGCCTGCGGTGGCCCGGTAACGAAGCTCATCTCCCAGAGCGGTTTTGCCCTCAAGGGAGGCGGTTGGTACGCCGAAGGCTACAACGGCAACAGCAAGAAGTCCGATGCGCCGGCTTGCCCTTCCGGCGGCAAGTGCGCCGGCTGCCCGTCCGCGGCATAGTCCGGCCGCGACGGCAAGCCTTTACCGTAACCGTCTCCTTCCGTACCATTCCGGAACCTATCCAACCGAGCCGCGCCACGGGCTGCGGCACGACGCAAAGGAGCCGCAGCATGTCGAAGCTTATCGACGGAAAGGCCATTGCCGCCAAGATTCGGGCGGAGATTGCCGCCGGGGTGACAACGTTACGCGCTACCGGAGTAACGCCCGGCCTCGCCGTGGTACTGGTCGGCGATGATCCCGCCAGCCAGGTCTATGTCAGCATGAAAGAGAAGGCCTGCCGCGACGTCGGCATATTCTCCGACGAGTACAAACTCCCGGCCGAGACGAGCGAAGCGGAGCTCCTGGCCCTCATCGACCAGCTCAATCACGATCCGAAAATCCACGGTATCCTCGTCCAGCTCCCCCTTCCGAAGCAGATCGACGCCGACAAGGTCCTGGAAGCAATTTCGCCGCTGAAGGACGCCGATGGCTTTCATCCCTACAACGTCGGCCGGCTGGCAATCGGCAAACCGACCTTTCGCCCCTGCACCCCCTACGGCGTAATGGTCATGCTCCAGGAAACAGGGCTCGACCTGGCCGGCAAAGAGGTGGTCGTGGTCGGCCGCTCCAACATCGTCGGCAAGCCGGTGGCCCTGATGTGCCTGCAGCAGAATGCCACGGTAACCATTTGCCACTCGAAGACCCGCGACCTGGCCGCCAAGGTCAGGGCAGCCGACGTGGTGATCGCCGCCGTCGGCCGGCCGGAAATGATCAAAGGCGACTGGATCAAGGAGGGGGCAGTCGTCATCGATGTCGGCGTCAACCGGGTCGGCGAGAAGAAACTGGTCGGCGACGTGGAGTTCGCCGCCGCCGCCGAACGGGCCGCCGCCATCACCCCGGTTCCCGGGGGGGTCGGCCCGATGACCATCACCATGCTCCTCTACAACACCCTCGAAGCGGCGAAGCGGTTCGCGAGCCGGGCCACGGCTTGATCCGTCGCTGGGGTCGGGAGCGCCAATGATCGTCAGCAAGCAGAAACCGTTCGCCGAAATCCTTGCCGCACTGGGCGAGGCCGGCCGGATCTTCCTGGTCGGTTGCGCCAAATGCGCCACCGTCTGCAAGGCTGGCGGCGAAGAACAGATCTGGCAGATGCAGGAACTTCTCGCCGCCGCCGGCAAAGAGGTAACCGGCTCCATCGTCATCGACGAGGCCTGCCACCTGCTCCGCGTCCAGCGTGACCTGCGCGGCAAGGGAGAGCCAGTACGGCATGCCGAAGCACTGCTGGTGCTCGCCTGCGGCGCCGGGGTCCAGTCGGTATCGGCTGCCGTTGAGCAGCGGACGGTGGCCGGCCTCGACACCCTGTTTCTCGGTAACATCCGCCGTTTCGGCCATTTCGAACAGCGCTGCTCGCTCTGCGGCGAATGTCTCCTCAACGAAACCGCCGGCATCTGCCCGGTCACCGTCTGCCCGAAAGGGATGCTCAACGGTCCCTGCGGCGGGATGGACGAGGGGAAATGCGAAGTGAACGCCGAGGCCGAATGCGTCTGGTCCCAGATTTACAGCCGGCTCAAAGCCCGCGGTGAATTCGCCCCCCTGATCCGCACAACTCCCGCCAAGGACTTCTCGAAGATGCGTAAGCCGGGAAGCCTCAAACTGGAAAGGTGAGCACACCGTCATGCCGACTCACCTGCAAACCCTGCTCGATGCCGGCCGCTTCGTAGTCACCGCCGAAATCAGCCCCCCGAAAGGGAGCGATTGCACCGCCTTTCTCGCCACCGCCAACGATTTACGAGGGACGATCGACGCCATCAACGTCACCGACAACCAGGGGGCCAACATGCGCATTTCCCCCCTCGCTCCGGCAGCACTGCTGGTCCGGGAGGGGATCGAGCCAATCCTCCAGCTCACCTGCCGGGACCGGAACCGGCTGGCACTGCAGAGCGAGCTGCTGGCGGCAGCCGCCCTCGGCATCTCGAATATCCTCGCCTTGAGCGGCGACTACATCTCGTTCGGCGACCACCCGGGGGCAAAGCCGGTTTTCGATCTCGACTCGGTACAGCTGCTGGAGGCACTTGCCACCCTGAACGGCGGCCACGATCTCGGCGGCGCCACCTTGAGCGGCGTCCCGGCCTTTTTTGCCGGCGCGGCCGCCGCTCCGGAGGCGGAACCCTTCGAGCTGACCATGAACAAGCTTTCCCGCAAGGCCACGGCCGGAGCCCGTTTTTTCCAGACACAGGCGGTCTTCTCCCCGGAACGGTTCGCCCGCTTTGCTGAGGCTGTCCGGCCGCTCGGCGTCAAGGTGATTGCCGGCGTGCTCCTCCTCAAGTCGGCCGGCATGGCCCGCTACGTCACCGCCAATATTCCCGGTCTCAAAGTCCCGCCGGAACTGATCGCCGAGCTGGAAGGCTCGCCGGACCAGCTCCGCCAGGGCGTGGCGATCGCCCGACGGCAGATTGCCGCGCTTCGCCCCCTCTGCGACGGGATTCACCTGATGGCGATGGGGAAAGAAGAACTGTTGCCCGAGATGCTTGCCGGCCTCGACCGTTGACCAATCATCACCGACGATCCGTTCGGAAAGGAGTCTGAACATGCAGGTAAAGAAAGCGGTTTTCCCGGTCGCCGGGCTCGGCACCCGGTTTCTCCCCGCCACCAAGGCCTCTCCCAAGGAGATGCTGCCGCTGATCGACAAGCCGCTCGTCCAGTACGTCGTCGAAGAGGCGGTCGCCGCCGGCATCGAGCAGATCCTCTTCGTCACCGGCCGGGGGAAACGGGCGATCGAAGACCACTTCGACATCTCCTTCGAGCTGGAGGCGCTCCTGCAGGAGAAAGGGAAAGACGATGTACTGCGGGAAGTGCGGGACATCGCCGAAATGGTAAACATCTTCTATGTCCGGCAGAAACAGGCGATGGGGCTCGGCCACGCAATTCTCTGCGCCCGCGAGTTTATCGGCGACGAACCGTTCGCCGTCCTCCTCGGCGATGACATCATCGATGCCCCCCAGCCCTGTCTGGCCCAACTCCTCGACGTCCATCGCAAATACCGGGGGTCGGTCCTCGCCCTGGAGAAGGTCCCGCGGGAAAACATCTCCTCCTACGGCTGCGTCAAGGCGAACATGATCACCGACAGGGTCTTCGAAGTCACCGATCTGGTGGAAAAGCCGGCGCCCGAAGAAGCGCCGTCCGATATGGCGATCATCGGCCGCTATGTCCTGACGCCGGACATCTTTCCGATCCTGGAACGGCAACAGCCGGGCAAGGGGGGGGAAATCCAGCTTACCGATGCCCTGCTCAAGCTTTCCCGGGAAGAAGCGATCTATGGCTGTCTGTTCGCCGGCCAGCGCCACGACTGCGGCGACAAGCTCGGCTTTCTCAAGGCGACGGTGGATATGGCACTGAAGCGGGAGGAGTTCAACGGCGAGTTTGCGGCCTATCTCCGGCAGCGGCTCGGCATGGAGCAGCCCTAGCCGCTCAGTGGAGGGAGCGGCTGGCGCCGCGGACAATCCCGTACTGGAAGAAGGCGATCAGGTTGAACGTATCTTTGCGGTAACCGCGGGGAAAAGGACCGACCGGACCGACGAGACGGAGCGTCCGCTCCACTTCGCTATCTAGAATCCTGCTTCCCGACCCCTGGAGGATCTCGTACTTTTTTATCTCACCCTTGCTGTTGAAGGTAATCTTCACCGGCACCACCCCTTCGATCCCCAACTGGGCGGCCTCGGCAGGATAGCGCCAGATGCCGTACACCGAATTCTCGAACCGGCGCAGGAACGAGCCGAACTGGATGTCGTCGGTATCGAGAAACTTGGTTTCCCCTTCCGCCACTTCGGAACTGTACTTTTTGCGATAACTGTCCTCAAGCTTCGCCATCCGCTCCGCCCCGGGCATCAACTGGGCGAGGTCCGGGCCGCGCTGGGCCCGCGGCCGGAGTACTCCGCCGCCTTCCGGCGCCTCCCGGACCGGGATTTCCCCGGGGACGGCGGGCGCCGAAGGTTTTCCCCCCTGCTCCGCCCGGGACGCTGACTGCGGCGCCGGCCGCGGCGTCGTCGGGGCGGTCGGCCGGGGTGCGGGGCGCGCCACGGGCGGCAGCGAGGCGAGCCGATCCCGCTCTGCCGTCCCTTTCGGCGCCATTTCGCGCGGCACCCGCTGGTAGCGGGCGGCCTGGCGTTTCGCTTCGGTTTCGTTGTGCGGAGGTTGCGGAGCGTGCTGCAGCTCGGGAAGGTTTTCCAGGTCGACCATGATCGGCGCCGGCTGGGTGACCGGCTTCTTTTCCGGCAGGGAAGCGATCAAGGCGAACAGTCCGACATGGAGCAGCAGCGACAGGGCAAGAAGATAGAGAAAGTTTTTTTCGACGTAATTATCGGACATCAGGCTCTCTGCCGGGATCGATCATCGGGATCATTGTACGGCGGGGCGACGGAAAAAGCAATCGCTCAGGCCGCCAGAGCCTGGAAAAGCACCGCGGCGCCAAACAACAGGAAGAGCCCGCCGGCCAGCCGGTTCATGGTGGTCAGGGAAACGAAACGGGTCAGCTGCCGGCCGACAAAGATGCCGACGAGCGACACCGACCAGAGCGCCAGGGTCGAGGCGGAAAACACTGCCAGCGGGGCATCGTGCTGGGCCGCCAGGCTGGTGGTGACCAGTTGGGTCTTGTCGCCCAGCTCGGCCAGGAGGATCATCAGAAACGAGGTAAGGACCGGGCCGCGGGCCGAAGCCCTTCTCGCCGTCTCTTCCCCGTCGTCCCCCTTCGCCCGGAGCGAGGAGATGCCGAAAAAGAGAAAGAGCAGCCCCGACACGATCTTGATCCAAAAGAGCGGAATGACGGCAAACAGCAGGGAACCGAGCAGGACTGCCGCGACGTTCAGCAGGGCAAAAGCGGCGGCAATGCCAAAGAAGACCTTTTTCCAGGGGTAGCGGGTCGCCAGGGCCATGGCGGTCAACTGGGTCTTGTCGCCCAGCTCCGCCAGGAAGATAATGCCGAATGTCGTAGCAAAAACCGCCGAATCCATGGAACCTCCGGGAGATAACTATCGGCTGATGGTAAAAGATTCGCCGGCAAAAAGCAAGGGAGTGCCCCCTCCCACGCACCGCGGCGAAAAGCTGTTGACGGAAGGCAGCGCTTCGATTACTATTGTTCTCGATTAAAGGGGAGTAGCAATCGGCCGGCGACATGGCCGACCCTCGGCCCGTCAAGACGGTGGCAACACCCGGGCCAGGGGCTTACGAACGCTTCGAAGCATGCAAGACCTTTATCCAAGACAGCATCCAGGCTGCCGCGGGTAAAGGTCTTTTTATTTGCCCCGGCGGCAGATCAGCCCGCGCCGCAACGGCGCGGCACTCAACCGGAGGTAACGCATCATGATCAACCGTTTTAAAACCACTTTGCTCCTCACCCTTCTCACCCTGCTGCTGGTGACGATGGGCAGCGCCATCGGCGGCAGGACCGGCATGGTCTTCGCCTTCTTCATGGCCTGTGCGATGAACTTTTTCTCCTACTGGTTCTCGGACAAGATCGTCCTGGCGATGTACGGTGCCCGGGAGATCGACGAAGCGGCCAACCCCGCCTTCTACGGCCTGGTCCGTCGGCTGGCCCTCCAGGCCGGGCTGCCAATGCCCCGGGTCTACATCATCCCCACCGACAGCCCCAACGCCTTCGCCACCGGCCGCAATCCGGCCCACGCCGCAGTTGCCGCCACCGAGGGCATCCTGCGGCTGCTCTCCCCGGACGAACTGGAAGGGGTGATGGCTCACGAACTCGCCCACGTCAAGAACCGCGACATCCTCGTCTCCACCATCGCCGCCACCTTCGCCGGCGCCATTTCGATGCTCGGCAACATGCTCCAGTGGGCAGCCATTTTCGGCACCGGGCGCCGTGACGACGACGAGGGGGCCGGTGGCCTGATCGGCGGCCTCGCCATGGCAATCGTTGCGCCGCTGGTCGCAATGCTGATCCAGCTGGCGGTTTCCCGCTCGCGCGAGTACCTGGCGGACGAGTCGGGAGCGGCTATCTGCGGCAATCCGCTGGCCCTGGCCGGCGCCCTGCGAAAACTGCACAGCGCCTCCCGGATGATCCCGCTGCAGGGGGCCTCGCCGGCTTCGGCCCACCTGTTCATCGTTAACCCACTGACCGGCGGCACGCTGCGGCAGCTCTTCTCCACCCACCCGCCGATGGAAGAGCGCATCGCCCGTCTCGAGGCAATAGCGCACCGGCCGCGCTAGATCGGAGCAACAGACCATGACCGTGCAATCCGGCATGTGGCTCGGCTTTGCCGCAATCATCCTGGTGATGTTCGTCGTCGACCTGGGGATTTTCAGCCGCAGGAGCCACGAGATCAAATTTCGCGAAGCGCTGACCTGGACCCTCGTCTGGGTCTCCCTGGCCCTCATCTTCAACGTCTGGATCTACCGGGAGATGGGACAGGTCAAGGCAATGGAGTTCTTCACCGGCTACCTGATCGAGCAGTCGCTGTCGGTGGACAACCTCTTCGTCTTCATCATGATCTTCGCCTACTTCCACATCAGCAAGGCCCATCAGCCGAAGATCCTCAAATGGGGGATCCTCGGCGCACTGGCGATGCGGGGGCTGTTCATCATCACCGGCATCGAGCTGATCGAGCGCTTCCACTGGATGATCTACGTTTTCGGCGGCATCCTGATCTTTACCGGCGGCAAGATGGCGTTCGGCGGCGACGAGCAGATCGAGCCGGAGAAGAACCTGCTGGTGCGGCTGGTCCGCAAGTTCGTGCCGATCACCAAGCGGGTCCGCGACGACCGCTTTTTCATCAACAAAGGGGGGATCCTGGCGGCGACCCCCCTCTTCCTCACCCTGGTCGTCGTCGAATCGAGCGACGTGATCTTTGCCGCCGATTCGATCCCGGCGGTGCTGGCGGTGACCCACGATCCGTTCATCGTTTACACGTCCAACGTCTTCGCCATCATGGGCCTCCGCTCGCTCTACTACCTGCTGGCGAACGTCATGGAAATGTTCGTCTATCTCAAGCTGGGGGTCTCCTTCATTCTCGCCTACGTGGGAGTCAAGATGCTTCTCGCCGACCTCTACCCCATCCCCATCGTCTTTTCCCTCGGGACGATCATCGGCGTGCTGGTAATCTCGGTGCTCGCCTCGATCACCATCGGCAATCGCCGACAGCGGGCGGCCAAGGGGCGGTAGGCAGGGTAAGCGACGGTTGTGGCAGGGATGAGATCCGGGCGGGGGAGTGGGATGGCGGCGTGCCGACGGAGGGCTCCCGGGGAGCTCCGCCGGTGACAGCGGGGGCTAGGCCTCTTCTTCGACCGGCGGTTCTTCGTCGCCGTTGCCGTGCGGTTCCTTTTCGATGATCCGTACCCTGACGACGGCGGTGGTCTTCACTTCTTCGCAGACGAGAAGAAAACGATCCCATTCGATCGTCTCGCCCTTTTCGGGGAAACGGCCGAGCCGGTCAAGAATCAGTCCCGCCAGGGTGTCGTAGGGGATATCCCCTTCAAGCTTGATTTTGAGCAATTCAGCCAGATCGCCGATCGAAATCAGCGCATCGACCAGCAGACTACCGTCGGGAAGCCGCTGGACGGTGCGCGGTTCGCCGATGTCGTGCTCGTCCTCGATCTCGCCGACCAGTTCCTCCAGCAGGTCCTCGGTGGTGACGAGGCCGCTGATCCCGCCGTACTCGTCGACCACCAACGCCATGTGAATCCGCTTCCGCTGCATCTCCTTGAGCAGTTCGTTCACCTTCTTCCCTTCCGGTACATAGAAAGGGGGACGGACTATCGACTCAAGGGCGAAATCCGGCTCGGTGACCATCCGGCCGAGCAGGTCCTTGCCGTGGATGAACCCGGCGACGTTCTCGATGCTGCCGCGGTAAACCGGATAGCGGGAGTACATGTTGTCGAGGACGGTCTGGACCAGTTCCTGGCGCGGATGTTCCAGGTCGAGAGCAACGACCCGGGTCCGCGGCACCATCACCTCGCGGACGCAGGTCCGGGTAAAATCGAAGATATTGCGGATGAATTCTTCCTCAGCGGCGCTGACCACCCCCGCTTCATGCCCCTCGGTGACGATATGCTTGACGTCTTCCCGGGTAATGAAATCCTGCCCCCCCTCCGCCTTGACCCGCAATATCGCCAGGACGGTTTTGCTGGAAATGGTCAGGAAACCGACGAGCACCCCGCCCGCCCGGGCCATGAAATTGATCGACTTCGCCACCCGGAGGGCCATGGTATCGGCATACTGAAGGGCGATCGTTTTCGGCACCAGCTCGCCGAAGACGAGCGAAAGATAGGAGATGAGCACGACGACGATGCCGATCGCCAGGGGGTCGGCGGCATGCTGGACAAATTCGTTCGGGACGGAATGGAGAAGCGGGGTGACGTAGCGGATGGCCGCGGCACCACCCACCGCCGAAGCAAGGGAACCGACCAACGTCACGCCGACCTGCACCGTCGCAAGGAAGCGGTGGGGATCGTCCTGCAGCCGTTCGACGATTTTCGCCTTGGCATTACCCTCCGCCGCCAGGTGGGCGATACGGCTCCGGCGGGCGGAGATGATGGCAAGCTCGGACCCGGCGAAGAACCCATTCCCGAGGATGAGAAGAAAGATCACGGCAAACTCGCCTAAAACGGACTCCAAGCGCTACCTCCATCAGATCAGCATAAAACATGGACATTACATGGGTGCCGGGCACCGTGTGAATAGTATCACATTTTTCGCCGAGGGGAATCCCGATTATCGAAGCGGGCAGGGAGACGGCAAGAAGCCACCCGGCGGTCAGCGCCGGTAAATCTGCGGCCGCCGTTTTACTCCCGTCAAGAGGACGAAGAGTATCCCGGTCGCAAAGCCGCCGACGTGGGCGAAATAGGCGACGCCGCCGCGCAGCAGCTCACCGCCGCCGAGCCACGAGGCGTTGAGGAACTGGATCAGCGCCCACCAGCCGATGATCAGAAAGGCGGGGACCTCCAGGAAGGTAAAGAAAAAGAAGATCGGCACGAGGGTGAGAATCCGCGCCCGGGGGAACAGGAGCAGGTACGCCCCCATCACGCCCGCCACCGCCCCGCTGGCGCCAACCATCGGGATCGTCGAGACGGGGGCGCTGGCGACCTGGGCCAGGGCGGCGACCAGCCCGCAGAGGAAGTAGAAGAAAAGATAGCGCGGCCGCCCGAGCACATCCTCCACGTTGTTGCCGAATATCCAGAGGAAGAGCATGTTCGAGCCGATGTGCAGCCAGTTGCCATGGAGAAACATCGAGGTGAAGATCGTCGGCCAGGCGAGGAGCGGTGCACCGTGCAGCGCCGCCGGCACCAGCGCGTAGTGGCTGCTCAGCCCGCCGACGAATTGTTTGGTCTGGACCAGCCCTCGGGCCGTCTCGACGAGGAAGGACTCGTAATGGCCCGAGAGCCGGTCGTCAAGAAAGACCAGCGCGTTGAGGACGATGAGGAGCACCGTCACTACGGGAAAACGCCGAGTCGGATTATAATCCTTGAGCGGAATCACGGCCGGCTAGCGACTCACTTCCCTTCCCCCTCGCAGGTCGCGGGGGTGCCGGGCGCAGCACCGGGTGCCGTTTTGCAGACCCCGATGATCTTTTCGATCAGCGGGATATTGGCGCCGCTGACATAGTTACCGTCAACCCAGAACGCGGGGGTAGAATGGACACCGAGCTTCTCGACGATCGCCCGCTGGGCGGCAAGCAGCCCCTTGTCGTCATTGGGTTTGTCGAAGAGATCCGGCCGCTTGTCCAACTCGCCCGAATAGACCTCCCAGAACGCCAGCTCTTTGTCCTTGGCGGCAAGGATGTAGCGGGCTTTTTTCTCCGCCGTGGGGTGCATGGGGAGCGGCAGGAAGAAGACGTAGCGGGTCACATCCGGCCGACGCCCCCAGTACTCATGCATCTTGCGGCAGAAGGGACAATCGGGATCGGTGATCTCGATGACCGTATGTTTGCCGTTGCCGATCTTTAGTGCCTTCTCCATATCCGCCTTGGTGAGAAGCTTGAAACGATCGGCGATCAACATGTTGCGGGTTTCCGCCGTCAGGTTTTTCCCTTCCTTGGTATAGAGATCGCCGACGAAAACATGGCCGGTCTTGAGGTGGACATAAATTACGTTGTTGCCGGTGACGACCTCGTAAACGCCATCGACAGGGGTTTTCTTGATGCTGGTCACCGGCATGGCGGGAAAAAGCTTTTTGAGTTCGCTTTCCGGACTGTCTTGCGGCGTCTCGGCATGGGCGACCGCCGCGAAAAGAGCACCGGCCATCAGGAAAATACCGACCCTTTTGTACCACTGAACCTTCATAATACCTCCACGGGCTGTTATAGCGGGAACCGCTCCCGACGCTGGCAGAGATAGCATGTTATCCCGGTGGGCGCAAGGGCCTTCGCGGGCATGCCGACTGCCGGCAAAATGCTATTGAATTATCGCGTAAAATAGGCTAGTTTGGCAAGCCTGACGATTAACTCCCGCCATTCGCCCCAGAATCAGCGGTCATATCCTCTCCGGAAGCACGTCGGTCGCTGGTGGGCCGCCCGGTCTTCAAAACCGGTGGGGGGGTTGAGAAAACTCCCCGGTGGGTTCGATTCCCATGTGCTTCCGCCAACAACTCCCAGGCCTCCGGGCATTCCCCCGACAGAGTACGAAAACCGCTTCGCTCCGAAGCAGTTTTGCCCGTTTCAGTGCCGTTGATCCCTAGCGGCGCTCGTGCTCTTCATATTCTCCGTGGTGATATTCCCGCTCGCGTTCTCCATGGTGCCGCCTGCCATCCTCGTCCCACCAGGGCCAGATGATACAGCCGGAGAGGGTTGTTGCCGTGACAAACAGCAGAATCGCCCGCATCATGATCGATTTTTTCATAACGTCGCTCCCAAGCTGGCAAATGCGCTGCACCTACAGATGAAGTATAGCGTAGATACGGCCTTTTATTCGGCAGCGGAGCAAGACCGCCACGGATGCCCCCGCTCGCAGCTGCTAGCCTGAAAGTATGGGTGGCCGTGGGCCCCGCCGGCAATGACACGTTTTCCTCGCCTCATTACCGCAATATTCGCACAGAAGCACGGGCTAGTTTTTCAGATAGGCCAGCAGAGAGCCGATAGCGGGATTTTTGTTGTCGCGCAGCCAGGCTGCGGCAAGGCTGATCGGTTCGAGGATGTCGTCCAGGCGAAGGAAGACGACATTTGGATGCGGCAGATTCATGACGTCGCTTGGCATGAGACAGACCCCGGCATCCGCCCCGATCATCCCCAACACTTCGAGCAGACTCCTGGCTTGGCCCGTCAAGGCCGGCTGAAACCCTGCCGCGACGCACGCTTTTACGATTGCCTGGTTGCGGCCGGGAAACTTTTCTTCGTCGTAGCCGATGAACTTTTCCGCCGCAAGCTCCCGCAACTGAATCGCCTTCCGTCCTGCCAGGCGATGCTGGCCTGAAACGGCTGCTTCCAAGGTCAATTCCTTTACCGCCAGCATGCGAATTTCACTGTGCAGATCATTGCAGGGATTGCCGATGAACGCCACATCGATCTGCCTGTTCCGCAACGCGACAATCTGATCGCCCGGCGGCATTTCGTGGATGACGAGCTCGATTTCCGGCTGCTCATGGGTGAACCGCGTCAGGGCGTCCCCCAGAAAAGAGCCTAGAGCGGTGGTAATGAAACCGATGGAGAGCTTGCCCGGGAGGGGGCTGGCCTCTTGTGCCGCCTTGACCGCTTCGTCGCAGGCGGTGAGGATGTCTAGGGCATGGCGGAAAAACGTCTCTCCGGCGGGGGTGAGGTCCAGGCCGGACCGTTGCCGGATAAACAGGGCCGTGCCCAGTTCGCATTCCAGCTCCCGTATCAGCCGGCTGACGGCCGGTTGGGACAGGTTCAGGACGTGTGCCGCCTTGCTGAAATTGCGGTGCTTGGCAGCGGCGACAAAATATCTGATATGGCGAAGCTCCATGGCCCCAAGTATTACATTTTGTTATGGCTGGTCAAGGAAAATACCGTAATGCATTCATTAACCGGCGGACTACAATATCACTAGAAGCACTCAATTACCGTGACGAGGTGAATGACATGAATAAACTGGATCTTCTCAATCCGCAGAACTCCGCTGTCATCTTCATCGATTTCCAGCCGCAGATGACATTCGGCGTAGCCAACATCGACCGGCAGGCCCTCTTCAACAACGTGCTCCTGCTGGCCAAGGCAGCAAAGATCTTCAACGTACCGACTATTCTCACCACGGTCGAGACGAAGAGTTTTTCCGGCAACATGTGGCCCCAGCTGCTCGACATCTTTCCGGGTCAGGAACCGATTGAACGGAGTTCCATGAATTCCTGGGAAGATGCAAAGTTCGTGGCGGCGGTCAAGGCGACCGGCCGGGAAAAACTGGTCATGGCCGCCCTATGGACCGAGGTTTGCCTTGCGTTTCCGACCCTGGAGGCACTGAAGGCGGGTTATGAAGTTTACGCTGTCGAGGATGCCTCGGGGGGGACCAGCGTGACCGCTCACAATGCGGCCATGCGGCGCATCGAGCAGGCGGGAGCGGTGCCAATGACCGCCCTGCAGGTTCTCCTTGAATACCAGCGCGACTGGGCACACAAGGAAACCTACAATGACGTCATGGCCGTGGTGAAGGAACACTGTGGCGCTTACGGACAAGGCGTTGAATACGCTTACACCATGGTGCACGGTGCCCCGCCGAGCCGAAGCGGGGCAGGACATTAAAGATCATGGACGAAACGACGGCTGAAAACGGCCCATTGACGGTCGTCGCGACGTGGCGTGTCCGCCGGGGAGCCGAAAGGGAATTTGAGGCATGGCGACGGGAAATCTCCGCTGCCGCCCTCACGTTTCCGGGCCACATGGGAGTGAATGTGATCCGGCCCGGCAACGAGAGCCGGGAGTATGCCGTCATCTTCCGGTTCGACACCTACGAACACCTGCGTGATTGGCAGAAATCAGCTCTGCGGCAACAGTTGTTACAGAACGCAGAAAAGCTGGTGGAACACGAACCGTCATACCGACTGGAGAGCGGTCTGGAGTACTGGTTTACACCGGCAAGTCCCACCGCCGCGCCGGCAACCTGGAAAATGGCCGTCGTGACAGTCCTGGCCGTCTGGCCGGTCAGCATCGTGGTACCGTGGCTGCTCAATCCTTTGATGCACAACCTAGCGATGCCCCTGCAGGCACTGCTGGTGGCGGTGGGCATCGTTATTCTTCTTACCTGGGCGGTGATGCCGGTGCTGGTGCGGGTCCTCCGGCTGTGGCTACAGCCCGCCCGGAAGGGAGGTAACACATGAATGCACCCGAATTGATCTTATATAACGGCAGGATCACCACTCTCGATGCCGCCCGGCCGGAGGTTTCGGCCATCGCCATAAGCGGCGGCCGTATTTCCGCCACCGGCGGCAATGAACTCCTCGCGACCGCCGACGCGAAGACGCGACGAATCGACCTGAACGGTCACCGGGTCATCCCGAGGCTCAACGATTCCCACATCCACGTCATCAGAGGTGGACTCAATTTCAACATGGAACTTCGCTGGGACGGCGTCCCTTCTTTGGCCGATGCCCTGGCAATGCTTCGTGAACAGGCACGGCGCACCCAGCCTCCCCAGTGGGTGCGGGTGATTGGCGGCTGGACCGAGTTCCAGTTTGCGGAAAAACGCCTGCCGACGGTGGAGGAGATTAACGCCGCCGCACCCGACACCCCGGTCTTCATCCTGCATCTTTACGACCGCGCCATTGTCAACCGGGCGGCGCTCCGGGCGCTCGGCTACACCCGTGAAACGCCCGACCCGCCGGGCGGGGAGATCCAGCGCGACAAGGCCGGCACCCCGACCGGGCTCCTGATTGCCCGGCCCAACGCCATGCTCCTCTATGCGAGCCTCGCCATGGGGCCTAAACTCCCCTTTGCCGACCAGGTCAACTCGACGCGCCAGTTCATGCGCGAACTGAACCGGCTCGGGCTCACCAGCGTCATCGACGCGGGAGGCGGCTTCCAGAACTACCCGGACGATTACCGGGTAATCGAGGAGTTGGCGGAGAGAGGAGAACTCACCCTCCGGATCGCCTACAACCTCTTCACCCAACATCCGCAGGGTGAACTGGCGGACTTCTCCCAGTGGGTCACCATGACCGCACCGCGAAAGGGAAACGATTTCTACCGGATGAACGGCGCCGGCGAAATGCTGGTCTTCTCCGCCGCCGACTTCGAGGATTTCCTCGAACCGAGGCCCGACCTGCTGCCGGTGATGGAGCAGGAACTGACCCAGGTGGTTCGCCTCCTCGCCGAGCAGCGTTGGCCGTTTCGGCTGCATGCCACCTACGACGAGTCGATCTCCCGCTTCCTCGACGTCTTCGAAGCGGTCGACCGCGAGGTCCCGTTCAATGGACTGCGCTGGTTCTTCGACCATGCCGAAACCATCACGCCGCGCAATCTCGAACGGGTCAAAGCGCTCGGCGGCGGCATCGCCATCCAGGACCGGATGGCCTTCCAGGGAGAATATTTCCGGGGACGGTACGGACGGGAAGCCGCGGAACATACCCCGCCCATCCGGCAGATGCTGGCGATGGGGATACCGGTCGGCGCCGGCACCGACGCAACCCGGGTGGCGAGCTACAACCCGTGGATTTCCCTCTACTGGCTCGTCACCGGGCGGACAGTCGGCGGCATGCAGCTTTATCCGGCGGCAAATCGTCTGGGGCGCGAAGAGGCACTGCGCCTCTACACCGTCGGAAGCAGCTGGTTCTCGGGCGACGAGGAGCGAAAGGGGATACTGACGCCGGGGCAGCTCGCCGACCTGGTGGTCCTTACCGCCGACTACCTCACCGTTCCGGAGGAAGAGATCAGAGGAATCGAGTCGCTTCTCACCGTGGTCGACGGCAAGGTGGTCTACGGCGCCGGGGAATTCGGCAGCCTGGCGCCGCCGCCGTTGCCGGTCAGCCCCGATTGGTCGCCGGTCGGCAGGTATGGCGGCTACCATCGCGGCGCAGCAGCTGCCGGGGTGATGCACAAGGAATGCGCCTGCCACGGCCATCAGCGGGTTTGGTCGCCGCAAGAATCGCGGTTCTGGGGAATCGGCTGCGACTGCTTCGCCTTCTGAACATTCCCCGGGGTAGTCGCGGCGGCGCTTTTATGGCCCGCAGCGCAGAAATCGGCGGAAGCCGCGTTATAATCTCTTGAACGCGGCATTATGGAGGGGGGATGGCTCAGAGCGGACAACCGGCAAAGCCGGCAAGGCACACCGACCAGCGATGGCCCCGGTATTCACCCGGAACGTGCAGTCGACCGATAACCGGCAGCCGGCCATCGGCCGGCGAGAGGGGAAGAGACAAGGAGTGCCCGAGCCAATGAGACTTCCGCCCGGACTTGGCGCAATCCTTGGCATTGCCCTCGTGATACTGGTCTGCCGCCCGGCGCACTCCCCTGCCGCAACCGGAGCGACGGCGGACGCGCCGCCGTATGCCTTGAACCGCGCCGACGAGGATTACCGTTATCTGCGCAACCCGGCCAACCGGCTCGACTTCTGGGATCCGCTCAAGTACCTGCCGCTCGACGGGAACGGCAGCTGGTTCCTCTCCATCGGCGGCGAAGCCCGGGAGCGCTACGAATATTTCAACCGGCCCAACTGGGGACAGGGGGCAGAGGACCACGGCTATTTCCTGCAGCGCTACTTCCTCCACGGCGATCTCCACCTCGGCGATCATGCCCGCTTCTTCACCCAGTTCCAGAGCAGCCTTGAAGACGGCCGGAGAGGCGGTCCGCGGCCCGCGATCGACGAGGATCAACTCGACGTGCACCAGCTGTTTTTGGACCTGGCGGCAAATCTACCCGGCGACAGCTCGCTCACCCTGCGGTCGGGCCGCCAGGAACTGGCCTACGGCTCGCAGCGTCTCATTTCGGTGCGGGAAGGGCCGAACGTCCGCCAGAGCTTCGACGGCTTCCGGCTCATCTACCGAAAGGGGGACATCCGGATCGACGGTTTTGCCGCCAAGCCGGCGCTGACCAACCGCCACGTTTTCGACGACGGGCCGGACAATACCAGGGCACTCTGGGGAGCCTACGCCGTGCTTCCCTGCCCGCCTCTCGCCGAGGCGCACCTCGACCTCTACTATATCGGCCTGTTTCGCCGCACGGCGGGTTTCGACCAGGGAACCGCCCGCGAGACACGGCATTCGGCGGGAGCCAGGCTCTGGCGTACCGCGCTGCCCGTCGACTACAATTTCGAAGCCCTCTACCAGTGGGGGAGCTTCGGGAATGGCGACATCCGGGCATGGACCGTCGCTTCCGACACCGGCTACACGCTGGTTTCGCTGCCGCTGCGTCCGCGGATCGGCCTGCGGGCGGACATCGCCAGCGGCGACGAAGATCCGGCCAATCCCGACTTGCAGACGTTCAACCCGCTGTTCCCGAAGGGGGCGTATTTCAGCGAGGCGGGGCTGATCGGCCCGGCCAACTTCATCGACCTCAACCCCTGTCTCGACCTCCACCTCACCGACAAGGCAACCATCACCTTCGACTGGGATTTCTTCTGGCGGGAGAGTACCCGCGACGGGCTGTACAACAACGCCGTGGCCCTGGTCCGGTCCGGCGAGACCAGCAATGCCCGCTATATCGGCAGCATGGCGCAGACGCAGCTGTTCTGGAATATCGACCGGCACCTGTCGTTCGTCGCCATTTACGGTCATTTTTTTGCCGGGCGCTTCCTCAAGGAGGCCGGCCCGGGTAATGATGTGGACTACCTGACGACCTGGCTGTCCTACAAATTTTGACGTAACCGCCGGTGATGCAGCCGTAGCGGGGGATGCCGCCACAACAGGCTCAGTCAGACGGGCAGTAAATTACGCTAACAGATACACCATCAGCCGCCGGGAGGGGAAAAACCATGACCAGCCGCAAGATCGACCGGATTCTCAAGAGCCGCCCGACCATCGAAGGGGCCGGCGTCCATCTCAAACGGGCGTTCGGCTATTCCCAGGTACCGCTGTTCGACCCGTTCCTGATGCTGGACGACTTCCACACCGCCAACCCGGCGGAATACCTCCCCGGCTTCCCCTGGCATCCCCACCGGGGGATCGAAACCATCACCTACGTGCTCGAAGGGGTGGTCGAACACGGCGACAGCATGGGGAACAAGGGGGCGATCGGCGCCGGTGACGTGCAGTGGATGACCGCCGGCAGCGGCATCATCCACCAGGAAATGCCCCGGCTGAGCCCTACCGGCACGATGTGGGGATTCCAGTTCTGGGCGAACCTGCCGGCGGCGCAGAAAATGATGGAACCGCGCTACTGGGACGTGGCGGCGGCCACCATTCCCCAGCTCACCCTCGCTTCCGGGGTGACGATCAAGGTCGTCTCCGGCCAGGTGAACGGTACCCGCGGGCCGGTGCAGGACATCGTCATCGAACCGGAGATGCTCGACGTCAGCGTGCCGGCCGGCACGGAATTCCGTCACCCGGTGCAGGAAGGCCACACGGCCATCGCCTATGTGCTGGCCGGCGAAGGGCATTTCGACGAGCGGCGCGACCCGTTCGCCTTCGAAATGGTGGGCAGGGGGTGGATGGACGTCGCCCGGCGCTGCAGCTGCGGGCCGGAGACGGTGATCCTCTACGAGCGGACCGGCAGCGAAATCCGGGTGACCGCCGGCGAGGGGGGAGTGCGCTTTCTCTTCCTCGCCGGGAGACCGCTCCGCGAGCCGGTCGCCTGGTACGGCCCGATCGTCATGAATACCCAGGAAGAACTGCGGATCGCCTTTGAGGAGTACGAAAAGGGGACCTTCATCAAGCGGCGCTGAACAGCAAACGCCGGCGGAGCGGACCGCCGTCAGCGCCGGCGGCGGGGGATGAAGCGGGGCACCCGCTCGCGGTAGCGGCGGTACTCCTCGCCGAAGCGCGCCGCCAGCTCGCGCTCTTCCACGGCGACCACCAGCCGGATGCCGGCGAGCCAGAGGAGATAGAGCAGGTAAGCGGCGGGGTAATTGGCGATCAGGACATAGCCGAGCAGCGCCAGATCCATCTGCAGATAGCGGGGATGGCGGATCGTGCCGTAAATGCCGGTGGTGATCAGGGTGCCTTTCCCCGGCGCGGCGCTCAGTTCCGGGATGCCGACCAGCACCCGGAGCGGCAGGTCGCGGAAAAGCCAGCGGTGCAGCCACCCCGCCCCAGCGAGGCAGACGATGCCGAGCGCCGCCAGCAGCCGGTTCGTCCCCCAGGAATGGCCCAGCAGCCGGTCACGGCAGAGAAACAGTCCTGCCATCACCGGCACGAGCATCGCCCCCACCGCTCCATAGGCCCGCGCCACCCCGAGCCGCCGCCAGAAACGGGCGAACGGATGGATCAGCAGCCAGTAGAGAATGGCCGTCGGGATCGCCACCAAGAGCATTACCGCCAGCCAGTAACGCACCACGTCCATCAGGGTTCCTTCGCCCACGCCGCCCCCTTCAGCCGCCGCCCCCTCCCCCCCGGGTCATGGGCAGTCGCCCGCCCCGCCGAGCAGGGTGACAACCAGCGCCGACCATCTCGTACCCTCATACCACACAATCGGGCTTGGGCAAATGGCTCTTCACCCAAAAGGACGATTTCCCGAAGCGTTACTATAGATGCCCGCTGCTGCCGGTTCGGCCCCCTATCCGCTTTTCGGCACGCACCCCCGGCAGGCTCCGCCAGGCAACCAAAATTCATTTCAAGCACGCTTAAACCTTGAAAATCCAAATAAAATTTTGTTAAGCTGCGAGATAGCGAAGCATCCGGACGTTTCCCGTTCCCTACCGTTCCCGAACCGCGCCTCCTTGACCGCCGAACGATCCGCTCCGCCACACCCCGCCGCGCCGGGAGCGCTTGTCGAGCATGAACAGGCCAATGACCGAAATCGATACCGACAGATCGTCGCCGCCCGCCGCGCCCCGGACGTTTATCGCCCGGCTGGTGATCGGCATGGTGCTCCTCAATCTGTTCGTCATCGGCCTGGCGGGATTCTCCATCTACCAGACCTGGCGGCAACACGAGCAGCGGGTCATCGCCACCACCGAGAATCTGAGCCACTCCCTGGAACTGATCATCACCAACATGATCGACAAGGCGGACGTGGCACTCCGCGCGGTGGTCGATGAAGCAGAGAAACAGCTGGCGACCGGCGGCATCGACGAGGCGAGCATGACCGCCTTCGCGAACCGGCAACAGGCGCGCATCGCCCAACTCGACGGCATCCGCCTGACCGACGCCCGGGGGATTCCCCGCTACGGCACCGGCACGACCAGCGGGCCCCTCCCCAGCATTGCCGACCGCGACTACTTCGCCAACGCCCGGCAGGACCGCAACGCCGGGCTGTTCATCTCCCAACCGATCTTCGGCCGTTTCACCCACAAATGGATCTTCAACGTCAGCCGCCGGCTCAACCGCCCCGATGGAACCTTTGCCGGGATCGCCTTCGCCACCTTCTCGGTCAACGATCTGAGCCGGAGCTTTGCCAACTTCGATCTCGGCGACCACGGAGTCATCGCCCTCCGCCGCGCCGACCTGAGCCTCATCGCCCAGTATCCCTATCCGAAGAAAGACAGCGCAGGCATCGGCAGCAAGACGGCACCACGGGAGCTACGCCAGGCAATCAGGGGCGGGGTGGCCGGCGGGCTCTACCAGTCCCCCTGCCCGGACGGCGGAACCTGCGCCTACTCGTTCCGCAAGCTCGCCGCCTACCCTCTGTACGTTGTCGTCGGCCGGGCCTGCAGCGACTACCGGAGCGAATGGCGGGGCGAGGCGGCCAAGGTTGTCGGGCTGGTGGCGCTCTTCGTCATCGGTTCGGCGGTGACGACCCGGCTGATCTACCGCCACTGGCGGCGGGAACAGCAGGCACAGGCCGAGCTGGTCCGCCATCGCGAACAGTTGCAGGAACTGGTCGCCGCCCGGACCACCGAGCTGGAGGTCAAGAACCTTCAGCTCCGGGAAGCCCAGCGGATCGCCCATCTTGGCAGCTGGGATTACGACCATCGCGCCGGCCGGCTGCTCCAGTCCGAAGAACTTGGCCGGATTTTCGATATCGACCCGGCCGGGGATCCGTCATTCCAGGACTTCGTCGCCAGGGTCCACCCGGACGATCGCGCCCGGGTGATGGCAGGGGCCGGCGGCCCGACCCGCCCGCCTTCGCCGGAGGCGCTGACCTACCGGCTCCTCCTCCCCGACGGCCGGATCAGGTACGTCTACGAGCAGCGGGAAACCCTCTACGGTGACGACGGCCAACCGGCCCGCTCCGCCGGCACCGTCCAGGACATCACCGACCGCCGGCTGGCCGAGGACGCCCTGCGGAAGAGCGAGGAGCGGTTCCGGCTGCTGGTGCAGCATGCGCCGGTGGCGATCTTCGTCCAGACCGACTGGCGGTTCGCCTTCATCAATCCGATGGCCCTCCGGCTGTTCGGCGCCGATTCCGCCGACCAACTGCTCGGTCGACCGGTGATGGAGCGCTTCCATCCCGATTTCCACGAGACAGTCTGCCAGCGAATCCGCTCTTTGAACGACGAGCGCCGGGACGTGCCGCCGCTTGAACAGCTCTACCTGAGACTCGACGACACGCCGTTTCCCGTCGAGGTCTCCGCGACGCCGTTCGTTTACGAAGGGCGCAACGGGGCGCTGATCTACTTCCAGGATGTGACCGAACGGCGCAGGGCCAAGGAGGAGATTCTCCGGCTCAATACCGACCTCGAAGAGCGGGTGCGACTCCGGACCGCCGAACTGGAAGCGGCCAACCGGGAACTGGAGGCGTTCAGCTACTCGGTTTCCCACGACCTGCGGGCGCCGCTGCGCCATATCGACGGCTACAGCAAGCTGCTTCTGGAGGACTACCTGGAGAAGCTCGATGCGGAAGGGTGTCACTTTCTCGACCGGATTCGGGCCGGCGCCCAGCGGATGGGGCAGTTGATCGACGACCTGCTCCAGCTGGCCGACGTCAGCCGCCAGGAGGTGCAGCGTGGCTCCGTGGATCTGAGCGAACTGGCCCGGGCGATCGTCCCGGAGTTGCGGCAGATGCAGCCGGAACGTGCCGTCTCCTTCGACATTGCCGGCGGAGTCACCGCCACCGGCGATCCGCGGCTGTTGCGCCTCGTCATGGAGAACCTGCTCGGCAACGCCTGGAAATATACCGGAAAAGAGCCGGCGGCGGTCATCGGATTCGGCATGCTCGCCGGGGAGACGGGTCACGTTTATTTCGTGCGCGACAACGGGGTGGGATTGGACATGCAGTACGTCGACAAGCTGTTCCGTCCCTTCCAGCGGCTGCACAGCTCGGCCGACTTTTCCGGGACCGGCATCGGGCTGGCAACCGTCCGGCGGATCGTCCAGCGGCACGGCGGAGAGGTCTGGGTCGAGGGGGCGCCCGGTCAGGGAGCGACCTTCTTCTTCACCCTCCCCGACGGGAAAAGGCGGCCCGGCCGCCGGCCGACAACAACCTGACCGCCGGCGGCGACACCGTTTGCATCACCCCGTGGCCAGTGGCGCCTCCAGCAGCATCCGCCCGACTTCGCCGATGAACTGCTCGCGGGTAAACGGCTTTTGCAGGAAGTTGACTCCTTCTTCCAGCGTCCCGTTGTGGACCACCACGTCATTCGTATAGCCGGAGATAAAGAGCACGGGCAGCCCGGGCCGCTCCCCCGCCAGTCGGTCGTAAAGCTCGTGGCCATCCATCTCCGGCATCACCACATCCGTCACCAGCAGATCGATGACCTGCCGACGATCTTGCGCCAGCTCGCACGCCTCGCCCGGCGTGGCGGCCACCAGCACCCGGCAGCCGGTGGCCGCCAGGAGCTCGACCGCCATCTCCCGCACCATTTCGTTGTCTTCCACCACCAGGATGGTCTTGTTCCGCATGACCCCGGCAAGCGGATCGGCGTTTGCCGACTCTCCCCCCGCCGCCGGGGCGACAGCGTCATTGGCCGGCAGATAGATGGTAAAAGTCGTGCCGCTGTCGACCCTGCTGGTAACGGCGATATAACCGTTATGCTGCTTCACCACTCCGTAGACCGTTGCCAGGCCGAGCCCCGTCCCGTGGCCGACCTGCTTGGTGGTAAAAAAGGGCTCGAAAATGTGCTGCAGCGTCCGATCGTCCATCCCGCAGCCGTCATCGACAAAAGAAAGCATCACATGGGGACCCGGGCGCATTCCGGGATGGAGGCGGACGTATTCGTCGTCGAGCAGCACGTGGCCGGTTTCGATGGTGATGGCGCCGTTGCCGCTGATGGCATCCTGGGCGTTGACTGCCAGGTTCAGCAGAATCTGCTCTACCTGCCCGCGGTCCGCCAGGACGGCAACGCCGCCGGTCGCCAGAACCAGCCGGATGGCGATATTTTCCCGGATCGTGCTCCGCAGGATGTCATGAAACGAACGGATCACCTCGTTCAGGTCGAGCAGCTGCATCTTGAGGATCTGGCGCCGCCCGAAGGAGAGCAGCTTCTGGGTCAGTTCGCGAGCCTTCTGGGCGGCCTTCAGAATGCGCTCCGCCATCATCCGCGCCGTACTTTCGGCGGGAGAGTCGCTCTTGATCATGTCGGCATAGACGAGAACCGGGGTCAGCAGGTTGTTGAAGTCGTGGGCAATCCCCCCGGTCAACTGGCCGATCGCCTCGATCTTCTGCACATGACGGAGCTGGTCTTCCAGAAGTTTGCGCCGCTCCTCCTCGCGAACCCGGCCGATGGCGATGCTCGCCAGATGGGCCGCCGACTCGATCAGGGCGATCTCCTCCTCGCTCGGCGCCCGTGGCTCCCGGTAATAGACGGCAAAGGTGCCGAGCAGCTCGCCGTCCGAAAGCAGGATCGGCGTCGACCAGCAAGCGCGCAGCCCGGCCTCGCAGGCCGGCTTGAAGCCCTTCCAGTAGGGATGGCTCTCGATATCCTCGACAATCACCCGCTGTTTCAGATGGGCCGCCGTACCGCACGATCCCATTCCCTCGCGGATCGGCAGGCCGTCGACAGCCCGGTTGTACGCTTCCGGCAGGTTCGGCGCCGCACCGTGCCGGAGTCGGCTGCCCGTCTCGTCGGCCAGCAGCACCGAACAGATCGCCCCGTGACTCTGCTGTTCGGCAAAATTGACGATATGCTGAAGCAACCCATCCAGGGCGGCCCCGGTCGCCATCTCTTCCAGGATCGCCAGCCGACCCTGCTCGCGTCGCTCGGCCTGCTTCCGCTCGTGGACGTCCCGGGCGATGCTGAGAATGTAAGGGGTACCGTCGCTCTCCATCCGATGGGCATGGACCTCCATCGGCACAACGCTGCCGTCGCGGGTCAGATAGGCAGATTCGAAGGTTGCCTCGCCCAGGCTCTCCACCCGTTGCAGAGCGAGGCACAGCTGGTTCCGCGCCTCCGGCGGCGCCAGGTCGTGGAGATTCATTGCCGCCAGCTTGGCCGCCGGGAAACCGGTAATCTTGCAGAGCGCCTGATTGAAATGCACCAGCCGGCCGGCAAGGTCGCACTGGAGAATCGCGTCGTTGGCTGCATCGATCTGCGCCGCCTTCACCCTGACCAGTTCCTGCTGTTCGCGAAAGCTGCTCCGCGCCGTTTCCAGCCGGTCCAGGTGACGGAACATCAGCCGGGTCAGGAAGAGGATAACGATGCAGAGGGCCACCGTTACTGCCGCCTGCAGCAGCGATTTGTGGGCCCAGGGGGCAAGAACGTCGTCCCGATTGAGGGAGACTACCGCAACTACCGGGAAGCGCGACAGCCGCTTGTAGGAAATGATCCGCGGGCCGCGGTCAACGACGCTGCTGTCGACGCTGAAAGTTCCCGACGGGGCCTTGGGGAGCCATGTCCGGAACAGGCGCGAGTCGCGGAAATCCTTCTGGTAGATCCCCGCCACCTCCGGCTCGAAGACCAGCGGAGCGCCATCATCGCGGATCAGCATCACCCGGCCGCGGGGACCGAGGCTCGAAGCGCTGAAGAACCGCTTGAAGTAATTGACCTCGAAGGCGACTGCCAGAAAACCGGCAAATTGCCTATCGGGCGGATCGAGCGGCCTGATCAGATTGAAGCGCCAGCGGTGGACCAGCCGGCTCATTACCGGCTTGCTCAGGTAAAGGTCCGTGCCGGGATTGTTCAGGTAATAACGGAAATACTCCCGATCAGCCACCCGGATCTGCCGGGAGGGTTCCTGGGAATTGATGAACATCAGGCCGTGCTGATCGACCATGAACAGCGTGCCGATCTGGGGCGAGCCCCCCCCCTGCCGGTGCAGCAGATCGAACAGCTGGCGCCGGCCGAGCCGCTCGACTCCTCCCAGCAGCCCAACGTTGTAGACGACATCCCTCGCCACCCGGTCGGCCTCGGCAAAGGAGCTTTCAGCATGCTCGCTGAGCGCCTGGGCGTAGCCCGCCGTCTGGCGCTCTGCCGTGGCAATGATATGACGATACTCGACCACGATGCTCCAGGTGGAGATCGCCACCATTGCCGCCAGGACAAGCCCGACGAAAATCCGGATGCGCCGTTTCAGATCCCCGATTTCTTCCACGCGGTATGTCCCTTCCAGTTACAGCTTCGCTCCGCAGTGCGGTCGGTGATGTCAGTCAGAAACCATCCCGTTACCTACATTTATCGTCATCAATGAACAGTTCTTTAGCGGCAAAATGTAAACCACTTTTCCATATAACACAGCTCGTCGCTAAACATTAACTGCAATCGCCCGCCATCGCTAACAAAAAAAAGCCGCCCCGTAGTCGGGGCGGCCGGTGGCGGCAGCACGGAATAATGCAGGCGTGGTTTACTCGGGCGTGGCGGCGGCAGCGTTGCAACGCTCGACCACCCCCCGCAGCCAGGCGATCTCGTCGGGAAGGAACTGTTTCGAATAGCCGGTTCCGACATTCAGCGCCCAGTGCAGCGGCGGCATGGTGATGGCAGCCAGGACGTGCCCCGGCACCTCGACGAAGCGGACCTCTCTGGCGGCCCAATCCTGCAGGCGCTCCCGGGTGTCGAAGAGCATCAGATAGTCGTTCCCCTCCGCTTCCATGATCAGTGGCAAAGCCTGCCCCTCCGCCGGGCCCGCATCCTCGCCGGCCACCGGCTCGTCGCGAGCCGGGACGAAGAAGGTCGAGTTGAGAAAGAGATCGTAATACTTCGATTGGTTCCTGGCGTCGTTCGCATCCTGGCGCAGCAGCTCCAGTGCCTTGTCGAGTTCGGTCATCGGGCCGTCCTTTCAGCCGGTAAATGGGGCGGCACCGCAGATGCGGGCCGTTGCCGTCCAGTATAGGGGAAGCCGCCGCCAAGGTAAAGCGATAGCTTGTTGCATGCGCCCCCTCCCGAGAAAAAGAGGGGTTCCCTTCGGCAAGGGAGATTTTCGTCCCGGCAAGGAAATCGGGGGCCTGCGCAAAGGCGTATCGCGGCATGCAGCACAGGCAAGACCGGCGATTGACGCCGCCGTCACCACGGAAACACTCCTTGCCGATTACTGCAGCCTGCTCTATCGCCGTTTCGGTACAGACGAAGAGGCCGCCCGCCGCACCCAGCTGGATCGGCGGAGCGCTAAAAAACATGTCCAGGCGGGGCTGAATCGGAAAGCGACCACACCGGGCTCTCCGCAAAGCAGGGGGAGCGGGGAGTGAATTCTCCGCCGAAGCCATGTCTTTCCTTGCTTTTTTGCCCAATTTCCGGTAGATAGTATGGGCTTGACGTGGCCGCAGCCGTCCCGGCTTCCGGGAGAATCCGGCCGCCGCCCGCCCGGAGCAGCCGGCGGTGAACCGGCCGGTTATTTTCAAATGAAATGCGCGAATTGATCCTGCCCCGCCTCACCGCTGTTCTTCCGCCGGGTCTCACCGTTTAGGCCATCGTAATTCCGCATGCAGGCAAAACAGCTAACAGGAGAGGCTCTTGCAAAACATCATGAGGAGGCCGGGAGGCACGGCACACGATCGTGAAAGCGCGAAGCGTAGCCGTTGTCCGCTGAGCATTCGAACGAGCGGCCCCGCCGCAGACCGCCCCCGCAACAGTTTTGCACGCTTCTCAGGAGTTTCAGCTTGAACCATTCTTCTGCAACCGACCGATCAGCCACCTTCGGCTGGTGGCGCCCGGAGACCGCGGTCGCAGCAGCCGAAGGCAACAGCATCGCAGCAGCGCTGCAGCTGCTCGACCGGCCGCTCTACCTGGTGGAACGCAACGGCACGCTCGTCCCCGAGACGGCCGGTACGGCCGGTTTCGGCGCGGTCCCGGCCGACAGCCTGCCGCTGCACGGGTACGCCCCCCCCTGCCATCCGGAGCAGCTGGGCGACCGGGAGTTCTGCCGCGAACTGGGACTCCGTTTCCCCTACCTGGGGGGCTCGATGGCCAAGGGGATCAGCTCCGCGGCGATGGCCGAGGCGCTCGGCCGGGCCGGGATGCTCGGCTTTTTCGGCGCGGCCGGGCTGCCGTTCGCCGAGGTGGAAGCCGCCGCCGACCGGCTCGCCCGCTCCCTCGGCACCGTCCCCTACGGCTTCAACCTGATCCATTCCCCCCACGAGCCGGATCTGGAGGATGCCCTGGCGCGGCTCTACATCGCCCGGGGAATCCGGCTCGTCGAGGCGTCGGCCTTCCTCGCCCTGACCCTGCCGCTGGTCCGCTATCGCCTCCACGGCATCCATCGCGCCGCCGACGGTACCATCGTCACCCCGAACCGGCTCATCGCCAAGGTTTCCCGGGAAGAGCTGGCAGCCAGATTCTTCGCCCCGCCGCCGGAAGCGTTTCTCCGCGAACTGGTCGCCAGCGGCGAGTTGAGCGAAGAGCAGGCGCAGTTGGCCGCGCAGGTGCCAATGGCCGGCGACGTGACCGCCGAAGCCGATTCCGGCGGCCATACCGACAACCGGCCGGCGATCGCCCTTTTCCCGACGATCCTGTCGCTTGCTTCCCGGCTCCGCGCCAGCCACGGCTATGACCGGCCGCTGCGGGTCGGCCTGGCCGGCGGTATCTCCACCCCGGCTGCCGCGGCTGCCGCCTTCGCCATGGGAGCCGCCTACATCATGACCGGCTCGGTCAACCAGGCCTGCGTCGAATCCGGCACCTGCAACGAAGTGCGGGCGATGCTCGCCGAGACCCGCCAGGCGGACGTGGCCATGGCGCCGGCCGCCGACATGTTCGAGATGGGGGTGACCGTCCAGGTGCTGAAGCGGGGAACGATGTTCCCGATGCGGGCGGCAAAGCTGTACGAGTTCTACCGTACCCACGGCAGTTACGACGAGCTCCCGGCCGCCGAGCGGGAAAAACTGGAGAAGACCCTCTTCCATGCGCCGCTGGACGAGATCTGGCAGCAGACCCGGACCTATTTCCTCCGCCGCGACCCGCGCCAGGCGGAACGGGGCGACCGGGACCCGAAACACCGGATGGCGCTCGTCTTCCGCTGGTACCTGGGCCAGGCCGCCCACTGGGCGAAGAACGGCGAACCGGGCCGCAAGGTCGACTACCAGGTCTGGTGTGGTCCGGCCATGGGCGCCTTCAACGAATGGGTCGCCGGCAGCTTCCTGGCCTCCCCCGCCCGGCGCGAGGTCGTCACGGTGGCCCACAACATCCTCCACGGCGCCGCGGTACTCAGCCGCGCCGCCGTCCTGCGCAGCCAGGGAATCCGGCTGCCGCCGGAAGAACTGCGCGTCGAACCGTTTGAAACCGCATCGATTAAGGAGTACCCGAGGTGAAACAGCACGAAGTGAAACCGGACCTTTCCCCCGGCGGAAGCCCGCTGGCCATCATCGGCATCGGCTGCCTCTTTCCGCAGGCGCACGACAAGGACGACTACTGGGCGAACATCACCGCAGGGATCGACGCCATTACCGATATCCCGGCCAGCCACTGGCAGGTCGCCGACTACTACGACCGGGACCCGAAGGCCGCCGACCGGACTTACGGCCGGCGGGGGGGATTCATCGATCCGGTCCCCTTCAATCCGCTGGAGTTCAACATCCCGCCGGCGATCCTCGAAGCGGTCGATTCGTCGCAGCTGCTCGGGCTGGTCACTGCCGGCCAGGCGCTGCGGGATGCGGGCTACGGCGCCGAGCGGCAGTACGACCGGAGCCGGACCAGCGTCATCCTCGGCGTCACCGGCACCCTCGAACTGGTGATCCCCCTCGGGGCGCGGCTCGGCCATCCGCTCTGGCGCAAGGCGCTCCGGGAAGCAGGGGTGGACGAGGCGGTGGCCGAAGACGTCGTGCAGCGGATCGCCGACTCCTACGTCCCCTGGCAGGAAAACTCCTTCCCCGGCCTGCTCGGCAACGTGGTCGCCGGCCGGATCAGCAAGCAGTACGACCTCGGCGGCACCAACTGCGTCGTCGACGCCGCCTGCGCCAGTTCGCTGAGCGCCCTTCACCTCGCCGCCCTGGAACTCGCCACCGGCAAGTCCGACATGGTGGTGACCGGCGGCATCGATACCTTCAACGACATCTTCATGTACATGTGCTTCAGCAAGACGCCGGCCCTCTCGCCGAGCGGCGACGCCAAGCCGTTCGACGCCGCCGGGGACGGAACCATCCTCGGCGAAGGGCTCGGCATCGTCGTCATCAAGCGGCTGGCCGATGCCGAGCGGGACGGCGACCGGATCTACGCGGTCATCCGCGGCATCGGCTCCTCGAGCGACGGCAAGGGGGACGCGATCTACGCCCCGAGCGCCACCGGGCAGCGGAAGGCGTTGCACGACGCCTACCAGCGGACCGGCGTCTCCCCGGCGACCATCGGTCTGGTGGAAGCCCACGGCACCGGCACCAAGGTGGGCGACGCAGTGGAAGTCAAGGCGCTGCGCGAGGTGTACGGCACGGCACCGGCCCCCTGGTGCGCCCTCGGCTCGGTGAAGTCGCAGATCGGCCACACCAAGGCGGCGGCCGGCGCGGCGGGGCTGATCAAGGCGGCCCTGGCGCTTCACCACAAGGTGATCCCCCCGACCATCAAGGTGCAGCAGCCGCTGGTCGAAGTGACCGCGGCCGACACCCCCTTCTACCTGCCGACCGACAAGCGCCCCTGGCTGACCGCCGGCCCGGCCCCCCGGCGAGCCGGGGTGAGCGCCTTCGGCTTCGGCGGCTCCAATTTCCACGTCGTCCTCGAAGAGTACCGGCCCACCAAGCCGGCCATCGACTGGGACGGCACCGTCCAGCTGCTCGCCTTCTCCGGCGCCACTGCCGGCGAGCTGGCGACCGCCCTGGCCGGCATCCCGACCGACGCCCCGTGGAGCGAGCTGCGCGCTGCGGCCGCCGCCTCCCGGGCGACGTTCGATGCCGCCGCTCCCTGCCGGCTCGTGCTGGTCGTCGAGCGGAACCGGACCAAGCTCGGCCCGCTGCTGGCCAACGCCCGGGCGCTCCTGGAGAAAAATTCCGCCGGGCCGTGGAGCACCCCCGACGGGTCATTCTTCGCCACCGGCCCCCGGCCGGGCAAGCTCGGCATGCTCTTCCCCGGCCAGGGGTCCCAGTACCCCGGGATGCTCCGGGATCTCGCCTGCCGTTTCCCCGGGCTGTTCGACACCCTGGCGACCGCCGACGCCGGCTTTGCCGCCGAACACGACCGCCAGCTCTCCGAACTCATCTACCCCCTCTCCCCCTTCACCGACTCCGCGGCGGCCCGGGAAGAAGCGCTGCGCGCCACCGAAGCGGCCCAGCCGGCCATCGGCGCCACCAGCCTCGGCGCCCTCAAGATCCTGCAGGCGTTCGCCGTCGTCCCGGAAGCGGTGGCCGGCCACAGCTACGGCGAACTGACCGCCCTCTGCGCCGCCGGCCGGCTCGATGAACCGGCCTTCCACCGCCTGTCGCGGCTGCGCGGCCGGCTGATGGGCGCCGGCAACGGCGACAAGGGGGGGATGCTGGCGGTGGCCGCCTCGCTGGCCAGCGTCGAGAAGATCCTCGCCGACGAGCGGCTCGACCTGGTGATCGCCAACCGCAACGCCCCGACCCAGGCGGTCCTCTCCGGCAGCAGCGCCGAGATCGAGCGGGCCGCCGCCGTCTTCGCCGCCCGGGACATCCCGGCCAAGCGGCTGCCGGTAGCCGCCGCCTTCCACAGTCCGCTGGTGGCCGACGCCGCCGCCCCGTTCCTCGCCGCCCTCGCCGACGTCGAACTGCCGGCGGGGGAGCTGCCGGTCTACGCCAACAGCACCGCCGCCGTCTACCCGGACGACGGCGAAGCGGCCCGGGCGCTCTTAGCCAATCAACTGGCCAAACCAGTCGAATTCGTCGCCGAGATCGAGGCGCTGTACGCCGCCGGCGTCCGGACCTTCATCGAAGTCGGCCCCGGCAGCCGCCTCACCGGCCTGGTCAAGGCGATCCTCGGCGAGCGGGAGCATCTGGCCCAGGCACTTGACTCCTCCGCCGGCAAGCGTTCCGGCGTCGCCGACCTCGGCCGGCTCCTCGCCCAACTGACGGTCCTCGGCTACGATACCCGACTGACCGCCTGGGACGACGGCTACCGGCCGGCGCCGCCGGCCAAGAAACCGGCAATGACGGTGCCGATCAGCGGCGCCAATTACGTCCAGCCACGGCCGCCACGACCGGCAGCGAGCCCGGCCCGGCCGGCGACGACTGCCATTCCCGCAGCCGTCCTCCCTGCCGCTTCGGCGCCGGCGAACACCGTCCCGCCGCTGCCGGCGGTCACCGCTCCGGCCGGGCCGGCACCGGCTGCCCCCTTGGCCGAGGCGCTCCGGACGACCCGCGACAGCCTGGCGCTGCTACAGAAGATGCAGGAAGAGACCGCTCAGCTCCACCGCCGCTTCCTCGACGGCCAGGAGGAGGCGGCCAAGACCTTCCAGACCCTGCTCGAACAGCAGCAACGCCTGCTCCTCGGCGGTACCATCCCGGCAGCGACCGCCACGGGGGCGATAACCACCTCGCTCCCGGCCGCCGTTCAGCCGCCTCCGCCGGCAGTCACCGCCCCCGCCACTGCGCCGGTGCCCGCCATGGCAACGCCGGCCACGACAGTTGCTCCGGCGGTAACCGCGCCGACGAGCGCCGTCACCGAAACCCTCTTGGCGGTGGTCAGCGAGAAGACCGGCTACCCGGTGGAGATGCTCGAACTGGAGATGGGGCTCGACTCCGACCTCGGCATCGACTCGATCAAGCGGGTCGAAATCCTCTCCGCCATCGCCGAACGGCTCCCCAACGCCCCGGCCATCGGCCCCGAGCATCTCGGCACCCTCCGCACCCTCGGCGAGATCGCCGCCCACCTGGCCGCCGGCGCCCCGCTTGCCGCGGCGGTAACGGCGGCACCGGCGGTGGCCGCATCGGCCAGCGCCGTCACCGAAACCCTCTTGGCGGTGGTCAGTGAGAAGACCGGCTACCCGGTGGAGATGCTCGAACTGGAGATGGGGCTCGACTCCGACCTCGGCATCGACTCGATCAAGCGGGTCGAAATCCTCTCCGCCATCGCCGAACGGCTCCCCAACGCCCCGGCCATCGGCCCCGAGCATCTCGGCACCCTCCGCACCCTCGGCGAGATCGCCGCCCACCTGGCCGCCGGCGCCCCGCTTGCCGCGGCGGTAACGGCGGCACCGGCGGTGGCCGCATCGGCCAGCGCCGTCACCGAAACCCTCTTGGCGGTGGTCAGTGAGAAGACCGGCTACCCGGTGGAGATGCTCGAATTGGAGATGGGGCTCGACTCCGACCTCGGCATCGACTCGATCAAGCGGGTCGAAATCCTCTCCGCCATCGCCGAACGGCTCCCCAACGCCCCGGCCATCGGCCCCGAGCATCTCGGCACCCTCCGCACCCTCGGCGAGATCGCCGCCCACCTGGCCGCCGGCGCCCCGCTTGCCGCGGCGGTAACGGCGGCACCGGCGGTGGCCGCATCGGCCAGCGCCGTCACCGAAACCCTCTTGGCGGTGGTCAGTGAGAAGACCGGCTACCCGGTGGAGATGCTCGAATTGGAGATGGGGCTCGACTCCGACCTCGGCATCGACTCGATCAAGCGGGTCGAAATCCTCTCCGCCATCGCCGAACGGCTCCCCAACGCCCCGGCCATCGGCCCCGAGCATCTCGGCACCCTCCGCACCCTCGGCGAGATCGCCGCCCACCTGGCCGCCGGCGCCCCGGCGACTGCGGTGACGGCGCCCATGGCGGCAGCCACCCCGGCGGCAACGCCGATCCCGGCCGAGCCGGCGCCCGCCCCCATCGACCGCCAGGCGGTGCTCCCGGTCGCCCTCGAAGCGGCCGCCGCACCGCTGGCCCTCGCCGCCGGCGAATTCTGGCTGACCGACGACGGCTCGCCCTTCGTCGCCGCCCTCGCCGCGCAGTTCCGCGAACGGGGCACCGCCGTCCGGCTGCTGGCCGGCGACGCGCTCCCCGGCCTCGCGCCGAGCGAAGCGCTGGCCGGGCTGGTGATCGTTGCGCCGCAGACGGGCTGTACCGATCTCTTCCACGAACAGGCGTTCCTGCTCCTCCAGCACGCCCTGCCGGCCCTCCGCCGGGGCGCCACCGCCGGCGGTGCCCTCTGCGCCACCGTCTCCCGACTCGACGGCGCCTTCGGCTGCGGCAGCACCACCGAGCTGCTCGACCCGCTTTCCGGCGGGTTGGCCGGCCTAGCCAAGACGGCCGCCCGGGAGCACCCGGAGCTGCACTGCAAGGCAATCGATCTGGGCGACTTCGCCGCCCCCGACGCCATGGCCGCGGCCCTCACTGACGAGCTGCTCCGCAGCGGGCCGCTGGAAGTGGGCCTTACCCCCGGCCGGCGGATCACTCTGGAACTGGCGGGGCTGCCGCCGGCCGACCTTCCCGCCACCCCACCGCTGGCCGCCGGCGAGGTAGTCATCGTCACCGGCGGCGGCCGGGGGGTGACGGCAGCCACCGCCATCGCCCTGGCCCGCGCCTGCCGGCCGCTGCTCGTCCTGCTCGGCAGGAGCCCCGAACCGGCGCCGGAACCGGCCTGGCTCCACGGCCTCGCCGACGAAGGAGCGATCAAGCGGACGATCATCGACCACGCTGCAGAAAAGCTCCACCCGCGGGAGATCGAGGAACGCTACCGGGAAGTGGTCGCCGGCCGCGAACTCCGCGCCACCCTCGAACAGATCGCCGCCGCCGGCGGCAAGGCCATCTACCGTGCCGTCGACATCCGCGACGCCGCGGCCGTGACCGCCCTGGTCGATGAAATCCGCCGAGAGCACGGCCCGATCCGCGGCCTGGTCCACGGTGCCGGAGTACTTGCCGACCGGCTGATCGCCGACAAGACCCGCGAGCAGTTCGCCCGCGTCTACGGCACCAAGGTGGCCGGGCTGCGCGCCCTGCTGGCCGCCACCGCTGCCGACGACCTCCGCTTCATCGCCCTCTTCTCCTCCACCACCGGCCGCTTCGGCCGGGTGGGCCAGGTCGACTACGCGGTGGCTAACGAGGTGCTCAACAAGCTGGCCCAGGCGGAGGCGCGCCGCCGCGCCGGCTGCCGGACCGTCAGCATCAACTGGGGCCCCTGGGACGGCGGCATGGTTACCCCGGCGCTGAAGAAGGTCTTTGCCAACGAGGGGATCGGCCTGATCGACCTGACCGCCGGCGGCGAATTCCTCATCCACGAGATCGCCGCCGCCGGCGCGCCGGTAGAGATCGTCGCCATGGTCGGCGGGGCGGCAGCAACCGCCCCGGCGCCAAGCCCGGCCGCCGCCGGCCGGCCGCTGGCCGAGGCCTTCGCCCTGACCCTCACCGTGGCCGACTACCCGTTCCTCCGCTCCCACGTCATTGACGGCAAGGCGGTCCTGCCGATGGCGGTCATCGTCGAATGGCTCGCCCACGGCGCCCTTCACGGCAACCCCGGCTTCCGCTTCCACGGCTTCAACGACCTGCGGATTTGCAAAGGGGTGGTCTTCGACCGCGAGACCCCCTGCCCGCTCCGGGTGCTGGCCGGCCGGGCCGAAAAGCGCGACTCCTTCTACCTGGTGCCGGTGGAACTCGTCAGCACCGCCGACGACCGGCCGGTGCTCCACGCCCGGGCCGAGATCGTCCTGGCCAACCGGCTCCCCGAAGGGATCCGCTCGATCAGCGAAATCCCCACCACTCCCTACGAGCCCCGCAACGGCGAGCTCTACGACCGGGAACACCTCTTCCACGGCCCGGAGTTGCACGGCATCGAGCAGGTGGACGGCTGTTCCGCCAAGGGGATCGCCGCCCGGGTGAAAGGGGCGCCGGTCCCGACCGCCTGGATCAACCGGCCACTGCGCAGTGTCTGGATCACCGATCCGCTGGTGATCGACAGCGCCTTCCAACTGATGATCCTCTGGTCATTCGAGCGATTCGGCGCCGGCTCCCTCCCCTGCTTCGGCGCCCGCTACCGCCAGTTCCAGGAAACCTTCCCCCGCGACGGGGTGCAGGTGGTGATCCGGGTGACCGGGGAAAGCGCCCACAGCGCCACCGCCGACATGGAATTCCTCGACCGGCATAACGGCAAGCTGGTGGCCCGCCTCGAAGGGTACGAGTGCGTTATCGATCCCTCGCTGCAGCAGGCGTTCCGGCGCAATCGCCTGCCCGAACCGGGCGACGTCCAGCTGGGGGCCGCCTGAGGATGGAGCAGACGCCCTCGGTAGCGATCGTCGGGATCGGCGGGATCTTTCCCGACGCTCCCGACCTGGAACGGTTCTGGGACAACATCCGCCACGGCCGGAGCGCCGCCCGGGAAGTGCCGGCCGGCCGCTGGCTGCTGCCGGCCGACGCCGCCTACGCCCCGGAAACCGGCGCCGCGGACCGGGTCTACTCCCGGCGCGGCTGCTTCATCGACCACCTCCCTCCCCTTGATGAACTGGCCGGCCTGGCGGTCGCGCCCGAACGGCTGGCCGGGCTCGACCCGCTGTTCCAGCTGCTCCTCCACGCCGGGAAACGGGCCTTCGCCGACGGGATCACCGCGCCGCTCGACCGCGCGCGGATCGGGGTGATCATCGGCAACCTCGCCCTGCCGAGCGAAACGTCGGCCGGACTGACCCGGCAGTGGCTCGGCCGGACCTTCGAAGAGCGACTGTTTGGCCGGAGCGCCGCCGCACCGGCCGTCGACCCGCTGAACCGCTACGTTGCCGGCCTCCCCGCCGGCCTGCTCGCCGAGGCCCTCGGACTCGGCGGCGGCAGCTGCACCCTCGATGCCGCCTGCGCCTCATCCCTCTACGCCATTAAGCTGGCCGCCGACGAACTACTCGCCGGCCGGGCCGACGCCATGCTCACCGGCGGGCTGTCCCGCCCCGACCCCCTTTACACCCAGATGGGCTTCTCCCAGCTGCGCGCCCTGTCGCGGCAGGGGATCTGCGCCCCGTTCGACGCCGCCGGCGACGGCCTGGTGGTCGGCGAAGGGGCCGGGCTGTTCCTGCTCAAGCGGACCGCCGACGCCATCGCCCACGGCGACCGGATCTACGGGATCATCCGCGGCATCGGCCTCGCCAACGACGTGGGGGGGAGCCTGCTCGCCCCGATGAGCGAAGGGCAGCTCCGCGCCATGCGCGCCGCGTACGCCCGCGCCGGCTGGCAGCCGGAAACGGTCGACCTGATCGAATGCCACGCCACCGGCACCCCGGTGGGGGACGCCACCGAATTCGCCAGTCTCCGCGAACTCTGGGGCGAGACCCGCCCGGTCAGCGCCCCCTGCGTCATCGGCTCGGTGAAATCTAACATCGGCCACCTTTTGACCGCCGCCGGCGCCGCCGCCCTGACCAAGGTGCTGCTCGCCATGGGCCGCGGCGAACTCCCCCCCACCGCCAACTTCACCGCCCCGCCGGCCAGCATCGACCTGGCCGGGAGCCCGTTCCGGGTGCTGACCGCCCCGCAGCCGTGGGAGCGCCGCGGCGCCGGCATCCCCCGACGGGCGGCGGTAAGCGCCTTCGGCTTCGGCGGGATCAACGGCCACCTGCTAGTGGAGGAGTGGCTCGGCGAATCACCCCGCCGCCCCGCCCGCACCACCCGGCCGGCGCCGCCGCGCCCGGAGCCGCTGGCGGTAGTCGGCCTCGACGCCCGCTTCGGCCCCTGGCAATCGTTGGCCGCCTACCGGGAACGGGTGCTGGGCAACGGGTCGGCCGACACACCCACGCCACCCCGCCGCTGGTGGGGGGCACGGGAAAGCGCCTGGTTCCGCGACGCGGGACTCGACCGAACCCCCTTCGCCGGCTTCTACCTCGACGAGGTCACCGTCGCCCCGGATGAGTTTCGCATCCCGCCGCTGGAGATGGCGGAGATGCTCCCGCAGCAGCTGTTGATGCTGCAGAGCGCCGCCGCCGCCATGACCGATGCCGGCCTCGGCCGGGAGGAGAACCTCCGCACCGGCGTCTTCGTCGGCATCGCCCTCGACCTCAATGCTACAAACTTCAGCTACCGCTGGCGCTTGGCCGAGCTGGCCGCCGCCTGGCAGCAGGAGCAGGGGCACCCGGCCACCGCCGCCGAGCTGGCCGCCTGGACCGCCGCCCTCCGCGAAGCGGCCGGCCCGCCGCTGACCGCCAACCGGACGATGGGGGCCCTCGGCAGTGTCGTCGCCAGCCGGATCGCCCGGGAATTCCGGGTCGGCGGCCCCAGTTTCACCCTTGCCAACGAAGACGGCTCCGGCATCCGCGCCCTGGAAGCGGCCGCCCGGCTGTTGCAGAGCGGGGAGATCGACCGGGCGCTGGTTGGCGCCGTCGATCTGGCCGGCGACCTGCGCGCCGTCCTCGGCCACCACGCCCTCCGCCCCCTCTCCGCCACCGGCCGGGGGAGGCCCTTCGCCGCCGCGGCCGACGGCAGCATCGTCGGTGAAGGGGCAGCAACGGTAGTCCTGAAGCGACTCGCCGACGCGCGGCGGGACGGCGACCGGATCTATGCGGTGATCAAGGGGATCGGCACTGCCGGCGGGACAACGGTCCTCCCCGGCGCTGCCGCCTATCGCCGGGCCCTGGAACGGGCTTACGCCGACGCCGGAGTCGCCCCCGAGACGGTCGACTACCTGGAGGCCAACGGCAGCGGTCACCCCGCCGAAGACCGGATGGAGGCAACGGCGCTGGCCGACTTCTTCGGCCCGACCAAGCGGCACTGCGCCGTGGCCGGCGTCAAGGGGGAGATCGGCCACAGCGGCGCCGCCGCCGGGCTCGCCTCGCTGGTGCGCGGCTGTCTGGCGCTCTACCACGAGATCATCCCCCCCTGCCACGGCGCCGAGCCGCCGCTGGCGGAATTCGCCGCCGCCGGCCCGTTCTACCTGCCGCCGACACCGCGCTACTGGCTCCGTGACCGGGCTGCCGGACCGCGCCGGGCCGGGGTCAGCGTCTTCGGCGTCGATGGCACCTGCAGCCACGTCGTCCTCGAGGGGGTCGAGCACCCCGCCGCCGGGGAAGGTGCCGCCCGCTTTACCCCGGTCAGCGACGGTGAATTCCTGTTCGTCGTCGGCGGCGAGGACCCGGCGGCACTGGACCGCAACATCGGCCGGCTACGCCACGCCGTTGCCGCAGCCGACGACTTGGCACCGCTGGCCCGGGAATGGCACCGTGCCGGAGAAGCCGCGCCACGCGCCCTGGCCGTCGTTGCCCGCAGCCGAGAAGAACTGACCGCCCTGCTCGACGAAGGGGAGCGGCTCGTCGCCAGCAACCGCGCCCCCGACGATACCACCCTCCACCCGTCGCTCCGCGACCGGCTCTTCTACGCCCCGGCCCCCCTCGGCCGGGCCGGCACCATCGCCTTCGTCTTCCCCGGCTCGGGGAATCACCATCCCGGCATGGGGGTGGAGTTCGCCGGCCGCTGGCCCGAGGTGTTCCGCCGCCAGGACCGGGATAACCGCTACCTGCGCAGCCAGTTCCAGCCGGAGCTCTTCTGGAACGGCGCCCCGGCGGCGGAGCTCGACGACGACCACCAGGCGGTGATCTTCGGTCAGGTCGCCACCGGCTGCGCAGTCAGCGACGTCGTCCGCTCCTTCGGCATCGAGCCGGCGGCGGTGATCGGCTACAGCCTCGGCGAGACGGCCGGCCTGTTCGCCCTCGGCGCCTGGCGCGCCCGGGACGAGATGCTGGCCCGGATGCGCGCCTCGACCCTCTTCACCCGTGAACTGGCCGGCGACTGCCGGGCAGCGGCCCGCGCGTGGGGATTGGCCGACGACCGGCCGGTGGAATGGAGCATCGGCGTGGTAGAAGCACCGGCCCGCGAGGTCCGCCGGGCACTCCGCACCACCGCCCGGGTCTACCTGCTGATCGTCAACACCCCCGACGAATGCGTCATCGGTGGCGACGCCAAGGCGGTGAAGCGGCTGGTGGCGATGCTCGGCTGCCGCTTCTTCCCGCTGCACGGGGTGACCACCGTCCATTGCGAGGTGGCCGCGCAGGTGGCCGAATCGTACCGCGAGCTGCACCTCTTCGCGACCACCCCGCCGCCGGGGGTCACCTTTTACAGCGGTGCCCGCGGCCGGGCCTACGCCGTCGACCGGGAGAGCGCCGCCGACTCGATCCTCGCCCAGGCCATCGGCGGGATCGACTACCCGGCAACCATCGACGCCGCCTACGCCGACGGGGTCCGCTACTTCCTGGAGATGGGACCGGGGAGCTCCTGCAGCCGGATGATCGACCGAATTCTCGCCGACCGCCCCCACTTGGCCCGCTCCGCCGCTCCCCCGCAGGAGGCCCACTCGGCCCTGCTCCGGCTCCTCGGCCAGCTGGTCGCCGAGGGGCTCGCCGTGGACCTGGCGCCCCTCTATCCGCAGTCGGCGCCGGCAGTGGCCGCCACCGGCGAGCCGTCCCGCCGGCCGCCGCTGCGGATACCGGTCGGCGGCGCCCCCTTCCGACCGCCCCAGCCGCCGGCCGCCACCGCGCCGCCGGCCACGCAGTCGACGAAAGCGCCGATCGCGGCGAGCGCCCCGCCGCCACCGGTCACGACACCGGCATTAACAGAACCGTCGCCCAGCGCACCGGCGGCACCGGCAGCATCGGTAGCACCGGCAACGCCACCGGCCGCGGCGGAACTCCTCACCCCGCTCTTCCAGCAGTTTGCCGCCGCCCAGGAGGCCCGCCGCCAGGCCCACGACGCCTTTCTGCGGACGGCGGAGTCGCTCGGCCGCTCGGTGGCAACGGCCCTCGCCTTCGAGCTGTCGCTCCGGGAGGCGCTCGGCCCGGCCGCCCCGTCCCTGGCAGAGGAGAGCCCGGCGGCGGACGATGCTTACGCCGGCCTCGCCGCGCTCCCCCCTCCCCCGGTGGGAGAGGGCAAGGGGACGGGGGATACACCGGCCGTCTTCGATCGCGTACAGTGTCTCGAATTCGCCCGCGGCTCGGTGGGGCGGATGCTCGGCCCGGAATTCGCCGAGGTCGACACCTTCCCGACCCGCGTCCGGCTCCCCGACGAGCCACTGATGCTGGTCGACCGGATCGTCGCCCTGGAAGGGGAGGCGAAGTCGATGACCCACGGCCGGGTGGCGACCGAGCACGACATCCTCCCCGGCGCCTGGTACCTGGACGGCGGCCGGATTCCAACCTGCATCGCCGTCGAGGCGGGCCAGGCGGACCTCTTTCTCTCCGGCTACCTGGGGATCGACTTTATCGGCCGCGGGCTGGCGGTCTACCGGCTGCTCGACGCCGAGGTCACCTTCCATCGCCCGCTCCCCGGGCCGGGGGAGACGATCCACTACGACATCCGGATCGAACGCTTCTTCCGCCAGGGAAGCACCTACCTGTTCCGTTTCCGCTTCGACGCCACGGTGAACGGCGAGCCGCTCCTCACCATGCGCGACGGTTGCGCCGGCTTTTTTTCCGCCGCCGAACTGGCTGCCGGCAAGGGGATCGTCCGCGGCGCCCTCGACCTCCGGCCGCGCCACGGCAGTCGTCCCGCCGGCTGGCGGCAGCTGGTGCCGCTTACGCCGGCAACCTACGACGCCGGCCAGCTGGACCGGCTCCGGGCGGGAGACCTGGCCGGCTGCTTCGGCCCGCTCTTCGCCGGCCTGCCGCTGGAGCGGCCGCTGACCATCCCCGGCGACCGGATGCGGCTCGTCCACCGAGTGGTGGAGCTGAGCGGCGACGGCGGCCGCTACGGTCTCGGGCTGATCCGTGCCGAAGCCGACATCCGCCCCGACGACTGGTTCCTCACCTGCCACTTCGTCGACGACCGGGTGATGCCCGGCACGCTGATGTACGAATGCTGCCTGCACACCCTGCGCATTTTCCTGCTCCGGCTCGGCTGGGTCGCCGAGGCGGCGACGGCGGTCTGGGAACCGGTGCCGGGAGTCGCCAGCCGGCTCTGCTGCCGGGGCCAGGTGCTGGAAACGACCCGGGTCGTCGCCTACGAGGTCCAAATCCGCGAACTCGGCTATCGCCCCGAGCCCTACGCGATCGTCGACGCGCTGATGTACGCCGACGGCCGGCCGATCGTCGAGATCACCAGCATGTCGGTCCGCCTGAACGGCACCAGCGAAGATCTGCTCGCGGCACTGTGGGACCGTCGCGCGGACACGCTTGCCGCACCGGCAACTGCCGCCCCCTCTCCCCCGGTGGGAGAGGGCCGGGGAGAGGGAGCAACCACCGCCAAGCCCGTCCTCTACACCAAGGAACAGATCCTCGCCTACAGCAACGGCAAGCCGTCGGCCGGCTTCGGCGAGCCGTACCGGATCTTCGACGAGGGGCGGGTGATTGCCCGGCTCCCGGGACCGCCGTTCCAGTTCCTCGACCGGGTGACTGCCGTGCGGGGCGAGCCGTGGCGGATGGTCGCCGGCGCCATGGCCGAGACCGAGTACGACGTCCCAACCGACGCCTGGTATTTCGCCGCCGACCGCCAGCCACGCCTGCCGTTCGCCGTCCTCCTCGAAGCGGCCCTCCAGCCCTGCGGCTGGCTGGCGGCCTACGTCGGCTCGGCCCTCACCAGCCCGGTCGATCTCGCCTTCCGCAACCTGGGGGGGAACGCCCGGCTGCACCGGCCGGTCACCCCGGCGAGCGGCACCCTCACCGCCACCGCCACCATGACCAAGGTGGCGACCAGCGGCGGGATGATCATCCAGGAGTTCGACTTCACGGTGGCGGACCGGCACGGCCTCCTCTACGAGGGGGAGACGATGTTCGGCTTCTTCTCCCGGGAGGCCCTCGCCAACCAGGTCGGCATCCGCGACGCCGCCCCCTACGTGCCGCCGGCGGCCGAAGCCGCCCGGGGCCGCGCGTGCGCCTACCCGGCGACGGCCCCCTTCCCGGACCGGCAGCTGCAGATGCTCGACCGGATCGAGCTGTTCGTCCCGGACGGCGGCCCCGCCGGACTCGGCTATCTCCTCGGCAGCAAGCGGGTCGACCCGGACGAGTGGTTCTTCAAGGCCCACTTCTACCAGGACCCGGTGACCCCCGGTTCGCTCGGCCTCGAAGCGTTCCTCCAGCTCCTCAAGTTCGCCGCCGTCGAGCGGTGGGGCTGGCGGGACGGCGAACTCTTTGCCGTCGTCCCCGAAAAGCGGCGTCACCGCTGGACCTACCGCGGCCAGATCGTCCCGACCAGCGGCGAGGTGACGGTGGCAGCCTGGATCACCGGCGTCGACGACCGGCAGCGGCTGCTGACCGCCGACGGCTTCCTCTGCGTCGACGGCCGGCCGATCTACCAGATGAACGACTTTTCTCTCCGCCTGGGGGAAGAATAACTTCGGGGCGGCGCTGCCGCCCCCTGCAGGAGAACCATGAATTACCGTACCGTGAACCTCGCCGCCTTTGGCTACGAACTGGCGCCGGTGGTCGTCACCTCGGCCGAGCTGGAGGCACGGCTGGAGCCGCTTTACCGGAAACTCCGCTTCGTTCCCGGCCAGTTGCAGGCACTGACCGGCATCCGCGAGCGCCGCTGGTGGGAGCCGGAGTATCCCCTCTCCCGCGGGGCGATCGCCGCCGGCCAGAAGGCCCTCGCCGCCGCCGGCATCGCCGCCGCCGAGCTCGGCGCCCTGGTCTACGCCGGGGTCTGCCGGGAGCAGTTCGAGCCGGCCACCGCCTGCCGGGTCGCCGCCGGCCTCGGCATCGGCGGCGACGCCGTTGTCTACGACCTCTCCAACGCCTGCCTCGGGGTGCTGAACGGTATCCTCGACGTGGCGAACCGGATCGAGCTGGGGCAGATCCGCGCCGGGCTGGTGGTTTCCTGCGAAAGCGCCCGGGAAATCAACGAGCTGACGATCGCCGCGATGCTGGAACGGTGCGACATGGAGCAGTTCGCCGGCTCCCTGGCCACCCTTACCGGCGGCTCCGGGGCGGTGGCGGTACTGCTGACCGACGGCTCTTTCCCGGCGGCCGGCGCCGGGCACCGCCTCGTTGGCGGGGTGACCCGGGCGGCCCCCGAGCATCACCGGCTCTGCCTCTGGGGGATCACCCCGGACGGCAGCGGGAAGTTCCGCCAGACTATGACCACCGACGCAGTGAACGTCATGAACTACGGCGTCGAGCTCGGCCGGCGGACCTGGGAGGCATTCCTCCCGGCGGTAGGCTGGCAGGCGGGTGAAGTGGACCGGGTGATCTGCCACCAGGTCGGCTCCGCCCACCAGAGCGCCATCCTCAAGACCCTGGAAATCCCGCTCGACAAGGATTTCACCACCTACGAATTCCTCGGCAACATGGGGACCGTCTCGCTGCCGCTCACCGCCGCCCTGGCCGACGAGCGGGAGATGCTCCTCCCCGGCGAGCGGGTGGCCTTCCTCGGCATCGGCAGCGGCCTGAACTGCCTGATGCTCGGGGTGGAGTGGTAATGCGCACCGATAACGAAACCGCCGCCTTCGCCACGGACCCCGCCTTCGCCCGGCTCTACCCCTTTGCCGGCCACTACCTCGACCTGGACGGCCTCCGCTACCACTATCTGGACGAGGGGAACGGCCCGCCGGTGGTGATGCTCCACGGCAATCCCTCCTGGTCGTTCTACTACCGCAACCTGGTGCTGGCGCTGCGCGACCGCTACCGCTGCATCGTCCCCGACCACATCGGCTGCGGCCTGTCGGACAAGCCGGGTGACGACCGCTACGACTATACCCTTGCCCGCCGGGTCGACGATCTGGAGCGGCTGCTCGACCGGGTAGCCCCCGCCGGCCCGCTGACCCTGGTCCTCCACGACTGGGGGGGAATGATCGGCATGGCCTACGCCCACCGCCATCCGGAGCGGATCGGCCGGCTGGTGATCCTCAACACCGCCGCCTTCCCCCTGCCGCCAGCCAAACGGCTGCCGCTGGCGCTGAAGATCTGCCGGGAGACCGCGCTCGGCACCCTGCTGGTCCGCGGCGGCAACGCCTTCAGCCTCGCCGCATCCTTCGTCGGCTGCAAGCGCCACCCGATGCCGGCCGCGCTCCGCCGGGCCTACCGGCGCCCCTACGACTCGTGGCGCAACCGGATCGCCACCCTCCGCTTCGTCCAGGACATCCCGCTGGCCCCCGGCGACCGCGGCTACGAACTGGTCAGTGCCGTGGCGGCGGGACTGGAACGGTTCCGTCCCCTGCCGACCGCCATCTTCTGGGGCGAGCGGGACTTCGTTTTCGACCGCCACTTCCTCGCCGAGTGGCAGCGGCGCTTTCCGGCGGCGGAGCTCCACCGCTATCCCGATGGCGGCCATTACATCCTCGAAGACCTGGGGGAGGAGATAGTCCCGCTGATCGGCGCCTTCCTCGACCGGACCCGGCCGGGGACGGGGACAACGCCATGAGCCGCGCCGAACTGGTCAACATCGCCGCCCACCTCCCGGAAATGGCCCACCGCCAGCCCGACACCCCGGCGATCATCTTTCCCCGGGGGAACCGCCGGCTCTCCTTCCGCGAGCTGGACGCCCTGAGCGACCGCTATGCCCACGGCCTGGCGGCCAACGGCATCGGCCGCGGCGTCCGGACGGTGCTGATGGTCACCCCCGGCCCGGAATTTTTCGCCCTCACCTTCGCCCTGTTCAAGGTTGGCGCGGTGCCGGTGCTGGTCGATCCGGGACTCGGCATCCGCAACCTGAAGGCCTGCCTCGCCGAGGCCGAACCCCACGCCTTCATCGGCATCCACAAGGCCCAGCTCGCCCGGCTCCTCTTCGGCTGGGGCAAGGGGACGCTCCGGACGGTGGTCACCGTCGGCCGGCGCTGCGGCTGGGGCGGCACGACCCTCGCCGCCCTGGGGAACACCGCCGAGCGCGATTTCTCCTTCACCCCGGCGCCGACGGAGCGCGACGAGGTGGCAGCCATCCTCTTCACCAGCGGCAGCACCGGCCCGCCGAAGGGGGCGGTCTACCGCCACGGCAACTTCCTCGCCCAGGTGGAGGCGCTCCGCCAGATTTACGGCATCGAGCCGGGCGAGATCGACCTCCCCACCTTCCCGCTGTTCGCCCTCTTCGCCCCGGCCCTTGGCATGACCGCGGTGATCCCGGAGATGGACTTCACCCGCCCCGGGGCGGTGAACCCGCGGAAGATCGTCGCGGCGATCCAGACTTACGGCGTCACCACCATGTTCGGCTCGCCGGCACTGATCGACCGGGTCGGCCGCTATGGCGCCGGCCACGGGATCAAGCTCCCGACCCTGCGGCGGGTCATCTCCGCCGGCGCGCCGGTCGGGGCGGCGGTCATGGAACGGTTCGGCTCGCTGCTCAACCCAGGGGTGGAGATCTTCACCCCCTACGGCGCCACCGAGGCGCTGCCGGTCTGCTCGATCGGCAGCGGCGAGATCCTCGGCGAAACCCGTGCAATCACCGAGGCCGGCGGCGGCGTCTGCATCGGCCGGCCGGTGCCAGGCATCCGGCTGGAGGTGATCGAGATCAGCGACGGGCCGATCCCGGTCTGGGACGACAGCCTCCGCCTGCCGACCGGGAAGATCGGCGAACTGGCGGTCAAGGGGGAGCAGGTAACCGCCGGCTACTATAACCGCCCCGCGGCCGACCGGCTGGCCAAGATCGCCGATCCGGCGGACGGCGGCTTTTTCCACCGGATGGGCGACTTGGGGGGGCGGGACGAAGAGGGGCGGCTCTGGTTCTGCGGCCGGAAGGCCCACCGGGTGGAAACGGCGGAAGGGCCCCTCTTCACCATCCCCTGCGAGGCGGTCTTCAACACCCATCCAGCTGTCTTCCGCACCGCGCTGGTCGGCGTCGGCGAGCCGGGACGGCAGCAGCCGGTCCTCTGCGTGGAACTGGAAAAAGGGGCACCTGGCGACCGGGAGACGATCCGCCGGGAACTGCTGGCGATCGGTGCCGCCCATCTCCATACCCAGGGGATCGAGACCATCCTCTTCCATCCGGCCTTCCCGGTCGATATCCGCCACAACGCCAAGATTTTCCGCGAGAAGCTCGCCCGCTGGGCAGCGCGGAGACTGCGGTGAAGGCGCTCGTTACCGGCGGCGGCGGTTTCCTCGGCGGGGCGGTAGTCCGGCAGCTGGTGGCCCGCGGCGACACGGTGCGCAGTTTCTCCCGCGGCGACTACCCGGAGTTGGCGCGCCTCGGCGTCGAACAGTGCCGCGGCGACCTGGCCGACCGGGAGGCGCTCTTCCGGGCAGCGGCCGGCTGCGACATCGTCTTCCACGTAGCGGCCAAGGCCGGCGTCTGGGGGGCCGAGGGCGCCTACTACGCGGCCAACGTCACCGGCACCGCGAACGTCATCGCCGCCTGCCGGGCCCACGGCATCGGCCGGCTGGTCTACACCGGCTCGCCGAGCGTGGTCTTCGACGGCCGGGACGTGGCCGGCGGCGACGAATCGCTCCCCTATCCGCGCCGTTTCACCGCTCCCTATCCCCGGACCAAGGCGCTGGCCGAACAGCTGGTCCTCGCCGCCAACGCCCCCTCGCTGGCCACCGTCTCTCTCCGCCCCCACCTGATCTGGGGGCCGGGGGACAACCACCTGGTGCCGCGGATCATTGCCAAGGCCCGGGCCGGCCGGCTGCGGCGGATCGGCAGCCGTCCCTGCCCGGTGGACACCGTCTACATCGACAATGCCGCCCAGGCCCACCTTCTCGCCGCCGACCGGCTCGCCCCCGGCGCCCCGCTGGCCGGCCGGGCTTATTTCATCTCCAACGGCGAGCCGCTCCCCCTCTGGGAAATGATCGACCGGATCCTCGCCGCCGCCGGGCTGCCGCCGGTGAGACGCCGCATCCCGGCCGGGGTCGCCTACGCCGCCGGCGCCCTCTGCGAAGGGCTCTGGCACCTCTTCCGCCGCGCGGACGAACCGCCGCTGACCCGCTTCGTCGCCAAGGAACTGGCCACCGCCCACTGGTTCGACATCGGCGCCGCCCGTCGCGATCTCGGCTTCGCGCCGACCGTCTCCATCGACGAGGGGCTCCGCCGGCTGCGGGAGTGGCTTGCCGGGACCGCCCCGTGAACCGCCGCCCCAGGCCCGACGCCGACGAAATCCACCTCTACGCCCTCCCCCTCCCCGACGACCCCGCCGAACTGGCCCGACTGGCCCCATTGCTCAGCGCCGACGAAACCGCCCGGGCCGACCGACTGCTCGACCGGCGGCGCCGCGACCGCTGGCGGACGGGACGGGCGCTCCTCCGTCGCACCTTGGCCGGCTACCTGGAGCAGGAACCGGCGCAGCTCCGCTTCGGTTACGGCACGCACGGCAAGCCGTTTCTGGTCGGCGAAGAGGGGCCGCACGGGCTCCGCTTCAGCCTCTCCCATGCCGGGGAGCTGCTGCTGGTGGCGGTGGCGGTAAATGACGAACTGGGAATCGATCTGGAACGGCTGGAGGAGGGGATAGCGTTTCGGGAGATGGCCCGGCGGTTTTTTTCCGCCCGGGAGCGGGAGGAGCTGTTTGCGCTGCCGCCCGCCGACCAGCTGGCAGCTTTCTACCGCTGCTGGACCCGCAAGGAGGCCTATCTGAAGGGATGCGGCAGCGGCTTCGCCCAGCCGGCCGACCGCTTCGACGTAACGCTTTGCCCCGGCGAGCCGCCGGCGCTCGTCGCCCACCGGGGCGATGCCGGCGAAACGGGCCGCTGGCGACTGGTCGATCTGCCGGTCCCGTCGGGCTACTGCGCGGCGCTGGCCTGCCCGGGCGAGCGGCTGCTCAGCTGGCGCACGCCGTAGCGGCCGGGGTCAGATGCCGCGGCCGAGGATGATTCCGGCCGCCAGGGCACAGAGGACGACGAAGCAGAAGAGGGCAAAGTGCCACTCCCGCTGCCGGACGAAGACCAGCGCCGCCACCAGCACCCGCATGATCGGCGTCGCCAAAAGGACCAGCAGTCCGGCAGTGATCAGCCGCTGCGCAAGGGCCGCCCCCCCCGTCGCCGAGGCGGCGATCCCCGCGCCGACCAGCAGGGCGGCGATAATCGAGCCGACGCGGAGCAGCCGGGCCAGGATCAGCTCGATCGACAACAGCTTCGATTCGGTTTGCGGCATCGATTCACTCACCACCACTTCACCCCCTTGTAGATCATTTCGACGGCGGTATAGGCAATTAGCGGGATGAACAGCTTGCGGATGGTGGTGGTGCGCATCCGGATCATCAGCCGGGTGCCGACCAGGGCGCCGAGCAGCACCCCAAGCACCACCGGCCCCGCCACCAGCGGCTTGACGTCGCCCCGGGCGAAGTAGACCACTGCCCCGGACGCCGCCGTCACGCCGATCATGAAGTTGGAGGTGGCGGTCGAAGCCTTGAACGGCATCCGCATCACCTGGTCCATCGCGGAAACCTTGAAGATCCCGGCGCCGATACCGAGCAGGCCGGCAGCGGCCCCGGAGAAGTACATGATGATCAGCCCGGGGATCGTGCCGGTCACCTGGTAGTCGATCTGACGATGCTGCAGATGGTCGTAGTAGGAGCCGCCAAGGTTCAGTTTCTGCGACAGCCGGTCGGGGACGACCCCGGTCGGCAGTTCGCTTTTCCGGGCCCGGAACATGTTGTACCCCGAATAGCCGAGCAGCAGGCCGAAGAGGACGAAGAGGAAGCGCTGGTTGACCACCCCGGCGAGCAGCGCCCCGGTCAGTGCCCCGGTGGCAGTCCCCATCTCCAGCCACATCGCCACCCGGGTATTGGTCAGCCGGTCCTGGAGATAGGCCACCGCCGCCCCGGTCGAGGTGGCGATGATCGACACCGTCGAAGCGGCCACGGCGGTCCGGATCGGCAGCCCGAAGAGCAGGGTCAGGGTCGGGACGATGATGATGCCGCCGCCGAGCCCGAGAATGGAACCGACGATCCCGGCACCGATGGCGATCAGAAAGATTTCGATCATGGCATAATCCACGATTAGGCCCTCCTCCTCTTCAACTCCACTTCATATTCGTAGCGGTCGGCCCGGTACAGGGTCCGGAACCAGACCAGCGGCCGGCCGCCGGCACCGACGATGACCCGGCAGACCCGCAGCGCCGGGTCGCCCTTGCGGACCCCCAGCAGCCGGGCTTCTTCCGGGCCGGCGGCCACCGCACCGATCCGTTGCACCCCTTTTTCCGGCAAGTGGCCGTGGGCGGTCAACAGCCGCGCCATCCCTTCCCGCGCCACCATCGCCCCGGTCAGTTCGATCCCCAGATCCGCCGGCAGCCAGACCGTCGAGAGCATCAGCGGCTGCCGGCCGACGGTAACGATCCGGTACAGATACCACCCCGCGGCGCCGGCCGGCCGCTCCAGGGCCGCCGCCACTTTCGCCGGCAGTTCCCGGCGCTCCAGGGTCAACACCCGCACCTGCGGCGCCAGCCCCCGTAACTGCAGCTCTTCGAGATGACCGGTCAGTTCGCTGAGCGATTCGGCAATCGCCCCGCTCCGCGCTGCCGCCACGAAGGTGCCGGTGCCATGTTTCCGGTAGAGAAGCCCCTCGGCCACCAGATTGGCCAATGCCTGGCGAACGGTGATCCGGCTCACCCCGTACTGTTCCACCAGCACCCGCTCCGGCGGGATCGCCTCATCGACCCGCCAGGTTCCGGCGGCAATGGCGCGCCGCAGCTCCAGCTCCAGCCGGCAGTAGAGCGGCAGGCGGCTGTCCCCGTCCAGCTTGTTCATCGTCCAGATCCTTCCGAAGTGGTAATGTTGTCATAACCACTCTACACCGGAAAAGCCGCCGGGGCAACCGGAAAAATGGCAGCTCACTCAGCGCTGCCAGCAGACCGCCCCGACTTCCAGCGGCACCGCCACCCCCGGCAAGGCGGGAACGACCCGGGGGGTATAGTCGGCAGCCGGCCGCGCCGCCGGCAGGCGAATCGCGTAGAGATAGCCGTTGGCCGCGCCGACCAGCTGCGGTCCCCGGGTCATTGCCAGCCGTTCGGGCGCCCCGCCGTCCACCCCGTCGGCATACAGCTCGACCGTCACCCCTTCCGGAGCGAGGCCGTCGAGGTAGACCTGGAGGGTGAACTCGTGTTCCCCGTCGGTGGTAGTGATCTGCAACTCGCCGAAACGGAGCTTCGCCCAGTCGCGCTCCAGGGCCCGCCGCCAGTCGACCTGTGCCGCGCCGGCCGCCCCCCCGTCGGCGGCCCGCCGCCGGTATTCGGCAGCCGCCGGCAGATAGTAGCGGTCGGTGTATTCCCGGACGGTCCGGTTGGCGGAGAACTGCGGGGTCAGCCGGGCGATACTCTCGCGGACCCGCGCCACCCAGTCGGTCGGAATGCCATCCCGGTCACGGCGGTAAAAGGCGGGGACCACCTCTTCTTCCAGCAGCCGGTACAGCTCCTCGGCCTCGGCGGCATCCCAGGCCGGGTCGTCGCCGTGTTCGCGGCCGTCGCCCAGCGCCCAGCCGACCTCCGGGCAGTAAGCCTCAGCCCACCAGCCGTCCAGTTCCGACAGGTTGAGCCCGCCGTTGGCCAGCACCTTCATGCCGCTGGTGCCGCAGGCCTCCCAGGGGCGACGGGGTGTATTGAGCCAGACGTCCACCCCCTGCACCAGCCGCTGGGTCAGGAACATGTCGTAGTCGCTCAGGAAAACCACCCGCCGGCGCGCTTCGGGCCGCCGGACGAACTCCACCCATTGGCGGATCATCTCCTGGCCAGCCCGGTCCGCCGGATGGGCCTTGCCGGCGACCACCAGCTGCACCGGCCGCTGCGGATCAGTCAGCAGGCGAAGCAGCCGCTCTGGGTCGTGAAGCAGCAGGTTCGGCCGCTTGTAGGTGGCAAAGCGGCGGGCGAAGCCGAGGGTCAGGATGTTGGCGTCGAACAGGTTGCGCGCCGCGTCGATCTCGGCAACGGCCGCGCCGGTGGAGGCCAGCTGGCGCACCTGCCGGGAGCGGATCAGCTCGACCAGGGCGGTCCGGGCGGTGGCGCGCAGCTGCCAGAAGGCCGCATCGCTGATCGGCCGCATCGTCTCTTCCAGCGACTCCGTCGCCTGCAGCCAGCGCTCCTTGCCGCAGACGTCGGTCCAGAGCGCGTCCGCCGCCGGCGAATGCCAGGTGGGGACATGGATGCCGTTGGTAACATGTCCCACCGGAACTTCGGCGACCGGCCAGCGGGGGAAGAGCGGCGTGAAAATCCGCCGGCTGACCGCCCCGTGCAACCGGCTCACCCCGTTGACCGCCCCGCTGCCGCGAATCGCCAGACAGGCCATATTGAACGGCTCGGCGGGGTCGTCGGCCCGGACCCGGCCGAGGGCCAGCAGCTCGGCAAAGGGGATGCCGAGCCGCTCCCGGGCATAGGTGCCGAGATACTGCTCGATCAGGGCGGGGCTGAACCGGTCGAAGCCGGCCGGGACCGGGGTGTGGGTAGTGAAGAGATTGCCGGCCCGGATGACGGCCAGTGCCACTTCGAACGGCTGGCCGGTCTCCTTCATGAACGAGCGGGCCCGTTCAAGGACGGCAAAGGCGGCATGCCCCTCGTTCAGGTGGCAAACCTCCGGGTTGATGCCAAGCGCCCGGAGCAGCCGCCAGCCGCCGATGCCGAGCACCAGCTCCTGCATCAGCCGCAGCTCCGCGCCGCCGCCATACAGTTCGCTGGTGATGCCGCGGTGGGCGGGAAGATTCGCCGGGTCGTTGGAATCGAGCAGGTAGAGCCGCACCCGGCCGATGGTCACCTGCCAGGCCCGCAGCCAGACCGAATAGCCGGGCAGGCGGAGTTCGAGGCGCAGCCACTCGCCGTTCGGTTCGCGAAGCGGGGTGATCGGCAGCTGCCCGGGGTCGTTGTAGGGGAAGAGCGCCTGCTGCATGCCGCTGCTGTCGATGGCCTGGCGGAAGTACCCCTGCTGGTAGAGAAGACCGATGCCGATCACCGGCACGCCCAGGTCGCTGGCCGCCTTGAGCTGGTCGCCCGCCACGTTGCCGAGCCCGCCCGAGTAAATCGGCAGCGCTTCGCTGAGCATGAATTCCATGCTGAAGTAGGCGACGGTGCCGAGCGGCCCGTCGCCATGCCGGTGCCGGAACCAGCTGGTACCCGCCAGTTCCCGCCGGCCGTTCTTGACGAAACCGTCCACCCGCCGGCGGAAGCCCGGATCGGCCAGCACCTGCTGCAACCGATCCCGCGCCACGGTCTGGAGCACCACCCACGGGTTCCGGGTCAGTTCCCAGAGTACCGGATCAAGCTCCCGCCAGAGTTCATCGGTCCCGTGATCCCAGGACCAGCGGATATCGAGGGCCAGTTCGGCCAGTTCATCGAAGCCGTCGAGTTCGACGGGGAGCAGGGCATAGACCGGGTTGTCACCACGGCGGCGGGCCATCGTTCCCTCCTTTAGCTGCCGGGCGCCAGGGCGCCGGCGACGATCTCCCGGGCCTCGCCGAGGATGCGCTGCAGGTGCTCGGCGCCGCGGAAGCTCTCGGCGTAGATTTTGTAGATGTCCTCGGTCCCCGACGGCCGGGCGGCGAACCAGCCGCTCGGGGCGATCACCTTCAGGCCGCCGATGGCAGCACCGTTCCCCGGCGCCTCGGTCAGGATGCTCTCGATCGGCTCGCCGGCCAGCTCGGTGGAATGGACCTGCTGCGGCGACAGCTTCTTCAGCGCCGCCTTTTCCGCCGGGGTCGCCGGCGCCTCCACCCGGTCGTAGCACGGTTCGCCCAATTGCCGGGTCAGCTCCCGGTAGACCTCCCCCGGGTCGCGGCCGAGGCGGGCGGTGATCTCGGCCGCCAGCAGGGTCGGCGCGATGCCGTCCTTGTCGGTGGTCCAGACGCTGCCGTCCAGCCGGAGGAACGACGCCCCGGCGCTCTCCTCGCCGCCGAAGCCGAGTTCGCCGGAGACCAGGCCGTCGACGAACCACTTGAAGCCGACCGGTACCTCGTGGAGGCGGCGGCCGAGCTGGGCCGTCACCAGGTCGATCATCCGGCTGCTCACCACCGTCTTGCCGACGGCGGCATCGGCACGCCACTGGGGACGATGGCGGAACAGGTAGGAGATGGCGACGGCCAGGTAATGGTTCGGCGGCAGCAGCCCGGCGCTCCGGGTGACGATGCCGTGCCGGTCCGCATCGGTATCACAGGCGAAGGCGATGTCGAAGCGATCCTTCAGCCCGAGCAGCCGCTGCATCGCGTAGGGGGACGACGGGTCCATCCGGATCTTGCCGTCCCAGTCCACGGTCATGAAGCGGAAGGTCGGATCGACCTCGTCGCTGACGACGGTCAGGTCGAAGCCGTAGCGGTCGGCAATTGCCCCCCAGTAACGGACGCTCGCCCCGCCGAGCGGATCGACGCCGAGACTGAGGCCTGCGCTCCGCACCGCCGCCATATCGACGACGTTTGCCAGGTCGGTAACATAGGCGTCGAGGTAGTCGAAGCGGTGGGTGGTGGCCGCACGCAGCGCCTGTCCGTACGGCATGCGCCGCACCCCGGCGAGGCCGTTGGCCAGATACTCGTTGGCCCACCCCTCGATGACGCCGGTGACCGCCGGCTCCGCCGGGCCGCCGTTGGGGGGGTTGTACTTGAAGCCGCCGTCGGCGGGCGGATTGTGGGACGGGGTGATGACGATGCCGTCGGCCAGCCCGGCGGTCCGCCCCCGGTTGTAGGCGAGGATCGCCCGGGAGACGGCCGGGGTCGGGGTGTAGTCGTCGTTGGTCGCCAGCATCACCTCGACGCCGTTGGCGGCCAGCACTTCGAGGGCGCTGGCGGCAGCCGGCTCGGAGAGGGCATGGCTGTCGATGCCGAGAAAGAGCGGACCGCTGATCCCCTGGCCGGCCCGGTAACGGCAGATCGCCTGACTGACCGCCAGGATGTGCCGTTCGTTGAAGCTCCGCTCCAGCGACGAGCCGCGGTGGCCCGAGGTGCCGAACTGCACCCGCTCGCCGGCGACGGCCGGGTCGGGGAGCTCGGCGTAGTAAGCGGTGATGAGCCGCGGGATGTTGACCAGGGTGGCAGGGTCGGCGGTTTTTCCCGCCCGGGGGCTGATGCTCATGGTGACTCCTTGGCAGATTGGCGGTATGGTGCGGCGCCGCACCGGAGCGCGGCCGGCCGCCGGCTCAGCGGCGGCGGTAGCGGCGGATCAGCGCGTTGGTGGAACTGTCGTGGGCCAGCGGCGGTTCGGTGCCGGCAGCCAGTTCGGGGACGATCCGCTGGGCCAGCACCTTCCCCAGCTCGACCCCCCACTGGTCGAAGGAGTTGATCTGCCAGACCGCCCCCTGGGTGAAGACGCTGTGCTCGTAGAGGGCCACCAGGGCGCCGAGCACCGTCGGGGTGAGCCGCTCGGCGAGAATGGTGCTGGAGGGACGGTTGCCCGGGAAGGTGCGGTGCGGCACGAGCCACTCCGGTGTCCCCTCGCTCCGGACTTGGGCGGCGCTCTTGCCGAAGGCGAGAGCCTCCCCCTGGGCGAAGACATTGGCCATCAGCAGGTCGTGGTGGTTGCCGAGCGGGTTGAGGGAATGGCAGAAGCCAATGAAATCGCAGGGGATAAGACGTGTCCCCTGGTGAAGCAGCTGATAGAACGAATGCTGGCCGTTGGTTCCCGGCTCGCCCCAGAAGATCGGCCCGGTTTCCCAGCCGACCGGCGCGCCGCTCAGGGTGACCCCCTTGCCGTTGCTCTCCATGGTCAGCTGCTGCAGGTAGGCCGGAAAGCGCTTCAGGTACTGGTCGTAGGGGAGGACCGCCACGGTCTGGGCACCGAAGAAGCTGGCGTACCAGACGGTCAGAAGCCCCATCAGCACCGGCAGGTTCCGCTCGAAGGGGGCGGTGCGGAAATGCTCGTCCATGGCGTGGAAGCCGGCCAAAAGCTCGCGGAAGCGCTCCGGGCCGATGGCGATCATCGTCGACAGGCCGATCGCCGAATCGAGGGAGTAGCGGCCGCCGACCCAGTCCCAGAAACCGAACATCCGCCCGGTGTCGATGCCGAATTTCGCCACTTCGGCGGCGTTGGTGGAGACAGCCACGAAGTGCCGGGCCACCGCCTTCTCGTCCCCGAGGGCGTTGACCAGCCAGGCACGGGCGGTGCGGGCATTGGTCATCGTTTCCAGGGTGGTGAAGGTCTTGGAGGAGATGATGAACAGGGTTTCGGCCGGGTCGAGGTCGGCGGTCGCCTCGGCGAAATCGGTGCCGTCGACGTTGGAGACGAACCGGCAGGTCAGCTCGCGCCGGCTGTAGTGGCGGAGCGCCTCGTAGGCCATCACCGGCCCGAGGTCGGAACCGCCGATACCGATATTGATCACGTTCCTGACCGGTCGGCCGGTATGGCCGGTCCAGGCGCCGCTTCGCACCTCGTCGGCAAAGGCGGACATCCGGTCGAGCACCTCGTGGACCAGGGGGACGACGTTCTCGCCGTCGACCGTGATGGTCGCGCCGCGGGGTGCCCGCAGCGCCACGTGGAGGACGGCACGCTGCTCGGTGACATTGATCCGCTCGCCGCTGAACATGGCATCGATCCGCTGCCGCAGCCCCGTCTCGCCGGCCAGCCGGAGCAGCAGCCGGAGCGTTTCGTCGGTCACCCGCTGTTTGGAATAATCGAGAAAGAGTCCGGCGGCCTCGGCGGTAAGCCGTTCGCCGCGCTGCGGGTCGTCGGCGAAGAGCTGCCGCAGCTGCAGATCACGGACAGTCGGATAATGGGCCTGCAGCGCCTGCCAGGCGGGAAGTTCCACCAGGGGGGTCGAAGGAGTGGTCGCGCTCATCGGGGTCTCTCCTTGAAGAACATTAAAGTTTATCTATCTTGCCAGCAATGGCGCCGGATTACAACCCCGGCCGCAGCAGCCGGGCCGCTGCCCGGTCCACCAGCCAGCGGACGGCGCCATGTGCCGGCTTTACCAGCTGGGCAGGGTGGCGATGCGGCTCCGGGGAGGACTCCAGCACCTCCTGGAGAACCGCCGCCTTCTCCGCCCCGGTCACCAGGAAGACCACCAGCGCCGCCCGGTTGAGCAGCGGAGCGGTGACGGTGATCCGCTTGATCTCTTCGTTGGCGCGCTGGGTGACCGCCGTCCAGCGCTCCCGCTCGTCGAGGGCCAGCGAGCAGGGGAAGAGCGAGGCGGTGTGGCCGTCGGCGCCGAGGCCGAGCAGCACCAGGTCGAAACGGGGGAGTTCCGGGCCGAAGAAGGCCCGCAGTGCCGCTTCGTAGGCCGCTGCCGCCTGCCGGGGCGGGAGGTCGCCGGCAATCGGGTGGATCTGGCCCGCCGGTACCGGTACCCGGTCGAGGAGCGCCCGGCGGGCCATCCGGACATTGCTCCGGGGGTCCTCGGGGGGAACGCAGCGTTCGTCGCCCCAGAAGATATGCACCCGCCCCCAGGGGACCCGGTGGCGGAGCGGCTCTTCGGCCAACAGCTCATAGGTCCGGCGCGGCGTCTCGCCGCCGGCCAAAAGAACGGCGAAGCGGCCGTGGGCCGCCTCCGCCCGGCCGGCCTCGGCGGCAAACAGCTCGGCAGTCGCCCGGCTCAGACTCTCCTGATCGGGAAAGACCTCGATCATGGTCACTCCTCCGTTACGACCGGCTGCAGCCAGCTGTGCCCTTCCTTGGCGATCAGCAGGTCGGCCGCCTCCGGCCCCCAGCTGCCGGCCCGGTAATCGGGAAAATCGGTCGGCGGTACCGTCTCCCAGACCTCCAGCACCGGCGAGACCACCGACCAGGCACATTCCACCTGATCGGCACGCATGAAAAGGGTGGCATCGCCCCGCATCACGTCCAACAAGAGCGTCTCGTACGCCTCGGGCGGAGTTCCGCGGAACGCTTCCCGGTAGCGGAACTGCATATCGGCGGCGCCGAGCAGGAAACGGGTCCCCGGCTGCTTGACCTGGATCCTGGTGACGATCCCCTCTTCGGGCTGGATGCGGATCACCAGCCGGTTCGGCTGCCACCCCTCCGCCGCGGCGGCCGGGAACGGCTGGTGGGGAGCGGGGCGAAAGACGATCGAAACCTCGGAAACCTTGGCGGAGAGCCGCTTGCCGGTCCGGAGATAAAACGGCACCCCCTGCCAGCGCCAGTTGCCGATATTCAGCTTGAGGGCGGCGAAGGTCTCGGTGACCGATTCGCCGGCCACCGCCGGCTCGTTGCGGTAGCCGGGCACCGCCCCGGCCCCGTACTGCCCGGCCCCGTACTGGCCGCGCACCGCCAGCTGATGGACCTCCTCGGGGCGGATCGGCCGGATCGCCCGCAGCACGTCGACCTTCTTGTTGCGCACCTCGTCGGCGTCGAAGGAGACCGGCGGCTCCATCGCCACCAGGCAGAGGATCTGCAGCAGGTGGTTCTGCACCATGTCGCGCAGTGCGCCGGCCCGCTCGTAGTAGCCGCCCCGCTCCTCCACCCCGACCTTTTCCGCCACGGTGATCTGGACATGGTCGATATAGCGCCGGTTCCAGATCGGCTCGAACAGGGAATTGGCAAAGCGGAAGGCGAGGATGTTCTGCACGGTCTCCTTGCCGAGATAGTGGTCGATCCGGTAGATCTGCGATTCGACGAACATCTCGCCGAGCAGCCGGTTCAGCGCCCGGGCCGAGTCGAGATCGCGGCCGAAGGGCTTTTCGACGACGATCCGGTCCCGCTGGCAGTCCCGGCAGAGGCCGAGCCGCTGCAGCATCCCGGCCGCCGCCTCCAGAAGCCCCGGCGGGATCGCCAGGTAGAAGATCCGGTTGGGGCGTTCCGTCCCTTCGTCCAGCTCCTGCAACCGCCGGCCGAGCAGCGCCCCGGCGTCCGGCTGGGTGAAATCCTCCGCCAGATAGGAGATGCGGTCGGCGAACTCCCGCCACGGTTCGTCGGCGCTCTTCCCCCGCCTGGAGAAAGAGTCCACCCCCTGGCGGAGATGGCTGCGGAAGGTTTCGTCGTCCTGCTGGCGGCGGGCGATCCCGACAATGGTAAAGCGCTCCGGCAGCCGGTGGTCGAGATACAGATCGTAGAGCGCCGGCACCAGTTTGCGCCAGGCGAGGTCGCCGCCGGCCCCGAAAATCACCAGCACCGTCGGTTCGAGTTGCGCAGTCGTCGGCATGGGTTCCCTCCTCCCGGCGCCGGCAGAGATTGCCGCGCCGCACATTTCATTGATCCGTCAAGGTTCAGCGCTTCTCGCGGTGGCCGCCGAACTGGTAGCGCATCGCGGAGAGGAGCCGGTCGGCGAAGTCGGCGGCATCGCGGGAACTGAACCGCTCGTAGAGGGCGGCGGAGAGGACCGGGGCCGGCACCCCTTCGTCGATGGCGGCCGCCACCGTCCACCGCCCCTCCCCCGAATCGGCAACCCGGCCGGCGAACTCCGCCAGATTGGGACTGCCGAGGAGCGCGGCCGCCGAGAGGTCGAGCAGCCAGGAGGAGATCACGCTGCCGCGGCGCCACAGCTCGGCGATATCGGCCAGGTTCAGTTCATAGCGGTACTGTTCGGGATGGCGGAGCGGCGTCGTTTCGGCGTCCACCGCCCGGTTTTCCGCCCCGGCGTTGGCGTGATGGAGGATGTTGAACCCCTCGGCATAGGCCGCCATCAGCCCGTACTCGATGCCGTTATGGACCATCTTGACGAAATGGCCGGCACCGCTCGGCCCACAGTGCAGATAGCCTAGCTCCGCCGTGCCGCCCCGCGCTTCGCGGCCCGGGGTGACGGAAGCAGCGTCCCGGCCGGGAGCCAGGGTGGCGAAGAGCGGTTCGATCCGCCGTACCGCCGCCGGCTCGCCGCCGATCATCAGGCAGTAGCCCCGCTCGCGCCCCCAGACCCCGCCACTCGTCCCGACGTCGAGATAATGAAGCCCCTGCGTCGAAAGTTCCCGGCTGCGGCGGAGATCGTCGTGGTAGTGGGAGTTGCCGCCGTCGATCAGGATATCGCCCGGCGCCAGGAGCGGCGCCACGCTGGCGATCGTTTCGTCCACCGCCGCGGCGGGAACCATCAGCCAGACCGCGCACGGTTTTGCCAGCCGGGCGACGAACTCCGCCGGCGATGCCGTTCCGGTCGCCCCCTCGCCGGCCAGGGCCGCCACCGCCGCCGCGTTCCGGTCGTAAACCACGCAGTCGTGCCCCCCCTGTAGCAGCCGCCGCACCATGTCCGCGCCCATCCGCCCCAGGCCGATCATCCCCAGTTGCATCTCATCCCTCCTTTATGCCGCCCGCCGTCCCGGCCGGCAATTCCAAGGCCGCCACCTTGGCCAGCCGGCGGCAATGGCGCTCGGCGCCGCTGAACCGGGCGGCAAGAAAGACCCGCACCAGTTCCCAGGCCTCGGCATAGCCGACCACCTGGCTCCCCAGGCAGAGTACGTTCAGATCGTCGTCCTCCACCCCCTGGTGAGCGGAGAAGCTGTCGTGGATCAGGGCCGCCCGGACGCCGGCGATCTTGTTGGCGGCGATCGACGCGCCGACGCCGCTGCTGCAGAGGGCAACCCCCCGTTCCACCTCCCCGGCGGCCACGCCGCGGGCCAGCGGCACGACGAAGTCGGGGTAGTCGTCCCCCGGATCGAGCTGGCGGGCACCGTAATCGATCACCTCGTGGCCGGCGGCCCGGAGGTCGGCCGCAAGGCGCTCTTTCATCGTAAAGCCGCCATGGTCGGCGGCGAGCCCGAGCCGCATCCCCTCAGGCCTCCGTGCCGGCCAGCAGGGCCTGTGCCCGGCGGCAGACTTCGTCGACGGTAAAGCCGTATTCCCGGAGCAGCACCTCGCCGGGGGCCGAGGCGCCGAAGCGGTCCACACCGAGCACCGCCCCGCCGACACCGACGTAGCGTTCCCAGCCGAAGGGCGATCCCGCCTCGACGGCCAGCCGTTTCGTCACTTCGGACGGCAGGACTGCCTCCCGGTAAGCCCGGGGCTGGTCGTCGAACAGCTCCCAGCTTGGCAGCGACACCAGCCGGACCCGACGCCCCTGTTCCTGCAGCCGTTCGCGGGCCGCCAGCGCCAGCGCCAGTTCCGAACCGGTGGCGATCAGGATCAGCTCGGGCTCGCCCCCCGCCGCTTCGGCGATCACGTAGCCGCCGCGCCGGGCTCCGGCCGCCGGGGCATAGCAGCTCCGGTCAATGGTCGGCAGGTTCTGCCGCGACAGGACCAGCGCCACCGGCCGGCGCTTTTCCTCCAGCGCCGTCTGCCAGGCGACAGCGGTTTCGTTGGCGTCGCCGGGCCGGATCACCACCAGATTGGGGATCGCCCGCAGCGAGGCGAGCTGCTCCACCGGCTGGTGGGTCGGGCCGTCCTCGCCGAGGGCGATGCTGTCGTGGGTAAAAATATGGATCACCGGCAGCCCCATCAGCGCTGCCAGGCGGAGCGACGGCCGGAGATAATCGGCGAAGGTGAGGAAGGTGGCCCCGAAGGGGATGGTGCCGCCGTGGGCCGCCATGCCGTTGAGGATGGCGGCCATACCGTGCTCCCGGACCCCGAAGTGGATGTTCCGGCCGGCAAACCCCCAGTCGCCCCCTACCGCCCCCTGGCGGTCGTCGACCGGTAGCGCCGCATCCTGGAAATCGCCGCCGCCGGTCAGAGCGGTGTGGGTCGACGGATTGAGATCGGCCGAACCGCCGACCAGTTCCGGAATGCGGCCGGCCAGCGCATTGAGGACCTTCCCCCCCGCCACCCGGCTCGCCAGCCCTTTCGGATCGACGGGAAACTCCGGCAGCGCCTCCTGCCAACCGGCCGGTAGCTCGCCCGCCACCGTCCGCTCGAATTCGGCGGCAAACTCGGGAAAGTGCTGCCGGTAGCCGTCCAAGAGCCCCTGCCACATGCTTTCCGCCGCCCTCCCCCTGGCCAGCGCCTCCCGGCAATGGCGGAGCGCCTCCTCCGGGACCAGGAATGGCGGTTCCGCCGGCCAGCCAAGCGCCTCCTTGGTTAACCGCACCTCGTCGGCGCCAAGCGGCGAGCCGTGGGCCTCGAAGCTGTCCTGCTTGTGCGGCGAGCCGTAACCGATATGATTCCGGACCAGGATCAGCGACGGCCGGGCCGTTTCCGCCCGAGCCGCAACGATCGCCCGCTCCAGGGCAGCAAGGTCGGTACCGTCCGTCACTTCCTGCACCTGCCAGCCGTAGGCGGCGAAACGGGCGCCGCGGTCCTCGGTAAAGGTGAGGTCGGTGGCAGCCGCCAGCGAGATTCGATTGTCGTCGTAGAGGACGATCAGCCGCCCCAGTCCCAGGTGGCCGGCCAGCGACGCCGCTTCCGCCGCTACCCCTTCCATCAGATCGCCGTCGCCGGCCAGGCAGTAGACGTAATGGTCGACGAGGGGGAATGCGGGCCGGTTGAAACGGGCCGCCAGGTGGGCGGCGGCGATGGCCATGCCGACGGCGTTGCCGAGCCCCTGGCCGAGGGGACCGGTGGTCGTCTCGACGCCGACGGTATGGCCGCGCTCCGGGTGGCCGGGAGTCTTGCTCCCCCACTGGCGGAACCGCCGGAGCTCCGCCAGCGGCAGCTCGTAGCCGGTCAGGTGCAGCAGGGCATAGAGGAGCATCGAGCCGTGGCCGGCGGAGAGGACGAAGCGGTCGCGGTCGAACCAGCCGGGATCGGCCGGATTGTGGCGGAGAAAGCGGTCCCAGAGCAGGTAGGCCATCGGCGCGGCGCCGAGCGGCAGTCCCGGGTGGCCGCTGTTGGCCTGCTGGATGGCATCAACCGCCAGGAAGCGGATGGTATTGATACAGAGGTTGTCGAGCTCGGCAGGGTTCGCGCTACGTTCTTCGGTCACGGCGTCACTCCTTGGCAGGCGGTTGATGGTGGCAGACGACGGTTCTTAAGTGTAGCGCAGATTTCCCGCCTTGCACAGTTCCCCGGCGGTGCCGCCGACAAAAAACCGCGACCGGTGGCACCGGCAAAGAAAAAGCCCCGTCGGACGGTGTCGCGACGGGGCGTGGCAAATCATGGCGGCCGGGAGGCCTAGCGGATGACGATATTGTCGAGGGTGAGCGAGCCGGCGCTGATCGTCAGACCGAGCAAGACACTGGTGTCGGCAGTGGGGGTAAACGAAGCGTCGTATCCCCCGCGCAGCAGCACGGCGAGCGCCGACTGCAGCACCAGGCTTTCGGCGGCGGCGGTGGCCTGCACATCGATGGTGCAGGAGCTGATCCCGCTGGCGGCGGCCAGGGCCTCGGCGATCGAGCCGTAATAGGCGGTGGTGCCGGTGGTGAGCCGGACCGGCGGGGTGGCGGTGAAGGTGGCAGTAACCGCGACCGGCCCGTACTGATTCACCGTGCAGTCGCCGGTCCCCGTGCAGCCGCCCGACCAGCCGCTAAAGAGCGAGCCGGCGCTCGGGGTCGCCAGCAGGGTGACCGGCAGCTCGGTAAAGACCGCCTGGCAGTCGCCGGTACAGGAGATCCCCGCCGGGGTGCTGGTGACGGTGCCGCTCCCGCTGCCGGCGAAGGTCACGGCGAGATTCAGCCCGGGAGTGACGACAATCTCGTCCGACAGCGGCCCCTCCACCCCGCTCTTCAGGGCGGCGATCGCCACGTAGTAGGTGGTGCCGTTGTTGAGGCTGCCGAGCGTATAGCTGGTGACGGTGCCGACGGTCACCGTAGAGCCGAGGGAGCCCGAAGCGGTGCCGTAATGGATGGTATAGCCGGTGATGCCGGTTTCGCTGTTGGCATTCCAGGTGAGGGCGACCGCCCCGTTCCCCGGTGTGCCGGCCAGGCCGGTCGGCGCGGCGGGCGGTTCAAGCGCGAAGGTGGCGATGGCTGTCTGGTCGGCGGCCATCGTCAGGGTACAGGTGGGAGTGGTGCCGGAACAGGCGCCGGACCAGCCGGTGAAGACCGAACCGGCGGCCGGGGTCGCGGTGATCGTCACCGAGTCGCCCCGGATATAGTCGCCGTCGCCGCTGCTCCCGCTCCAGGCCAGGGCGCCGAGATTGTCGGCGATGCTGCCGCTGCCGATCGCGGCCGTCGTCAGGGTCTGTTTATTGGCGAAGATGCGGTTGACATGGATGTCGGTGTCCCCGAGAGGGTTGGTGAAAGTCCCGGCCAGGACGATGTTGCCGTCCGCCTGGAGCGCCACCCCGTGCCCCTCGTCGTTACCGCTGGCATTGGGGTAATAGTAGCCGTAGAAGTTGTAAATGGTCGGATCGCCCGTCCCGTCGGCGTTGAGCCGCAGCACCCAGATGTCGGTATCGTCGATGAAGTCGAAAGTACCGACGACAACAATCCGGTCGTCCGGTTGAACAACCAGGGCGCTGGCCCGGTCGGCACCGGTGCCCCCGTCGACGTAATCGCCGATCGAGGAATCGAAGGTGGTATCCTTCGTCCCGTCGTCATTGAGCCGCAGTACCCAGAGATCGGTATCGCCGCCCCCCCAGTCGACATCGCCGGCAACGACGATTTTGCCGTCGGACTGAACGGCAATCGCCCGCCCTTCGCTCAGGTTGCCCCCCCCGCCGAAAAAGGCGCCGTTCAGGCCGTTGAAGCTGTCGCGGGTCCCGTCGCTCAGCAGCCGCTCGACGTAGAGGTCGGACGTGCCGCCGGCATAGGCATAGGTGCCGACCAGCAGGATCTTGCCATCGCTCTGCAATGCCACGCCCCGCCCCCGGTTGCCGCTCGTTTCGCTCCCCGTCCGGTAGACGCCGGTCCCGCCATTGAAAGCGCTATCGAGCGTCCCGTCGGCATTGAGCCGCAGCACTTCGATTTTGGTAACCCCGGTACCGAGATCGCGGCTGCCGATCACCATGATCCGGTCGTCGGTCTGGATGGCCAGCCCCGCCGCCTCGTTGGCGCCGGTGGCTCCCTCCTGGTAATAGCCGGTATTGCCGTTGAAGGTGCCGTCGACGGTGCCGTCCGTGTTGAAGCGCCGGACCTGCCAGGCGTAGTTGCCGTTCCCCAGGTCGACGGTGCCGAGGACGACGATCTTGCCGTCAGACTGCAGCGCCACCGCGGCCCCCTTGTCGAGGCCGGTGCCGGCACTGCTCCCCGTGAACGAAATGGCCCCCGGTGTACCGGCGGCGTTGAAGGTGCCGTCAAGGAGCCCGCCGGTGGTAAGCCGCCAGAGGGTGATCAGGGAGGTGCCGCTGGCCGGCTGGGCCAGGGTGCTGACCACCAGCAGCTTGCCGTCGGGCTGCACGGCAATGCCGTCGCCGGTGTCGTTGCCGTCACCGCCGAGCAACGCCACCCCCTGGTTGTCGGAGAACGTGGTATCGATCAGGTCGTCGTAAACCGTGCTGGCGCCGTAGGAAGCGGAGGTCGCCCCCCCCTGTTCGAGAAACTGGAGAAAGACACTATAGACATCGAGATTGAGCGGCGTGGCAACCGTCCAGGACTTGGTGGCCGCCACCGGTTCCCAGGCGCTCCAGGTGGCATCGTCGGCACTGAAGCGCATCGACTGCACCGGGTTGGGATAGTCGGCGGCGTTGATCGACAGCTGGACGGTCGGATAATTGGTAAACATCTTGCCGCCATTCACCGTCAACACCGCGGCCTCGGCCGCGCCGGCCGCCAGCAGCATCCCGGTCAACATCGCCAGCACCAAGGCGCGACAGCCATGAAACAGTTTTACGTCCTTCATCTTCTCCTCCCTCATCAGGCCGAGCCCGTCAAATTCGTCGGTCCCCCGCCGGCGGGGGCAACTCCCACCCCGGCAGATGATGGGAAGGCATTATACTGGAAGAACAATCGTAAGACCACTTTAATCTTTTACCCTCACTGCCGCCGGGCACCACAGACGCCGAGAGCCCGCAACCGACTCGGCTGCGGGCTCTCGTGCCCTCCTCCCGCGCGGGGCCATCACCGGCGGCGCGAAGCGACAACCGGCTGGCGGGGATGGCGACGGTCAGACAGTGCTTACTTGTTCTCCTCCAGAATCCGCAGGGTGGCTTTCGCCTCTTTCAGCTTTCCCTGGAGCCGCTGCAGCTCAGCCGTGGTATAGACGGCAGTCCCTTTGCCGAGCTCCGTCTGAAGACGGGAAATCCGCTGCTGGATGCTATCTGTTTGCCGGGCGCAGTCTTTCACGAGCATGGCGCAGTCCTTGGCGCACTGGTCGTCCATGCCGGCATGGGAAGAGCCGTGCACCGTGGCGAAAGCCGGGACGGCCGAAATGAGGGAAACTGCAGTCATCAGCACGATTGTTCTTTTCATGGTCATAGTCTCCTTTGTAGAGCTTTTCGCGCGGGCTCCTCATCACCCCGGGGAACCGCACCCTTTGACCATGATATTTCATCTCCCGTGCCAACACGCAACCTGTTGTTTTTACGCAAAATACCCAAAACGCCGCGCCGCAGGCAGGAGAATATTCCGGAGGCATTGTCGAATATTCCCCAGCCGCCGGCGAACGGCGGCTCACGCATACCAGTCGTCGCGGGTGAGGGGGAGACAGCAGCGTCCCCGGTCGCATCTGACGAGAACGGTCTGAAAGAGGTTGAGCCGGCCGAGGCGGAAATTGTAGGCCGAGCCGGCCATGTAGAGCCGCCAGATCCGGTAGATCGCTTCACCGGCCACGGCGCGGGCCTCCTCATGGTGTGCTTCCAGGCGCCGGACCCACTCTTCGAGGGTCCGGGCGTAATGTTCGCGGAGATTTTCCAGGTCGCGCAGGTCGAAGCCGCAGCGCTCGGCGGTTTCGATGGTGGTGCTAATCGGCAGGAGCTCGCCGTCGGGAAAGACGTACCGGTCGACGAACGACGGCCCCTTCGGGAACGGCTGGCCGCTGTTGACGGCAATGCCGTGATTGAGGAACACGCCGCCCCGGCGGAGCAGCCGCCAGGCTTTGTCGAAATATTCGGCCAGGCGCGCCTTCCCCACATGCTCGACCATCCCGACACTGACGATCTTGTCGTAGGTCTCCTTCTCGTCCAGCTCGCGATAATCCTGGACCGCCACCCGGCAGCGCCCTTCCAGGCCGGCCGCCCTTATCCGCTCGCTAGCCAGCTCCGCCTGCAGCTGGCTGAGGGTGATGCCATAGGCGGTGACCCCGTAATGCCGCACCGCATGGAGCAGCAGCCCCCCCCAGCCGCAGCCGATGTCCAAGAGCCGCTCCCCCTCCTGGAGGCGCAGCTTGCGGCAGAGATAGTCGAGTTTCTGCTCCTGGGCGGTGTCGAGAGAATCGTCGGGGCGCTTGAAGTAGGCGCAGGAGTAGATCATCCGCTCGTCGAGCCAAAGCCGGTAGAAATCGTTCGAAATGTTGTAGTGGTAGCTGACCGCCTGCCGGTCGCGAGTGGCGGAATGGACCGGCCCGTGAAGTTGTGCCAGCCGCTCCCGGTCGCGCCGCCGCTCGTCGTCGGGGAGCGCCAGGAACTGGGTCCGCAGGCGGATCAGGTCGGCGAGGGTATGGCGGGTAACGAACAGATGGTCGGCAAGGGGGAATACGTCCTGGATTTCGCCTTCGACATCAATGTCGTCATAGATGTACGCCTCGCCGAGCGACAGTTCGTCGGGATGACGGAGCATCCGGCGCAGGGCACCGGGACTGCGGATGATCAGGGTGAAGCGGGGCGGCTTGCCCGGCTCCGCTTCCCAGAGGGTTTCGTCCCAGAGGCGGACGGCGAAATTCCGCAGATGGCAGCTGCCGAGCAGATATTTCAGCAGTTCGAGACTCTTGTCCCTGACCCGATCGGCCTTTTCCCCGGCGAGGTCGGTCATTGCATCCCCTCCGTCGCGTTGATCCCCTTTCCAAGTGTAGTTACTTTTCCCGGATACGCAACCGGATCGCCCCGCCTAGAATTTGATGCCGACACTGCCGACCACCGTGAACGGGGCGCCGGGATAGTAACTGGTCGCCAGCGATTCCGAGATATCCTGATCGTTCTTGATGATGCCGATGTACCGCTTGTCGAACAGGTTGAGCAGATTCAGGCTGACGGTCAGTTCGTCGAACTCCCAGACCTTGCGCCGACGATATTCGAGGGTCAAATCGACAACCTCGTAAGCGGCAATCGCCTCCTTGTTTTCGATGTCGCCGTAGCGCTCGCCAATGTAGCGCACCACCGGGGTGACCGAAAAATCGGCCAACCGGGCGGTCAGGCCGGCCTTGCCGAGCCACTCGGGGGCATCGGCCACCTGCTTGCCGGCGGACTGGACGGTGCTGCCGGCGGCGGTACGCAGGTCGTCGTCGAAGCGAAAACGGTTGTAGGAGGCGGAGCCGAAGAAGGTCAGCCAGGGAAGCGGCGTCAGCCCCACTTCCAGCTCGGCGCCCATCGATTGAGCGGCAGCGCTGCTCTGATAGTAGCTGGCATTGACCCGCGGATCGTAAGCCAGCACCTGTTTGTCGTGGAAGGCGCCGTAAAACAGGGTGGGCGCCACATACCAGCCGTCGCCGCCGAACCGTGCCCCCAGGTCGACGTTGTCGGACAGCTCCAGCTTGACGCCGTCCCAGAGATCCTGCAGGGAGATCCCGGCGGCCGTGAATGCCGATTGATTGCTCTTGAAGGTCGAATAAAGCGGCCCGAGCCACCCCTCGGCGTAGTTGCGGCCATAGGTCAGGCGGATGCTGGTCCGGTCGTCAAATTCATAGCTGACACCAACGTTGGGGAGCCAGGCATCCTGGGTGGAGCCGGCGGCATGCAGCCCCGCCGCCGGTCCGCTGCTGGCCGCAAGGGCATCGTCGTAGGAGATGTCGCCGAGACCGGTGGTCTGGTAGCCGGTCACCTCCGGCAGCTCGATCCGGACGTATTTGACCCCGGCATCGAGCCGCAGCTTGCCGAAACGGTTGCTCACCGCCAGGTACGGTTCGTGGAAAATGCGATCCTCCACCTTGGTCAACAGCCCCCACCCCTTGAAAGCCAAACCGTTGGCGGCGATGTTGTACGATTTCTGGCTGGTGGGGGGCGGCATGGTATCGGCATCCTGGTACCAGTAGCCCACCTTGACCCGGCTCGGGCCGAGCGTCAGGGCGTACTCGGCGGTAAAGCCCAGCTGCGCCTGGGTGATGTCCACCCGGTTCACCACAGCGTTGTTGCTGCTGGTACCGTTGCCGAAGTAGCGGTACCCCTCGCTCCCTGCGTAGTAGGGTTTGAAGGTCAGGGTGCTGTCGGAGGTCGGCCGGAACTCAATCACCGAGAGGATCGCGTACTCGTTGAAGCGCTGGCGGTTGTAATCGTAGTAGTTGATATTCTGCAACGCCGTGGCCGTGCCGATCGGCGTGGCCAGGGAACCGTTGTAGTCGTAGTCCCGGTAGAAACCGTCCGATTGGGTCTGGGCGTAGGTCAGGGGCCGGTAGACGTGCTGGCGGAAGGTGTTGAAGACCCCGAAGAGCGAAAAAGAAGTATTCCCCGGCAGCGGCTGGCTGAGGCCGGTACTGACGTTGCTCCGCTCGCCGTCGCCGGCGCCCCGCCACTTGTCGGCGCTGCTGCGGCTGGCCGAGGCGAACAGCCGGGTCCCGGTCGACAGCTCGCCCGAATCGAGCCGGACAAAGGTCCGGTTGAAGTGCTCCGCACCGTCACTGCGCAAAAGGGTCAGCCACGGCAGGGCGCTCCCCCAGCGGAGCGACTGCTCCAGGGCGCCGGCGGTATTGCCGAAGCCGAAGCCGCGGTCCACCGGGACCGCCCCCCGCACCAGCGACAGCCCGGCCAGGTTGTCGAGGTCGATCAGGTTGCCCATCGCCCCCTGGCCGACGTTGACGCCGAGCGGCACTCCCTCGACGGTGCGGGAAAGGCGGGTAAAGGTGTCGCCGATCTGCCCCCTGATCCGCAGCGGATTCTGGTCCACCGTCAGGCCGAAGGCGTCGGCCTGCTCGCTGTGCACCGACGGGAGCAGGTCCAGCGCCCGGTACGGGTTGGTCCGCGCCGGACCGGTCAGCAGTTCCACCGTCCGGCGGGGCATCACGCTGACGGTGGCCGGTTCGCCGGCGGGAACGTCGACGAGTTCCGCCTCCCGGTTCCCCTTCACCGTCAGCCCTTCCATGGTCAGCCCCGCCGGCTCGTCGCCGGCATAGGCGAACCCGCCGCCCAACAGCAACAGCGGGATGAGTGCTCGTCCAGTCAATCGCATGGCATAATCCTCCTCGGATGAACGTTATGGGATGGCCCGATCGCGGTGGGCCGCCTGCCAAGCCGCGACGAAGGTACTTTGGGTGGCGCGCCGCAGCCGCGCGAGATCGTGTGCCAGAAGATACGGCCAGCCGGGCCAGCGCAGCGGCGCATCCTCGGGGATGACCTGCCGGGCGGCGGGATGGACAGCCGGGAACAGCGCTCCGGCGCAGATTTCGGCCACCCGCGGGCCGGTGAAGAAGTCGACGACATCAGCCAGCCGGTCGCGGCTCGTCTCCTTGACGAGCATGAACAGCGGCGTGGCCAGGGCCCCCTCCTCGGGCCAGACGATCGCCAGGTTTTCCTGGTCCTTGGCCGTCCGGGCGAAGAAGAGCGGCAGCATGGCGATGGCCGGCGTATCCGGCTTGCCAAGGCCGAGCCGCTTGACGAACTGGGACGGGTGGAGGCCGTAGCCGATAGTCCGCGCCAGGGTGCGCAGGCCGGCATCGCCGAACAGCGCATGGAGCGAGAGGATGGCGCTCTCGTTGAACGAGCCGCCATGGGCGCAGATGGCGGTGGTACCGCCGTAGCACGGCTCCAGCAGGTCCGCCCAGCGGCGCGGCATCGGCAGCGAGCCGAGCCGGGACTTGTCGACCGCCAGCACGTACAGATTGACCGCAATCATCCGGAACAGGCTGCCCGGGTCGGGGAGTCCGAGCGCCGCCAGCCGCGGATGGACCGGGTACTCGGCCCAGCAGTGGAACAGCCCGGGATCAAGGAAGCGGCGACGGAAGGGGTGGGAGAGAAAGCCGTTCAACCCGGAAGTGACGATCAGGTCGGGCAGCTCGTCGAGCAGCTCGATACCGTCCGCCCGGTCGACCAGCGAGAGCTGATCGCAGGCGTCGAGGGTGCTGGTCAGCGCCGCGCCCCGTTCCCGCCGGCTCGCCAGCAGGCCGGCCAGCTCGGTTTCCAGCGGGACCTTAAGCGGGCAAGGGAAACCGGCAAAGAGGTCCAGGGCGCCAAAATCGTCATCGTAGTTGTCGGCTGCGGTCGTTACGGAAAGCATCGCGCGTCTCCTTGTGCATGGTCGGCCGCCGGGTCGGGCTCCAGGCCGTACAGGGCGGCCACGCCGGCGGCGGTAACGATCTCGCCGGGGGCTCCGTCCCGGACGATCTCCCCCCGCCGCAGCATGACCACCCGGTCGGCGACCCGCCGGGCGTGGTCCGGATGGTGAGTGGTGAAAATGCAGCTGTAGCCGTCCCGCCGAAGTCGGGCAAGCCGGTCCAAAAGCCGCTGCTGGTTGCCGTAATCCAGGCCGTTGGTCGGCTCGTCCAGCACCAGCGTTCGCGCCCCCTGGGCCAGCGCCCGGGCGATCAGCGCCAGCTGGCGTTCGCCGCCGCTGACCTCAGTGTAGGGGCGCTCGGCAAGGTGGCCGATCCCGAGCCGCTCCAGGGCTTCGCCGGCCAGGCGCCGGTCCGTAACGCCGTAGCGCCCCAGGAAGCCGCTGTGGGGCATCCGGCCCATCAGCACCACGTCGAACACCCGGTAACCGAACGCCTCGCGGTGCACCTGGGGGACGTAGGCCAGTCGCCGGGCCCGCTCCCGTGCCGGGATGCGGCGGAGGTCGCGGCCGTCGAGCCGGACCCGGCCGCTGCTCGGCTCCAGGATACCGAGCAGCAGTTTGAGCAGGGTAGTCTTGCCGCTGCCGTTGGGACCGAGCAGCGCCAGCACCCCGCCATCCCCGCAGGCGAGGTTGAGCCGTTCGATCACCGGCTGGCGGCGATAGCGGAACGAGACGTCTTCCAGGGAGACCGGGGCCATCAGCGCCATCCTTTCCGGGCATTCCCGAGCACCAGCATGAAAAAGGGGATTCCCACCAGCGCCGTGACAATGCCGATCGGCAGCTCGAAGGCGAAGGCGAGCCGGGCGACGTCGTCCACCGCCACCAGGTAGCCGGCCCCGAGCAGCGCCGCCACCGGCAGCAGGGTTTCGTTGTCCGGCCCCGCCACCATCCGGGCGATATGGGGGATAATCAGCCCGACCCAGCCCACCGCCCCGGCGACCACCACCGTCAGGGCGCTGACCAGGGTGGCGGCGGTAATGACCGTCAGGCGGACCCGGGCCACATTGACGCCGAGCGCCGCGGCCTCTTCGTCCCCCATACTGAGGATGTTGAGATAGCGCGCCGACAGGATCAGCACCGCCACCCCCGCCAGCATCGGCACGCCGGTCCGGAAGACCATCGCCCGGTCGGCGAGGGAAAGGTTCCCCATCAGCCAGTAGACGATTGCCGGCAGCTGGTTATAGGGATCGGCCAGGTACTTGACCAGCGAGAGCAGCGCCGAAAAGAGCGCCCCGCTGATCACCCCGCCCAAAACCAGCATGATGGTGCCGCCGATCCGGTAGATGCGCGCCAGGCCGACCGCCAGCGCCACCGCCGCGATCCCGCCGAGGAAGGTGGCGCACTGGACCGCATACCAGCTTTTGAACAAGACCATCCCCAGGGCCGCCCCGCATGAGGCGCCAGCCAACACTCCCAGCAGGGCGGGCGAGACCAGCGGATTGACGAACATCGCCTGGTAGGCGGCGCCGGAAACCGCCAGCGCCGCCCCGATCAGGGCGGCGGCCAGGATGCGGGGGAGCCTGATTTCGAGCAGCAGGTTGCGCAAGAGTTCCGTCCGGTCCGGCGGCAACGCGGCCCCGCCGAACCATTCGGCCCGCAGGAAAGCGCCGATCTCTCCCGGCGGCAGCGGATACTTCCCCAGGCAGAGAGAGGCGAAAATTACGATCAGCAGGCCGACCACGGCCGTGACGAGGGGCAGCGGTTTCATCGGTGACCGTACTCCTGTGCCCCGTTCATTCCAGGACGTAGTCGACCGGGATCAACAGTCGGGCGCTGACCGGCGGCCGGGGAAAGGGGGCCGCCCGCCGCACCGTTGCCAGGGCATCGCCGTCCAAGAGCGGACAACCGCTGCTCCGGGCCACCCGCAGCTCGGTCACGCTGCCGTCCACCAGCACCAGGAAGGTGACCGCGACCCGACCGCTCCACCCCATGCGGAGCGCCCGGCGGGGGTAGCGCAACTCCCGGCCGATCAGCTCGCGGATATAGGCGAAGTGTTCGCGCAGGTAGCGCTGCTGCAAGGTGGTCGTCGACACCGCCGCCGACCCGCCGGCGTCGTGCCCCCCCGCCGCCGTGCCGTTGCCGCCGGAGGCGGTACTCCCCCCGGCGCCGGCAACGACGCCGGTTGTCGCCGGACTCCCGCCGGCCACGGCCACCACCGCGGGCGGAACCGCCGCCGGCGCAGGGGTCGGGGGAGCTGCCGGCACCGGCACCGGCGGAGATACGACCGGCATGGGCACCGGCGCCGGCAGCGGCTGAGCCGGCGGCGCTGCCGGCCGGGGCCGCCGTTGGCCCTTTCTCTGCCGCGGCTGCCCGGCCGGGGCCGCCGCCCGCATTTCCCGTTCGGCCGTCGGCAACGACAGGGCGGTCAGATCGACCACCAGCGGTGCCGGCACTGCCGGAAGCCGGGGGGCAACCGCGCAGACCACGCCGCCGAAGGTGCAATGGAGCAACAGCGAACCGAGCAGGGCACTGCCGAATCCCCGTTTTCCCCGCCCCCCCTCCGCCCCTCCCCGGAGCTCTGCCGCGCCGTCGAGCCCCATGGCCGCTCAAAACGACACTTCCAGCCGGCCGCCGTAGGCCAGCCCCTGGTCCTGCCAGCCGGCGATGGTCACGTAGCGGTCGTCCAGCAGGTTGCGACCGTAGACGGTGGCCCAGGCACGGGCTTTTGCCAGGGTGAAGGCGTAGCTGACGTTCAGGTCCAGGCGGGTATACTCGCCAGCCGGCCGGTAGATGTTGTTCACCGAGAGAAAATTGTTCTCGTACGGGCCGACGTAGTTGAGGATCAGGTTGCTCTCCAGGCCGCCGTAGCGGTGGGACAGCCGCAGGTTGACCAGATGGTGGAGCATCACCCGGTTGGTTTCGCCGCGGTCGGTGGTGAAGTAGGAGTAGGACGTCTGGTAGCCGAAGCCCCAGGGAAGGCTCCCCTTGACGCTGGCCTCCGCCCCTGCCCGAACCACGTCGGCGGTATCGTAGATGTTGTAGGCGGTGGCGCCGCTGCCGCCGGTGGCGGCGGCATAGGCGAAGTTGCGGATGTCGTAGAGGAAGAGCGTCACCGCCGGATTGAAGAAGGGGTGATAAGCGGCCTCGACCCCCAGTTCGTACTTGTAGCGGTTCTCCGTCCCCAGCTCTTTGTCGTCCACCGTCGCCAGGAAGCTGTCAGCCTCCTGGCGCGAGTAGCCGAAGCGGGCAAGCAGCCGGTACTGCTCGTCCAGCCGGTAGGCACCCCCCAAGGAGAGGCTGACCGCCGGCTGCTGCCACTCGTCGCTGATCTTCTTGTTGCTCGCCTGCAGCGGCGAATACTTGTCAGACCCCTGTTCGATCAGCTTGGCGTCCACCCGGGCACCACCATCGAGGGTCAGCCGGTCGGTCGGCCGATACTCGTCCTGGAGGTAGCCGGAGAAGAGGTCTTCCTTGCGCGGCACCCCTTCGTAAAAGAACTGGCCGGTAGGGCTCTTCCAGCGGAACGACTGGAAGCCGCCGGCCAGCCGGTTGGTCGCCGTGGCGGCGACGTGCCAGAGGTGCCAGCTCTCCACCTGGTCCTCCTGGTGGATCGGCTGCGGGGTATTGACACTGGTGGCGGTCTTCAGCACCTCGTCGTCGGTGACCTGGCCACGGGCGTAAGAGAGCGAAGTGGTATGCACGGCATTCCACGGCTTGTGCAGATTGAGGGACAGCTGGAGCGTTTCCAGCGGATCGTAGTACCAGAGTGAGCTGTAGGCGGTGCTGTCGGCGGTGGCGCGCTGCATTTCCCGCCGGCCGTTGGCGTAATAGAGCATGAAATCGCCCTTGAGGGCGGCGCCGTCGTAATTGCCGTTCAGCAGCAGGGAGAGGTTATTGGCGGAGTTGTTCCAGCCGTCCCGGCCGCTGGTGCCGGCAGCGGTGCCGGCCACCCGGTAGGCGAAGGGCCCCCGCCGGTTGCCGTGATAGAGCTGGAAGGTGCGGTCGTCGAAGCTGCCGTACTGGGCGATCGCCCCCAGCTCGGGCCGTTCCCCCCGCCGGGTGGTGATCACCATGAACCCCTGGTTGGAGCTGCCGAGGCCGGCAGACGGGACATTGTCGTGACTCATCGCCGGAGAAAAGGGGGTAAAGGGGCCGAGGGTGACGGCGGTGCTGTCCCGGACGATCCGGACCGACTCGATGGCGTCCACCGGAAACTGGGCGAGGATGCGCGAGGCCTGGGACCAGGGGAGGTAGACGCCGTCGAGGATCACCCCGACCGTATCCCCTCCCCGCAGCTGCAGCGAGTTCATCCCCTTGCGCCCCTGGAACTCCACCCGGGCGCCGGGCGACAGGGCCGCCAGGTCGTAAACGCTGGCCGGCGCCGCCGCGCGGATATCCTCCCGGTCGAACTCCTCCACCGTCGCCGCCGCGCTGGCCGGCACCGTCGTCGCGCTGTAGGCCGGCTGGTGCTCCCGCCGGCCGACGACCCCGACGCCCTCCACCTCGAGTGGCTCTTCGCCGGCACCCGCCGGGACCGCCGCCGCGAGTGCCAACAGGGCCATTCCCCAGACCATCCGTTTCCGCATACCCTTCCTCCTCTTCCGGTAGCAACCGGTATATTTCATTTTATATAACGCATAGCGCGATTCGGCCGTCGTCAGCTGCCGCGCAGGATCTCGGCCAGCTGGCGGTCCGTCGGTTCGACGCCGAGGAAGAGCCGGTAAAACCGCCTGGTTTCAGCAACCGGGGCGAAGTGGAACCGCTCGGGATGGAGCCGGTTCGCCAGCCAGCGGAGGCCGAGCAGCCGCATGAACGAGGGGGGCCGGTCGAACCAGTTGAACGGCAGCCGCGGAATCCGGTAGACCCGCCCTTCGCGGACCGCCCGGATCGCCTGCCAGCGCCGGTCGCGAGCGGCCGTCGCCAGGAACTGTCCGTCCTGGGCAAGGATGACCTGCGGGTTGTAGAGCAGCACCTGTTCCAGAGCAACCTTCTCCATGCCGTAATGGTCCAGCGCCTCGCCGCGGTGGACGTTCCGGCCGCCGGCCAGCCCGATCAGCTCGGCATGGAAGGAGCCCTCCCGCTCCGTCGCCAGCCCGTCCGCCCCCTCGGCATAGTAGACCGCCGGCCGCTCCCCTGGCGCGATCCCCCCTACCGCCCGGTCAACCGCCCGGAGCGTTTCTTCGGCATAGCGGCGCAGGCTGGCGGCCCGCTCGCGGCGACCGAGCAGCTCGCCGAGAAAGGTGAAGGCGGCCGGATAATCACGTAGCGTATCGATCCGCACCTCGACGACCGGGATGCCGAGTTGGCGGAACAACCGCTCGTAGCGGGCATTGATCTCCGGCTGCGGCCACGACCAGACCAGGATGATGTCGGGCCGGGCCTTCAACAACAGTTCGCTGTTGAGGTTCTTCCCCTGGCCGACCGAGCTGCCGATCACCGGCAGGGTGCGGACCGCCGGGGCGAGGAACGGCCGTTCCGGGCCGCCCGGCGGGTTATTGAGGCCGACGAGCAGCCTCGGATCGATGGCATAGAGCAGGTAGGTCGCCGGTGGCGACGTGGCGTAGACCCGGGTGATTCGGTCCGGAACCCGCACCGCGCGGCCGGTCATGTCGGTAATCAGCCGCGCCTCGGCGGCCACGGCCGTCGCCAGCCAAAGCGCCAGCGCCAGGACAACCGGCGGCCAGCGCCGCAGCCGGTAACGACAGGAGTGCGGAAGGAGCGCCGGACGCTTCATACCCCCTCCCCGCTGGCGGCACGGCGGAACGTCAGCCAGGTGCCGCTCTCATCCTTGACGAGGGTCGCGCCGGTAATCCCCGCTCGGTCGACGGCCTGCAGGAAGACCGCATCAGCAAAACCGCGGCATTTGGGCTGCCAGTCCGGCTCCTTCTCCCGCATCCGGCCGATGATCGCCTCGCGCTGCTCCCACGAGCCGAAACCGCCGCCGATGCAGACCGCCCCGCCGGGGGCCAGCACCCGCCGGACCTCCCCGAGCACCCGGGCCAGATCGTGCCAGAAGTAGACCGAACCGCGGCTGACCACCAGATCGACGCTGCCGTCCGGCAGCGGGATGGCATGGACGTCGCCGCAGAGCGCCGTGACCCGGCCGGTCGCCCCCTGCTCGGCGATGTTGCGCTCGGCGATCGTCCGCATCTCCGGCGATTCGTCGAGCAGATAGACCGAGAGGGTGCTGAGCCTGGCCACCGCCAGCCCCAGATAGCCGCCGCCGCTCCCCAGGTCGAGGCAGACGCCGCGGTCGATGCCGCTCCGGGCCAACATCTGGCTGGCCAGCAGCGGATAGACCGGGGCAAAGACGGTGCGGGCGATGACGTCGAATTTGTGGGCATCGATCGGCATGACGGACGCTCCTTTGGCGTTATATAATTAGCAACACAACGATAAACAAAAAAAATGCACTGCCAAATTCTTCTGCACGCAAGGCCTGCCGCCCATGCGGGGAGCGGACGCAGGCCGAGTCATCGGGGGAGATCGAAGGGGGAATGGCTCAGAACTCCCCGGCGATCTCCTCGCCGTTACGCAGGGCGTGCCGCACGGCGGTAAGCCGGGCGTCCATCTCCTCGAAGCGGGCGAGATTGGCCCGCTCCGCCGCGCTGGTAGCGATGATCCGGGCCACGCCGCCGTTTTTGAAGACCAGCCGCCGCTCCCCCATCAGGGCGAGGATCGGGTCGTGGGTGGCCATCAGGATGATCTTGTCCCGGTCGGCCAACAGGGCCAGCGCCCGTTTCCGGTCGATGCCGGCGTTCTCGATCTCGTCGATCAGGACGATCGGCGAGCTGCTCAGGCAGGCGACGTCGGCGATCATCAGCGCCCGGGACTGGCCGCCGGAGAGGGCGGTGACCGGGGTGGCCGGGGTGAACTGCTCGCCGGCCAGACTGTTGGCCAAGTCGAGGATCGTCCGGGTGACAGCCGCCGGCTCGGCCACCATCCGGCTTTCGGCGTGGAGGCTGATGAACTCTTCGGCGGAGAGGTCCATGACGAAGTTCATGTTCTGGGAGAGCTGGGCAACCAGCTTCTGGTCGACGGCGTAGCGGCGTCCCGGGTCGGGAACCGCCCCGTTGATCAGCACCCGCCGACCGGTGGGACTGTCCCCCTGGGCAAGCCATTCGATGTCGGCAAGGAAGCGGCTCTTCCCCGAACCGGTCGGGCCGACGATGCAGGTCACTTCGCCGGGGCGAAGCTCCAGGGTGAAGTTTTCCGCGGCGCCGCTCTTGTCGCGGCCGCCGATCACCGTCACCGAACCGATCGTCGCCCGCTGGGGCCGGAGCAGCCGCTCCACCCCTTCCATGTAAGCGGCAAACCTCGCCAGCAGTTCCTGCCGCTCCAGCCCCACGTCCTCCAACCGCTCCTCGTCCAGGGCCGCCAGACAGCTCGCCAAGGTCGGCCCGGCGGGAAGTTCCGCCAGTCCCAGCGCGGCGAGGAAGTCCCGGACGTGGGGATGCTCGTGGAACAGCCGCTCGAGCGGCAGATCGGCGTACGGCGTCTTCATCGGCATTATTCCAGCTCCATTTTCTTGACGTTCCCCATCTGGAAGTCGGCGCCGATCCGGCGCTGGCCGAGACAGTAGGAACAGAGGGCCGCCGGCATCGAAAAGCGGAGCAACCGCCCCTCCACCGCGACCACCGGCGCCGCGCCTCGCAACAACCGCCCCAATTCGTGCCCCCCCTGGCCGGTCAGACCGTTGACGTGGATGATCACCGCCCCGGCATTGACCTGGCGGACCCGATGGGCAAACACCTCCCGTTCGGCCTGGGAGACGATGTCACCCTTGGTGACCACCACGATGTCGGCCATTTTCAGCATCGGCCCGATCTTGCGCGGCGTCTCCACCCCGCTCAGGTTGTCGATGACGCAGACGGCGCAGACGTCCTTGATGTGAGGGGCGCAGCGGTTGCAGAGGCCAGCGCTCTCGCTGATCAACAGGTCGAAGCCGCTCCGCACCCCCCAGGCGAGACACTCCTCGATATTGCTGACGAAAAAATGGTCGGGACAGAGGTTGCCCGACAGGCCGGTGCGGGCCGGAATGCCGCGCCGCTCGTAGAGTGCCTGGTCGCCGGAGGAGAGGCAGTCGAACTTGACCACCCCGACCGACACCCCCTCCGCCCGCAGCGCCTCGGCGGCCTTGCAGATGATGGCGGTCTTCCCCGACGACGGCGGACCGGCCACGGTAATCAGGCGCATCCCTGGCCTCCTCCCGCCGGATGCCGCAAGCGGACAACGGCACGGTGATCGGTCATGACAGGTCCCTCCTTACTGGAGATCTTTCGCGAGGCCAGGCCCCCCTTCGCAAAGGAGAGGCAACTGTCTGGCGGAAGACTGAGGCGAATCGGGTCTCCCGGGACGAGAGGTCCCCCTGAGCAGCTGATGGTTCATACATCGTGCCAAGCGTGCCACCGCAAAAAAATATCGTAATATCGCTACAATAGCTTTGCGGCGCCTATCTGTTATATACATAAAAACATAACGATTGCCTAAATCAGTGGCAGGTCGCCGGAAAACCGGGCAACTGAACATGGCCCGGCGGGGATCGGCCGCCCGGGAACCGGACGGTTCCGGCAAAACGGGCAATTGGTCACAGGGACGGAGGGACGAAAAAAGATCAGTTCGTCCCGGAGAATTCGGGACTTCCGGTTGACACCTCGCTTCGGTAGGGTATACATGATGCGTTAAACTTAATTATCGACATTTATATTTTACGCCGATCCATGCTGTGGCTGCAGTGGGCAGCTCATTGCCCCGACGACCATACTTCCCACCGATGGAGATTGCCGGGGCACAAGGGCCCGACAGCATCATCGGCTCATTTATGTCTTTTGTTTCGGCCACGTAACATTGCCGCGGCCATAAAATGCACTGCCGTGGCAGCGGGCCGGGTTACAAAAATCGGCAGCAGACAGCGGGCGGCCCGGTATCGCCATAATGCGTCGCAGCCGCCCTAAAGCGCCAGCGCGGCACTTTTTGTTAAAATTTAAAAATTATATGTCGATAATATTTAACCATAGACTGCAGTTTCCTTGCCGAAGCATGCTGGGCTTCGCGAGCAAGAGGCCAGTGACGGCCGCCAGTCTCCAGCGAAATGTCGCAGTAAATTCCTGCAAATGCCTGTTTCATCCACCGGCGCTGTTCCCCATCGGCATCGTTCCGGCGCCGTGATCCCGGAAATCTGCCATCGGGAAAGGTGCCGTTGCTTCCGGCCGGACCAGGCAATCGCAACCAAGGAGGAACCCCATGTTTTGTTTCCATGAGAAACTGGTGGAAACGGACCTCGGCAACGGCGTCCGGTTGAAGTCGCTCGGCGCCGGCGCCAACATGAATGTTCTGCACTGGGACATGGCCGACCGCAGCACGGTGCCGAGCCATCACCATCCCCAGGAGCAGTTCGGCTACGTCATCCGCGGCGGGTTCGAAATGACCATCGGCACGGAGACGGCAACCCTCACGGCCGGCGACTGCTACTTCATCCCGGCGGACGTCCCCCACTGCTTCACGGCCATCGGCGCCACCGAAGCAATTGACGTCTTCAGCCCCGTTCGTCACGGGCTCCCCGGAGAAAAGGCCGAATAGCCCCTGCTCCCCGGCAGCGCCTCGACAATAAGCCTTGATCGAAGTTCCGATCCGTACCTAACAAAAGGAGGAAGACATGGCTAAGAAAGTTCTCGTGGTGGCAACGAATTATGGTGCATGGGCCGAAGAGCTGCAGGCTCCCTGGGACGCCCTGAAAAAGGCGGGTTACACCGTCACCATGGCAACCCCCCTCGGCAAGAAGCCGCTCCCCTTTGCCCTGAGCGTCGACCCCGACTTCGACGATCCCCTCCAGCACTACAAGGTCAATCCTCCCGAAGTCTGCAGCCGGGTCCGGGAAATCCTCGCCGGCCCAGAATGGAACGCCCCGATCAAAATCGCCGACGCCAAGATGGCCGATTATGACGCCATCGTCCTCACCGGCGGCCCCGGCGTCTGCCTCGATATCACCAACAATCCCAAGGTCCACAAACTTATCCTCGACGCCTTCAACAGCAACAAGTTGATCGGCGCCATCTGCTATTCCGTCGGCGCCCTCGCCTTCACCCGCAATCCGGCCAACGCTTTCCGGAGCGTCCTCTACGGCAAGAAATCGACCGCCCATCCGCGGGCCTGGGACTTCGACTTCGAGCTGAGCTACACCCTGGCGGAGACGTCCCCCGATAACCAGGGGACCGACGTGGTTACCCCCGGCTTCCTGCTGCCGCTGCAGGATGTGGTCACCGATGCGGTCGGCCCCGCCGGCGCCTGCGTCGCCGACGAGCAGGCCAACCGGGAAAACCCCTGCGTGGTCTTCGACTGGCCGTTCGTCACCGCCCTTTCGGTGGAATCGTCCATCGCCTACGGCCAGAAACTGGTGAGCATCCTCGCCGAGCGCTAAAAGCGGCCGATCCGGCAGTTCCGGAAAAAGGAGCGATTACATGAACGTTGCGCAGTCAATGGTGAAAATGCTCGAATCCATCGGCGTCGATGCAGTCTTCTCCGGCTCGGGGCAGGGCTCGGGGGACATGCTCTTCGCCTTTGCGGAATCCGAAAAGATCAGGACGATAATGGTCCGGCACGAACAGGCCGCCTCTTTCATGGCTTACGGCTATGCGATGTTTTCCGGCAAGCTCGGTGTCTGCAATGCCCAGGGGGGGCCGGGCTCCTTCAACTTCTTCTCCGGGGTCGGCATGGCCTATTCGGGCGCCTACCCGATGCTCTCCATCGCCTCTTACGCCCCCCGAAAATGGCGGGGTAAGGGGGATCTGGGGGAAGTGACGGGGTTGAACCGCACCCCGAACTCCCAGGCGATGTTCAGTGCCACCACCAAGAAGACCTATCTCATCGAGCGGCCCGAACAGGTCTGCGATCTCTTCGAGGAAGCGGTGAACCTCGCCTGCGAGGGGAGACCGGGACCGGTCCACATTGACATTCCCTACGACGTGGCGGCCATGGAGACGACATGGCACCGCGACATCTCGCTCAACGTCAAGCCGGTCACCCCGCTGGACAAGGACGTGGAGCTGTTCGCCGAATACCTCGCCCAAGCCCTGGCGGCAAAAAAGAAGGTCGTCGCCTACTTCGGCTTCGGCTGCGTGCTGAGCAATGCCGGCCCTGAACTGCGCGCCTTCGTCGAACGGTTCCAGCTCCCCTTCATCACCACCATGGACGCCAAGGGGATCATCCCCGACAATCACCCGCTATCGGTCGGGATGCCGGGCACCTGTGGCGATCCGGGCGCGCGCCAGGCGTTGAAGGAAGCCGACGTCGTCCTGGCCGTCGGCAACTCCTTCGCCAAGTGGCAGGCCTGGAAATTCCAGGAGGACATCTTCGACAATAAAGTCCTCATGCAGATCAACATCGACCCCCACGAGATCGGCAAGGTGTTCAAGAACGACTTTTCCATGGTCGCCGACGTCAAGCCGGCGATCACCAAGCTCACCGCCGCCCTCGCCTCCCGGATCACCGTCCGGGAACAGGCTCGGCCGGTCATCGATCGCCACTGCCTGCAGCCCATCCCTTACGAAGGGAACAAGGTCCATCCCGGCCAGCTGGCGCGGGAAATCGGCCGCCTGGTGCCCGACCGGGCCATCGTTCTCGGCGACGCCGGCGCCCACATGATCTGGCTTGCCGCCCACATGCAGCTGAACGGCGGGCAGACCTACAAGAACCCGGGCAGCTTCGGGCCGATGGCATCCCACACCAACGCGGCCATCGGCGCTCAACTGGCGGCTCCCGACCGGCGGGTGATCGTCGGCTGCGGCGACGGCTGCTACCAGATGGCCGGCTTCGAGCTGATGACCGCGGTGCAGAACCGGATACCGATCATCTGGATCATCTTCAATAACAGCGAATTCAACATCATCAAGCTGTTCAACCTGGTGGCTCACGGCAAAGAGGTCTTCAACCACCTCCTCGGCCCGGACTTTGCCGAATACGCCAGGCTGTGCGGCGCCAACGGCTTCCTGGTCGAAAACATCGGCCAGTTCGAGCCCGCCTTCAAGGAAGCGCTGGCGTCGGACCGACCGTCGGTCATCAACGTGGTCATCGACGAAGAGTGCGTCATGCCGTTCAAGCTCTACGATCAGGAATAACGCCGGCTGGACGGAACCGCCCCATCGTTCCGCGGCATCGGGCGGAGCGGCAAACCGCCGCGCCGCCCCCCGAGGCTCCATGAAACAGGCAACCTTCCAGAAACTGAACACCCTGTTGTTCTTCGTCACCGCCCTCGCGTCCTACCAGGGCGCCCTGCGGGGAATACCGTGGCTCGGTCTCATCTTCTTCGGCCTGCTGGTCGCCGTGCTCCTGCCAATGACCGAGCAAAAATCGGCACGACTGTTCGTTGCCCTGGCGGTGGCGGCAGTCGGCTTCGGCACCGATTCCGCCTTGGGGTTCTTCCAGGTCTATCGCGTCCGGGAGGAGGCCCGCTGGCTGCTTCCGGCCCCCTTTTGCCCGGAATGGATTCTCGCGCTCTGGCTCAACTTCGGCTTCATGCTCTATTTCTTCTGGCGGCTCTTGAACCGGAACGTACTCACGGCGGTCACCGTCGGCGTGTGCTTTTCGTTTCTCATCTACGGCAACGCCGCGCGGATGGGGCTGTTGGCCCTGCGCCCGCCGACCGTGGCCAGCCTGGGGACCATTGCGGTGCTCTGGGCAATCCTGATTCCGCTTTTTACCCGCTGCGCCGTGTGGCGATTCGCAGGAGGTCCCCATGTCGGAAGCAAGGAATAGCTTTCTGACGCTGCTGCTGATAACCGCCGTAACCCTCTTGGTGGCGGGGTGCGGCTCAGATAGCTCGACCACCGTCCAGGGAAGCGGCAGCATCACCGAGCTGCCGGCCATGATCACCGTTCCGGCCGGCAGTGCCAAAATCGGCTTCGACACCTATACCGGACTCCCCCCCTACCCCGGCGAACTCCCCGCCGGGAACAATTACGTCCCGGGACCGGCCGGCCCGATCCACACCATTACCCTGACCGACGACTTCCAGATGGGCAAGTACCAGGTGACCAACGCCCAATTCTGCGCCATGCTCAACTACGCCCTCAACAAGGGCTACCTGACCGGGGAATATGCCGGCAACGTTTCCGTCAAGAACCGCGAGGGGGACTCCCAGAATCTGTACATGCTCGACGCCAACTACGAAGGGAAGCCCGCCGAGATCGCATTCTCCGACAACAGGTTCATCGTCAAGCCAGGCATGGAGAAGCGCCCCGCCGTGTACGTCACCTGGTACGGCGCCGCCTTCTACTGCAACATCCTCAGCGAATGGATGGGACTCACCCAGCTCTATAACCTCCAGGACTGGTCGTGCACCTTCAACGGCGTCAAGCGTTTCTACGGCTATCCCGGCTATCGCCTGCCGACCGAGGCCGAATGGGAATATGCCGCCCGGTTCGACGCCGACAACATGAGTGCGAAACGGCGCCCCCTCGCCTGGGAAAGCGATTATGCGACGGCGATCCAGGAGTATCTGAACGATCCGCTGCTCAGCACCTACATGAACTACCGGAGCGGGCTGGGAACGATGGATGTGGGAAGTTACGAACTGGGGAAGAGCTACCTGGGGTTCTACGACATGGGAGGGAACACCTCCGACTGGGTCCAGGACTACTACGCCCCGTACACCTACTTCAAGGACTACACCAGCGCCGCCAAGCGGATCAATCCGGTCAACGACACCTCCGGGGTCTACCGGCAGCGCCGGGGCGGTTCCTGGCTCGTCTACGCCAACAACTTCCCCTGGACCACCTATCACACCAACACCAACTGGCCCTACACCTATTACTGCGACCTGGGCTTCCGCATCGTCCGGGTGCTCCGGTAAGAAAGCCCGGGAGAGAGGTAGCGACCGATGTTCGTTTTTCATGAAAAGCTCGCGGAAATCGCCTTTGGCTACGGCATCCGCCTGACCGACCTGCAAGGCTCGGGAGCGATGAACGCCCTGCACTGGCAGACCCCGGCGGGAACCATCTCGCCGGTCCACGACCATCCCGAGGAACAGTTCGGCTACATTCTCAAGGGGTCGTTCGAAGTGACCATCGGCAACGAGACGCAGTTGCTCAGGGCCGGCGACTGCTATTTCATCCCGGCCAATGTCCCCCACCGCTTCAGGATGATGGAGGATTCGATAGCCATCGACGTTTTCAGCCCCCGCCGGCCGGTACCAGAGCCGATGGGGGAATAAGCACCGGGCGCCACGCGCCGCAGGAGGGAAACGATGACCCTGCAGGGAAAAAAGATCGCCGTCCTGATGGAGAGCGATTTCTACGAGCCGGAGATCTTCTACTACCAGCGCCGCTTTCCCGAAGAGGGGGCGGAAGTGCGGCTCCTCACCCGGCTCTGGGGACAGCCGTCGCTCACCTTCCGGGGGCACGAGTACCAGATTCCCCTCGAAGTGAACGGTTCCTTCGAGGGGATGGACGACGCGGCACTCAGAGAGTACGCGGCGGTCATCGTCCCGGCCGGGATGGTGGCCGACCGGCTGCGCTACACCGAGGATATTGCCCGGCTGCCGCCGGCGGTGGAGTTCCTGAAACGGGCCTTCGCCGAGGAATCGATCATCAAGGGGATCATCTGCCACGGGTTGTGGCTGGCCGCCCCGGCCCCCGAACTGGTGCGGGGCCGACGCCTGGTGGTCCATAACAACCTGCTGGGCGATGCCCGGAACATGGGTGCCGAGTACGTGGATGAGGACGTGGTGGTCGACGGCGATCTGGTGACCGCCCGCAGCGGCGGGCACTGCCATCTCTTCGCCCGCCGGATCATCGAGCTGCTCCGCGACCGGCAATGACGGAGAAGACCGGCACCGTGACGACTCCCCAGTTCGACCATCTCGGCCTCACCTGCCGCGAGCCGCTGGCCACCGAGCATTTCTACGTCACCCACTTCGGCTTCCGCCGGGAGCGAAGCCTGCGGCTCGGCGAGCGGGAGATTATTTTTCTGCGCCACGGCGGGCTCACCCTGGAGCTCTTTCCCGCCGGGGCGCCGGCGCCGGCGCCCTTCCCCGAGGCGGACGGCCCGAACTATCCCGGCTTTCGCCATCTCGCCTTCCGGGTCGCCGATCTCGACGCGACCCTGGCTGCCATCGGCCCGGCCGCAGCGCTCACCCTCGGTCCGCTGGAACTGGGCGAGCAGCCGGGGAAGTGGCGGGTGGCCTGGATTCGCGACCCGGACGGCCGGATCGTGGAACTTGCCGGGGGTGGCCCGGAATAATGGCGGCCAGTCGCCGGTCGACAGATGGCCACTGAACAATCCAGCACTGACAGTCTGCTACAGGAGGGAAGGCAGCCATGAACGACATCCGATTCACCTTTTCCGACACCATCGCCGGCTACGTCACCGCATTCAACCGTGCCGAGCGGTCCTTTACCCTCAAGACGTCCGACGGCCGGGAATTCATCGCCCACCTGACGGAAAACGCCTACGCCCGGATGGTGCAGAATCTCGGCGAGGGGTATATCGACGCCACCGGTCGGCTCGGTGAACTGCTCACCCCGGGAGAACTGGTCTTCGCCTACGGCATCTTCTACCCCGAGGGGGAGCAACACCGGTTCGAGGTCAAATCGATGATCTTTCCCGGCGACGCCCCCGACCGCTACCGCCACGAAGAGCCCGACTGGTGGGTTTCCCAGGTCCACTCCATCGCCGACAGTTACCTCAACTGGCAATTTTCCTACCCGGAATCCCCCATCGACTACCGGGAATACCGGACGTTCCTCCACCTGGCCGGAGAGAAGAAAGGGGACTACCTCCAGGAAACCGATACCATCTCCCGGCTGGTCTACGGCTTTGCCTCGGCCTATCTGCTGACCGGCGAGGAGCGTTTCCTGGAGGGGGCCGAGCGGGGCACCGAATACCTGCGCGACCATATGCGCTTCTACGACCGGGACGAAGACCTGATCTACTGGTATCACGGCATCAAGGTGGAAGGGGACCGGGAACTGAAACTCCTCACTTCCGAGTTTGGCGACGACTACGACTCCATCCCGATGTACGAACAGATTTACGCCCTGGCCGGGCCAACCCAGACCTTCCGCATCACCGGCGACCCGCGCATCCTCTTCGACATCGAAAAGACCATCGACCTCTTCGAGAAGTACTACAAGGATAACGACCGGGGAGGCTATTTTTCCCACATCGATCCGATCACCCTCGATCCCCGCTCGTCGACCCTCGACAAGGGGAATAACCGGGCAAAGAAGAACTGGAACTCCGTGGGGGACCACGCCCCCGCCTACCTGGTCAATCTCTGGCTGGCCACCGGCGAGGAGAAGTACGCCGACTTCCTGGAGTATACCTTCGACACCATCGCCGAGCATTTCCCGGACTACGAGCGGAGCCCCTTCGTCCAGGAGCGCTTTTACGAGGACTGGCGGCCGGACACCACCTGGGGATGGCAGCAGAACCGGGCGGTGGTCGGCCACAACCTGAAGATCGCCTGGAACCTGATGCGGATGCATTCGCTCCGGGCCAAGGAGAGCTACCTGAACCTGGCGCGAAAGATCGCCGAGCTGATGCCGGCGGTGGGGAGCGACCAGCAGCGGGGCGGCTGGTACGATGTCGTGGAACGGCTCCGCGGTCCCGGCGAGGAGCAGCACCGCTTCGTCTGGCACGACCGCAAGGCATGGTGGCAACAGGAACAGGCGATCCTCGCCTACCTGATCCTCCGCGGCGTGCAGGGCGACGCAGAGTACCTGCGGCATGCCCGGGAGGCGGCGGCGTTCTATAACGCCTTCTTCCTCGATCGCGACGACGGCGGGGTCTACTTCAACGTCCTGGCGAGCGGGACCCCCTATCTGCTGGGGAACGAACGCTTCAAGGGGAGCCATTCGATGAGCGGCTACCATTCCATGGAGCTCTGCTACCTGGCTGCGGTTTACTCCAATCTGCTCATCGCCAAAGAGCCGATGGCGTTCTATTTCAAACCGAAAGCCGACGGCTTCCGCGACCGGATTCTGCGGGTGGCCCCCGATATCCTGCCGCCGGGAAGCGTACGGCTCACCGCGGTGGAAATCGACGGCGCCCCCTATCCCCACTTCGATCCGGAGGCGCTCACCGTCCGGCTCCCCGCCTCGGCATCGGCGCTCCGGGTCAAGGCGACCATCAGCCCGGCACGCTGAAAGGAAGGTAGTTGCGATGAATATCGAGATTGACATGAAAGACGGACGGGCGGTGGCAGTCATCTGCGGCGAAATCGACGGCAAAACCGCGCCCCAGGCCCAGGCGCAGCTCCTGCCGGTATTCGAGCGGACCGGCAAGCTGCTGCTGGAGATGAGCGGAGTCTCGTACCTGTCGAGCGCCGGGTTGCGGACCCTACTTTTGCTCTACCGGCAGGCCACCGCCCGGAGCGGCAAGGTTGCGCTGGTGGGGCTCTCGGAGGAGATTCGGGATACCATGGCCATGACCGGCTTCCTCAACTTCTTCATAACCGCCGACTCCCTGGAAGCAGGGCTGAAGGCCCTTGACTGAGGAGGGGAGATGACGCAGCCGACCCCACTCTCCGCGGAACCTGCCGGCGGCCTCGACCGGCGGATCGATTTCTACCCGACCCACACCCTCGCCGGGTTCCGGGTCCGGCCGGGGAAGTCGTTCCCCTTCGGCGCCACCCTGGTGCCCGGCGGGGTGAACTTCTCGGTCTTTTCCAGCCATGCCGTTTCCTGCACCCTGGTGCTGTTCGAAAAGGGGGAGCGGGAACCGTTGGTGGAAATTCCCTTTCCCGACTCCTTCCGCATCGGCCACGTCTGGAGCATGATCGTCTTCGACCTGGATTGCGAGCGGATCGAGTACGGGTTCCGGATGGATGGACCGTTCGATCCGGCTGCCGGACACCGTTTCGACAGGAGCAAAATCCTCCTCGACCCCTATGCCAAGGCGATCGGCGGCCGGGATGTCTGGGGCGCGGCGCCCGATTGGGACGAACCGTTCCCCCACCGGGGGCGGCTGGTTTTCGAGGACTTCGACTGGGAGGATGACCGCCCCCTCGAAATCCCGATGGAAGAGCTGGTGATCTACGAGGCGCATGTCCGCAGCTTCACCCGCCACCCCTCTTCCGGCTCCAAGTATCCGGGGACCTACGCGGCGATCCGGGAGAAGATCCCCTACCTGAAGGAACTGGGCATCAACTGCCTGGAGCTGATGCCGGTGTTCGAGTTCGACGAATTCGAGAACAGCCGGACCAACGGGGAGACCGGCCAGACCCTTTACAATTACTGGGGTTACAGCACGGTGGGCTTCTTTGCCCCGAAGGCCGGTTTCGCCGCTACCGGCCGGTTCGGCATGCAGGTGGACGAATTCAAGACCATGGTGAAGGAGCTGCACAAAAACGGCATCGAGGTGATCCTCGACGTGGTGTTCAACCATACCGCCGAGGGGAATGAGCACGGCCCGACCATCTCTTTCCGCGGCATCGATAACCGGACCTATTACATGCTCACCCCCCAGGGGTATTATTTCAACTTCTCCGGCTGCGGCAACACCCTCAACTGCAACAATCCGATCGTCCGCAACATCGTCCTGGATTGCCTCCGCTACTGGGCCGCCGAGTACCATATCGACGGTTTCCGCTTCGATCTGGCGGCAATCCTCGGCCGCGACCCGTGGGGCGCGCCTCTCCCCAACCCGCCGCTGCTGGAAACTCTCGCCTTCGATCCGGTGCTCGGCAAATGCAAGCTGATCGCCGAGGCGTGGGATGCCGGCGGACTTTACCAGGTGGGCTCCTTCCCCGCCTATGGCCGCTGGGCGGAGTGGAACGGCAAGTTCCGCGACGACGTGCGCCGCTTCCTCCGCTCCGACGCAGGGATGGTCGGCGCCATCGCCCAGCGCCTCCAGGGTTCCCCGGACCTCTACGGCTGGAACGGCCGGGGCCCCACCGCCTCGATCAACTTCATCACCTGCCACGACGGCTTCACCCTCTATGACCTCTTCGCCTATGACGGCAAGCACAACGAGGCCAACGGCGAAGGAAACCGGGACGGCGAGAGCGAAAACCGGAGCTGGAACTGCGGCTGGGAGGGGGAAACCGCCGACCCAGGGGTAAACGCCCTCCGCCGGCGGCTGATCAAGAACGCCTTGACCCTGCTGCTGGTCAGCCACGGGGTCCCGATGATCCTGATGGGAGACGAGATCGGCCGAAGCCAGGGGGGGAACAACAATGCCTACTGTCACGACAGCGAGCTCAACTGGCTCGACTGGGGGCTGGTGGAGAAGCACGGCGAGCTGTTCCGCTTCGCCCGGCAGCTGATCGCCCTGCGCCGGAACCACCCGGTGCTGCGGCTCAACCGCCACATCTGCGACGGCTACCATGAGCCCGGCCCCCATGCCGACATCAGCTGGCACGGCGTCACCCCCTGGCAGGCCGACTGGTCCGAGGGGAGCCGGGTCATCGCCTTCATGCTCTGCGGCCAGCACAGCGGCGCCGACCAGCAGTGGGAAGACTGTATCTACGTGGCTCTGAACGCCTACTGGGAACCGCTCACCTTCGGGCTCCCCCTCCCCCCCGGCGACCGGCGTTGGCACGTGGCGGTCAACACCGGCATGACGGCGCCCGAAGATTCGTTCGCCCCGGGCGAGGAACCGGTTCTGGCCGACCAGCACAGCTTCCAGCTCGCCTCGCGGGCCTGCGCGGTGCTGATCGGCAGATAGCATACCCACATCGGACAAGGAGGAAGGTAATGGCCTTTCAATCGACCATGGAAGTCGTCAACGGCGTCGCCAACATCACTCTCAAGGGAGAGCTGGACGCCAGCGTCGCCGGCATCTTCAAGGAAACCATCGAGCAGGCGGCCGCCCAGAACGCCCAGCGGCTGGTTCTCAACATGCACGAGCTGGAGTTCCTCGCCAGCGCCGGATTACGGGTCCTCATCTTCGCCAAGCAGAAGATGGGGAGCGGAGTGCCGATCTACGTCATCGGCAGCCAGGGTCCGGTCCTCAGCACCCTGGAGATGAGCGGCTTTCACCAGAGCGTGTACATCCAGGACAGTTACCAGGAAGGCTAGCCCGGGTACATTCCGGCCCAACAAGGGAGCACCATGGAAACCTTGATCGTACCCGACACCCTCGACTCGCTGGCCAAGATCGGCGACTATGTGAAGCGGGCGGCAGCCGCCGCCGGCCTCGACAGCAAGGCCGCCTACAACCTGCGGCTCGCCGTGGATGAATTCGCCACCAACATCATCCTCCACGGTTACCAGGAGGCCGGCCTGTCCGGCGAGGTAGTCATCCGGGGGGAGATGGCGGACAACGCCCTCACCATCATCATCGAAGATACCGGAGCCGCCTTCGATCCGCGCAGTCTGAAGCTGCCGGAGGCCGAAGAGCTGGCGCGCCCCATCGAGGAACGGGAGCCGGGCGGGCTCGGCATCTTCCTGGCACTGAACGGGGTCGATGATTTCAATTACGAACGGGACGGGGACCGCAATCGGAACATCTTCGTCATGCGCCGGAAAGGCGCCGGAGCAGAGGGGTAAGCCATGGGGACGCTCTGGAGGAGGCACGTATGCGCAGTGCTCCTGGCCGCCCTGGTGTTGCCGGGCGCAGCCGGGGCCGCCGCACTCAAGAAGGCCTCCTTCGTCCCTCTCTGGAGTCCCCAGGCCCAGTTCGCCGGCTACTACGTAGCCCTGGACAAGGGGTTCTATCGCCGGCACGGCATTGATCTCACCATCCTCGCAGGCGGGCCAGATGTCTGTGCCACCGACTACCTGCGCAGCGGCCGGGCCGACTTCGCCCTGCTCTGGCTGACCACCGCCCTCCAGCAGCGCGCCAAGGGAGTGCCGCTGGTAAACGTGGCGCAGATCGTCCAGCGCTCGTCCATGCTCCTGGTGACCAAAAAATCGAGCGGCATCAAGGCCCCGGCAGAGATGAACGGCAAGAAGGTAGGGCTCTGGGGGGGCGATTTCGCCATCCCTCCCCGGGCCTTCTTCGAAAAGTACCACCTGAAGGTCAAGGAAGTCCCCCAATCCTATACCGTCAACCTCTTCCTGCGTGGCGGCGTCGATGTGGCCTCGGCCATGTGGTACAACGAGTACCACACCATCCTCGACTCGGGGGTCGACCCGGACGAACTGCGGGTCTTTTTCCTCCAGGATTACGGCATCAACTACCCCGAGGACGGACTCTACACGCTGGAGGCGACCTGCCGCCGCGACCCGCAGCTGGTGAGCGGCTTCGTCCAGGCCTCTCTGGAAGGGTGGGCGTATGCCTTTGCCCACCCGGACGAGGCGATCGACCTCGTCATGCGCCAGATGCGCGAAGCCGGCGTCCCGGCCAACCGGGCGCAGCAACAGTGGATGCTCGCCCGGATGCGCGATCTGATCCTTCCCTGTGGCGGGAACGGCCCGATCGGCCGGCTGCAACCGGCCGACTATGCGACGGTGACCCGGGAACTGCAGCGCGACCGGATCGTCCGCTCCGCTCCCGGCTACCGGGAGTTTGTCTGGAGGTCCGATGCCAGTCACTAGGAGCATTGCCTTCAAGCTGATCCTCGTCTTTTCCGTCTGCAGCACCCTGATCTTTGCCGTCACCCTGGGATACAACTATTACCGTTCCCGGCTGCTGTTGGAAAAGGGGTTGCAGGAAAGCGCCCGTGACGTCGTCCGCTCTTCGGTGAACCGGGTGGAGACGGTGCTGGCATCGGTCGCCAAGGTTAACGAAGGGACGGCCCTCGCCCTGGAAACCGGCAGCTACCGGGAAGAGGAGATCTTCGCCCTGCTCCGCTCGACGGTGGAGAGAAACTCCGAGGTGTACGGCGCTTGCGCCGCCTTCGAACCCAACGGCAACCCGCCGGCCCGGCCCCCCTTTGCCCCCTATTTTTACAAGAACCGGGGACGGATCGTCTACGTCCCGGAAGATTCCTACGATTATCTGCGCCAGGACTGGTACCAGATCGCCCGGGAACTGGGCCGCCAGGAATGGACCGAGCCCTACTTCGACGTCGGCGGGGGGAACATCCTCATGACCAGCTGCTCGACTCCTTTCTACTCGGGGGTCGACAAAAACCGGCGGCTGCGGGGAGTGGTGACGGTCGACGTCTCCCTGCAGTGGCTGACCCAACTCGTCGGCTCCATCAAGGTACTCAAGACCGGCTATGCCTTCCTCCTCTCGCGCAACGGTGCGATCCTGACCCACCCGAACGCGGCGATGATCATGAACGAGTCGATCTTCAGCCTCGCTGAGACCAACCACAATCCCCGCCTCCGGGAGATCGGCCGGCGGATGATCCGGGGCGAAGAAGGGTTCATCCCCTATACCGACCTGCAGGGAGTGGAGAGCTGGATGTATTACGCGCCGGTCCCCTCCACCGGCTGGACCCTGGCGGTGGTCTTCCCCAAGGCGGAGTTCCTGGCTGAAGTGCGCTCCCTGAGCATCACCATGGCCGCCATGGGACTGGCGGGAATCCTGCTGCTCACGGTGGCGGTGGTCTTCATCGCCCGCTCGATCACCACGCCGCTGCGGGGGCTGGCCGCAGCGACCGAAGTGATCGCTTCCGGCGACTTCGACGCCGAGCTGCCGCCGGTGCGAACCAGGGACGAGGTAGGGATGCTGGCCCAGGCCTTCTTCACCATGCGGGATTCCCTCAAGGAATACATCCGCCAGCTGACCGAAACCACCGCGGCCAAAGAGCGGATCCAGAGCGAGCTGAAGGTGGCCACCGACATCCAGGCGAGCCTGCTCCCCCGGACCTTCCCCGCCTTCCCCAACCGCCCCGAGGTGGACATTTTCGCGGTGATGGACCCGGCCAAGGAGGTAGGCGGCGACTTCTACGATTTCTTCTTCGTCGACGACCGCCACCTCTGCTTCCTGATCGCCGACGTCTCGGACAAGGGGGTGCCGGCGGCCCTCTACATGATGGTGGCCAAGACCCTGCTCAAGACCGAGGCGCTGCGCGGCATCCCCCCCGACGAAATTCTCACCCGGGTGAACGACCTGCTCGCTCCGGACAACGAGAACTGCATGTTCGTCACCGTCTTCTGCGCCGTCCTCGACACGGTGAGCGGCGAGCTGACGATCGCCAACGCCGGGCATAATCCGCCCCTGCTCTGTACCGCCGAGCGCGGAGTGGAGTTCATGGCGCTGCCGCCCGGCTTCGTCCTCGTGCCGATGGCCGACATGAAGTACGAAGCGCGCTCCCTGGCTCTCCGCCCCCACGACGTGATACTCCTCTACACCGACGGGGTCACCGAAGCAAAGAACCGAGAGGCGGCGATGTTCGGCGAAGAGCGGCTACGCGAAGCCTTTGCCGGCCGGGCGGGGGAAAGCACTACCACCATTGTCCACGCCATCCGCGAGGAGGTCCGGCGTTTCGCCAACGAGACGCCCCAGTCCGACGATATCACGGTGCTGGCCCTTCGCTTCACCGGGGCCTGCCCGCTGCCGAAGAAGAACGACGCCTGAGCGGCCGCGGCGGCCGACCATGGAGATCACCTCGCCAAGGAGCCCGTCATGAAACAGTTCTGCGCCGCCCTGCTCCTGATCCTCCTGCTTTTTCCTCGCCCGCTGCGCGCGGCCGGCGAAGCACCGGCGGCAGCACCGGCCGGCGCCCGGAACGGGGTGGAGGAGCGCCCCTGGCTGCTCAACCTGACCCAGTTCGCCTTCTACCCGCTCCCGGAGCTGACCAAGGGTGAACCGACGGGGAAACGGTTGAGCGGCAAGGTGACCACCGGCTTTCAGTACGACACCAATGTCCCGCTGGTAGCCGAGGGGGTCGCCATCCAGGGGGCGGAAAAGACGAAGGACGGCCGCTGGGTGGCCGGCCTCCGGGCCAACCTCGCCCTGCTGAAGGACGAGCGGGCCGACGCCGCCCTCACCTACTCCTTCTTCCAGAGCTGCCATTTCGAACTCGACGATTTCAACATGACCCAGAATTTCGTCGAGCTGTCCGGAGGCTACCGCCTGACGCCGCGACTCTCCTTGCGCGGATATTACGCCTTCCATCATCTGCTGGTGGGGGGGGATACCTTCGACACCTTCCACATCGTCGGGCCGTCGCTGATCATCCAGGAGGGGAGCGGCTTTTCAACCGCCATCGATTACCGCTACCGCGACACCGTCTACCGTAATGTCTCCATCTACACCACCAACGCCGACCGGAGCAGCGGCAACAACCTGGTGGGAATCAGCCAGAACATCCCCCTCGGGGCCGCCGCCCTCCTCAGGGTCGGCTACACCCACGACGAAGACGATACCCGGCGGGAGTATCTGACCTACAGCGGCAACAAGTGGTTTTCCGAGCTGAGCCTGATCCTCCCCCACGACTCGCTCTTCGACGTCTACGGAGAGATCCAGGACAAGGATTACGCCGCCGATTTCCCCTATCCGATCAGCACCCGCCGCGCCGACACCACCTACACCGTCGCCGTGACCGCGGCGACCTATTTTGCCGAGCAGTACGGCCTGAGCCTGCGAGTCCTCTACTATCGCAACAAGTCGAACATCAGCTATTTCGATTACGAGCGGATTGTCCCGAGCATCCTCTTCGACGCGAAATTCTGAACGGGAAAGACGAATGGCCATGGCGCAATACAGCGCAGCAGAGCTGGAGAGACTCCGGGAGCGGTGGCTTGCCCCCCCGCACGACCCGGCGGCCCTTGATGGGTGCCCCAGCTTCGGGGAGTTCCTCCGGCAACGGCTCGCCGAAGTCGCGGCCCTGCTCGCCAGGCCAGCGGATCAGTCCGAGCCGCCGGTCGACTGGGAGAAAAAGCGCCCCCGGCTGCGGGCGGCCTGGGAGAAGAGCGCCGAGCCGCTCTTCCGCCGGACCATGGCGGAGCTGGCCGCCGCCGGCCTGGAAGCGGTGCTTCCTCTCCCGCCGGCGCAGTACTCGATCCGCGAGCCGGTCGATCTGCGCGGGGCCGACTGCCGCGGGGCCAGCTTCCTCGGTGCGCACCTGGAAAACGCCGATTTTACCGGCGCCGAGCTGAGCGGTGCCGACTTTCGCGCCGCCCGCTGCCTGGAGACCCGCTTTGCCCAGGCGAACTGCCGGGAGGCCACCTTCGCCGGAGCGGAGTGCCAGTTCGCCCGCTTCGACGGGGCGCAGCTGGATAATGCCAGCTTTGCCGGGACGGACTGTTCGATGGTCCGCTTCGACCGGGCCCGGCTGAAACAGGCCGGCTTCGGCGACGCCAAATGCTATGCGACCGCCTTCCATGGCGCCTTGCTGGCCAACGCCGAACTGGCGGGGATGCGGATTAACCACTTCACCACCTTCGGCACCCCCGGCGAGCAACTGGCGGCCAAAAGTTCGAAGCAGCCGCCGGCCAACGCCCGGCAGGAGGGTGACGACTGGTACATCGTCGAGCTGCTGCCGCTCTGGCTCAAGGCCGCCGAAGTGAATGCCGCGATCCGCCAGCTGCTCAAGGGGCACGGCTATTTCATCGAGGCCGACGAATACCAGTACCAGGAGATGGTCTGCCGCCGCCATCTCCTCCAGGCGAGCCGGCTCTTCCGCTTCTACGACTGGTTCTTCAAGGACCTGATCTTCGGCTACGGCCTGAAATGGAAGCGCCCCTTCATCACCCTCCTCGTCATTATCACCCTCTGGGGGATCGGCTTCTTCCTCCACTTCTACGGCAGCGGCACCCCCCTCGCCAGCAGCCTCGGCAACGGCTTCTACTACTCGGTCATCTCCTTCACCACCCTGGGACTCGGCAACGCCCAGGAGCTGACCGGCTTCTGGCCCAAATTCCTCATCTGCTCGGAAGCGCTCCTCGGGACGATCCTGATGCCGATCTTCCTGCTGGCCTACGCCCGGAAGATCCTCCAGGACTGAACCCTACGGCCGGATCTCGACGAACCAGGCCGCACCGTCGCTGAAAAACGGGGTGCCGGCCAGCGTCTCCCCCGTCATCGGCGGCGACAGGGCGATCTTGCGGGAGACAGCCACCACTCCGGAGCCGGCCAGGCTCCGGACCAGATCGTCCCGGGCCCGGTCGAGGTCAGCCCCCAGGCGCGGGAACAGCCCCCACTCGTAGCCAACGATCCGCTCCGCCACCCCCACGTAGACCGCCGCGCCATTCGTCCGGAGGGGAGTCCGCCAGAACCGCGCCTCCTCGCGCCCCGGCTTTCCCCCGGCGAGCGCCAGCGGGCGGGCAAAGCCGAAGTCGTTCGGCCGGCCGGCCCAGAAAGCCGGCGCAACGGGAGCGACCGGGGGAAAACCGCCGCCAAGCGCCTGCCAGGCCGCCCGGGCCACGGTGGTGAACGAGACCGGCTCGACCGGCAACCAGCCGCCGCTCCGGAGCGCCGCCGTCAGCGCCCCTTCGTTGCCGGCAGCGACGACAAGGCTGAGCGGTTGTTGTTTGTCCCCGGCAATGCTCTCGGTGTAAGGCGGCAGCCGATTGCGGCTGAGGCCTTCGGCGATCGCCGCCGCCGGGACGGTAACCGTGGCGGCTGCGGCGCCGTTGGCGGGAAGGATTGCCGGCAGGGCACGCATGCCGGTCCGGATGAAGAACGCCAGCAGCCCGACTAACAGTACGGCGCCCGCCGCCCGCGAGCGGAACGGAACGGCGGCGGAGACCGGCCCCCATTCGGCGCGGCGCCACTCGGCAAACGAGACGCCAATAATCAACCAGAGCAGCCCAAGCAGGTATCCCCCCAGCACGTCGCTCAGGAAGTGAACCCCCAGGTAGAGCCGACTGAAACCGAGCGCCAGCATCAGCACGAGACCGGCGAAGAAGATGTTGAGTCGTTGTCCCCACTGCGCCGTCCGCCGCCAGAGCAGGTAGACGACGAAGCCATAGAGGGCGGTGGCAATGACGGCATGCCCGCTCGGGAAGGAGTAGGACCATTCACGGTAGACGGCAACCCCCGCCGGCCGGGGGCGCTGGAAGGCGACCTTGCCGAGCAGCGCCGTGGCAGTGCTGCCACCGAGAGTCACCAGAAACGGCAGGATGTAACGCTGGCGCCGCCAGAGCGCCAGGATGCCGCAGACCGTCAGCGCCACCGCCACGACGATGGTCCCCCGGCCCAGCTGGCTCACCCAGAGGAACAGCTTGACCATCGTCGGCTCGCGGAAGGCGAAGAGGAGATTGTCGAGCCGGGTGTCCACGGCGACGATCGGATCGCTGGCCAGCAGGTCTTCGATGACCCCGCCAAGGAGCAGCAGGACATAAAGGAAGGAGACGCCGAGCAGGGTGAGGGGGAGGCCGGCAAAGCGCTGCCGGTCGAACCGCTGGGCCAGGAAGGCACAGAGCCGGGGATGGGCGGCGACGAACGTGCGCACGTCCGGATTGGTAATAATCGCCTCGCCGACGGAGCCGAGCAACGAACCGGCAAAGGCGAGGAGCAGCCGGCCCCGGCGCACGAAAAAGCGCTTCAGCAGGTAGACGCCGAGTATCACGAGCACTAGCGCCGCCAGGAGGGCGCCGAAGCGGGTGGTCCAGACCTCGACGGTCCGCCAGGCCGTCCCGAGCAGGTAACCGGCCACCAGATGCGACGCAGCCCAGGCGACGGCCCCACTGACGTTCCAGAGGTAAAACCGGCCGGCCGCCATCCCGGCCACGCCGGCGACAAACGGTACGACGGCCCGGATCAGGCCGTTGAACCGGCCGAACAGCACGCTGGCACCGCCGTAGCGGGCGAAGAACTCCTGTCCCCGCGCCAAGCGGCTCGGTTTGAAGAGCCGGTTCGTCTCGCTGAAGTAGATGGTGCTCCGCCGACCAAGGCGGAAACTGACGCCGTCCCCCAGGATGGCTCCGGCGGCGGCGAACCAGAACAGGTCGCCGAGATCGAAGAAACCCTTGGCCGCCAGCGAGCCGGCAAAAACGACGAAGAGCGCCCCGGGGACCACCGTGCCGACAAATGCGAGCGATTCGAGAAAGGAGAGGAGGAATACCGCCGCGTAGCCGAGGAGGCGATACTGTTCGATGTTCACCAGCAGCTCGTTTATCGTCCCCATAGCGCCTCCCGCCGCCTCGCCGGGCTAGTGCTCAGCCGGCGCCGCGGCGGCCAGGGGGAATTCGACCGTCACCTGCAGGCCGTGGCCGGCCGCCCCGGCATCGAGGCGGATGCTGCCGCCGTGCCGTTCGACAGCCGACTTGACGATCGCCAGGCCGAGGCCGCTGCCGGTCCCGTCCTTCCCGCGCCGGTAAAAGCGGTCGAACACCCGCTCCCGCTCGGCCGGCGGAATCCCGGGACCAGTATCGGTTACCTGGATGACCGCCTCGTTTCCGGCCCGGCGCACCGCCACGTCCACCGTCCCCCCGGGCGGGGTATGGCGGACTGCATTGTCGACCAGGTTGCCGACCAGCGCCCGGAGCGCCTCCTCTTCGCCGGTGACGGTCAGCGACTCGCTGGCGGTAATCCCCAGGTCGACCCCTTTTTCCAGGGCGAGGCGCGCCCGCTCGGCGACCACCTCGCCGACCAGTCCGGCCAGGTCGACCGGCGCAACGGCCGAAGGCGCCTCGGGGCCAAGCCGGGCCAGGGCGAGCAGCTGGCCGACCAGCCGGGCCGCCCGGTCGACCCCTTCCTTCAGCCGGGCCAGGGCTTCCTGCCGTTCCGCCTCGCCGGCGCTCCGCTCCAGGACCCGCAGCTGCAGGCCGACGGCAGTCAGCGGCGTGCGCAGCTCGTGGGCGGCGTCGGCGACAAAGCGCTGCTGGGCGTCGAAGGCGTGGGTAAGGCGCTGCAAAAGGTCATTGAGCCGCTCTACCAGCGGGCGGATCTCGTCGGGCAGCTCGCGGTCGGGGAGCGGGTCGAGGGAGGCGGCCGAGCGCCGGCCCAGTTCGTCGGCAATCCCGGTCAGTGGCCGGAGGGCATAGCGGACCGCCAGCCAGATCAGCAGAGCCAGCACGGGGACGGTCAACAGCAGCGGGACGATGGTCCGGGCGGCGAAGATAACGCTCAGTTCCCGCCGCGCCTCGATCGGCTGGGACACCTGGATGTCGCGGCCGGCATCGCGGAGGACGAAGACCCGCCAGTGATGATGCCGGAAATAGACGGTCTTGATCCCCGGCGGCTGGGGGGGGATGGTCCGCCCCCGATGGGAGGAGAACAGCTGGGTCCCCCCCTTCCAGACCTGCACCGCGATCTCGGACTCCTCTTCGTAGTTGATGCCGGAGGAGGGGAGCGGCGCGATGCTTTCCTGGCGGGAGAACGCCCGGGCTACCTGTTCGAGCTGGTAATCGAACAGCTCGTCCAGCTCTTCCCGGGCCTTGAGATAGGTGGCGGCGCCGGCCAGCAGACCGGCGACCAGCAGGCCGCCGAGCAGCAGGACCAGGAGCCGGCGGTTGATTGAGGTCACGGCGCACCCGCCAGCATGTAGCCGACGCCGCGGACGGTGCGGATCTGCCCGGCGCCGATCTTCTTCCGCAGGTTATGGATGTGGACCTCCACGGCGTTGCTCTCCACCTCCTCGCCCCAGCCGTAAAGGCGCTCTTCCAGGGCGGTCCGGGAAAGAAGTGCCCCGGGGCGCTCCATGAGGGCGGCCAGGATGACATACTCCCGGGCGGAGAGGGTCACCCGCTCGCCGTCGCAGAAGAGCTCGCGGGTGGCGGGATTGAGCAGCAGCGGACCGTGGCTGACAAGCGGCGCGGCGCGCCCCGCCTGCCGCCGCTGCAGCGCCCGAATCCGGGCCGCCAACTCGTCGGCATCGAACGGTTTCACCAGGTAGTCGTCGGCGCCGCCGTCGAGCCCCCTGATCCGGTCGGCGACGGCGTCCCGGGCAGTAAGGATGATCACCGGCAGCGGGCTCTCTTTTTTCCGCAACTCCGCCAGCAGTTCGAGCCCCCCCTTGCCGGGGAGGCCAAGGTCGAGGAGGAGAAGTCCGTACTCGCCGGTGGCGAGCGCCAGTTCGGCCTCTTCGGCGTCACGCGCCCAGTCGGTGGTGAACCCCTCCTGGCGGAGCGAGTGGCGCAGGGCGTCGCCGAGCATCGGATCGTCTTCTACGAGTAAAATGCGCATGCCGTTCCTTATCGGGAGATTGCCGCCTACGGCAGCCGGAACCAGTGGGGCCAGTGGGCGGACATCCGCAACTGCAGCATGATCTCCACGGCAACGGGAAAGAGGAAGGCGGTCCAGAGCCGCTTCGCCTCGGCCCGGCAGGCGCGCAGGCTGACCGTCACCGTCTCCGGCGAACGAAAGCGGGAAAGTGCGGGGACGAAGCGCGGCGTCCCGTGGCAGTAACGGGCGAACTGCTCGCCGAACTTGCCGGCCAGGAACCGCTCTTCGGCCCGGACGACGAAACGGGAGTAGAAAAAGAAGCCGACCAGCACAACGAACGCCAGGGTAAGGCTTTTCAATAATAGCACGGTAGAGAGGGCAAAGCAAAAGGTGCCGAAGTACAACGGGTTTCTGGTGATCGAGTACGGCCCCTCCGACTGCAGCTCGGTATCCTTGCGCGAGCCGATGAACAGCGTCGCCCAGAGACGGAAGGTGACGTAGAGGCCAAAGACCAGCCAGCCGGCCACATTGAGGGCGATGCCGGCGGTGGTGTTCTCGCCCACCGTCGGATAACTCACCAGCAGCAGCAGCACCAGCGGCGCCGCCAGCACGAATCCCACCTTCCCCCTGTTTCTAAACGCAAACGATTCGCCGATCGACTTCATCCGTCACTCCTTCCGCCCCCCACGGGACACGCCTGATGGTACCGGCCGGCGCCGGAGCGCCCGGCCGGTTGGTATGCGGCAGCCATCATGGATGGGTTTGCTTAAGGGAACATTAAGAGGGCGCATTCCGGGCAACGCCCTCGCTGATTTCTCATTATTTGCACAATCCAATCTTTCCTGTAACGGAGCCGCAACCTGCGTATGGAATAGTTATTTTAATTAAAACAACCCGAGCACCCGGTCCCGCCCGTAGCTCATCCCCTTGGCGCAGCACTATCTCTAACCCCTAAAAGGAGAGCAGATGATGACTTCTCGTCCCGCCACAGCGAAAGCACTCGTCGCCGCCCTGACCCTCGCCGGCTTGTCCCTGGCCGGCTGCGGCAGCTCCGATTCGTCCACCGCCACCACCCCCGCCACCACCCAGTTCGTCTTCACCTCCGATGCCCATTACGGCATCAAACGACCGGCCTTCAACGGCTACAGCAGCGGCTTCCAGGTTAACGGGGCGATGATCGGGGCGATGAACACCATGTCGGACGTGACCTTCCCCTGCACCGACGGCGGTGTCTCCGCCTGCCAGCAGGTCGGCCCGGTCGATTTCGTCGTCGAGGGGGGCGATATCGCCAACCGCTCCGAAGGGGCAACTAACCACCAGACCGCGGCGGTTTCATGGGCGCAGTTCAAGGCAGACTACATCGACGGCCTGACCCTGAAAAACAAAAACGGCCAACAGTCGCCGCTCTTCATCGTCCCCGGCAACCACGACGTCAGCAACGCGATCGGCTTTTACAAAGCGCCGCTCGATACGGCCGCCGGCCTCGATGCAACGTCATACGTCCAGATCTACAACCTGATGATGAAGCCGGCCAGCGAGCTGACGAACGCCGCCTTTGCCGGCGCCACCCCCAGCTTTGCGACCGCCGCGGCAAGCTATGCGCAGGACCGGATCTTCTACTCGAAGGATATCAACGGCGTGCACTTCATCTTCATCACCATGTGGCCGGACAGCACCGCCCGCGCCTGGATGGACAGCGACCTCGCCAGGGTCGGCGCCGACACGCCGGTGGTGCTCTTTACCCACGATCAGCCGGATATCGAGACCAAGCACCTCACCAACCCGAATGGCAGCCACGATATCAATGCCACCGACCAGTTCGAGAATCTCGTCACCGATCAGTCGCAGGATACCGACACCAACGGTAACATGACCGTCGATGCCCCGAGCACGACCGAGCAGCGCGCCCTGGTGGCCTGGCTCAAAACCCACCGGAACATCGTCGCCTATTTCCACGGCAACGACCACATCAATGGCGCCTTCACCTATACCGGCCCGGACAACGACATCGCCCTGAAAGTCTTCAGCGTCGATTCGCCGATGAAAGGGACGGTCTCGAAAACCGATCCGTCGCAGCTGATCTACAAGGTGGTTTCGGTGGATGCGGCGGCGAAGAAAATGACGGTGCGCGATTACCTGTGGAACATGAAACGGTGGGGCGCCTCCACCACCATCGACCTGACACCCCGCAGCAATTAGCTTGCCCGCCGCGCCGGTGGCAGCGCCCGGACCGGCCGTAACGGCGCACCAAAACAGAGAGCCCGTGAGACATCACGGGCTCTCTGCCGTTCAGACCACCGCCGGTTAGAAGGGATTCGGCAGCCCCGCCTTCGCCCGGCGACCTTCAGGACGAGGGGGGCACCGGCCCCTTCTTCAGCGAAACGTTCTCCAGGAGGATGTTCTTCAATTCCGCTTCCTTTTTCGGCGACAGGGAGGTCCGCACGATCTTCCCCTTGAAGCGGGCCAGCTCTTCGATCACCTTGTCGGGGAGCGACCTGCGGATCAGGATGAAGAGGGCCGAACTGTTCGGCTTGAGCGTTTCGGCGATATCGTTGATGAACTCTTCCTGGACGCCGATATGCTCAAGCGTCCTGGTCGCCCCCCCCATGGCGGCGCCGACCAGGCCGCCGATCAGCGTGCACATCAGCGGGTTCAGCAGCAGGGTGCCGATCAACAGCCCCACCTCGCTGCCGACCGAGGCGTCGGCCCCGACCAGGACATTGCTGTGCCGGATCCTCACCGTGCCGTCCGGCTTCCGCGCTGCCACGGCGGCATCCTCGAGATCGACCAGATGGACCTGTTCCAGCTTGAACAGATTGAGAAGGACCTCTTCCGCCGCAAATTCGCCTTTGAATCCCGCTACGATCAATTCGCTCATCTGTCCGCCTCCTTACTGATCGGCCCTGCCCGCGAGCATCCTGCGGGCCGATTCATCTGCCGGCCGCGCCGGTGACCGGCGCCGGAGCGTCCGGTGCCCGCCGTCGTTCCGGACCGCGGTAGCCGGCCACCGTCCCGCGCCCCCTGATCCGGTCCTGGCTGACATCGACCCAGCCGCTTTCCCGCCGGAAGGCGCAGATTCTCCCCGCCTGGATCAGCTGCTCCAGCTGCTCCGTCGGCACCTTGCCAACGGTCTTGTCGGTGTAAATCACGTTGATAAACATGGGGCACCTCGTCACCAGCAAAGAGTCAGTGGTCGCGGAGCGCTCCGTTGCGAGCGGGAACCGGCAACTGTGTCGGAAAATGCGGGAACGGCCAATGGCGGCTGCGGCGGCGTGAGGGAGTGCCGATTCGATTGCATCCTGCCGTGGCGGTGACGGCAGGCAAAGCCAGGAAACGGTGGTGGCGGGGAAAAGTCAGCGTCGGTCGCGGGAACGGTACCGGCAGCCGTGTCGATAATAATACCCCAATTTCCCGAAGACGCCAGGCGACGACGATTTTTTTGATATTTATCAACGTATTTCATCGCCTGGGGCTGCAAGCGGCGACCGCGATCTCCGCCGCTTCATCGCCGGCAGAACAGAAACATTTCGATATCCATAAAAACAGATTGACATCCATCGCTCGACTGGCTATTTTTTAATTCGACAAATATCGAATCAGGAGAGACCGATGAATCCCGAACAAGGCATCGCCATCATGAAGGCCCTGGCGGACCAGTCCCGGCTGGCCATCGTCAAATCGCTTCTCGAACGGTCCCAGTACGTGGAGGAGCTTGCCAGGCGGCACGCCCTCGCGCCGTCGACCGTCTCCTTCCACCTGCGCAAGCTGGAACAGGCGGGCCTCATTCGCAGCCGCAAGGAACAGTACTACGTCATCGTCGAGGCGAACGAGGCCATCTTCGACACCACCCTGCGGGAGATCGTCGCGGCGCTGCCGGGCGGCGACGAACTGCAGGATGGGCGGATGGCCGAGTACCGGCGCAAGGTGCTGGAGTCCTTCTTCCGTCATGGCCGGCTGGAGAAGCTGCCGACACAGCAGAAGAAACGGCTCATCGTCCTGGAACAGTTCGCCCGCAATTTCGAGCCCGGGCGGCGCTACAGCGAAGCGGAAGTCACCGGGCTGATCATGCCGCTGTTCGACGACTACTGCACTATCCGGCGGCTGCTGGTGGACGAAGGAATGATCCGCCGCGACGGCAGCGCCTACTGGCGGGAAAGCGCGTCGGGCGACCGGGCGGAACCGGCGGCGCTGCCGCCGCAACGGCAGAAAGGGGCGGCAGCGATGGGCAAGGAGAGCAAACGGACCGAAATCAAGCGGGTCTACAAACAGAACCGGCCGGAGATGGGGATTTACCAGCTCCGAAACCGGGCGAATGGCAAGATCTTCGTCGAAAGCAGCCCGAACCTGGAAGGGACGCGCAACAGCCGGCTGTTCCAGCTCCGGATGGGAACGGCCGTCTTCAACCGGGAACTGCAGGAGGATGTGCGGCGCGACGGCGCCGACAGCTTCGAGTTTTCCGTCCTCGAAGTCCTGGAGAAGCCGGCGGCCGGCGAAGACCCCGAACGGCTGCTCGCCGCGCTGGAGCTGCAGTGGCTGGAGAAGCTGCAGCCGTTCGACGAACGCGGCTACAACAACGCCCGGAAGTACCAGCGGGACCGGGAGCGACTCCGAACCCGGAACGGGGAGAACTGACCTACCCCGGCAGGCGGACCGCCCCGGCAGCGCTGGCCATCTGGCGCAGTTTCGAGATATCGCGCAGCGGCGGCGCTCCGAACAGGCGGTTGTACTCGCGACTGAACTGGGACGGGCTCTCGTAGCCGACCTGGAACGCCGCCGTCGCCGCATCCAGGTGTTCGGCCAGCATCAAACGCCGCGCTTCCTGCAACCGCAGCTGTTTCTGGTACTGCAGCGGGCTCAGGGCGGTCATCGACCGGAAGTGATGATGGAAGGTCGAGGCGCTCATCCGGGCCTCGGCCGCGAGGTCGTCGATCCGGAACGGTAGGGCGAAATTGCATTTCAGCCATTCGATCGCCCGCGCTATCCGCTGGCTCTGGCTCCCCGCCGAGGCGATCTGGCGCAGCCGCTCCCCCTGCTCACCCACCAGCAGCCGGTAGATGATCTCCCGCTGGATGACCGGCGACAGAATGGGGATGTCCTGTTCGTCGGCCAGCAGATCGAGCAGGCGTTGAAAAGCGGTGACGAGCGGCAGCGTGATCTCGCCGGTTGCCATGCCGCGGCTCGATTGCTGCGGCTGCGGCGGCGGCAGGTTGCTGTCCGCCATCAGCTGCGCAATCTCCCGCTGGTCCAGCAGCAACCTGAGCCCCAGGTACGGCCTCTCCGGGCTCGCTTCGATAATCTGCACCACTGTCGGGAGATGGACGGAGGTAATCAGGTAGTGGCGCGGGTCGTAGACATAGGTGTCATCTCCCAAAAGAACCCGCTTGGCCCCTTGAACGACCAGGCAGATGCTCGGTTCATACATGCCGCTGACCGGCTCGGTCGGCTCGATCCGCCGGAACAGTGACAACCCCGGGACGGCGGTTACATACTGCTCGCCCCCCTCGGTCCATCGGGCAATGCAGTCCCGTAACGCCGTCACCGCAACGTCGAACGCTGTATCGCTTATTTTCAGCATAACCACCTCATTTCCCCTAGTTGACTCCTTAGATTCTAGCCGCGCCGCCTTACTTTTTGCAACACAATATCCGGCTCATCGGATGATCAGGCAAGATATCAACAGGATTGATCTACCGCCTGTTGTCCCATCGGCGGTACGGTATACCCATCGAGCGGGCACCGCCCGGCGCAAAAGAAGAGAGGGTGTGATGAACAACGAACGAAACACGGCAGAGAGGGTGATCTGGAACGTCTTGACCGTCTGCTACTCCCATTCCGGCAATACCCGGGAGTGCGCCAGGCTGGTCCACGCAGCGGTCGGCGGCGATTTCGCCGAGCTGATCCCGGCAACGCCTTACCCCGGGGATTACACCGCGGTCGTCAACCAGGCAAAGCGGGAGCTGCAGGCAGGCTATAAACCGGCGCTGCAAACAAGCGTGGCCGGGATCGAGGCCTACGATGTCATCTTCGTCGGCTCGCCCAACTGGTGGAACACGATCGCGCCGCCGGTGATGACCTTTCTGAGCACCTACGATCTGGCGGGAAAAGCGATCGTGCCGTTCATCACCCACGGCGGAGGCGGCCTGGGGCGAAGCGTCACGGAGATCGCCCGGCTCTGCCCGCAGTCAACCGTCCTTGAGGGGCTGGCGGTGCGGGGCGAGGCCGTCAAGGCAGCGCAACCGCAGTTGGCCAAATGGCTGCGCAAGCTCGACATGTAAGAACAAACGTTAACCTTCAACCGGAGAAAGGAGAGAAACAATGCACAAACGTACCTTGGGAAAGAGCGGGCTGGAAGTTTCGGCCCTCGGCCTCGGCTGCATGGGGATGAGTTTTTCCTACGGCCCGCCGAAAGACAAACAGGAGATGATCGCCCTGCTGCGAGCCGCCGTGGAGCGGGGAATCACCTTCTTCGATACCGCCGAGGTCTACGGTCCGTTCATCAATGAGGAACTGGTCGGCGAGGCGCTCGCCCCGCTGCGCGACCGGGTGGTGATCGCCACCAAGTTCGGCTTCGACACCAGCGTCGATCCCCGGGCGATGAAGGGGGGCACGCCGGTCCTCAACAGCCGGCCGGCGCACATCAAGGCGGTGGCCGAAGCATCGCTGAAGCGCCTTCGGACCGAGGTGATCGACCTCTTCTATCAGCACCGGGTCGATCCGGACGTCCCCATCGAAGAGGTGGCCGGCGCCGTCAAGGAGTTGATCGCGGCAGGGAAAGTCAGGCACTTCGGCCTCTCCGAGGCCAGTGCCCGGACGATCCGCCGCGCCCACTCCGTCCAGCCGGTGGCGGCGCTGCAGAGCGAATACTCGCTCTGGTGGCGCCGGCCGGAGGCGGAAATCATCCCAACCCTCGAAGAGCTGGGGATCGGCCTCGTTCCCTACAGCCCGCTCGGCAAGGGGTACCTCACCGGGAAGATGGACGAGAAGACCACCTTCGCCAGCAGCGACTTCCGCTCCAGCCTCCCCCGGTTCACGCCGGAGGCGCTGCAGGCGAACCGGGCCATGGTCGAACTGTTGGCGAGGATCGCCGCGCAGAAGAACGCCACGCCGGCCCAGATCGCCCTTGCCTGGCTCCTGGCCCAAAAGCCGTGGATCGTGCCGATTCCCGGCACCACGAAGCTGGCGCGGCTGGAGGAAAATATCGGTGCCGTGAGCGTCGAGCTCACCGTCGGCGACCTGGCCGAGATCGACAGCGCCGCCGCGCAGATCACCGTGCAGGGAAACCGCTACCCGGAAAAGCTGGAGGAACTGACCGGGCGGTGAGTCGAGCGGGTGGGGACTGACCGGAGCAAAGCAGGTTCTTCGCACTAAAGCATTTGCCGCAGAGAAACGCGGCGAAAAACGAAGGTCAACGAAGCGCCGGCAGACCGCAGCGGGCCCAGCCCCTGCGGTCTGCCGGCGCCCCAAGGAGCACCGCGCTATCCGCCCGGTGGTATGCCGATTGAGGCGAACGCCAGAAGGGCCTTTCGTCCGGCAGTAAAATGCGCTATCCTCGGGCACAGGTTCGCCGCCGGCCGCTTCGTGCCGCCGGCCCCCTCGCCAGCCGCCAGACTGGCCCGGGGCACTGTTGTCAGGGAGGTCCCATGATCGAACTACTCCGTCACCGCCGCAGCATCCGTGCCTTCACCGCCGAAAAAATCGACCGGCACACCGTGGCAACCCTCGTCGAAGCAGCCCTGCGGGCCCCCTCCTCGCGGGGGAACAACCCGTGGCATTTCATCCTGGTGGACAATCCGGCAACGCTCGAAAAGCTGGCGCAGGCCAAGCAGCACGGCTCGCAGTTCCTGCGACACGCCCCGCTGGCAATCGTCGTCTGCGCCGACAGCAGCCGATCCGACGTCTGGGTGGAAGACACGGCCATCGCCGCCATCATCATCCAGCTGACCGCGGCATCGCTCGGGCTCGGCAGCTGCTGGGCGCAGATCCGCAACCGGCCCCATGACGGCGAAACGTCGGCCGAGCGCTACGTCCAGGAACTGCTCGGGCTGCCGGAGCAGCTCAAGGTGACCTGCATCCTCGGCATCGGCCATCCGGCCGAACAAAAACCGCCCTTGGCAGCAGAGGCCCTGCAGCAGGAGAAGATTCACTGGAACCGCTGGGAGTAAGCGAACCGAACCCGGCGAGAAGATATTTCCGCGGAAGGAGTTCCGGCAATGCCCACCACAACCGTCACCCCGCTGGATCGGGCGCTCGCCAAGGTCTGCGAGTGCTGCCCGGTCTGCCTCCATGCCCGCCATTACCAGCAGGGGGTCGTCTTCAACTTCGTCAAAAACATCGAAGGGGACATCTGCCCGTTCTGCAAGGCCTACGAACGGGTGCACGGCCGGAAGGCCCACGAGAAGCGGCAGCCGGCACGGTGAACGGGTGCGGCAGGGCACGATAGCGCCGTTGCCGCGCCGCCTACGATGAGACCATCAGAGTCGTCGTGCCGTGGGCAACCAGCTTGTGCTGCTGATTGGTCACCGTGACGGCGATGCTCGCCAGCCGGCGCCCGAGGTGCTGCAGCTCGGCGCGGGCGGTCAGGACGTCGCCGAGAGCGGCCGGGCGGACGTAGGTGATGGCGAGGTTGGTCGTGGTGCAGGATTTGCCGGAGGGGAGAAGCGGCCGGGGGAAGAAGGAAACGGTGTCCATCAGCGTGGCGATCAGCCCGCCGTGGGCGCCGCCGAAGTAGTTCCGGTGGCTGGCGTCGACCGTCACCTCCATGAGGGCGTAGCGGTCGCCGATCTCCCGGAGACTGATCCCCAGGGTCCGCAGCATGGAAATATCGTTCCCCGATTCCAGGGTCGCCGGTTCGATCTTGTGCATGAGGATTCCTTTCGCGGTGGGGTGAGCGTCTCCCGCGACGCCGCCGGGATACGGAATCAACTGTAGGTGGCGGTGTCGGGAATTGCAAGCTTTTCCGCGGTGTCCCTCCCGATGCCGCCAATGAGAAAGCCCGCGCCAGGCGGGCTTTTCCAACTCACTCATCTCCCTTTCGGACACGCTAGTCGTACATCCCGAGGCACGGTTCGCGGTACAGCGCTGCCAGTTCCTCGCTAGCCGTTTCATCCTCTCTCATGTCGCTCCGTTCCGTCATATTCAGGTAGGTGCAGCCGCCTTCAAAGCACCATTCACCCGTTCTGTCTAACATGATCGTTCCCTCCTTCCTTTCTCTGCTGCGTCCAGTATACCATATAAAATGAAAATGAAAATGAAAATCATTTGCATGACATTAAGGAAGATTCCGGCTTCCCGGCAACGGCGCAGTGAACGGTCGGAAATGAATTTTTCCGCTGTGCGCGCAGCGATGAACAATAAGATATGACTGGGGAGTGAAGGGGCAGGGTCTGACAGGCAGGGGAAAGGAAAAAGCGGTGCGGTTCGCCCGGCCGCTACGGCCGGATCTCGACCGCGGTGCCATTGGCGACCAGCTTGTCGATCTCGTCGATCTCCCGGTCGGTGACGGCAATGCACCCCTTCGTCCAGTCGGCGGCGGCCTGGGCGTCGCCGACCCACTCGTAGCCGTTCTTGACGCCGTGGATCATGATGTCGCCGCCGGGAGAGACGCCGAGTTCCCGGGCCCGTTTTTTGTCCCGCTCGTTCGGGTAGGAGATGTGCAGCGCACAGTGATAGCGGCTGTCGTGGTTGCGCGAGTCGATGACGTAGGTCCCTTCCGGAGTCTTGTTGTCCCCCCGCCGCTCTTTTGGGCCGACCGGGTTCCCCCCCAGGGCGATCCGGTAGCTCTTCAGCACCTCCCCGCGACAGAGGAGCATCAACCGCCGGGCACCCTTTTCGATCACGATCTTGTCGATCGCCGGCTTCTCGATCGCGTAGGCAAAGACGTTCTTTTCGAGTTCCGCGATCTTCTGCCGCAGGGCGGCAAGCTCGTCATCCTTGCCGGCAAGTTCGCGCCGGAGGGTGTCGAGCTGCGTCTGCTGGGCGGCAATCGTCCGATCCTTGAGCGGGGCGTTGGTGAGGTAGAAGATCATCGTCTCGCTGTTCGCCCGGTAATCGCTCGCCGGGTACTCGGCGACGACTTTCCGGAAGCAGGCGAGCGCCTGCTCGTAATCCTTCCGCTCGTTCTTCGGGTAGGAGTAGACGATGCCCATCTCGAACAGCGCCCGGTCGCCGGTCATCGGCCAGGCGCCGACAATCTGCCGGTATTTGTCCAGCGACTCCTGGTAGCTCCCCTGGTTAAAGAGGCGATCCGCCTCGGCAAAGGTCGGCTTGGCCTGCCGGGTTTCGTTGAAGTGCCCGCAGCCGGCCAGCAGGAGCAGCGCGGCAACGATGCCGATCGCCAACGGCGCACGGCGCCCGCCCCAGCCATTCCATCTGTCTGCCATTCCCACTTCGCTCATCGTTGCCTCATCCTCTGCCGCGTGCTGCCGGTCTTTCGTCCCGCCTCCCCTTCACCGCTGAGGGAGAAGCATCGTTGACCGGGGGCCGCCGGTCACGCCGGCAGCCCCCGTGGAGACAACTTACTTCCGCATCGATTTCTGAAAAGCCAGGTCAGCCTGTTTCGCCTTTTCATCGGCGATCCGTTCCCGCTCCTCCGCCGCCTTGATGGCGTTGTCGGCGCGGGCTGTGGCGTCATCCGCCTTGACTTTGGCCGCATCGGCGGCGGCCTTGGCTGCTTGTGCGTCCTGCACTGCCTGCTGAACTTTCGCATCAAGGAGTCTCTGATCCGCCTGCACTTTCTCCAGTTCGCCGGAGGTCGCACAGCCAATCAGCGTGGCAGGAAGAACAAGCATCATCGAGAACAGTACGAGAGTTTTTTTCATCGGGTATCACCTCCTTTCCATTGAGGATGCCGCCGGGACGGGCGCCTGTCTCACCCGGGATGAGCGGGCTACTTCCCGGCCGGGTCGATTACGATGCCGTCGAGTTCCAAGTCGATCTTCAACCGCTTGACCGCCTCGCGCGCCGCTTCGCCATCGGCAAACGGGCCGGCGAGGACCCGGTAGTCGTCGCTCTTCGCCAGCACCCGGGCCGGGATCGGCGGCCCCTGGTGGTTGATGATGGCGGCCAGCCGCCGGGCATCGAGTTCGTTGGACAGGTCGGCCGCCAGCACATACCAGGCGTCGAGCTTCAGCGCCGGGACCTGCGGCTGGCCGAACAGCTTGGCCGGGTGCGCGACAACGATCCCTTTCGGTATCAGCTCGCCGACCCCCGGGCGGAGCGCGAAGATCGGAATCGGAACCCCCCGGGCCGCGCTCTGCACCTCCTTGATCTTCTGCCAGTCGAGCGGCCGACCGGCCTTCTTTTCGATGGCGCGCAGCTTGTCGTCGATCCGCGCCAGCTCGGCGGCGCCCGAGTCTTCCAGCGGGGTGTGGGCCTCCAGGTAGAGCACGCCGTCGCGCTGGCCGACGAGATAGGGCTGGTTGACGATCGCCACCGGGGTGTTGACCGGAGTGTCGTTGAACAGCTCCCGGATGTTTTCCGGGTAGAGCCGCATGCAGCCGTTGGTCGCCTTGAGGCCGATACTGGCCGGCTTGTTGGTGCCGTGGATCAGGTAGCCCGAGCGGCTCAGGTAGAGGGCGTATTCCCCCAGCGGGTTCTCCGGCCCCGGCGGGACCTCCGCCGGCAGGGGATCGCCCTTCTTCAGGTGATCCGCGGCAATCGACGCCGGCACGTGCCAGGTCGGCCGGGCGGTCTTGCGATAGACCCGCGTCGGGCCGGTGGGGGTGGGCCGTTCCCGGGTCCCGACGCCGACCGGGTAGGTCGCCACCGCCACCGTCGCCCCGTTGGCCTTGTACTGGAAGAGCCGCATCGTCGCGACGTTGACGACGATCCCCTTGCGCGGCGCGTCCGGCAGGATGAAGCTGAGCGGCAGGATGACCCGTTCGCCCCCGGCGGGAACCCAGACATCCACTTTCGGGTTGGCGGCGCTGATCGCATTGATCCCGAGGCCGAAATGCCGGGCGATATCCGGCAGGGTATCCCCCTTTTCGAGGGTCACGACGGCCAGCCGGCCGATGACGTCATCGCCGCTGGCGACGGTAAAATCATGCGCTTCAACGCTGTCGGCCAGCCGGCCCTGCGGCACGGCCGGTTCTTCCCGGAACTTGAGCGCCGCACAGCCCTGGAGCGCCAGCAGGCAGAGCCCGCAGGCGAGCAGGCGAAAAGAGGCGGCGGAGATAGAGAGGTCGGCAATTCTACTCATGGTTCGACACGGTACCTTTCTTGACGATGCGGCATTCCCGGCCCCGAAAACAAAACAGCCGGGACCGAATATCCTGTGATATTTCGGCAACCCGGCTGTCTCGGGGAGACCCTGTAGGCTTTCCGCCCCATTCTCGCGAATGGTTTAGTATTATCGTCTACCACTAACTGATGAAGCTATTGCCAAACTACTGCGGACGCTGCACACCCCTTGTTGACCCGACTGTTCTTTCGTGGTTGTGCCAACAAAAAAGCCGGGGCCGATATCGTGTGATATTTCGGCAACCCGGCTGTCTCGGTGAGACCCTGTAGGCTTTCCGCCCCATCCTTGCGGATGGTTTAGTATTGTCGTCTATCCGTCAAAATTTTTGTGTAATGATACAGTAATATGAGGATTTGTCAATACTTTTCTCTGCGAAGGCGGCTCAATGAAGGTCCCCCTCTTCCCGCAGTCCCTGCGAAACGGGGTAGCCTGTGCTACGGTCAGCGCCCCCCCTGACTGCCCGGGGAGATCAAGAGGCGTTGATGCTGTCAATAAATGCCTGTTGCTCCATAGTGGCGATACCGCTCCAGTAGATCCGCCAGTTTGTATCGGTAATCGGATTGAAGAGCGTGTCGCTGACCGAATGGGGTGCATTGTGGCCGGAATAGTAGTAGCCGCGGTAAAGCGCCTGCTGGGCACTGTTGGTTACCAGCGCTGGGGTGAGCCGCGCAAGGGCAGTGTCCAGTGGGCCCGGCAGAGCATAGGCCGCCGAGAAGGTGTAATAGGCGGAGAACTGCGCCGGCGCGGTGGCGAGGTCGTAGTTCAGCGCGCTGTAATCGAGTGGTTTAAGCGTGGCGCCGGAAATGGCGAAGCGCTTGAATGCCGGGTTGTTGCCGAAGTATGGCGCGATGGCGGGCGTTATTTCGACCGTATCGGAAGACGGCAGGACCCGGTATTCATCCATGTGGGTATGGCCGGCAAGGGTCAGGGAGATGCTCCCCGGGTAGTTGGCGACGATCTGCAAAAACCTCGTCTGGTACTCGGAGACCCACATCATGGTGGCCGTGGCGATATGGCCATTGGCGTCGACATTGGCAGGCTTGGCGGTGGTGCCGATATCGGCGCCGGGAGGCGCGTGCATCAGCAGCCAGACCTTTTTACCGGCAACGGTGGCCGCGGCAAGCCGTGAGTCCAGCCAGTCCAGTTGCGCCGCCACCGCACTGTCGTTGGCGCCGGGAGTGGGCGCGACCAGCGGGGAAAAAATGATGGTATTCAGCCCGATCACCATCAGGTTCGTTCCCGGCGGCTCCACGGCATAATAACCGCCACGGGTGAAGGTTGTCAGAAAGGCCTGGTGGTCGCCAATACCGTTCAGGAACGAGGTGTAAAACAGCTCGGCCGTATTGGCGAGAAAGGCGCTGTCCGGCCCGTAGCCGGTGTAGGAGTCGCCATTCCCGACCGCGAACAGGACCGGGACGGTACCGACCGCCGCCCGCACCTTGGCCATGAAAAAGGCGACCGCCTTGTCGGTGAAGGCCTGCATGGCGGCAACATCCGCGGCGTCGCGCGGGGCCGTGGTCCCGTTAAGGTTGAAATAAAACATTTGCGGGAGACCATGGCCAAGAATGTCGCCGGTGTAAATAACGAAGGGACTCGCGCCCAGATTCTGCGTGATGCCGGCGAGGGCCAGCGTGAGCAAGGGGTAGTTGGAATCCTTGCCCCAGGCCGAAGGCGCCGTAAGAGCCGATGTCCTGAAAACGGCATCCCAGTCGCTCGCCGCTGCCGCGTTCAGGGCCGGGAACAGCGAAGGGTCGTACAGCGGGTTGAAGTGCACGTCCGAGAAGACGACCACCGGAAAATCGCTGCCGGAGGAGCCGCTCTTGCTGCCACAGGCCGTGGTCAATCCCCCCAGATAGATACAGGCGACGGTCCCCGTCGAATATTTCACGAAATCCCGCCGGGTTATGCCGGGAGAACGTGTCGTTGACGTGCTGTCCTGATTACTGCCGTGGTGCTTCGAATTACTCGCCACGAGCTGCTCCTTTTGTCGGGAATACCTGCGCCCCTGCCCGGTGAAGCCGGGGAGGGGCGAGCTATTTCAGCGCCAGATGGTAACGAGCCAGCAGCTCCTTGCGGTTCCGGCGCAGGTCCTTGCCGCTCGGGGCTGCGGGATACGGCTTGTTCCCCATCAGCCCTTTCCACAGCACGCGGTTGTACTGCGCGAAATTGAACTTGTCCTCGGACGAGAAGTCCATCCCCCTGGTCGCCTGTGCCCAGTACCGCGCGTCATGGGTCGATTTCGGCGCCCGCGCCCTGCTGACGGGGGAGAGGGCGGCGAACGGCGGCAGGGTCGTCCCGGCAAGAATCGGCGCCGGCTTGGCGACAAAGCTCCAGGGGGCCGGGGTTGTGGTGAAAATATCGGTCATCGGCCGGGCAAGGGCGTCGTTCAGGTTCATCGGCGGGAGCCCCAGGACCTCCTCGATGGTGCGCAGGAAGTTGATGGTGTTGTAGTGGGAAGAGACGAGCGCGCCCCGCTTCACGTACGCGCCGGCCACAAACGCGATGCTGCGGTGGGAATCGACGTGGTCGCCGCCGTCCTGGGAATCGTCTTCGATGACGAAGACCAGCGTGTTGTCCTTGTAGCGGGGACTGTTCGCAATCTTCTCCAGGAGCAGGCCGACCGCATAGTCGTTATCGGCCTGCTGCAATTCCGGAGTGTTCACGCCGTCGATCGCCGTGTTGAAGTTGCCGGTGTGATCGTGCATGAAGCGGACGAGGCTGAGCGTCGGCAGGTTGCCGGCGGTTTCATAGGCATCGAACTCCCGCTCCCACTCCTTATAGCGGTAATAATCGGGGAACGAGTTGTCGAACCCGCGGAAATAGATGTCGGTGTAAGGGGCCAGGGCGGCACTGGCGGGGTAGGCGACCTGGGTGCCGGTGGAAGCCGGCGCCTTCACGAGAGGAATGCCGCCGGCGGCCAGGGGAACATTGTAGCGGGTCTGGTCGACGAAAAAGCCATAGTTGCGGACCGAGAGCCCCCGGCGCAGCGCTGCATCCCACAAATACCCCTTGTTCACTTCGTTGTTCGGCCCATCCGGCGCCGCCACGTCGGTCTGTCCCGGCAGCAGATCGTCGTCGTCCGGAGTGAGCGGATTGGCCGCCTTGCGTTCGGCAAGGGTCTTGTAGGCAACGTTCACGCTGCGGTTGGTCCCCTCGGTATCCAGGCTGAGGCCCCGGCTGGCGTAGGCGACCGCATACTGACGCTCGACCACGTCCGGGGCGCGGGCCGACGTGGTCCACGCCCATCCGTCGTTGCTCACTTCGGCCGTATCGTAGAAATTGTCGAGGGTGACGAAGGCGCGCGCCATGGCGTGCATATTCGGAGTATAGGGCTCGCCGAATTCGGCCAGGGCGGGATCGCCGTTGCCTTTTTCCAGGTCGCCCAGGATCTGGTCGTAGGTCCGGTTCTCCTTGATGATGAAGATGACGTGCTTGATGTTGGCCTGAAGCACCTTCATGACCTCCTGGTCCCTGGCGCCATCGGCATAGGAGAAGCGGTTGTTGGCGGCGACCTGCGCCGTCAGCCGCCAGAGTTGCGTAGCAGCGGGAAGCGGCAGACTCTGGAGCCCGGCCTTGGTCAACTGGGGATTGTAATGGTTCGTCAGGAAGCCATTCGGGCGCGAAGGCGGCCCGTAACTGTAGCGGAAATCGGGATTCGGCCCGGTCGCCGATTTCCCGTTGATCACGTACATCCAGGTGCCGTCCGCACTGATGCTGGCGGAGTTCGGATACCAGCCGGTGGGAATGAGCCCGGCGACCTGCCCGCCCGTGCGGGCGGCATCCAGGTTCACCACCGCGACGCAGTTCAGGTTCCCGTTCGTCACGTAGAGGCGTTTCTCGTCGGGCGAGAGCGTGACGCTGTTGGGGTTTGCGCCGGTAAAGCCGGCCAGCGAGGCGGGCAAGGCCGCCGCCGGGGCGATGACGGGGATGGTGCCGACGAGCGTGTTGTCGCTGGTGCGCACGATGTCGATCCTATCCGATTGGTCTTCGACCACATACAAAAGCGATTGGTCGCGGTTGAGCGTCATCTTGTTCGGCTGGCCCACCACCTTGACCCGGGCCTTCACGCCTAAAGCGCCGTTCAGATCGACGACGACGACCTCCCGATCGCGGATGCTCGACACATAGGCGGTTGCGGTCCCGTCGGCCTCCGTCCCTTTAACGGCCACCCAGAACGGGTATTCGCCGCCCGGTTCCCCCACGGTCCCGCCGCTCTTGCCCGGGCGCATGTCCAGCTCCGTTGCCGGCCCCCAGTTGTTGAGCCCGCCCCTGAAGACCGAAATCGAGTCGTTGTAGTAATTGGCGACCACCAGGGTCTTGCCGTCGCGGGAGATGGCCAGCCCCGCGGCGCACGGTTTCACGCCGATCTGGAGGTTGATGGAACCGTTCCCGAAGTCGGCGCTCCAGGGAAGGCCGTTCCCCATGTTGTTGTGGCCCAGGGCCAGCGGCGCGTTGACCTCCGCCCAGATGCCGTCGGCGCCCTGAGAAAAGACATGAACGTTGTCGCTCACCCCCCCGCTCACGTAGAAAGCCTTACCCGACGGGTCGAAGACAATCCCGTTGTAGCTGTTGGGAATCGTCACCACCTGTTTTTTGATCGGCGTGTTCGTTGAAATGTCGTAAATGAATACGTATTCGTTGGAATCCGGCGAGTACCACGGATAGGGGGTGCTGGGGGTAGAGGTATAGACGCGGTTATAGCCGCTCGTCAGCACCAGGAGGGTCTTGTTGTCCGGACTTTTCACGCTCGTGACCGCTTGGCCGGCCAGCCAGTCCGGCTTGTCGGCCAGACCGGGGTTCAATGTTTCGAAACGGGCCCCCGGAGGGGCCAGCGGGGTAAGGTACTGATCCATATTCGGCAGGAACTGAACGGAAGTGGTGGTGCCGCCCCCGCCCTCGCATCCGGCGAGCGCAAAGACTGCCACAGCAAAAATAAGCATAACAAGCAATCGACCAGGTCCCATGAAATCTCCTTTCATCCTGCCACATGGTTTTCCGTAAAGCCTGAATTGAGACGAACAGTCAAAGAACGAATCGACGGTGAAGCAACGCTCCGGCGGCCGGAAACGGCCATATACGCATCCACTCAGCATCATATCGTCAAATATGTGCGCAACTTTAGGAGGATTGGCTAACTATACGGGCTGATTGGATGGTTTGGTGGAGAGTACTCAATAAGGGCGCAGCAGAGGGGTTTGCCCCGGGAGGTTTTCGAACGGCACTCCAGCAACAGTAGCAAAGCCGGCAGATTACAGTAAACTAATCACACATCCGGGGGAATGCTGCAAAACAGGTTAAAAATTAGGGCAATAGCATCGTCAACAACACGAGTCAGCGGAGGTGCGTATGGATCAGATGGGGCAATACCAACAGCTTGCGGTAACCTACGCCACAGAGTACGGCACGAAACTCGTTTCGGTGATTCTCTTTTGGCTGATCGGCCGATGGCTGATCGGCCTTGCGGGCCGGATGCTGCAGGGGGCTCTGGAGCGACAGAAGGTCGATCCCACCTTGATGCGTTATATCGGCAACTTCGTTGCCGTGACCCTGAACATCATCCTGGTTGTCGCCATCCTCGGCTACTGCGGCATCCAGACCACCACCTTTGCCGCCTTGGTCGCCGGTGTCGGTATCGCCATCGGTGCCGCCTGGGGCGGGTTGCTCTCCAACCTCGCCGCCGGGATATTTCTCGTCGTGCTTCATCCTTTCAAGGTCGGCGATTTCGTCACGGCGGCCGGAGTGACGGGGACCGTCAAGGAGATCGGGCTGTTCGTCACGTCAATCAACACCCCGGACAACATCATGACGATGGTCGGTAACAGCAAGGTCTTCAGCGATACCATCCAGAATTTCACCACCAATCCGTACCGCAGGGTCGAGTTGAAATGCCAGTTGGCGGGCGGCGCGGATCACGTTGCCGCCATGAAGCTGCTGACGGAAAAACTGGCCGCGATACCCAACGTGCTGGCGGACCCGTCGGTTCAGGTTGAAATTCTCGAGTTCACCCTGGTCGGCCCGGTACTGGCCGTGCGGCCATTCTGCCATAACGACAATTACTGGCAGGTCTACTTCGACGGCAATCGCGCCATCCGGGAAAGCCTTGCTGCGGCCGGCTTCCCCGCGCCCATGCCAGCCCAGCTGGTGATGGTGCAGAATCAGTAAGCCGACCAGGAGCCACGTCAGTCGCCAGTCACCCCAACCAAAAAAGGAGAGTTACCATGTCACGTAAAATGATCCTGCACACTGTTCGCGTCGGAATCGTTGCGGCAATCTTTGCCGGCGGCTACCTCTGCGGGTCGGTAACCGGGCGCAGCGCAAACGCCCAGATGGGAGATCTCGGCAACCAATTGCTCCAGCAGGCAACGGAAAGCGGCGGGATGCTCGGCAGCGTCGCCGAACTCGGCACGACCATCACCGACATGCAGAAAAACGTCTCCGCTCTGCAAAAAAATATTGAGGTATTGAAGAAGGTACAAACTGCTCTGGGCGGCAAGTAGCGCCACGCCATCAAAGCCTCCCCTGCCTTGCCCTCGCGCAAAAAGCGCTTGCGGCAAGCCAGGGGAGTGACCTGCAGACAGGGGGGGCTGAAGCGGGGTTTGTTTTGTGTGGCAGGGAAAGAGTTTCGCTTGCCTTAGTCGGGGCGAGGGCTCTCGAAGTTCACAAAGAAATCGCACACCTCATCCCCCCTGCCGATCGCCCGCCCGATCTCCACCTCGACCGCCCTGCCGGTCACGCGCGAGAAGATCGTTTCCATCATCCCCTGAGAGCAATAGCATTGGACCGGATGGAGCTCGATCAGCCCGGAACGGACGAGCGGACAGCCGCATTCGCCGAAAATGCCCCGGATGCCACCCCCTTCGAAGACCCACCGCCCTTGCAGGTTGCGCTTTTCCCGGAGGGCATTCCACCCCGTCACCAGGTCCTCCAGGGAGCGCACCTCTTTGCCCAGGTACTTGGCGCAGAGCGATATCAGGTCCGTAGCGCACGCCGCCCCGGCCGGCTGCATGATGGCGCGTTGCCGGTCCCGATCGAGCAGCTGGATTCCTTCGTGCAGCCCCGCCACCCAGCTTCGGTTCTTGTCTACGGGAATGTTCATGGTGCCCCCCCAACAGAGAGAATACGCCAAACGTGAACTATAACAACCCCATCCCCCTCCTGGTCTCCTGAAGAACGTCAGGGATTGGCAACCGCAGCGGTTGCAGAGGCGGGAGCAACTGCCGGTGCGGTTTCATCGCTGGCCGCTTTGGCGATCTCCGCAACCTTCGCGGCGAGAGCCGCCTTTTCTGCCGCCGCCTTCGCCTCTGCCGCTGCCTTCGCGTCTGCCGCTGCCTTGGCTTCAGCGGCGGCCTTCGCTTCAGCGGCGGCCTTGGCTTCAGCAGCAGCCTTCTCCGCAGCAGCCTTCTCCGCAGCAGCCTTCTCCGCAGCGGCTTTCTCTGCCGCCGCCTTTGCCTCGGCTGCGGCCTTGGCTTCGGCGGCAGCTTTCTCCGCAGCCTTCGCGATAGTAACCGCCTGCTCGATTTTGCCGAAGAAATCCTTGTAGAAGGAGGCATCCGTTATGTCCCCCTCCTTGGTCACTACGGTGGTGTATTCCGTGCCGGTGGGGAAAAGGGGGAAGATCCAGAGCAGGTGCCACCAGGTGTGATGGGACGTGTGGAGCACCGTTTTTTCACTTGCGGCCAGTGTAATGACGCTCTGATCGGGGGTGGCTCCTTCGGCGATGTCAGCAGAGACATTCACGTCATACGACACCTCCTTGTCGTTCGGGTCCTGCAGGCTGCGGGTAGCCTTGACCAGGCCGGAGGCCGCGTCAGCACGCTCCACGTTGAAATTCTGCTTCACCAGGGCCTGTTTAACAATCTTGAGGGTCCGGTCGGCAGGGGCCTCGACGGTGTGGCTGTTGCCGACAATGGCGGTTTTCTCGGAGAAAGCAGACCGGTAGGCGTTCTGGGAGGCGCAACCCGCCAGTGCGACAACCGCGGCGAGCATCCCTGTTTTCATCATTTTCAAAACGTTCATTGTTCCCTCCCATGTAGTGGCCCCAAGGGCGTAATTCCACGTAATTCTTCCAAGAAAACAAAAAGACGACCATTCTCAGCAACCAAGCGGTCGTCCTTTTTTTACATGTTATATCGTCAAATATGTGCGCAACTTGAGGAGTATTGTCTAACTAGGCGGGTTGATACTTAACAAACTAACAACGTCCCCTAGGGGGTTCCCCGGGAATCAGGTATGGTTAGATTTTTATTATATTCTTCCCCAGAAGCCAACCATTCGCACACCAATCTCGCAATCACATCGGGGTCAGCACATTTCTTCTTGAGAGCACACTCCCATATTACGGCAACCCTCCACCCCGCGTTCCGAAGGGACTCAGTGTTCCGTCGATCTCTGGCGATATTCTCATCGAATTTCTTGCGCCAGAAATCTACATTGGTTCCGGGCGGCGTGGTTGCCTTACAACCGTGTCGGTGCCAAAAACAACCATGTACGAATACAACCGCCTTGAAGCGAGGGAAGACAATGTCCGGAGTTCCCGGCAACTTCTTGTCGTGAAGCCGATATCGCAACCCAATTTTGTGCAACGACCTTCGAAGTCTCATCTCCGGACCGGTATTCTTTTGACCGACCCTGGACATGATTCTTGAACGCGCTTGTTTGTCAACGGTGTCCACTTCCGCTTACCTTCAGCAACCGATGTTCATATCCTGTCCCTGATGGAGACGAGCGTTCCCAAGTGATCCATGTTTTGGGTGCGGTTTTTTTTCTTGTAGTCAAGTGAGTCACAGACGGCTTCTATCTTCTGGCAGAAAATGTCGGCATTCAGCTTGATCATCCACAGATCGCCATTCGTCGGCTCCGTACGATTGGTGCTCTGCCACTGCATCTCGTCGTTAAGAGGATGCTCTGGACGAAAAGGATGGATGTTGAAAATCTTGTGATCGATCTTGGTGATCCAGGATGCCCCGACCTCCGTGATCGCTCCCCACGAGGCTTTCGTGTTCTCACTGGTCACGAATAGCACGAATATCTTTTGGGTCGAATAACTTTCGACGAAAAATTCGCGGAGATAGTCATAGACGGCTCGATCTTCCGGCACACGGCAAACTTCGTCGTCACAGTTGGTGTATAGGATGTCATCGGGCGGAACGTTGTTGAACACCAGCATCTGATAAATAATGTCGGCGAAAGCCTTGTCCGGATAAGTCTGGCTGATGAGAATCTTCTTCTTTTGCGAATCGACTTTCGCTTTCAGGCCGAGGTCAGGGCTATGAACATTGATGGACCTTGAGATGACGTCCTTCACCGCCTCACGAGAAGCATTCACCCCCAGCACCGCCAACGCATTAGCCGCTTCTTCGCTAGCATTCTTGCGAAAACCATCTACGGCGGCCCTCAATTTCGCTTCATCATTCCTTTGAGCCTCTTCCTTCAGTCGTTTCTTATCGGCATTGACTATGTCCGTGTAGGTTTTACGCTTCCTGAGGATTTCGGCAAGCAACTCATTTCTAACGAACTCGCGCACGGCCTCATAGCGCGGATCGTCTGACTTGTATCCCTGCCGGTTGCTCAACGCCATATCCGGCAGTTCCGTCAACTCGAACAGATCGACATGCAACTGTCCGACGACATACACCTCGGTCAACTTGTTCTGACCAACGACGGGGAGGATGTTGAACTCACCCATTTTTTCGTTGGCGAAAAGCGAAATGAAGTTGTCCGGGAAGTCGGTCAACTCCGCCTTCCGTCCTCTAGTAGTCTTGTAGGTGCCTATCCACCCCAAGACCTCCAGTGTGTATTCGTGCTCTTTCCCATCGTTGGCCTTCATGGTGATCGACATGACCTTCTTCGCTTCTGCTGCGACCAGGTCGGGACGCCTGGCTGGATAACTGTCAGGGACGAGATCACACAGTGGCGCAAACTTGTCGCCAAGCGTAATCAGGGTGCTCAGTTCACCCATGATGCTCCGATCGAAAGCGTCGATCGTCACCGTCTTGTTTCCGCGAATGATGTGTATCCGGAAGTTTGCATCCACCAGAGGAAATATTTTGAGCAGATTCCGTTTGACCGGGGCCAGAGTCTGGTGGAGACGGTATTGCGGGTTTCGCATGATGATGGCAGAACCATGATCTTCAATGCGCTCGAAAACGATCTTCTCGTCCTCTATCGCCTTCAGTTCGTCACCGTTCTCCGGGCGGCGGGACAACACGAATCCGGATTTCTCCCCATCGGCAACCGTCAGGATATCGACGTTTTCCGAAACGGAGAGCGCTGCCAGCTTACCAACACCCTTTCGCCCCATCTTACGGCGACTACCGGACTTCGTCTTAGATTCGTCTTCCGTGGTTCTAGAGACACCTGCGACATTCAAGTACTTGGCGATATCACCGGCCTCATAAGACATTCCGTGACCATCGTCCTCGACACGGATGTCGTCTTTATTGGAGATGATGTAGACGTTCTTCGCGTCCGCGTCATATGCATTGGCGATCAACTCCGCCAAGACGTAATAGATGTTTGTGTAGAGATTCGGCCCGAGCAATTCCAGAATGCGCGGATCCACGCTCAATCGGTACTCTTTCATGTCATCCCCCTAGAAGGGAATGAACGTACCTCGCGTCTTTCCCTCTGTTTCGATCGATACGCTCTCTTGGTAGCATCCGAAACGTGCGACAGCAAGCTGGTACCAATGATCTCTCCGAGCGTGACAGGAACGGCATTGCCGATCAGTCTGCCGATGGACTTCTGGCAGACCTGTTCACCCGGCCGAGTAAACTCGTAATCCGCTGGGAAGCTCTGCAGAATCGCTCCTTCTCTAAGCGAAATCGCCCTGTCTTGCTGCGGGTGCCCGAAGCGACCATTGCCGAACCCGAAGAATTGGGTCGTCATCGTGGGGGCGGGATCTTCCCAAGTCATGCGGCCATAAACACTGGGGTAGGTCTTTCCCGATGATTTTTTGTGACAGTTGGCCACCAACTCTCTGGGCCAGTCACGCCAAGTCCCTCCGGGTTTGGAAGCCTTTATACGGCGCATATTGATTTCGGAAAGAGCCGAGCACTGATGCAAAGGGTCATTCGGATGGCTCGTCCCGGCCTTGAGCGGAGGCAAGTCACCGATGGCCTCTTTGACGGTTCTTGGCCTCCTGCCGAATTCCTGTGGGGTAAGAAGTGAGATCGGGCCGAGTTTGGAAGCCAGCAATACCAAGCGGTTGCGTTGTTGGGGAATGCCGTATTCGGCGCAATTGATTACCTGGTACGCGACCGAATACCCCTTGAATTCAAGGTTGGCCACGAACTTGTCGAAAACGTTCTGTTCGATGAGTCGTGGAACATTCTCCATCGTCACCAGTTCCGGCGACAACTCATCCACGAGTCTCGAAAACTGCAACAGAAGCCACCAGCGTTTGTCGGATTCCGTCGCTTTATGATTGTAGGTGGAAAAGGTCTGGCACGGAGCACAACCGGCCAAAAGCTTGATTCCGTTCTTTCTGTAATGACGCTCCAGATCACAGACAGCAAGTTTCTCCACGGATTTGAGCAGGAACTTTGCTTTGTTGTTGGCAGTATAGGGATACTCACAAACCGGATCAATGTCCACGCCCAGACGGACATCGACACCAGCCCTCACTAGGCCATGTGTCAACCCCCCTGCTCCGCAAAACAAGTCGACGGCATACACTTTGCGTCTCGGAGTAGCTCTTTTTTTTGGTTGTGCCACGTTTTTCATTTTTCTGAGTCCCTACCTAAATATCCCTTAGTCACTCGTCAGACGTTTAGCTGACAATCATTTATATGGCCCCCAAAGGGGATGTTGTTAGCCAGTTAACTTGCTCTCCGGCTTTCCAACGCTGGCAGCCTCAATGTACGAACTGTCCCTGGTATTACTCCGCATCCGACGTATTCCCCTCAGACAAAATCCCTCCCGCCAAACAAAGCAAAAACCCAGCAAATTCCTACATAATCTTAACAGGTTGGCATAAATAAGGTGGGTTCAGGGCTCAGGGGGACGCTGTTTATTTGCTAATTAGCTCGACACTTACTAAACAATTAAACAACGTCCGTTGCAGTCCCTTCATCTCTCGTGACACCACTCGTACCGCACTTTGAGAGTTTTGTTCAAACGCGAATCCCATCTCAGCAACCCTTCATTCTGCAGCCTGCCGACGATGATGCCAGGTGCTACCCGCAATTCATCGGCCAATGCCCTTATTGCCACCTCCGATTTCTGCATTGATGCCAAGGCCTTGGAGTACTGGGGCGGGACTAGCCAATCCCTGGCGAATTCATTGGCTTCCTCCTCATGCTCGTTACTGAGCGCACCTTCCACCTCTATGAAGCGCAGCCGCTTGCCATGGTGCAGCAAGTGTCCCGCCTCATGGAAGAACGAGAACCAAAAATGGTCATTGGTCTTATGCCGCAGGCTCAGCATCAACAGAGCCTTGTCCTGCGAGAGCCACAGGGTGGCCCCGCTGGCGGGGCATCCCTTCGGCGCCGGTTCGATGATCACGGCAACACCGGTTTTCGCACATGCTTCGATTAATTTTGGAATGAATAGTTCAGGGTCAGGTTCTCTGGTCAATGCCCGCAAAGCCCCAAGTGCTTCTTTGAATGCCGCTCGATCATACGGTTCTGTTTTCAGGGTTGCGGCGCTCCGCTCCCCCTGCCGGAGCCATGCCGCTACCGAACCGGCATGCTTGTCAAACTTGTTGGAAGCACGGAAAGCCGCTAAAGGCTCTCCATATTCCTTTCTCCACAGTTCAACAGTTGCAACGCCAAAGAACCGCAAGCATTCGGCAACCTGCTCCCCCTTGTCGGCAAAAGCCCGAATCCAGCCAAAATTGATCATCTCTTTTAGGGGAAGTTCCTTGAGCCAGTCCGCTACGACCTTTAACGAATCCCTTTCAGCCATGCGCACCAGCCCTTCCCGATATTGAGCCTCACGGGTAAGCCAAAAGTGAGCGGTACTGCCGACAACCCGTTCCAGCTTGATCGCTGTATCTTCCGTTATCGGCGCCTTCCCGTTGATCAACAGACTGATGTGCTTGGTGGTATAGCCGGTACGTTTGGCCAGCTCGGTCTGTTTCCAACCGTGCTCTTCAAGCCGATCGAGAATCGTGTCACCCGGCGGAGAGATCCAGTCGGGAGAGAATGTCGCTACAGATTTAGTCATGATAGTCACCTATAAAAACGATGCGGACCTTTGTGACAAGGTCCCACGCAATGGAGTCATCATCACGTGTGGGAATGGGATTGTTTGCCGGTTCAAAGACGAGACGCTTGCCCCCCTGCAGATTGAGAGCAAACTGGTTGGCGCGGTCCCCCTTTAACGGATGAGGGCGACCGGAAGTCAGCTCGGCCACATTGGCCGCGGCACGCAGATCAGCCAACCGGGTTCGGAGCTTGCGACTACAGTTGTCACCAAGCTGTTTTGTCATGAGCCGTTGTTGTTCACAGAGGGCTTGAATGTCAGGGGAGGAAAACTCAATATCCATTCGGATATCCTCTTATAATATAGTTTACCAAAAAGGTAAACACTTTTCAGCAACACAACAAGATCTGGTAATATTCTCAAACCGACTTTCTCATACCAAATCCCCCCCGCCAAATAAAGCAAAAACGCACCAAAATCCCACATAATTTTAGCAGGTTGGCATATATAGTAACTTTTCCGAAAATAATACAGGAAACCAGCTTAGCAGAACGACTCGGCAAGACACCTTCGCGGTAAATGAGCGGCAGGGAAAAACCGGCCGGGGCGGTTGCCCCGGCCGCAGGGGGGAATCAGCGTTTCTCGGGCGGGACGATCCCGTACTTCTCCATCCGGTAGATGAGGGTATGGCGGGGAATCCGCAGGAAGCGGGCGGCGGCGGTCTGGTTCCAGCCGTTCCGCTCAAGCGCTTCGGTGACTACTTCCTGCTCGAGCTGTTCGAGGGGATAACCGTCGTCGGGGAGGCGGACGACGGGGCTGCCGGCGACGCCGCCGAGGCGGATTTTTTCCGGCAGCTCGGCGGCGGTGATGGTGTCGCCGTTGCGCATGATCAGCAGCCGCTCGACGGTGTTCTCCAGTTCGCGGACGTTCCCCGGCCAGCCGTAGGCGGTGAGGAGCGCCAGCGCCTCGCGGTCGAAGACGACCTGCTCGCTGCCGTGCTTGGCGCAGAAGTAGCGGAGGAGCAGCGGGATGTCGTCGCGGCGGCGGCGGAGCGGCGGCAGGGCGATGGGGATCACCGCCAGCCGGTAGTAGAGGTCTTCGCGGAAGGTGCCGGCGGCGATCGCCGCCTCGATGTCGACGTTGGTGGCGGCGACGACCCGGGCGTCGAGCCGGTAGGGACGGGTGCCGCCGACCGGCTCGACTTCTTTTTCCTGGAGCGCCCGGAGGAGCTTCGGCTGCAGTTCGACCGGCAGATCGCCGACCTCGTCGAGGAAGAGCGTCCCCCCCTCGGCCAGCTGAAACTTGCCGGTCTTGTCCTTGACCGCGCCGGTGAACGCCCCCTTGAGATGGCCGAACAGTTCGCTCTCCAGGAGGTCGCGGGGGATGGCGGCGCAGTTGATGGCGACGAACGGCCCGTCGCGGCGGGCGCTCTGGGCGTGGATCGCCCGGGCGACCAGTTCTTTGCCGGTGCCCGATTCGCCGGTGATCAAGACCGCCGCCTCGGTGGCGGCAACCTTGCCGACGACGGCGAAGACCTGCTCCATCTCGCGGGAGGTGCCGACGATGGTCCGGTAGTCGCGCCGCTCGGCCAGCTCGTCCTTCAGGCGGCGGTTCTCGGCGGCGAGGCCGGTGAACTGGAGCGCCTTGCGGACGGTCAGCCGCAGCTCGTCGCGGTTGAACGGCTTGGTGATGTAGTCGTAGGCGCCGAGCTTCATCGCCTCGACCGCCATGTCGACGGCGCCGAAGGCGGTGATGACGAGCACCAGGGTCTCCGGCGCGCGGGCCTTGATCTCTTTCAGCACCTGGAGGCCGTCAATGCCGGGCATCTTGACGTCGGTGATCACCAGCGCCGCCCCCTCGGCTGCGAACAGCTCCAGGCCGGCCTCGCCGGAGGCGGCGGCGAAGACGTCGTACCCCTCTTCCTGGAGGTTGTATTCGAGGACCCGGCGCAGCGAGACGTCGTCGTCGATGACCAGGATTTTCGCTTTCATGGACGCTCCTCTTCCGCCCCCCGGCTGAGCGGCAGGCTGATCGTGACGGTGGTCCCCCGGCCCGGCTCACTGGCTACCGCCAAGGTGCCGCCGTGGCTCTCGACGATCTTGCGGGTGATGGCGAGCCCGAGACCGGTGCCGTTGGGCTTGGTAGTGAAAAACGGCTCGAAGATCCGCATCCGGGTGGCGGCGTCCATGCCGGCGCCGCTGTCGCGGATGCTGATCTCGCAGCCGGTCGGATGGTCGCCGGCCGGGACGAGGGTGGTGGCGATCGTCACCCGGCCGCCGGCCGGGGTCGCCTGGAGGGCGTTGATGATGATGTTGAGGAAGGCCTGGCGGAGCTTTTCGCCGTCGCCGCGGATGATCGGCGGTCGCGGCGGCGGCGCCAGCTCCAGGGCGATCTGCCGCTCCCGGGCGTCGTTGGCCACCAGGGTGACGATGGTCTCCAGCTCCTCCTGGACGGCGCAGCGCCCCAGCGCCGGCGGCTGCGGCCGGGCCATCCGCAGGAAGTCCTCCACCACCCGGTTGAGCCGCTCGGTCTCCTTGATCTGGATTTCGAGGAATTCGTACTTCCGGTCCCCCGGCCGGTAGTCGTCGCGGAGAATCTCGGCGGTGCCGCGGATCGAACCGAGCGGGTTGCGGATCTCGTGGGCGAGCACCGCCGCCAGTTCCCCCATGGTGGAGAGCTTTTCCGCCCGGCGGAGCTGTTCTTCGATGGCGAGGATCTTCTCCGACTGGAGCCGCAGCTGGCGGTAGGACTCTTCAAGCCCGGCGGCGGTCCGGCGCAGCTCGGCGCTCCGCTCCCGCTCCTTCTGGGAGAGGAAGCCGGTCACCCCGCCGACGACGTTGTAGAGAACGATTTCCAGGTACTTTTCCAGCTCCATCCCGACGTGCCCGCCCCATTGGAAAAAGAGGTGCGGGACATAGACGAGGCTGACCGCCAGCGAGCAGGCGAGGCCGCCGCGCAGGCCGTACCAGAAGGCGGCGAGGATGATCGGCAGGTAGTAGAGCCGCTGGAAGATGTCATGGAGCATCGGCAGCCGGAGCGGCGTCAGGTAGTGGAACAGGCTGATGACGACGATGAACGCCGTCAGGATGAAGGGGCGCGGCAGGGCCGGTTTCTCCATGATCACCTTCGCTGGCCGGGATGGCGCGGCGGGACGGCGCCCGCCGGCTATGCTGCACACTATACGCGACCAGCGACGGAATGCAACGCCGGCCGACTTCTCCGGGTAATCAATCAAGGAGCGTGCCACGACCGTAGCGGCCGCAAGCCGGCGAAATAACGCGGCAATCTACCGAGCGGACCGGCCAGGGGTGGAGGATAATCGCCGCCGGCTGAAGAATATTCTCCAGCCGCCGCTACGGTTCGGTTTCGTCGAGGAGCAGCCGGATCACCGTGTTGGCCTGCTGGGAGGCGGCGATGCCGACCCGCGGGGCCATCAGCCCGCAGCCGGGGCGGGCCTCGGAGGTAAGGTCGCCGACCAGGTAGAGGCGGCGGGAGACCCGGACGGTGCGGATGTCGTTGTTCGGGCCGTAGCCGGCCAGCCCGGAGGCGGCCACCACCGTCGTCGCCGGCAGCCCGGTCATGACCGCGTCGACCAGCATGCTCTTCATCTCTGCCCGGTCGAAGGCCTCGACGACCACCGTGCAGCCGGCGAAGAGCGGCGCGACGTTCTCCGGGCCGAGCAGCACCCGGTGGGGGGTCACCGCGACGTAGGGGTTGATCCGCCGCAGGGTGGCGGTCAGGGCGTCGACCTTGTACTCGCCGAGCTGGTCGACGAAGTACTGCTGGCGGTTGAGATTGGACGGCTCGACGATGTCGAAGTCGGCGAGCACCAGCCGGCCGACCCCGACCCGGGCCAGGGCGATGGCGACGGTGGAGCCGAGGCCGCCGACCCCGGCGATGCCGACCCGGGCCTCCTTGAGCCGCTCGTAGACCCGCGGCGTGTGGCGGGCGACCAGCTGGTATTCGAGCTCCTCCTGCGTCGGAAGCTCGCCGCGGCGGATCAGGAACAGCTCGTCCCCCTCGACCAGCGGCGTCTCCGGCGGCGCCGGGAAGCCGTTGCGGATCAGCACGTCGGCGCCGGGCTTGCAGCGGTCGCGGATGACCGCGATGGTGGCGCCGGCCGGGACATCGACCAGCCGCTCATTGATCCGCAGCTGCATCGGCCCCCTCCTCTCCCCGGAGCGGCGCGACGATCCGCCCGCCGCCGAGCACCTCGTCGTCACGGTAGAAGACCACCGCCTGGCCGGGGGTGACCGACTTCTGCGGGGTGGCGAAACGGACCGCCAGCCGGTCGCCGGCCAGGAGGCGGACCCGGCACGGCACCGGCTGGTGGCGGTAGCGGATCTTGCAGTCGGCGGCAAACTCCGCCGCCGGCGGGGCGACGGTCCAGCTCGCCTCGGCGGCGACCAGCCCGGCGGCGAAGAGCAGCTCCTGCTCGCCGACGATCACCGCGTTGCGCCGCGGATCGAGGGCCACCACGTAGAGCGGCGCCCGCCAAGCGATGCCGAGCCCCCGCCGCTGGCCGACGGTGTAGCGGTGAATGCCGTGGTGACGGCCGACCACCGTACCGTCGACGTGGATGATCTCGCCGGGGCGGGGGGCGAAGCCGGGCGCCTCTTCGAGGAAGGCGATGTAGTCGTCGCCGGGGACGAAGCAGATCTCCTGACTGTCCCCCTTCGCCGCCACCGGCAGGCCGAACTCCGTCGCCAGCCGCCGCACCTCGTCCTTGCTCGCCAGGTCGCCGAGGGGGAAGAGCACCCGGGCGAGCTGCGGCTGGGTCAGGGTGTAGAGGAAATAGGACTGGTCCTTGGCGGCGCAGGCCGCCTTCCGCAGGTGATGGACGCCGGCAGCGTCGGTGGTCGTCCGGACGTAGTGACCGGTGGCGAGAAAGTCGGCCCCCAGCCTTTGGGCGGCGTCGAGCAGCAGGCCGAACTTGACGAAGCGGTTGCAGCGGACGCAGGGGTTCGGCGTCTCGCCGCGATCGTACTGGCTGCGGAAATCGGCGACGATCAGCCGGGCGAACTCGGCGGAAAAATCGACCTGGTGGTGAGGGATGCCGAGGAAATCGGCGACCAGCCGGGCGTCGTTCGGCCGTTCCTCGCCGGATCCCCGGTCGAAGAGGGTCATGGTAATGCCGAGCACCTCGTACCCCTGCTCCTTGAGCAGGGCGGCGACGGTGGAGGAATCGACCCCGCCGCTCATCGCCACGGCGATCTTCATGGGTTTGGTTGTCTGGTTCATGGTCTCCCTGCGGTGGGGCGCCCGTGCGGGTGCCCTCGGCAATCATGGCGCCGCGCCTCAAAACCCGGACGGCGCGCCTCAAAACCAGGGCAGGCACGGGGGCCTGCCCCTACCGCCGATTATCCCCCCTCGATGGGTGGAGGGGACGATACGGAACGGTGGCGCGCGCAATGGGTAATAATAGGGGAAAACGCACGTCCGGTGAAGCATAATCCGTTGCCGCTCAGAAGACCACCGCCGGCGGCTCCTCCGGCGCTGCCAGCGGCGGCTCGCGGTACAGCACCACCAGCGCCCGGTCGCCCTCCCGGCTGAAGCTGAAGGCGAGGCGATGCTCGAAGGCGAGCAGCGCCAGCGGCGCCAGCTGCCCCGGGTCGCGGAGCCGGAAGAGCACCCGGTCCCCCCGGGCCAGGGCGTCGAGAAACGCCGGGGTGACGTCGAATTCGACGGCGCTCCGGGCCCGGGTCAGGTCGACCAGGTTCCCCTCGTCGCCGGCAATGAACTGCTCGTCGAGGTTGATTCGCTGGACGGCGCTGCCGGCCTCGTCGACGACGCTGCGGATGATCCCGCCGCCGCCGATCTGCGGGCCGGCCTCGATGACGAACCGCCCCAGCCGGATGTTGTCGCCGTAAAGATCGCAGGCCCAGTCGCTCTTCAGCAGGAAGCGGACGTTCCCGACCTCGGTGGGGAGAAGTTCGGCGGCCTGCCGCTCGGTCACCTCCAGGGTCGAGGAATCAAGCCGCTCCTCGATCGCCACGGCGGTGGCAATCACCTCGGCGGTGGCCAGCTTGAGCAGGTAACTCTGCCCGGTGCGGAATGGCCGGTCCGCCAGCCAGAAGATGCTCGCCAGCAGCTCGCGGCTCTTCACCGGGGCGCTGCCGCGGCGGGCGATCACCTCCCCCCGCTCGACGAACAGCTCGTCCTCGGTGGTGACGCCGATGCACTCGCCGGCGCCGGCAGCCTCCAGCGCCGGCGCGCCCCACTTCTCGACGCTCCTGATCCGGGTGATCTTGCCGGAGGGGAGGAAGATCACCTCGTCGCCGCGGCGGACTTCGCCGGTTTCCACCCGGCCGGCATAGATCCGCCTGCCGTCCCACGTGTAGACGTCCTGCACCGGCAGCCGCAGCGGCAGGCTCCGGTCGGCGCGGACGTTCTCGAAGGTGTCGAGGGCCTCCAGCACCGTCGGGCCGTCGTACCAGGGGGTACCGCCGAGCCGTCGGGCCATGTTCTCCCCGGCCCGGGCGGAGATCGGGATGACGTGGGCGGGGACGATGGCCACCGAATGGAGGAAGGCGCGGATGTCGTTCTCCACCTGCTGGAAGCGCTGCCGGTCGTAGCCGACCATATCGAGCTTGTTGACCGCCACCACCACCTGGCGGATGCCGAGGAGCGAGAGGACGTAGGCGTGGCGGCGGGTCTGCTCCCGTACCCCCTCGACGCCGTCCACCAGAAGAATCGCCGCGTCGGCCGAGGAGGCGCCAGTGATCATATTCTTCAGGAACTGCTTGTGCCCCGGGGCATCGATGATCACGTAGGGGCGTGTGGCCGTCCTGAAGAAGGTGGCGGCGGTATCGATGGTGATATTCTGTTCCCGCTCCTCCTCCAGGGCGTCCATCAGGTAGGCGAACTCGAACTCCCGCCCCTGCGCCTTGCAGGTGGCAGCGATCTCCGCATAGCGGCTCTCGGGGATCGCCCCGGTATCGTAGAAGAGCCGGCCGATCAGGGTCGACTTGCCGTGGTCCACATGGCCGACGATCACAATTTTCAACGTTTCGGGCTGGTTCATAAGGGTTCCTTTACTATTATTTTCGAAGCCCCCTGGTCGGCGTAGGGCGGTGAAACCAGGGCAGACGCAAGGCCAGCCCCAACACCATCGACGCCAGCATCTGCGTAGGGGGTTACCCGGTTTTCCAAACAACCACCGACCGGGGAAACGTTCAATTTTTCGTCCTGGCAAGGCTGTCGAAGGGACGGCGCGGAGACGTAGCAGCGCTACGTCGCACAAGCGGTCCCGAAGACTTACGCAGCCAGGGCGGAAAAGGGGACGTTTCCCCCCTACATGTAGCCTTTGGCGCGCAACCTCTGCATCCCATACGCATTCTCCTGATCCTGCGCCCGGCCGGCCCGCTCCGGCGCCTTGATCGTCTTGAGCTCGGCGATGATCTCGTCCACCGTGGCGGCGGTGGAGTCGATCGGCCGGGTGCACGGCATGCAGCCGAGAGAGCGGAAGCGCTTGCCGTCCCGGGCGAAGTAGAGCGGGCAGAGCTCGATCCCCTCGCGGCGGATGTACTCCCAGATGTTCAGCTCGGTCCAGCCGAGGATCGGGTGGACGCGGACGTGGGTGCCGGGAGCGAAGCTGGTGTTGAACTGGTCCCACAGCTCGGGGGGCTGGTCCTTGTAGCTCCACTCGAAATTCTTGTCGCGGGGGGAGAAGACCCGCTCCTTGGCCCGGCTCCCCTCCTCGTCGCGGCGGATGCCGAGGAAGAGGCCGTGGAAACCGTGCCGGTCGATCAGCTGGGCCAGCCCCTCGGTCTTGAGCTTCGCGCAGCAGGCCAGCCGTCCCTGCTCCGGCCCCGTCCCGGCGGCCAGCGCCGCCTCGTTCCGGCCGACGATCAGCTCCGCCCCCCACTCCCTAACCATCCGGTCCCGGTAGGCGATCATCTCCGGGTATTTGTAGGTGGTATCGATGTGGACCAGCGGAAAGGGGATCCGGCCGAAGAACGCCTTCCGCGCCAGGTGGATCATGGTGGTCGAGTCCTTGCCGATGGAGTAGAGCATGGCGAGGTTGTCGAACTTCCGGTACGCTTCGCGGAAGATGTAGATGGATTGGGCTTCCAATTCGTCGAGATGGTCGTACATGGGGCCTCCTGCGGCCGCGGCGTGTGCGCCTTGAGCTGACGCACACGCCACGGCCGGTATGTTTGCGGTGTTTTTTGTGGTGCTTTCATTGTTAGTCGGATTTTCTGCCGTCGAACCTCAACCCCTTCCAAACCTCCTTGTCAGGGGAGGCTTTCTTCTGACGCCGTAAGGGCGAAAAATTTTTCGCCCCTACGGTCCCGCCCGCCCCATCGGCATTTCATCCGTAGGGGCAGGCCCCCGTGCCTGCCCTGGCCCTCGTGCCTGCCCCGGTTGGAACCGGCGCCGTGATTGCCGAGGACACCCGCACCTGCAGGGCATCCACGGGGGGGTGCCCCTACGGGGGCGGCATGTCGGCATGGAGGGGGGTTAGCCGATGGTGGCTGAACCGCGTTTTTTCGTCAGATCAAGGCTGTCGAGGAGCGACACGGAGGCGTAGCAGCGCTACGCCGCACACGGAGCCCCGAAGCCTTCCGTCGAGCTGGCGGAAAAGGCGCGGTTCACCTCCGCCGGTGGAGGCCGCATTCCTTATGCTCCGCCGCCTCCCACCACCAGCGCCCCGCCCGCGGATGCTCACCGGGGGCGACCGGCCGGGTGCAGGGGGCGCAGCCGATGGAGCGGTACCCCTGACGGTGGAGGCGGTTGACCGGCAGCCGCCGGCTCTCGGCGTAGGCCCAGACCTGCGCCTCGTCCCAGGCGAGGAGCGGGTTGATCTTGACGATGCCGCCATTGACGGTGTCGATTTCGATCGCCCGCAGCCCGCTCCGGGTAACGCTCTGCTCGCGGCGCATCCCGGTGACCCAGCCGGCCAGGCCGTGGAGCGCCCGGCCGAGCGGTTCCACCTTGCGGATCTGACAGCAGTGGTGGCGCTCGGCCAGCGACCGGCGGAAGGAGAACGGCCCCCGCTCCCGCTCCAGCGCCTCCACCGCCTCGTGGCGGGGGAAGTACCAGTCGATGGCGAGCCGGTAGCGGTCGGCCAGCGCCTCGGCCACCTCGTAGGTCTCTTCGTTGAGCCGACCGGTGTCGAGGGCGAAGGTGCCGATCGGCAGCCCCAGTTCGGCGATCAGGTCGACCAGGACCACGTCCTCCACCGAGAAGGAGCAGGCCAGCTTCACCGGCCCGCCGGCGGCGGCGAGCCCGGCGCGGAGGATCTCCGCAGGGGTGGCGGTGGCGGAAAGTTCGAGGATGTCGGTCATCGGTAACTCCTTGTCAGTTCGTTTCTCCCGGGAAAGAGGGATATTTGTCCCGGCAGGCACGGCCGAAGCTTGGCCCCGCCGGGGCGAACCAGGCCCTTTCCCGTCAGATGGTGAGCCCGAGCAGCGGCCAGACCAGCCACGCCGTGGCGAGGAAGAGGAGCCAGGAGAGCGCCATGATCGCGGCCCCGGGGATCACGATGTCCCGGCTCTTCAGGTAGCCCGAACCGTAGACGATGGCGGTGGCCGGGGTCCCCATCGGCAGGCAGTAGGCGAGCCCCGCCGGCAGGGCGATGGCCAGGGTGAGCACCCGCGGGTCGATCCCCAGCCCCTTGGCGAGGCCGAGGCCGATCGGCATCAGGATCGCCACCACCGCCGCATGGCTGATGCACTCGGTGAGGAGCATCGCCACCAGCGAGACGACTGCCACCAGCGCGAACGGCGACGGGGTGAAGGCGGCCAGCCCCTTCCGGACCAGCCAGAGGGCGGCACCGCTCTGTTGCAGGGCGCTCGCCAGGGCGATGGAACCGCCGTACATCAGGACGATCCCCCAGTTGACGTACTCCTCGATCTTCTGCCAGGAGACGACCCGGAAGGCGAAGAGGAGCGCCGCCGCCAGGAGGGCGATGTTCGCCAGCCCGAACCGCCGGCCGAAAACCACCCAGCCGCCGATGGTCGCCAGCATCACCAGGCCGGTGAGGAGTTCGTTGCCGCCGAGCTTCCCCATCTCCAGCCGTTTCCGATTGAGCTGCTGCAGCCCCGGGGCGACGCTGGCGACGTCGACCGGGAAGAAGCGCGTCAGGAGCAGGAAGCCGCTGACCAGCAGCGGCCCGACGATCGGCGCCGCGGCGGCGGTCCACTCGAAAAAGGTGAAGTCGAGGCCGCTGTTCTCCCGGAGGAGCCCCACCGCCAGCGGCGCCCGCGCTCCGCCGAGGAAGGTGGCGATGCCGCCGATGATGCACCCCCAGGCAATGGCCAGGAAGAGGAGCCGGGCGTAGCTGCTTCGCCCCGGCTTGAGGCCGAGGCTGTCGGCGATCTCGGCCACCACCGGGAAGAGCATCGCCGCCACCGCGTGCTCGCTCATGCAGAAGGAGAGCCCGGCGGCGAGCAGGAAGACGGTCAGCGCCAGCCGCCGCGGCGTGCGGCCGAAGCGGAGCAGCATCGCCCGGGCCAGCCGGGCCGCCAGGCCGGTGCCGGTCATGGCCGCCGCCAGGATGAAGGCGCCGAGGATGAAGAAGAGCGCCTCGTTGCCGAAGAGGGCATAGGTCTGCCGGGCCGCCAGCACCCCGGTGAGCGGCAGCAGCGCCAGGATCAGCAGGGCGGTGACCGCCAGCGGCAGCAGCCCGGTGACCCAGAGGAAAACCGCCCCGCCGAACAGAAGCAGCGCGTGGTAGCCGGCGACGCTCAGCCCGGCCGGCGGCGCCAGGCGGAACAGCAGCGCCTCCGCCAGCGCCAAGAGGGTCAGCACCTGGTAGCGGGCGGTCCGGTCGACGACGATCAGCCAGAGGGGCCGGGTGTCGATCTTCAGCGGTTTGTCGATGGCGAGCCGCTCCATCAGAGCCCCGCCGAATCGAAGGAGGCGTCGCCGCCGCTGACCCGCAGCCGCCGGCGCCAATCCGCCGCCGCCAGGAGCTGCCGGTCGCGGAGCCGTTCGAGGAGCCCGCGCCAGCGGCCGGCCGGCGCCGCGGCGACCAGCGGGGTGGTCAGGTCGAGGAGCGGCAGGTACGGCGGCAGCGCCACCCCGTGCCGTTCCCAGCCCGTGAGGAGGTGGCGGAAGAGGAGCGCCAGCTCCGCCGGTGGGGCGGCGTCGAGCGTCAAGAGCGGCACGATCCCCCCGGCCAGCAGCCGGTCGATGGCGCGGCGGGTCGTCGCCGGCGGCGCCCCGCCCCGGAGGGTCGAGGCCACCCCCCAGCGGGGGAAGACCTCCCGGGCCGTGAGCAGCGCCTCCCACACCGCCGGCTCGGTGTCGGCGGCGCCGGAGGGAATGTCGAGCAGGTCGACCCCGGCGGCGTAGGCCCGCAGGCCGGCCTCCGCCGGCAGCGGCCCGGCGAGCCGCCCCAGCAGCCGGACGGAAAAATTCTTCTTCAGCTGCCGGGCCAGTTCCTCCCCCTGGCGGAAGCCGTCTCCGCCGGCGAAGCTTACGTGGAAGAGACCGGTCGCCGCCAGGCAGAAGCTGGCCAGCATCGTCTCCAGGGTCTGGTAGACCGGCAGGGCCCCGCCGACGAAGAAGACACTCCCCTCCCGGTACAGCCGGTCGACCGCGGTTTCCGGCCGCGGCCGGTCAAGCAGCCGCTGCAGTTTGTGCTGATCGAGGTGCAGCTTCATCGGGTTCTCCCTCGGGGTCGCTGTCGTGCCGGTCGAGCCGGCGCAGCGCCGTCACCAGTTCCGCCAGCGACAGCTGTTCGGCGACCCGCCGGCCGAGACCGCCGTCGGTGCGCCGGTAGAGATCGAAGCGCGGGACGCGCCGGCCGTCGTCCCCCGCCGCCAGCCGGGCGGTGACGATGCCGACCGCCGCCAGCTGGGGCTGGCTGCAGGAGTTGGGGCAGCCGGAAAGCGCGTAGTCGAGGGTGGCGGCGACCGGGCCGAGCGCAGCCAGGATGCTCCGGGCCAGGTCGCGGGTCGGGGCGAGCCCCATCAGGCATTCGTGGCTGCCGGGGCAGACCCGGCAGGCGATCCGCTCTTCCGGCGCGCTGCCGGCAAAGCCGGCCCCGGCCAGCGCCTGCCGCGCCGCGGCGGCATCGACGCCGGCCGCCAGGGCGAAGGCGATATTCTGGCCGCCGGTCACCGTCAGCACCCCGCCGGCCCAGCGGACGGCAAAGTCGGCCAGCCGGCGCAGTTCGCCGGCAGTGAGCCGGCCGGCGAAGCAGGTGGCTTCCAACCGCTCGCCGGGCGCCAGGAGGTACTCCGGCAGGCCGCCGACCGGCGGCAACTCCTCCGTCGCCGTCGGCTCGGCGAAGATCCGCCGCGCCAGCTCCTCCCGCCCCAGTTCCCGGGCCAGGTGCTTGAGCCGCTTGCCGGCCGGGGTGTGGGCGGCGTAGACCCGGATGATCGCTTCGAGGAGCGGGATCAGCCGCGTCCCGGTGAGCGCCGGCACCAGGAGGAAGCCCGGCTGCGGCTCCCGCCCCAGCCCGCCGGCCACCCAGACGTCGTAGCGGCCCTCCCCCTCATCCTGCTGCGCCAGCACCAGCCCCACGTCCTGGATCAGGTGCCGCCCGCTCCGCTCGTCGGCTTCGAGGCCGATCTTGAATTTCTTCGGCAGCCGCTCGAAGCGGGGATTGCCGGCAAAGTGCCGCTGCAGCCGCCGCGCCAGGGTCTCCAGCAGCGGATACCCGGCCGGACTGCCGCAGCTCACCCCGCGCACCGCCCCGCCGCAGGCCCCCCGCGAGGTGAGGCCGACCGCCGCCAGCGCCTGTTTCAGCTCCGGCAGCGCCGGTTCCCGTACCCAGTGGATCTCGATGCTGCCGCGGCTGGTGAGGTGCAGCTCGCCGCGGCCGAACCGCTCGGCGATCCCGGCCACCGCCCGGGCCTGCTCGGCCGAGAGGACCCCCGCCGGCAGCTTGATCCGCTGCATGAAAAACCCCTCCTGCCGCTGGGGATAGACGCCGTCCAGCCGATAGGCCGTTCCCGTGGTCGCCATGGCTAGAGCCCCTCGAACAAAGGGGTGGAGAGGTAGCGCTCCGCCCCGTCCGGCAGGATGACGACAATGGTCTTGCCGGCGAACTCCTCCCGCCGGGCCAGCCGGACCGCCGCCGCCGCGGCAGCGCCGCTGGAGATGCCGACCAAAAGCCCCTCTTCCCGCGCCAGCCGCCGGGCGAACTCGATCGCTTCGCCGCTCTCCACCGGCTCGACCCGGTCGAGCAGCGTCAGGTCGAGGTTCTCCGGGATGAAGCCGGCACCGATCCCCTGGATGCGGTGTGCCGCCGGCTGCAGCTCCCGGCCGGCAAGGCGCTGGCCGATCACCGGGCTCTCCCTGGGCTCCACCGCCACCGAGAGGATCTGTTTCCCCCGGGTCCGCTTCAGGTAGCGGGAGATGCCGCTGATCGTCCCGCCGGTGCCGACCCCCGCCACCAGCACGTCGATGGCGCCGTCGGTATCCTGCCAGATCTCCGGGCCGGTGGTCTGCTCGTGGATCGCCGGATTAGCCGGATTGCGGAACTGCTGGGGGAGAAAATAGCGCGCCGGCTCGGCGGCGGCGAGCGCCTCCGCCCGGGCCACCGCCCCCTTCATCCCCTCCGCCCCGGGAGTGAGGATCAGATTGGCGCCGAGGGCCGCCAGGAGCCGGCGCCGCTCGATGCTCATCGTTTCCGGCATGGTCAGGGTCAGCCGGTAGCCGCGGGCGGCGGCCACGTAGGCGAGGGCGATGCCGGTGTTGCCGCTGGTCGGCTCAATGATCTCCACTCCCGGCCGGAGCACGCCGCGCGCTTCGGCGGCCCAGATCATGCTGGCGCCGATCCGGCACTTCACCGAAGAGGAGGGGTTGCGTCCCTCCACCTTGGCGAGCACCGTCGCCCGCGCCCCCTCCGTGACCCGGTTGAGCCGGATCAGCGGCGTGTTGCCGATCGATCGCGAATTGTCCCCGTAAATGTGTGCCATGACGTGTGCCCTTTCCCTTGCCGGCGATAGTTGTTTAGCTATTTACTATGGTAACCAATTAACATTAACCGAACATATGTGTCAACTATATATTTATTTAATAGCTGCACATACTGTTCATGTTAATAATTTTTGGTGTTGACTTTTTATTAGTGTGGCGGTAAACAATAATCATCGGCAGTACCTGCAGTACCACAACCAAAACCGATTTTCTTATCGAGAGCGACCGAGGGACAGGCCCGATGACGTCGCGGCAACCCCCCGCCAGGGGAAGGTGCCAAGTCCTGCGGAACCAGCGGGTTCCGGGAGATAAGGAAGCACGGACCCCCAGAGGAGTCCCCTTCCGATTACCCCCGGCAGGGGACTTTTTTTTGGAGGTGCATCATGCATGCAGCAACCACGGCCGCCCACATCGGCCTCGACTGGGACACCCGCACCGGCGCGGTGACCGTGCCGATCTACCAGACCGCCACCTTTCGCCACCCAGGGCTCGGCCAGAGCACCGGCTACGACTACAGCCGCTCGGGGAACCCGACCCGCCAGGCGCTGGAGGAGGGGATCGCCCGCCTCGACGGCGGCACCGCCGGCTTTGCCTACGCCTCGGGGATGGCGGCCATCGCCGCCCTGCTCCTGCTGTTTAGCCAGGGGGACCACCTGATCGTCACCGAAGACCTCTACGGCGGCACTTACCGACTGTTCGAGCAGATTCTCCCCCAGTACGGCCTCGAATTCAGCTACGTCGACACCAGCGACCCGGCGGCGGTGCGGGCGGCGCTTCGCCCCACCACCCGCGGCCTGTTCGTCGAATCGCTGACCAACCCGCTGCTCAAGGTGGCCGACATCGCCGCCCTGGCCGGCCTCTGCCGGGAACAGAGGCTGCTCTGTATCGTCGACAACACCTTCCTCACCCCCTACCTGCTCCGGCCGCTGGCGCTCGGGGCGGACATCGCCGTCTACAGCGGCACCAAGTACCTCGCCGGCCACAACGACACGGTCTGCGGCCTGGCGGTAGTCCGCGACCCGGCGCTCGCCGAACGGCTGAAGTTCCACCAGAACGCCGTCGGCGCGGTGCTCGGCCCCCAGGACTGCTGGCTGACCATCCGCGGCCTGAAGACCCTGTCGGTCCGCCTCGACCGCCAGCAGGAGAACGCCCTGGCCATCGCCCGCTGGCTCGCCCGCCACCCGCAGGTGGAGCGGGTCTACTACCCGGGGCTGGCCGATCACCCCGGCCACGAGCTGCTCCGGCGTCAGGCGAGGGGGTTCGGAGCGATGATTGCTTTCACCGTCCGCGAGCCGGCGCTCGTCGAACAGTTGCTCCTCAAGACCCGCCTGATATCATTTGCCGAGAGCCTCGGCGGCGTGGAGAGCCTGATCACCTTCCCGGAGGTCCAGACCCACGCCGACCTCGAACCGGCCACCCGGCGGCGGCTCGGCATCGACGACCGCCTCCTCCGCCTGTCGGTGGGAATCGAGGCTGTCGACGACCTGCTCGACGACCTGGCCCAGGCCTTCGGCGACGCACCGACCACCCAACACAAGGAGACCCAGCCATGAAAATCGCCACCCGGCTGATCCATTCCGGCCACGCCGTCGACCCGACCACCGGGGCGCTCAGCATCCCGATCTACCAGGCGTCGACCTTCCGCCAAGAGTCGGTCGACCACTTCGGCCGGTACGACTACTCCCGCTCCGGCAACCCGACCCGCGAGGCACTGGAAGAAACCATCGCCGCCCTGGAGGGGGGGAGCCGCGGCTTTGCCTTCGCCTCGGGGATGGCAGCAATCTCCTCGGCGCTGCTTCTCTTCTCCTCCGGCGACCACCTGGTCGTCTGCGAGGATGTCTACGGCGGCGCCTTCCGGGTGCTGACCACCCTCTTCCAGCGGCTCGGCATCGAGACGACCTTCGTCGACACCACCGATCTCGCCGCCATCCGCGCCGCCATCCGGCCGAGCAGCCGGGGGCTCTACCTGGAAACGCCGTCCAACCCGCTCCTCAAGGTCACCGACCTGCGGGGGGCGGCGGCGCTGGCCCGGGAGCACGGCCTGCTGACCCTGGTGGACAACACCTTCATGACCCCCTACCTGCAGCGGCCGCTGGAGCTCGGCTGCGACATCGTTCTCCACAGCGGCACCAAGTTCCTCAACGGCCACAGCGACGTCCTCTGCGGTTTCGCCGTCACCCGCGACGAGGAGCTCGGCAAGCGGCTCAAGTTCGTCCAGAACGCCTTCGGCGCGGTACTCGGCCCCCAGGACTCCTGGCTGGTGCTGCGCGGTCTGAAGACCCTCAAGGTGCGGCTGGAGGAGAGCCAGAAGAACGCCCGGGCGCTGGCGGAATGGCTGCAGCGGCAGCCGGCGGTGACCGCCGTCCACTACCCGGGGCTGGCGGACCATCCGGGGCACCGGGTCCACAGCGAACAGAGCGCCGGGCCGGGGGCGGTCCTCTCCTTCACCCTCGCTACCCCGGAACTGACCCGGACCCTCCTGGAGCGGCTGGAGCTTGCCGCCTTCGCCGTCAGCCTCGGCGGCGTCGAGAGCATCATCTCCTACCCGGCGAAGATGTCCCACGCCGCCATGCCGCCGGCGGAGCGGGCGGCACGGGGGATCACCGACACCCTGGTCCGGCTGTCGGTGGGGCTGGAGGACCTGGACGACCTGGTGGCCGACTTCGAGCGGGTGCTCAACGGCGCCTGACGGAACGGACGACGCCGGCGGCCGGCAAAAGTGCTGCCGCCGGCGAGAAACTGTGCTAAGCTTGGACCTGATGCCGCGCCGGCATGAATTCACCCCTCACGGAGCGGAACCCATGCCCCCTGCCGCCAAGCCCTGCAAACCGCTCAGCACCCTGGGCCTGATCGCCCTGTCGGTGCTGGTCGGCGTGATCGCCAGCCTCGGCGCGGTCCTTTTCCGGGCGCTGATCGCCCTGTTCCACAATCTGCTGTTCCTCGGCAGCTTCTCCTTCAGTTACGATGCCAACATCCACACCCCGGCCAGCCCCTGGGGACCGCTGGTGATCCTCGTCCCGGTGATCGGCGCCGCCTGCGTCGCCTTCCTGGTCAGCCGCTTCGCCCCGGAAACACGCGGGCACGGCGTCCCGGAGGTGATGGACGCCATCTACTACAACAAAGGGTTCATCCGGCCGGTGGTGGCGGTGATCAAGTCGCTCGCCTCGGCGCTGTCGATCGGCAGCGGCGGCTCGGTAGGACGCGAAGGGCCGATCATCCAGATCGGCTCGGCCTTCGGCTCGACCATCGCCCAGCTGCTCGAACTGCCGGTCTGGCAGCGGATCACCATGATCGCCGCCGGCGCCGGCGGCGGGATCGCCGCCACCTTCAACACCCCGCTCGGCGGGGTGCTGTTCGCCATGGAAATACTGCTCCACGAGGTGAGCGTCAAGACGCTGGTGCCGGTCGCCATCGCCACCGCCACCGCCACCTATGTCGGCCGGCTCTTCTTCGGCGTCCACCCCTCCTTCGTCATCCCGGCCTTCGAGGTCCCCTATTTCCACCTCACCAACCCGCTGGTGCTCCTGACCTATCTCGGGCTGGGACTGCTGGCGGGGGCGATGTCCGCCGTCTACATCCGTTCGATCTACGACTGCGAGGACCTTTTCGCCCGGCTGGTCCCCAACAACTACTACCTCCGGCACATGCTCGGCATGCTGCCGGTCGGCATCCTCCTCTACCTGCTGCTCCTCACCACCGGCCACTACTACGTCGAAGGGGTCGGCTACTCGACGGTCCAGTCGATCCTGATCGGCGACCTCAACCGCCCGGGGCTGCTGGTGATACTCTTCGTGCTCAAGCTCCTCGCCACCGCCCTGGCCCTCGGCTCGGGGGCCTCCGGCGGGATCTTCTCGCCGGCCCTGTTTCTCGGCGCAACGATGGGGGGCGCCTACGGGGTGATCCTGCACTACTTCCTACCGGGACTGGAGATCAGCCCGCCCGCCTTCGCCGTCGCCGGCATGGCGGGGATGGTCGGCGGCTCCACCGGCGCCGCCATCGCCGCGATCGTCATGGTGCTGGAAATGACCCTCGACTACAGCGTCGCCATCCCGATCACCCTCACCGTCGCCATCAGCTACGCGGTCCGGACGATACTCTGCCGGGAGAGCATTTACACCCTCAAACTGGCCCGCCGCGGCCACTTCATGCCGGAAGCGTTCCACACCAACGTCCACCGCCTGCAGCGCGCCCGGGAAGTGATGGAGCGGCGGCTGCTCCCCGTCGCCGCCGCCGCCAACCTGGTCCAGTTCGCCCGCCTCACCGCCGAGCATCCGGCGGTCGACTGGTACCTGGTGACCGACGGCGAGACGGTGACCGGCATCGTCGCCAAGGAATCGGCCCTCGAAGTGCTCTGCCGGGCCGGGCTGCGGACGACCATGGCCGACCTGGTCCAGCAGGACTATATCGTCATCGGCGGCCAGGCGACCCTCTTCGACGTGATGGCCCGGATGCGCGCCGCCGGCGCCTCGGTGGCGCTGGTGACCGACCCGGGAACGCCGCTGACCGTGGACCGGGTGCGAGGGATCATCGGCAAGCAGCGGATTGCCGACGTCGTAGCCGGCACCTTCGAGTTCTTCTCCGAGGAGGAGAGCGACGAGTGCCGGATCGAACTTCCCGGCCGGCCGCCCCGCTAACCGGCCGCAACCATTGACGCCTTTTCTTGTTCGCCAATCCGGTCAATAAAACAGCTGTAATTAACACAAAATAATGCTAGAATAACGGCTTCGTTCCGATAGGCTCTGCAATTTTCTCTCGATTCGCACTGTGATGCCTATGCTGCGCCGCCCCATTCTCATTATCGTCCTCGTCCTCCTGGCCGGAAGCTGGGCTTTTCCGCCCCGGTCGGCCGCCCGGCCAACCCCGGCCGGCGAGACGGTCGTCCTCCAGCTGCCGTGGCCGTACCAGTTCAGCGCCGCCGGCTTCGTCGCCGCCGCGGAGAAGGGGTTCTACGCCCGGGAGGGGCTGAACGTCGTCATCCGCGAAGGGCTGCCCGGCCGGCCGGTGAGCCAGGTAATGGCCGGCCACGCCCAATACGGCGTCTCCACCTCGGCGCTCCTCTATTACCGGGTCACCGGCAAGCCGCTGGTGGTGGTTGCCCCGCTCTTCCAGAAATCCCCCTTCGTCATCGTCTCCCTGCGCGAGTCAGGCATCACCAAACCGCACGACCTGGCGGGACGGCGGATCATGACCGGCACCCCGGAAACTTCCGCCGAAGCCCTGGCCATGCTCCATAATGAAGGAATCTCCCCGGTACTGGTCCGGCGCATCCCCCGTCCCGGCACCATCGACGACCTGACCAGCGGCCGGGCCGACGCCATTGTCGCCTGCCAGGTCAATGAACTCCCCGCCATCGACCGGGAGCGAAGCCGCTTCAACATCATCACCCCCGGCCACTACGGGATCGACTTCTACGGCAACGTCATCTTCACCTCCCACCAGGAGCTGAAAGAGCATCCGGAGCGGGTCGCCGCCTTTCGCCGGGCAAGCATCGCCGGTTGGGAATACGCCCTCAACCACCCCGACGAACTGATCGAACGGCTGGTCCGGCGAGCCAGCACCGAACGGGGCCGGGACCGGGCGTACCTCGCCCGCCAGGCCATGATTATCAAGCAGCTGACACTCCATGACATCGTCGAGCTCGGGCACAACAACCCGGACCGTTGGCGGCACATCGGCGACACCTACGCGAGCCTCGGCATGATCTCGCCCGACCATTCGCTGACCGGCTTCCTCTACGACCCCAACCCGCCCCGCTTTTCCTGGAACCACTGGGGGGTCCGGCTGGCGGCATCGATCTGCGTGCTGGTCCTCTCCGCCGCCCTGGTGATGCTGGTGACCAACAAACGACTGGCCCGGGAGGTGGGGGAACGACGGCGGGCGGAAGACGAGCTGGCCCGCTACCGCAACCACCTGGAGGAACTGGTCGAAGAGCGAACCAACGCGTTGATGGAGAAGAGCGAGGAACTGGTCAACGCAATCAGCGAACGGCGCCAGATCAAGGCCAAGCTGCTGCAGAACGAGAAGCGGCTGACCCGTCTCTCCCAATACGACCCGTTGACCGGCCTGCCGAACCGGCTGTTGCTCAGAGACCGGCTGGAACACGCCATCGAGCGGAGCAGCCGCTCCGGCAAGACCGTCGCCCTCCTCTTCATGGACCTGGACCGTTTCAAGAAGATCAACGAAACGCTCGGCCACGAGGCCGGCGACCGGCTGCTCCGGGAAATGGCCAGGCGACTGAAGTCGTTCGTCCGCCGTTCCGACACCCTCGGCCGGTTCGGCGGCGACGAGTTCATCCTGGTCCTCGAACAGATCGAGGATTTCCGTTTCATCGCCGTGATGGCGCGGAAGACGCTCGAAAGCCTGGCGGCCGAAACCCAGCTCGACGGCCAGCAGCTGTTCGTTACCGCCAGCATCGGCATCAGCGTCTATCCGGTGGACGGCAGCGACGCCGAGACGCTCCTCAAGTGCGCCGACACCGCCATGTACCGGGCCAAGGGGCTGGGCGGAAACTGTTACCAGCTCTACGAGCACCGGATGAACGCCCGGGCCCACGAACTGCTGGTGATGGAGAGCTCGTTGCACAAATCGCTCAGGGCGGGCGAACTGCGGCTCTTCTACCAGCCCCAGGTCGACCTGGCCACCGGTGAGCTGATCGGCATGGAGGCGCTGCTCCGCTGGCAGCACCCGACACGGGGGTTGGTCCTTCCCGGCGAAATCATCCCGATCGCCGAGGACTGCGGCCTGATCGTGCCGATCGGCGAATGGGTGCTGCGCACCGCCTGCCGCCAGCTGAAAGAGCTGCAGCAGCACTGCGGGACGGCAGTGCCGGTAGCGGTGAACGTTTCGAGCCGCCAGTTCGTCAAGACCGACCTAGTCGACACCATCGCCCGGACTCTTCACGAGACCGGCCTCCCCCCCCGGCTGCTGGAGATCGAGATCACCGAAAGCATGATCATGCACGATCTCGACGCCGCCCTGGCGATCCTCAGCGAGCTGCGGCGGATGGGGGTGCGGATCGCCATCGACGACTTCGGCACCGGCTATTCGTCGCTCAGCCACCTCAAGCACCTGCCGATCTCCCGGCTAAAGATCGACCGCTCCTTCGTCCGGGACGTGGCGACCAACGCCAACGACGCGGCGATCACCGGCGCGGTGATCTTCCTCGCCCGAACCATGGGGCTGGAAGTAATCGCCGAGGGGGTCGAAAACGCGGCACAGCTCGACTTCCTGATGCGCAACGGCTGCATTCTCGGCCAGGGGTACCTGTTCTCCCCGCCGCTGCCGGTGGATGAACTGGTAACCTTCATCCACGGCAGGTGCGACAGCGCGGCGACGGCCCTCGCCGTCCTGCAGGCCTTCGCCGACGGCCGGCTGGCTGCGGGCAATGAAGAGTGGGATGGTCAGGGTTGACAGGCAGGCAGGGCGGTGTTGGGCGACAGCTCCGGCAGCCGCCGGTTGACCGTACGGTCGATGATCTGCTTCCGCCGGGCGTGGTAGCCGGCGGCCATGGGCAGTATCGGCACCGCTCCTTGACTGAAGAGGGAATTGCTAGGCACGGGGCGCGGCGTCCCGCAGCTGCGTCCGGAAGCCGGGCCGCGCGCCGTCGGCCAGGATGCCGTCGAAGATTACGTCGAGGATCGTCCGGAACGCCTGATCGATGCTCACCGACAGGGTGGCGAGTGTTTCGGGGGTGATGACCCCCATGATGGCGCTGATGTAGATCTGCACCAGCACCTCGACGTTGATGTCCCGGCGCAACGCCCCCTCGGCGATGCCGTGTTCGATCAGCAGGTGAAAGTTCCGGTTGATCTCCTCCCGGCGGAACGTTTCCAGCTCGCGGGCGAGGGCAGGAGTGAAGGCGCGCAGATCGGCCTGGAACTGCTGCCCGAGCTCCGTCAGCTCCTTCCCCGCGGCAATCCAGAGCCGGTAGAGCTTGTCGGCGAAATCGGCCCGGCTGGCCACCGTCTCCTGGAACAGCTGGTGAATCCGCGCCGTCTTCGCCCGGAACACCGCCCGGATCAGGTCATCCTTGGTCGGGAAATACCGGTAGATCGTCTTCTTGCTCATCCGCAGCTGCCGGGCCAGTTCGTCCATGCTGACCCGGGCAAAGCCGCGGCTGAAAAACTCCTCGCTGGCCCGGCCGACGATCCGCTCGCGGGCCACGGCTTCATCACCTTTCATGTCCCTACCTCCAAATACTTTGGAAACTATTTTCGTAGTTATAAGTTTCCTTATAACGTCTTTCCGCCGCCACCGTCAACCGGTTTTTCCCTCCCGCCGGAATCGGACCGGCGGAGCGGGCCGGCAAGGCAAATGCCCCGAGCTGTGGTATCCTCTAGGGGAACGACAACCGGCACGAGGAGGTTTGACAATGCGACTGACCGCAATGATCCGCACGGTACTGGTGATGATCGCCCTGCTACTGACGGCCGCGCCGGGCCGGGCGGCGGAGGGGAACGACCGGCAGCTGGCCGACCTGATTGCCGGGATGCTCAAGGCTTACGGCGGCGAAGCGGCAGTGGCCCGGGTCGAGGCGGTGGCCGCCCGGGGAGAGATCGTCGATTTCCTCAACGGCAACCGCGGCGCCTACGGCCGCTATTTTGCCCGGCAGCGCCGGCTGCGGATCGAGATCATGCCCGACCAGGGGGGCGAGGTGCGCCTGCTCGACGGCAGCCGCGGCTGGCAGGGGACGGGCCGGCAGCTGGTGAAGGCCCAACCGGTCCTCCTCCAGTCGATGGTCTACCAGTACAGCTACCTCGACCTGCCGATGGCCTTTGCCCACCACTCGTTCCCGGTCAGCTACGGCGGCCGGGTCACGCTGGGCGAGCGGGAGCTGGCGCTGCTACTGGTCGATCCGCCGGGATCGCCGCAGATCAGGGTCTACGTCGACCCGGCCACCTTCCTGATCGCCCGGGTGAGCGCCGATTTCGCCATGGGGATGATGGGAAGCAGCGAGCTGGCCACCGAGTACGGCGACTACCGCCCGGCCGCCGGGGTCCTCTTTCCCCGGCGGCTGACCAATTACGCCGGCACGCTGAAACTGTCGGAAATCACCCTCAGCAGCCTGGAAGTCAATCCCGGGCTGCCGGCGGCACTCTTTGCCCCGGCGCCGTAGCGGTGAACGACTGCCGGGTTGCGCAATCAGGGTAAAAGGGGTATCCTGCCAGTTCAGCAATCTCCCCCCGCAGGGTTACCCTGCCGAAAGGACGAGACCACCCATGAAAAACATCCGCACCGCTTTGTTGCCAACCGTTTGCGCCCTGGCGCTCATCACCGCCGCGCCGGTGCTGGCCGCCGACCAGTCCGCCGCTCCGCCGGCACCGGCCGCGACCCCGGCGCCGGAAGCCGCCAAGCCGGCCCCGCCTAGCGCCACACCGACCGCCCCCGCCGTCGCGCCGGCCGCGACCGCCACGCCGGCGACCGTGCCGCCGGCCGGTCACGCCGTCATCGTCGGCTACGTCGACATGGCGAAGATCGGCGGCGAATCCAAGCCCGGCAAGGCTGCGATGCAGCAGATGAAAGATAAGACCGAGAAAATCCGCGCCCAGATCACCGGCCGGGAGAAGAAGCTGGAAAAACTCAAGGAAGAGATCAGGGCCCAACTTCCGTCCCTGTCGCCGAAGGAGCGGGAAGCCAAGGCGCGCGGTTTCCAGAAGAAGATCGAGGAGTACCAGAAATTCGTCCAGAATGCCGAAAAAGAGATGCGGGCCAAAGACCGGGAGTTGACCGCCGCCATCCTCAAGTCGGTGGAAAAGATTGTCGAAGCCTATGGCAAAGCCAACGGCCTGGCGGTGGTCCTGCCGAAACAGGAACTGCTCTACCTCGGCGACGGGGTGGAACTCAAGGACATTACCGACGCGGTCCTGAAGAAACTTAACGAAACCGCGCCCGCCAAATAGCCCCTCCCCGGGCGTTGTCCAGCCCCGCCGGTTCGACCGGCGGGGCTTTTTTGCGCCCTGTGCGGCAAGCGCCGCCCGGCCCACCGTATACTCATCTTGGCATAATTATTGATATTTTTTAACCGGCAGCAACCGAAATCGAGCGGTACCGCCGCGCAATCGCCGCTGCCATGCGGCCGCGGCAGGCGGCGCCGCGCCGGTGGCCGCCAACCCCGGGTGTAGCGTTTTGTCCCGATTGTATCGTTACGGCACGAGTCAAGGAGGATAGCCATGCCACGGAAGATCGTCCTGATCTGCGACGATGAGGAAGGAATGCTCCGCTACCTGAAAAAGATGCTTGAAGCGCTCGGCCTGGCGGTCGAGACCTTTGCCGACGGGACCAGCCTGCTGCGGCGGCTCGCCGGCGGCGAGCCGGGCGATGCCAGCCTGCTCCTCCAGGATATGCGGCTGCCCGACGGTGACGGGCTGCAGTTCCTCCGCCGGGTCAAGGAGCTGCGCCCCGCCCTGCCGGTGGTGATGATGACCGCCTACGCCTGCAACGACGTCGCCTGCGCCGCTTACGACGGCGGCGCCAGTCACTTCCTGCCAAAGCCGTTCAGCCGCGAAACGATCGTCGGGGTGATCCGGACGACCATCGGCGACGCCGATCACTGAACGCCCTCGCCCTCGATGGGAGAGGGCTGGGAAGAGGATGGAACGGGAGAAGATAGGAAATGCGCAATAATCGGGTCGGCGCATAAACGAAAGCGCGGATCACCGTCTCCCGAGTGGAGAATGGTACCCGCGCTTCCCTGTTGCCCGCCGGCAGGTGAGAGGAGGCCGGTTCAGACTTCGCCGGACACCCGCAGGCGGAGTTTCCGGTACCGCAGTCCGGCCCGCAGCCGCTCCAGGTAAACCAGCCCGTAGACCGCAACCGCCGCCGGCCAAAGGATATCGAAGCAGTCGACCGATGCCAGCGGCACCGTTATCCGCACCAGCCCGAGCAGCAACAACGCCATCCCGCCGCCAAAGATCGTTACCATCTGCCACCTCCCCGCCGGCACCGGAGGCCGGCCGCCCGTCTTACGCTTCCTTGGTCTTCTCGATGATTTTGACGTCGTCCTCGTTCATCCCCTTCTTGAAGTTCTTGATGCTGGTGCCAAGGGACTGGCCGAGCTGGGGAAGCTTGGACGGTCCGACCACCACCAGGGCAATCACCAGGACGATTATCATTTCAGGCATGCCAAATCCAAACATTACGTTCACTCCTTAACCGGGTCGCCCCGGCGGTTGGTGCTCCGTTCAGTGGAGCACGTTCTGCTGTTTCTCGCGGATCTCGTAACCCAGCCCCCGCAACTCGTCGACGATCAGCCCGGCCACCCGGGGCAGCTTGTCGCACAACGGCGGCGAGAGTTCGTTCCCCGGATCGAGGGTCGCCGGGATCACCCCGACCAGGCTGACGTTGGCCGGGCAACCGCCCCGCAACTCGCTGATGAAGAGCATCTCCTGGATGCCGATCTGGTGCGGCGACAGTTTGACCGGCAGCCGGTTGAGCATGATGTCGTCTTTCTCGTAGCGGAAGATATCGCCCGGTTCGCCGGCGGTATCGACGGTATCGACGATGAAGACCCGCTCGGCCTCCTCGATCTTGTGGGTGACCATGATGCCCAGGGTGCCGCCGTCGTACAGCTCGATCTCCTCGGGGAACTGGTACCGCTCGGCCAGATAGTTGATGCAGTGGACGCCGAACCCCTCGTCGGAGAGGATCAGGTTGCCGGCGCCGAAAATCAGGGTTTTCATGTTATCTTCCTCGTCGGGGCGGGTCTGGGACCCGCCCCGGCATTTCGGTTATCCTACAGGACCTTCACCTTGGTGATTTCCTTGCCGGCCGGATCGATGGTATGGACGGCGCAGGCGATGCACGGGTCGAAGGAGTGGACCGTCCGGAGCACTTCGAGGGGCTGGTCGGCCATCGCCACCGGGTTGCCGACCAGGCTCGCCTCGTAGGGACCGGGCTGGCCATGTTCGTCGCGCGGCGACGCATTCCAGGTGGAGGGGACCACCGCCTGGTAGTTCTTGATCTTCTTCTTGTCGATCACCATCCAGTGGGACAGGGTGCCGCGGGGCGCCTCATGGAAGCCGACCCCCTTGTACTCGCCGCTCGGGATCTCGGTGTTGTTGGCGTAGGCGGTGTCCCCCTTGCCGATGTTGTCGACCAGCTTGTCGAGGTAGGTCAGCGACAGGTCGGCCATGACGTGGGCACGCAGGCCGCGGGCCACGAGCCGGCCCATGGTGGAGTGGTACTCCTTGAGGCCGATGCCGAGCTTGGCGTTGGTGGCGTCGACCACCTTCTTGACCAGCGGGTTGCCGGCGGCGTAGGAGGCGAGAATCTGGGCCGGCGGGCCGACCTGCATCGCCTTGCCGTTGAAGCGCGGCGACTTGCACCAGCTGTATTTGCCGTTCTCCTGGAAATCGGTGTACTCGGGCTTGGTCTCGCCGTCCCACGGGTGGAGCGAGTCCGCCCCTTCGTACCAGGCGTGGGCGACCCCTTCGGTGATCCCCTGGATCAGGGCCTGGTCCTGGTGGTCGTTGATCGGCTTGAAGGTGGCAAGGTCGCCGTTGTAGATGATCCCGCCGTTCAGGGCGAACTTGGTGTTCCGGGTATCCTCGGCGAATTCCGGCACCGCCAGGTAGTTGGTGACCCCGGCGCCGTGGCGGAACCAGTCGCGGTAGAAAGAGCCGATGGCGACCAGGTCGGGGTAGTAGACCTTCTGGACGAAGTCGCGGGTTTCGGTCATCAGCTCCTTCAGGTAGGCGATCCGCTCCATGTTGAGAGTGGCGAGGTTATCCATGTTGACCGCAGTAGCGACGCCGCCGACCACCAGGTTCTGGATGTGCGGGTTCTTGCCGCCGAGGATGGCCACCGCCTGGGCCGCCTTCCGCTGGTAGTCGAGGGCCTTCAGGTAGTGGGCCACCGCCAGCAGGTTGACTTCGGGCGGCAGTTTCATCGCCGGGTGCCCCCAGTAGCCGGAGGCGAAGATGCCGAGCTGGCCCCCTTCGACGAACTTCTTCAGCTTGTCCTGCACCGCCTTGAACTCCTTCTCGCTGTTCCCCGGCCAATCGGAGATGCTCTGAGCGATCGAGGCGGTCTTCTTCGGGTCGGCCTTCAGCGCCGAGACGATGTCGACCCAGTCGAGGGCGGAGAGGTGATAGAAGTGGACGATGTGGTCCTGTACCGAGTGCTGGGCGATCATGATGTTGCGGATGTACTGGGCGTTGAGCGGCACTTCCACGTTGAGGGCGTTCTCCACCGAGCGGATCGAGGAGATGGCATGAACGGTGGTGCAAACGCCGCAGAACCGCTGGGCATAGGACCAGGCGTCCTGCGGATCGCGCCCTTTGAGGATCACTTCGATCCCGCGCCACATCTGGGCCGATGACCAGGCCTTGCTGACCTGGCCGCCGTTGACTTCGACATCGACTCTCAGGTGACCCTCGATACGGGTAATAGGGTCCAGGGTTATTCTCTTAGACATTCAATCCTCCGTAAATTATAGGCAATTGGCTCGTGGCGCCGGCAAGGCGGGGAGCCCCCTGCCGGCCGGCGCCCGGTTATCGTTACTTGCCGGCATACACGTTGCCGGGGACGGCATCGCCGACGGGATGCAGCGCTTCCTGCTCTTCGACTTCGTAATGTTTCTTCGGATTCGGCATGACCGGGAAGATCTTCACCAGCACCATGTAGCCGAGGATTTCCAGGGCGATGATGCCGGCGGTGATCAGGAACTCGGCGGTCGACGGGAAGTAGGACCAGCCGGGGCCCGGGTTGAAACCGATCAGGTAGACGTTGAACCGGTAAAGCCCGCCGCCGAGCATCAGGAGCGCCGCCGAGACGAAGAGCAGCCGCGGCGAATGGCGGTTCTTGTTCGAGAGGAGGAGGAACCCGCCGCCACCGATCAGCGCCACTTCCAGAAGGAAGAAGCAGGAGTTGAGATCGAAGGCGAAGATGTTCGGCAGCTGCTGCCGCCAGAGGAGATCGCCGAAACGGACGGTCATCCAGATGCCGGCGATCCAGGGGACGATCCGGGCGATCCCGGCCAGCTCGTGGACCTCGAACTTGCGCTTGAAGCCGTAGGACGAGAGGATCGACTCGAACATAACCGTGGCGTAGCCGATGAAAATGCAGTTGAGCAGGAACAAGAGCGGCAGGAAGCCGGTCCGCCAAAGCGGCGAGAGCTTGTCGCCGGCAATGATCATCATCGAGCCGAGCGAGGACTGGTGCATGGACGGCAGGGTCATCCCCAGGACGATGAAGAAAATCAGTATCTTGTCGAGGCGAATCTGGACATGGCCGGCGACCTTGCTAACGGCGTTCAGCCCGCTTTGCAGGGTCTCGGTATCCGGGATCAGCCGGGGATGGAGCCAGTTGGCCCATTCCCGCACCCGCCGCCACTTGCTGTGTTCCAGAGTGTAGAGCACCGCCGGCAGGAACTCGATGATCAGCACCATCGAATAGGACATGACGCAGAGGGCGACCTCGAACATCACCGAATTCCCCTGCCAGCGCTGCGGCAGGAAGAAGCCGTAGGCGTTCCAGTAGCGGCCGAGGTCGACCATGACCGAGAAGCCGGCCAGGCAGTAACCGAAGACGCTGGTCAGGATGGCGGAACGGATCAGCGGATGGTACTTCCAGCGGTTCATGATGTAGATGAGCAGCGCCAGGGCATAGCCGCCGCAGGCGAAGGCGGTGCCGGTGGCAACGTCGTAGGCGATCCAGATCCCCCACGGGTAGCCGTCGGAGAGGCCGGTTACCGCCCCGACGCCGGCGAAGAAGCGGTAGGCGATCAGCGAGAAGCCGATCACCACCAGGGCGAGCAGGACGAAAAACGGCTTGGTCAGGATCTTCCCGCGCTGGACCTGATATTCGTCATGATGGGATCCCATATTAATCGTCCTCCCCATGGCCGAGTTTTTCCTGGCCCTTCTTGTTCTTCATGGCGATGACCGCCAGTGCCCCGTAGAGGGCGACCGGGGCGATAAACCCCTTGTAGATGGTGTGCTGGATATGCTCGGAAAACTCCGCCGGCGAAGCTTCCTTCAAATCCGGCAAGCCGAGCTTGTTGAAAGGAAAGGCCGCCAGGTAGAGATGGTTGGCGCCGCCGACTTCCTTCTCGCCGTAAACCTTGGGGATATAGCGGTCGGGGCTTTCCTCGATCCGCCGGTGGGCTTCGACGAGCAGATCTTTCCGTTTGCCGTAGGTGATGGCTCCGGCCGGGCAGGTTTCGGCGCAGGCCGGGACCCCCTTCTCCTTGAGGTTCGTCTCCTTGCAGAAATCGCACTTGACGATCTGTGGAATTGCCTTGTCCCACTGGAAGCGGGGGATACCGTACGGGCAGGCCACCTGACAGTAGCGGCAGCCGATGCAGGCATTCTTGTTGTACGAGACGACGCCGGTCACCGAATCCTTGGTCATCGCCTTGACCGGGCAGGCCGAGACGCAGCCCGGCTTGGTGCAGTGCATGCACGAATGCTTGACGTAGGACCAGCGGGTAGGCGACTCCTTGTAGAGCTTGATCACCGTCCGGGTATTGCCGGAGAGATCGAGCGGCGCGTCCCAGAGCTGATCCTTGTCGGAGCCGAGATGCTCGTAGGAGAGATTGTTCTGGTCGAAGTTCACCCGCTTGCAGGCGGTCATGCATGCCTTGCAGCCGACGCACTTGGTGGCGTCGTAAAGCATGGCGATGGCGGTCTCGCTGCCGGCCGGCCCTTCGGCCGCACTGAGGGTGCCGGTCCCCGCCAGGCAGGCGGCACCGGTCAGCCCCAGCAGCTTGAGGAAATCACGCCTACTCTGACTTCTCATGGTGCTCCTCCTCGCCGTTCGGCAATTTCTTCGCCAGCATCGCGCCGGCACCGAGGGCTGCGCCGCCGGCAAGCCCCACCACGCCGGTGGCCAGCGGGCTCACGCCGGGACCTTTCTGGGCCAGGTCGGCCGGGGCGTAGGTATCGGGCGGAGTCGGCAGATGAATCTGCAGCTTTTCGGCGATCGGCTTCTTGAAGAGGATGTCCGGCTCGGTGCAGCCGATACAGGGATGGCCGACGGAAACCGGCCAGACCCCGACATCGTTGAAGCGGGTGACGGAGCAGTTGGCAAAGGTTGCCGGCCCCTTACAGCCGAGCTTGTACAGGCAATACCCTTCGGCGTGGGTCTTGTCGCCATAGGCCAAGGCAAAGCGGCCAGCGTCGAAATGGGGCCGCCGCTCGCAGTGCTCGTGAATCTTCCGGCCGTAGGCGAATTTCGGCCGGCCGAGGGCGTCGAGATCGGGAATCTTGTTGAAGGTCAGGTAGTAGAGGACGGTGGAGAGGAAGTTGTAAGGGTTCGGCGGACAGCCGGGAATGTTGATGATCGGTTTCCCCTTGATGATGTCGCGGACGCCGACGGCCCCGGTCGGGTTGGGCGGAGAGGACTGGATGCCGCCGTAGGCGGCGCAGGTGCCGATGGCAATGATCGCGGCGGCGCCGTCGGCGGCGGTGGTCAGCGATTCGAGGGCGGTCTTGCCGCCGACTTTGCAGTAGATGCCGTTTTCCTTGGTCGGGATCGCCCCTTCAACCACCAAGATGTACTTGCCATGATTGGCCTTCATCGAGTCATGGAGCGATTTTTCGGCCTGATGGCCCGAACCGATCATCAGCGTCTCATGGTAGTCGAGCGAAATCATGTCGAGGATCAGTTCGGAAATCGTCGGATGGCCGGATCGGAGCAGCGACTCGGAACAACCGGTGCACTCCTGGAAATGGAGCCAGATGACCGGCGGCCGGCCGGCCCTCTGGGCCGCTTCGGCCACTTTGGTGTGCATGCTGTACGGCAATCCCATGATGGCCGTAGCCGCAATACAGGTCTTCATGAAATCCCTTCGTGATACCCCGTCACGAAGTGCAGCTTCTTTTCCCATAACCCCCCCTATTTTTGTGATGCGCGATATGTTCGTAGCGCTTTGCGCTATTACCGAGGCCAATTTCCGCGCTTTTGATTAATTTATTTTAATTCTATTTGCCTTGTCGATTTCGTAAACATCAACTTGTATGCCAACCGCGCAACAACCGTTAATCATTTTTTATTAGCACACAAGATGCTGTTTTTGTTTACATTTTTTCTACATTACAAAATAGAACCTGACGTTTACACCAATATTTTCGGCGCATTTTGCCCATCTATGTATCATTCTGTCTCGCAAGATGTGACATTTTGGCCAAACTGTCAACAGAAAATGCAGCGCATTTCTACCCGCAACTTCTCATAATAAATTACAATATGGTAACAGTGTACAATAATCGCACGGAAATATTACGATAATCACCGTAATTACCGGCAATTTTACCCGGTAACGTTTTTATATCTATTAAGTAAAATTATGATTAGAACGGCTTGGCTGGCATGGCAGGCGTTCCGACTGCTGACGGTCAAAGCGGCGCAACGGGCACATTCCGCAGCGCGCAACAGACTGATCTAGCGACCGAATTTTACCGGATCGCCATATTCTTGCGGTAACGAATGAGAGAGAATGCGGTGGGGCAGGCCGGAGAAGTCAATTTCCCGGCAGGGGTGAACGTGGCGGGGAAAAGCGGCAAGCGGCGGGTCGACGACGGCGGCGGGCGGGTGGTAAGCGACGCCGGCGCCGCAAACCCGCCGGGCGTGATTTAGCGGGGGCAGGCCCGGTCGAGGCCGGGCAGATCGCTCTCCCGGTCGGACCGCTCTCCCTCCCGCAGCTGGTAATAGTCCGCCGGCGTATTGATGTTCCGGAACGAGTCGAACCCGGGGTCGAGGGCGGCAATCTGCTCCCGGTTGAAGCGGTTGACGTTCGCCCGGCCGAAGAAGGAAACGATCCGCCGCTCGCCGGCGAGCAACGTCGTTTCGATGGCCGCCAGACAGCCCTTGCCGTAGACCGCGTGGAGCGGTTCCAGGCCGTGCGGGCTTTCGGGGATCAGTACGCAGCCAGGGTCGGCCTGGGAAGCCAGCTGCCGGATCAGCGCGCTGTTGAGATAGGGCATATCGCAGGCTACGGCAAAGATTGCCGGGTTGGCGCTGTGGAAAAGCCCGGCATGGATGCCCGCCAGCGCCCCCATCCCGGGATAGACGTCGGCAACCTTGGCACAGGGGAGGAAATCGTACTGCTCCGGGGTATTGGTGACGATCAGCACCTCGGTGAAAATTTCGGCCAGCTGGCGATAGATCGCCTCGATGAAGCGGCCACCGCGGTATGGCAGCAGCGCCTTGTTGCTCCCCATCCGGCTCGACTCACCGCCAGCAAGGATCACCCCGGTGACGCCGGGGATCTGCCCGGCCGCCGCCCGGCGGGACAGCTCGACCGGCGGCCGGCCGAAGGGGACGGTTTCGCCGCCCGCAACGCCCGCCAGCCGCTCATGATGACTGTAGACGGTAAATTTCCCCCCCCGCAGGTAGCCGACCAGCACGATGCCGGCCTGTTCGCAGCCGGCGGCCGCCAGGTCCGTCGGCGAAGTGCGCGAGGCGATCAGGCCGATACCGAGCCGGGCCGCCTTGGCGACCATCTCGGTGGAAACCCGCCCCGAAGTGACCAGCATCTTCCCGGCCAGGTCAACCCGCTTGAACAGTGCTTCGCCGGCGATCCGGTCGAGGGTGTTGTGCCGCCCCAGGTCCTCGGCATAGAAGAGGAGCGCCCCGTCGGCATCCCCCACCGCTGCCGAATGGCTGCCACCATGGCTGCGATAATTCTCTGCCCGGCCGGCCAGCTCGTCCATCAACCGGAACAGCGCCGCCGGGGCGAACCGCTCCCCGCTCCCCCCCGGCACGGCGGCGGCCGGCTGCGGCAGGGCAAAAGTGATCCCGGTGCCGCACCCCGAGGTGAGGATCGGCCGGAGCCGCTCCGGCAGCTCCCCCCGAATCCGGACATTGGCGATGCCGAATTCCTCGCAGACCGCCAGCAGGTCGAAGTCGTCGACCGATGCCACGAACCCCTGCAGCCGCAGGAACCCGGCCACCAGATAGCGGAGATCGTGGGGGGAGGCGATCAGGGTCGCCAGCTCCCGATCGTTGACCCGCAGGACAAGGGGAAACTCCCGGACGATGGCGACCCGTTTTTCTTCGAGCCGGCCATTGCTATAGGTATAGAGAGTATTCATGCAAGTCTCACTTTAGCCGCAGAGGGGAAGATCGCGATGACGCGGGAATCGGGGCGGTAAGGGGGGGGGTAGTCTTACAGCCTTTCCCGGCACGCGCCGTCCCCTCTGCGGCAGACGGTTGTACGGTTATGTTATGCTTCGCTCGGCGAACCGTGCCCCTCGCCAGGCCGGCCGACCTTGCGGAACCGGTCGGGAATCGTGTAGTCGGTCGCCTCGGGATGGTGCTCGAAGATCGGGAAGTACTTGGCGATCAGGACGAAGAAAAGGATATGGGCGGCAATGATGCCGATCGTCACCAGCGATTCGAGGAGCGACGGGACGTAGATCTGCTGGTTGGCCTGTTCCATGCCGAACATCGAGACGTTGAAGCGGTTGAGGACCAGGCCGAAGATCACCATGCTTGCCGCCCGCAGCTGCAACCGCTTGTCGGTCTTGATCCGCTTGCCGAGGTAGAGGGAAAACGGCATGAAGACCCCGACGATCATTTCGGTGGCGAAGAGCGCCGTCAGTACCGGCCGGTCGAACAGCGGCCCGTGCCGGAGAAAGAGCAGCGCGTAGAGCTTCACCACGATGTAGACCCCCATCACCCAGGGGATGATCCGGGTCAGCGTCGCCAGCAGCTCGGACTCGTCGGGCTGCCCCATATACTTATGGACCAGGCTCGCCTCGAAGATAACGATCGACAAGCCGGTAAAAATCGCCGAAAGCCAGAACTGGAGCGGCAGGAGCGGATTGTACCAGAGGTTGTGCAACTTGTCGACGGCGATCAGGAAGAAGGTGCCGAGGGTCGACTGGTGGAGGGTGGAGATCATCGCCGCCAGGATGGCGAAGGGGATCTCCAGGGTCCGCAGCAGCCGCAGCGGAATGTGCCAACCGAACTTCTCGGAAACCGGGTGAAGGAATTCGAGGGTCAGGACGGTGGTATACGCCATGACGCACATCGAGACTTCGAACATCGGCGAGTGGACGTTCCAGTAACGGAGGACGTTGATCCCCCGTTGCGGCTGCCCCAGGTCGAGCAGCAAACCGATGCAGACCAGCGAATAGCCGAGGAAACCGGTGACGATAGCCGGCCGGACCAGCGGCTCTAGCTTCTTGATGTGGCAAACATGGGCGACGACACCGATGGTGAAGGCCCCCGCCGCCAGCGGCACGGCGGTGACGACGTCGAAAGAGATCCAGAGCCCCCACGGGTAGGTGTCGTTCAGGTTGGTGGTCACCCCGAGGCCGAAGATGAAACGGATCATGGCGGACAGCGCCCCCATCCCGACGAGGACCATCATCAGCTTGATGAAGCGATGGTACCCCTTTATCTCATTCATGATGATTCGTGCTGCGGTCATTAAATCCTCCCGTAGAGACAGGTCCGTAGGGGCGGGTCCGGGACCCGCCCCTACATTTTATTTATCCTTTTCCTGCATCCCTTCCTCTTCCTTCCTGATCCGGTCCTTGCGGTGCTGGAACCAGGAGATGGCCGAAAGGGTGCCGCCAACGGTCAGGAAGATTCCCGGGACCAGCCGTAGCGCCTGCCAGGTGTAGGAAGGGAGCGGCCGTTTGGTGATCTTCTTGAAGCCGAGTTCGTCGAGCGGCTGCTGGGTGAGGTAGAGGACGCCGGTCCCCCCCGCCTCTTCCTTGCCGTAGATGGTTTTGTAGTAGCGCTCCGGCTTGGCGGCGATCCGCCGGCTGGCTTCCTTGAGCATCTCGTCGCGGCTGCCGTAGGTGATGGCGGTTGGGCAGGCGGTGGCGCAGGCCGGTTCCAGCCCGGCCTTCACCCGGCTGTAGCAGCCAGTGCACTTCTTCACCAGCGGGAAGGCCTTGCTCCATTCGTACTTCGGGACGCCGAAGGGACAGGCGACCATGCAGAACCGGCAGCCGATGCACTTCTTGGAGTCGTAGACCACCGGCCCTTCCGGCGTCTTGTGAAAGGCGCCGACCGGGCAGACCGAGGCGCAGGCCGGCTCGTTGCAGTGCATGCACATCTCTTTGTAGAAGGCGAACTCGTTCTGGCCGTGCTTCTCATAGTCCTTGAACTTCACCCGGGTGAAGGTGTACTCGGACATCTGCGGCGGATTCTGGTACCCTTCGCCGCTGAAGAAGGTGGTCTTTTCCGCCTTGAGCTGGTTCCACTGTTTGCAGGCCACCTGGCAACCGCGGCAGCCGGTGCATTTGGTCGTGTCGATCAGAAACGACCTGGTTTGGGCATAGTTGACGGTTCCGGCACTCATGCGGCCTTACCCCCTTTCTCGATATTGCAGAGGAACGCCTTGAATTCCGGTATTCCGGTATTGGCGCAGCCGACGGTCGGCGTCAGGACATTGCCGCTATCGCCGGTAGCCAGCCCGGCATAGCCGAAATGCCACGGCATGCCGACCTGCTCGATTTCCCGCCCCTGGACTAGGAACGGCTTGAGCCGGGCAGTGACCAGCGCCCGGGCCTGGATGCTCCCCCGCTCGGTGGTCACCGTCACCCGATCGCCGTTGGCGATCCCTTTCCGTCCCGCCAGGGTTTCGCTGATCTCGACGAACATGTCGGGAACCAGCTCCACCAGCCATGGCAGGCTCCGGGTCATCGCCCCCGCCTGCCAGTGCTCGGTTACCCGGTAGGTGGTGCCGACATAGGGGAATTTGGCGGTGTCGCTGGAGACGTTCTTCGGCACCTTGACCACCGGGTTGTTCTGGACCCGGGAAAGCAGGTTGCGGGCCGGACTCTCCACCGGTTCGTAATGCTCGGGGAAGGGGCCGTCCTTCATGTCGAGCGCGTAGAGACGGCCGTGCCCCTCGGGGAACATGATGAACGGGTAGCGCCCCTCCTTGTCGTCGGCCATCGGCGGCCAGGGACCGTCGGGGACATCCCCCTGCCACTTCTTCTCCAAGGGGTTCCAGGCAATGACCGTCCGTTGCGGATTGAACGGCTCCCCCTTCGGATTGACGGAGGCCCGGTTGTAAATGATCCGACGGTTCACCGGCCAGGCCCAGGACCACTTGGGGAACATGCCGAGACCGGTCGGGTCGGCAGGATCGCGGCGAGCCATCAGGTTCCCCTCCTTGGGATAGGAACCGGAGTAGATCCAATTGCCGGAAACGGTGGAGCCGTCGTCCATCAGATACTTGAAGCCCGGCACCTGCTCGCCGGCCTTGAATTCGAGAACCTTGTCCTTCTCCTTGACGGTCACGTCGCGGGTGAAGTAGCCGTTGATCTCCTTGGCCACCTGATGAACGTCCGGCTCATGGCCGGGGCCATAGTTCCAGGCAAGCGTGGTGATCGGCTCGGGGAACGCGCCCCCTTCCTTCTGGTAGAGCGCCTTCACCCGTTTGCAGAACTCGTCGATGATATGGAGGTCGCTGCGCGCCTCCCCCACCGGCTCGATGGCCCGGTAACGCCACTGGACCCAGCGGCCCGAGTTGGAGATGGACCCTTCCTTCTCGACGGAGGAGGCGGCCGGAAGCATGAAGACTTCGGTCTGGATATCCTTCGGATTGACCCCGGGACGTTTCCAGAAGATCGAGGTCTCGGTCTCCCAAAGGTCGACGGTGACAAGCCACTTCAGCTTGCCGAGCGCCTCCCGGGCATGGCCGGAGTCAGGACCGCCGACCGCCGGGTTCATCCCCATGCAGACCAGTCCTTCCAGCTCACCCCTGCCCATCTTCTCCATAATCTTCACGTAGGAGTAGTTCCCCATCCGCTTGGGAAGGTAGTCGTAGCAGAAGTCGTTCTCGCTGGTGGCGCTATCGCCGTACCAAGCCTTGAGGAGGCTGGTCATGTACTTGGGGGTATTCCCCCACCAGTTGGCGCTTTTCGGGTCCTTGGTCTTCGGCGTCCACTTCTCGGTGTACGCCTTCAAATCCACGTTGTCGAACTCCGGCGACTTGAGGTAACCGGGGAGGATATGGAAGAGGAGCGCATAGTCGGTGGAACCCTGGACGTTGCTCTCGCCGCGCAGCGCATTCACCCCGCCGCCGGCGATGCCGATGTTCCCCAACAGCAGCTGGAGCATCGCCACTGCCCGGACGTTCTGGCTGCCGTGGGTCGACTGGGTGATCCCCATGGCGTAGAGGAGGGTCCCCGCCCGGTCGGGGCGGCCGGTGCCGCAGAAGGCCTTCGCCACCTTCAGGTAATCGTCCTTCTTCGTCCCGGTGATGGCGCAGACGGTGTCGGCGTCATAGCGGCTGTAATGCTTTTTCAGCAGCTGGTAGACGCACTTCGGGTCCTTCATGCTCATATCGCGCTTCGGCTTGCCGTCGGCAGCGGTGGCGTATGCCCACGATTTCGGGTCGTAGGTCTTTTCCTGGTCGTCGAAGGAGCAGAACATCCCGTCCTGAAAGTCGAACTTCTCGGAGATGATGAAGGTGGCGTTGGTATATTCCCGGACATACTCCTCGTGGATGAGGTGGTTCTGCAGGGCATAGTTCATCAGCCCGCCGAGGAAGGCGATGTCGGTCCCGGGGCGAATCTGGGCATAGATGTCCGCCTTGGAGGAGGTCCGGGTGTAGCGCGGGTCGACCGAGATCAGCGTCGCCCCGTTGTCGAGCGCCTTTTCGATCCACTTGAAGGAGATCGGATGGTTCTCGGCCGGATTGCAGCCGATGGCCATGATGACGTCGGCATTCTTCAGGTCAATCCAATGGTTGGTCATGGCACCACGACCGAATGAAGCCGCCAGACCGGCGACTGTCGACGAGTGTCAAAGTCGGGCCTGGTGCTCGATCTGCCCCAGGCCCATCGCCCGGCCGAACTTCACCCAGAGGTAGCACTCTTCGTTGTCGAGGCCGGCGCCGCCGAAGAAGGCCATCCCATCGGTCCGGTTGACGACATATTCCTTGTTGTCCTTCTTGTTCAGCTCGGTCTTCTTGAACGATGCATCGCGGGTATCCTTCATCCGCCGGGCGATCCGCTCCAGCGCCCAGTCCCACGACTTCTCCTCCCACCGGTCCGAGCCGGGGGCGCGGTACTTCACCTTCTGCAGCCGCCGCTCGTTGTTGGCGATCTGGAACAGGGCGCTCCCTTTGGGGCAGAGCGCCCCTTGGTTGATCGGATGCTGCGGGTCTCCCTCGGCGTTGACGACCTTGCCGTCCCGGGTATGGACGATCAGGCCGCAGCCGACCGAACAGAACGGACAGATGGTGGTCGTCATCTTCGTTCCGCTCGTCCGGAGTTCGGGAGCATCGACGCTCGCTTCCCCCGGTTTGCCGGAGAGGGCCAGCGCCGCACCGGCCAGTGCCCCCCCTTGCAAAAACTGCCTGCGCGAAATACCCATAAAATTCTCCCCCTTGCCTATCGGGCCGCTGCGGACCCGTGTTGTAAACATTTCGCAGCTATAGGGCAACCTTCGTGCCAAGTTGTTTACAGCAAAATTCACCGCCACTAGTGCATGTAATATCTTACAATTACTACATTGTTGTATTGGCGTTTTTTAACTGATTACCCGACACACATTCCGCTCTTGCAGAAATGTGGCCGGCTGTGTATCATTTTGTCCATTGAGAAACCTTTAATCTGGTCGGGAAAGCCGGTCCGACGACCGGCACGGGACGGAACCATGCTGAAGGCACGCATATTGATCTGTGACGACGAGGAGGGGATCCGCCGCTATCTCCAGAAGATGTTCCAGGCGAGCGAATTCGAGGTCGAAACGTTTGCCGAGGGAACCAGCCTGCTCCAGCGGCTCGAAGGGGGGAGCGACGGCGATGCCGACATCCTGGTCCTCGACGTGCGGATGCCGGACATGGACGGCATCGAGGTGCTCAAACGGGCCAAGAAACTCCGCCCCACCCTGCCGGTGGTGGTGATGACCGCCTTCGGCACCATCGACTCGGCGGTGGAAGCGATCAAGTTCGGCGCCTACGATTACGTGACCAAGCCCTTCCCCAAGGAGAAGATCCTCGGCGTCATCGAAAACGCCCTCGAACTGGATTTGCTGCTGAAGGAGAACCGGGTGCTCAAGGAAGAGCTGAACCGCCCCGACTCGCCGGACAACATCATCTTCGTCAGCGACAAGTTCCGCGAGGTGTACGAACTGACCCTCCAGGTGGCCCAGAGCGACGCCAACATCCTGGTCCTCGGCGAATCGGGCACCGGCAAGGAGCTGATCGCCGGGGCGGTGCACTACAACAGCCCCCGCCGGAGCCGGCGCTTCCTCTCGATCAACTGCGCCGCCCTTTCCGACACCCTCCTCGAAAGCCAGCTGTTCGGCCATGTCCGCGGCGCCTTCACCGGGGCGATCACCACCCAGAAGGGGCTCCTGGAGGAGGCGGACGGCGGGACACTGTTCCTCGACGAGATCGGCGACGTCAGCGCCGCAGTCCAGGCCAAGCTGCTCCGGGTCATTCAGGAGCGCGACTTCATCCCGGTGGGGGCGACCAAAGCCAAGAGCGTCGACATCCGCTTCGTTGCCGCCACCAACAAGAACCTGGCAAAAGAGGTCCAGGAGGGACGGTTCCGCGAAGACCTCTACTACCGCCTCAATGTCATCACCATCGACCTGCCGCCGCTCCGCGAACGGCCCGAGGATATCGAGCCGCTGGCCGAGCACTTCATGAGGAAATACGCCCGACGGATCAAGAAGGAGCTGCGGGGGATCAGCCCGGAGGCACTGCAGCTGTTGCGCAGCTACCGCTGGCCGGGCAACGTCCGGGAACTGGAGAACGTCATGGAACGGGCGGTGATCCTTTCCCGCGGCGACCAGGTTCTTCCCGCGGTCCTGCCGCTCCGCGGCAAGGAGTCCCCTCCCCCGCCCCGGGACAACCGGCTGATCCCCCTGGAAACCGTCGAGCGGGAGCATATCGAGCGGGTACTGCGCCAGACCGGCTACCACAAGAGCCGGACTGCGGAGATCCTCGGCATCTCGCGCAAGACCCTCGACCGGAAGATCGCCGAATATGCCATCGCGCTGGCGGGCCACGCCCGGGGCACGGCGCTGGATTCCTGAATGAGCCACGTCCGTTTCCCGATCAAGCTCAAGCTCACCGCCGCGACCCTTATTCCGCTCTTCGTCGCCACCGGCGTCTGCTGGCTGATCGGTCTCTACGTCATCGACTCCCGCATCCTCAACCAGGCCCAAGAAAAGGTCCGGACCGATCTCAACGCCGCCCAAGCCGTCTACCAGGGAGAAGTCGACCACATCCGCGACGTGGTGAAATTCACCGCCAACAACCCTTTCACTTCGGCAGTCGTTGAAAAGGGGGACCGGCGGATGCTCCACACCATCCTCACCCCGCTCCTCGCCTCCGAGAGACTGGACATCCTGACGGCGGTCAATGCCGGCGGCGAAGTCGTTTTCCGGGCCCGCAACCCGGCCGCCTTCGGCGACGGCAAGGGCGGCGACCCGCTGGTCGCGCGGGCGCTGCACGGCGAACTGGTCGCCGGAACCAAGGTGATTCCCGCCGACGAACTGGTGAAAGAGGGGCGCGAACTGGCCGACAAGGCAACCGTCGCCATCGTCCCCACCCCTCATGCGCGGCAGCGCGACGAACTGGTGGAACGCTCCGGGATGGTAATGGTGGCCGCGGCACCGATCCGTGACCGGCAGGGCCGGATCGTCGGCGCCCTCTACGGCGGCCAGTTGCTTAACGACAACAACCGGCTGGTCGATCGGATCAAGAAGATCGTCTTCGAGGCGGTGGAGTTTCGCGGCCAGGATGTCGGCACCGCCACCATCTTCCTCGGCGATCTGCGGATCGCCACCAACGTCTATTCCCGCCCCGGGGTCCGGGCAATCGGCACCCGGCTTTCCGAGGAGGTCTACCGGCGGGTGATGCTCAACCGGGAGAAGTGGGTGGGGCGCGCCTTCGTCGTCAACGACTGGTACTTCGCCTCCTACGAGCCGATCCTCAGCCTCGACGGGGTGCCGATCGGCTCCCTGTACGTCGGCATGCTGGAAAAACCGTATCTGGAAATGAAGCGGGAGATCTCCCTCATCTTCGGCGTTGTCCTCTTCTGCGGCTCGCTGATCGGCATCGCCTTCTCCAGCTTTATCAGTTCGCGGCTGGCCCGGCCGATCAAGGAGCTGGAGACGGTGGCCCGGCGGATCTCGGCCGGCGAACGCAACCTGCAGATCGAGATCGACAGCCGCGACGAAATCGGCGAACTGGCCGGCGAATTCGCCCAGATGACCCGGACCCTCACCCAGCGCGAGGAAGACATCGGCAAGCTCAACCGCAATCTCGAACGGAAAGTCCAGGAGCGGACCGCCGAACTGGAAGAAAAAAACCTGCTTCTGGTCAAGACCCAGGAAGATCTGGTGCGGGCGGCCAAACTGGCCGACATCGGCATGCTGGCGGCCGGCGTTGCGCACGAGATCAACAACCCGATGGCGATCATCCGCGGCAATGCCGAACTGCTGCAGATGGCCCTGGCCGCCGACGATCCGAATCGGGAAGAGGTGGACATCATCGCCCAGCAGGTGAACCGGGTGGAACGGATCGTCGGCAGCCTGCTCAAATTCGCCCGGCAACAGCAGAAGCGCCTCGGCAGGGTGGCGATCGCCGAGTTGCTCGACGACATCCTCAGCCAGCTTGGGCATCAGGTTTCCCTCACCGGCATCGATATCCGGCGGGACTACGACGCCGTGCCGGCCATCGACGGCGATGCCGATCAGCTGCGCCAGGTTTTCACCAACCTGCTGCTGAACGCCATTCAGGCGATGCAGCAGGGAGGGGTGCTGACGGTGGAAACCTCTTTCGCCGAAGCAGAGGGAACCTGCACCGTCTCGATCAGCGATACCGGCTGCGGCATCGCCCCGGAAAACCTGAAGCGGATTTTCAGCCCCTTTTTCACCACCAAGGGAGAAGGGACCGGTCTCGGCCTGTCGGTCTCCTACGGCATCGTCAAGGACCATGGCGGCAATATCACGGCGACGAGCGAAGCCGGACACGGCAGTACTTTCCGGGTGATCCTCCCGCGCAGCCAGGAGGAACCGGCGCCCCGGCCCGCCGACTGATCCGCCCACCTCCGCCCACCGCGTTCGCTGGCCGCCGTATCGCCCCCGCCGATTGTAACAAAACGACACAATCTGCGTCTGCACAATGGGTCATTATTCCCAGCCGCCACCCGCCCCGCCCCTCGCCAGCCGTCCGCCAACATTCCGTTTACACTGACTTTTGTTCGACATCAGCGAATTGGTTCGCTTATTGCGTAAACATCAGCTTTCTCCGAGCCGCACCGTCTACCAGGGGTACCCTCATGACGGCCGGCCAACGGGTGTCGCGGGAAACGGCGGCGCCTCCCCTTTGGAAAGGAGAACCTCCACTACCGGCTATTGCTGCGTCCAGAGGTCTTTTCCGCCAGGGGGAGACCTTTTGTTATGGATTCCGGCAACTGCAACGGCAGGAACGGAAATGGCGGCCCCGGGCCGTACTATTATCCAAGGAGGAGCTGTAATGAAGAAGGAACTGTTGTTGACCGTCGGCCTGGCGGTCCTGCTGACCGCCCAGGGTGCGTCGGCCAAGACCCTGGAGGATATCCTCAAGGAAAAGGGGGTCATTACCGAAGCGGACTACAAAGAAGTGACCAAGAGCAAGCCTTTCACCTACAAGCCGGGGAGCGGCTTCACCCTTACCTCGCCGGACGAGCGGTTCCTCCTCTCCATCGGCGGCCGCCTGCAGGCCCGCTACTCCTTCACCGACCTGGAAGACAACTCCGCCAGCAGCGATTCGAGCAAGTGGGAAGCCAAGCGGATCAAGCTCTGGCTGAAGGGGTATGCCTACACCAAGGACCTCAGCTACCTGTTCCAGGTTGACTTCGCCAACAGCGGCTCCTCGAAGATGCTGGAGCACGCCTACCTGAACTACCGACTGCTCGACGAAATCCAGCTGCTGGCCGGGCAGACCAAAGTCCCCTTCGGCCGCCAATGGCTGAACTCTTCCGGCGCCCAGCAGTTCGTCGACCGCTCCACCGCTTCCGACATGTTCCGCCCCGGCTACGACACCGGTGTCAAACTCCACGGCGATCTGTTCAAAGGGGCTGCCACCTACGAATTCGGTGTCTATGGCGGCGCCGGCCAGAGCACCGTCCGCAGTTCGAACGACAACGCGATTGCCGCCCGGCTGACGGTCAACCCCTTCGGACCGCTGAGCTATTCCGAAGGCGATCTGGACCGCAGCGCAAAACCGCTCCTCTCGCTCGGCGGCAACTACTACCGCAATACGCTCAACAAGACGGCGGCCACTACCCTGGAGACCAACGCCATCACCCTGGCCGGCTCCACCGGCTGGCTCGGCAAGGGACTCGGCACCTTCGCCACCAGCGAAAAGATCGACGTCGACACCTTCGGCCTCGACGCCGCCTTCAAATGGCTCGGCGCCTCCGCCCAGGCCGAATACCTGCTCGGCCAGGCCGACGGCCAGTCCAGCGGAAAAACGCTCCGCGCGCACGGCTTCTACGCCCAGGCCGGCTACTGTATCGTCCCCAAAACCGTCGAAGTGGCATTCCGTTACTCATACGTAGACCCCAACCGGGATGCAAGCGGCGACCTGCAGACCGATACCCAGGGGGCAATTTCCTGGTACATCAACAAGCACAACCTGAAGCTCCAGGGCGACGTGACCGACAGCCACAAGCAGAACGGCGGCAAGGCGAGCACCGACGACATGCAGTACCGGCTCCAGGCCCAGATCATCTTTTAACCGGCAGCGGCCAACCGGGGGACAGGAGCTGTCCCCCGGCACGCCCCGGCGAAAGTCGCCGGCGCTTCACCCGACACGCCAATCCGGGGGTTCACGCGGCGAAAAACATGGTATAGTACCCAGCACGGGAGGTAACATCATGGTCCACGTAACGTCGAACCCCATCAACCCGTCGGAACTCTACGACGCCATCGGCAAGCACCGCTCCGGCTCAGTCGTCTTCCATTATGCCGTAGTCAAGGAAGCCACTGACGGCGACCGGCCGACAACCTGCATCGACTACCGCTCGACCGGCGACACCAAGGGAGAACTGACGCAGATCGCCGCCGGGCTGAGGGAACAGTGGCTCCTCGAAGACGTGCTGCTGATCCGGCGGACCGGCCGTCTCTACGTCGGGGACATCATTTCCCTGGTGGCGGCCAGCTCGCCCAACAGCGCCGACGCCTTCACCGCCTGCCAGGAGGGGATTGCCCGGCTGAAGAAAATGACAACGATCGCCAAAGACGAACAGCGCGGCTGACCGTCTGCAGCTTGCCAATCAACAACCCATTACTTACCGGAGGTTATATGAAATCGCTACGCCCTCTGCTGCTGGTTCTCGCCGGCCTGCTGCTGTTCACCGGTCCGGCGACCGCCACCGAACACCTCAAGATGTCCACCACCACCTCGACCCAGGACTCGGGACTCCTGCCGGTGTTGCTGCCGGCCTTCGAAAAGAAATGCAACTGCAAGGTCGACGTCATCGCCGTCGGCACCGGCCAGGCGCTGAAGCTCGGCGAAGCGGGCGACGTCGACGTGGTCTTCGTCCACGCCCGGAAACTGGAGGACAAATTCGTCGCCGACGGCTTTGGTGTCAATCGCCGGGATGTGATGTACAACGACTTCGTCATCATTGGCCCGACAAACGACCCGGCCGGCATCGCCCGGGCAAAAACGGCCGCCGAGGCACTGAAGCTGATCGCGGCGCGGCAGGCGACCTTCATCTCCCGCGGCGATCGTTCGGGAACCAACATCAAGGAGAAGGAGCTCTGGAAGGCCGCCGGCATTGAACCGAAAGGCTCCTGGTACGTGGAAGCGGGCCAGGGGATGGGACCGGTGATCACCATGGCGACCGAACGCCAGGCATACACCCTGGCCGACCGGGGGACCTATAACGCCTACAAGGGGCAGAAGACCGACCTCACCATCCTCTTCCAGGGGGAAAAGGGGCTCTTCAACCCATACGGGATCATCGCCGTCAATCCGAAGCGTTTCCCCTACGTGAAGTATGATCTGGCCATGAAACTGATCGACTTCGTCACCGGCCCCGAGGGGCAGAAGATCATCGCCGGCTACAAGGCCCACGGCGAGCCGGTCTTCTTCATCTACAGGAAGTAAGAGGCGGCATGGATTTCATCGCCGAATCGTGGCGGACCGCCCTGGCGCTGATCATCGCCCTGAACCGGGACGTCTTCACCGCCGTGGGGACCTCGCTGGCGGTCTCGCTCTGGTCGACCTTGCTGGCTGCCCTGCTGGGGGTCCCCCTCGGCATCGGCGTCGGAATCGCCACCTTTCCGGGAAAGCGGGTGGTCGTCACCCTGCTCAACACCTTGATGGCGCTGCCGACGGTGGTCATCGGCCTGCTCGGTTACGGGATGCTCAGCCGCCAGGGTCCCCTCGGCGGCTTCGGCCTCCTTTTCACGCCGACGGCAATGGTGATCGGCCAAACCGCACTGGCGATCCCGATCGTCGCCAACTACACGGTCGGTGCCATTGCCGGGGCCGATGCGCGGATCATCGCCACCGCCCGCACCCTCGGCGCCGGACCGGTCCACTGCCTGGGCCAGCTGGTAAAAGAGGTCCGGTTCGGCATCATGGCGGCGATCATCGCCGGTTTCGGCCGGGTAATCGCCGAAGTCGGCGTGGCTATGATGCTCGGCGGCAACATCCGCGGCTACACCCGCACCATGACCACCGCCATCGCCCTGGAAACCAGTAAGGGGGAATTCGCCTTCGGCCTTGCCCTGGGGATCATCCTGATGGCGGCCGCCCTGGCGGTCAACCTCGGCCTCAACGCCCTGCAGCAGAGATAACCGATGACGATTCTCTACCACCTCACTGGCGTCCGGCACCGTTACGGCGACCGGCTCGCCCTGGAGATTCCCGAGCTGGCCATCCGGCAGGGAGGATTGTACCTGCTGACCGGCGCCAACGGTTCCGGCAAGAGCACCCTGCTACAGATCCTCGCGCTGCTGATGCCCCCCACCGCGGGGACGGTCAGCTTCCACGGCCGGCCAATCGACTGGCGCAGTGCCGGCCTGCTGGAAATTCGCCGCCGGGTCACCCTGCTCCACCAGGTGCCCTATCTGTTCAACGAAAGCGTCGCCGGCAATGTCGCCTTCGGCCTGCGGGCCCGGGGCATTGCCGGCGGCCGGCTACGCCAGCTTGTCGACGAAGCGCTGGACATGGTAGGATTAAGCGGCTTCCAGAAACGCCGGGCCCGGGAGCTTTCCGGCGGCGAAGCCCAGCGAGTGGCAATGGCCCGGGCACTGGCCATCGCCCCGGAAGTGCTGTTGCTCGACGAACCGTTGGCCAATGTCGACCGACAATCGGCCGCCTTCCTCGAAGAGCTGATCGGCGGCTTGCCGGCCCGGGGGACCTCGGTCGTCATGACAACCCACGACCCGGAACAGCCCATTCGCCTCGGCGGTGAACGGATTCACCTGGTGGCGGGACGGCTCGCCGCCGTCCCGGAGGCACCCCATTCTTTCGTTCAGGAGAACTGCCAACATGCCGACCTTTGAAGAAGCCCGGCGGATTATCCTCGGCCGTCTCGCCCCCCTCGGGACCGAACGGGTGCCGCTCCCCGACGCCCTCGGCCGGATCATCGCCGAGGATGTCATTGCCCCCTGGGACATGCCCCTGTGCGACAATTCGGCCATGGACGGTTTCGCCGTCCGCGCCGCGGACTGCGCTACCGTCCCGGCATCCCTGGCGGTAACCGGCTATCTGCCGGCCGGTGGGGAAGTTTCCGGCGCGGTGACGCCGGGATGCGCCATCAGGATCATGACCGGCGCGCCCCTCCCCCCGGGCTGCGACGCCATCGTGCCGATCGAAGAAACCGAGGGGAGCGACGAACGCGTGACGGTGTTGTCGCCGGTAGCGCCCCGCCAGCATATCCGCTTTCGTGGCGAAGACGTGGCCACCGGTGAACTGGTCATCCCGGCCGGCACCCTGATCCGCCCGCCGGAGATCAGCATGCTCGCTTCCTTCGGCAAGGCGCTGGTGCCGGTCCATCGCCGGGTGCGGGTGGCGATTCTCTCCACCGGCGACGAGCTGATCGAGCTCGGCGAGCAGCTCCGGCCAGGCAAGATCGTCAACTCCAACGCCCTGTCGCTTGCCGCCGCGGTCCGGGAATGCGGTGGTGAGCCGCTGATCCTCGGCATAGCCCGCGACACCCGGGAGAGCCACCAGGAGAAGATGATCGAGGGGCTCAAGGCCGATGTCCTGATCACTTCGGCCGGCGTCTCGGCCGGAGATCGCGATCTGGTGCGGGACGTACTGGCCGATCTCGGCGTCGAACAACTCTTCTGGAAGGTGGAGATCAAGCCGGGCGGACCAACCGCCTTCGGCATGTACGGCGCAAAGCCGGTCTTTTCCCTCCCCGGCAATCCGGTTTCCACCATGGTCACCTTCGAACTGTTCGTCCGGCCGGCCCTGTTGAAGATGATGGGCCATCGCCGACTCATCAAACCGTTCGTCACCGGCATTCTCCAGGAGGACGCCCGAAAAAAGCCGGGCAAGGTCAATTTTCTCCGGGTGCGGGTGGTCAGGGAAAACGGCCGCTACCTGGCCTCCACTTCCGGCGACCAGCATACCGGCATCCTCCGGACCATGGTCCGGGCCAACGGGATGGCCCTTCTTCCCAAGGAGGACTCCCTCATCCCGGCCGGTAGCGAGGTGGCAATCCACCTTCTGGACAGCGATCTGGAGATGGTCGAACCGGATTAGCACCCGCCGGAGAGAGGAGCAGCCATGTCTTTCAACCATTTTAACGACCAGGGCCAGGCGATCATGGTCGACGTCAGCGGCAAGGAGCCGACGCGACGGACCGCCACCGCGGCAGCGACGGTGGCGATGCGACCAGCTACCCTCGCCGACCTCCTCGCCGGCCGGACCACCAAGGGAGACGTCCTCGGCGTCGCCCGCCTCGCCGGGATTGCCGCCGCCAAGAAGACCCCCGAGCTGATCCCGCTCTCTCATCCGCTGGCCATCCATCACGTGGCGGTCGATTTTGAACCCGACCCCGGGACCGGGATCGTCACCGTCAAGGCGACGGTGCGGGCCGTCGAGCGGACCGGCGTGGAGATGGAGGCGATGACCGCCGCCGCGGTGGCAGCGCTGACCATCTACGACATGTGCAAGGGTGCCGACAAGGGGATCACCATCGGCGAAATCCGCCTCCTCTTCAAGGAAGGGGGGAAGAGCGGCACCTGGCAACGGGAGGAACGACCATGAACGTAGCCATCCTCACCCTGAGCGACAAAGGCTCACGCGGCGAACGGGCCGATGCCAGCGGGCCGGCGCTCGCCGCCTGGCTGACCGAGCGGGGCGCCACCATCGCCCGGACGGCCGTCATTCCCGACGAGGCGGAACAGATCGAGGAAACGCTCCGCAACTGGGCCGACGAGGGGGCCTTCGAGCTGATCCTGACCACCGGCGGCACCGGCGTTTCCCCCCGGGACGTCACCCCCGAGGCGACGCTGGCGATCCTCGACCGGGTCGTTCCCGGTTTCGGCGAAGCGATGCGGCTGCACAGCCTGACCAAGACGCCCCACGCCATGATCTCCCGCGCCGTTGCCGGCATTCGCGGCACCACACTGATTATCAACCTGCCGGGGAGTCCGAGGGGGGCCGTCGAAAACCTCGAAGCGGTCTGGGCGGCCGTTCCCCACGCGGTGGCCAAGATCCAGGGCGATCCCGCCGAGTGCGCCGCTCCACCCCACCGTTGATCGTCATCCCCGTCCTACCTGTCAGCCCGGCCTGCCGCCGGGCTTTTTTTATTGACCGTCGGCGGCGCTTGCGCTATAAAATATAATCTTGTTTTAATACTCTGCAAGGAGGGCCGCCATGCATCTTATGGACCAAATTAAAGCCAAAGCACGGAAAAATTTACAGACGATCGTTTTTCCGGAGAGCTATGACGACCGGATGTACCATGCCGCTCAGCAACTTGTCGAACAGGGTTTGGCTAAAGTAGTGATGCTTGGCAACACCGCCGCCTGCCAACAGAAGGCCGCCGCTCTCGGGGTGAACATTGCCGGCGTCGAGCTGCTCGACCCCGCCGCGGCCCCGCAGCTGGGGGCCTACGCCGACGCCCTCGTCGAGCTGCGCAAGAGCAAGGGACTGACCAGGGATGAGGCGATCAAACTGCTGACCGCCCCGGACAATCTCTATTTCGCCGGAATGATGGTCCGTAGCGGCGACGCCGGCGGTGAAGTCGCCGGCGCCACCAGCACCACCGGCGACGTCCTGCGGGCCGCCTTCCAGACGGTCGGCCCGGCCGCCGGGATCAAGACGGTCTCTTCGTTCTTCTTTATGATTACCAAGACCCCCTCCTTCGGTGAAAACGGCATCGTCTTCTTCGCCGACTGCGCCGTAAATCCAAACCCCGACGCCCAGGCGCTGGCCGACATCGCCGTCGCCACCGCCCGGAACTGCAAGGCGTTTCTCGATGTCGACGCCCGGGTCGCCATGCTGTCGTTCTCCACCAAGGGAAGCGCCAGCCACCCCGACGTCGACAAGGTGCTCAAAGCGATGGAAATCGCCAAGGAGATCGAGCCGACCCTGCAGGTCGACGGCGAGTTGCAGGCCGATGCCGCACTGCTGCCGAAGGTCGGCGAGCGGAAGGCCCCGGGGAGCCCGGTGGCCGGTAAAGCCAACGTCCTGGTCTTCCCCGACCTCGACGCCGGCAACATCGCCTATAAGCTTGTCGAACGGGTCGCCGGCGCCGAAGCCGTCGGACCGATCATCCAGGGTCTGGCCAAGCCGGTGAACGACCTCTCCCGCGGCTGCTCGATCGACGACATCGTCAACGTGGCGGCAATCACCGCTGTTCAGGCCCAGGGCTGACCGCCCGCTGTCAGACGTAAAAACAAAAAAGGCCGCCAGGGTCACCCCCTGACGGCCTTTTTCATTATTGGGCCTACCGTCAGTCATCGCTGCCGGCTGTCGCTGCTACTTTCTCACGAAATCCGCCCGGGCAAACGAGTAATCGAAATTCATGTGGTCCGTATAGGTGCCATCAAGAATCGCCACCACGTCCTCGGTGAAGACCAACTCTTCGTCGGTCGGGATAACGAAGACCTTGATCGGCGAATCGTCGCTCGTGATGAGTGTCTCCCGCTTCCGGGTCATTGCCCCCTTGTTCCGCTCCCGGTCGAGTTTGATACCGATCCCTTCCAACCCTTCGAGCGTTCTCTCCCTGATCGGCCACCCCATCTCGCCGACCCCCGCCGTAAAGACCACCGCATCAAGCCGGCCGAGCGCAGCCATATAGGTGCCGATATACTTCTTCAGCCGATAGGCCTCGATATCGAGGGCAACAGCGCAACGGCTATCGCCATTCTGTGCCTGTTCGATGACGTCGCGCCGATCGGTGAACCGGCCAGTAATCCCCAGCACGCCGCTCTTTTTGTTGAGAATGCTGTCGATTTCCTTGGCAGACAGGTTCTCTTTCTGCATCATGAAGGCCGGAATGGCCGGATCGATATCCCCGCAACGGGTCCCCATCACCGCCCCCTCGAGCGGCGTCAGTCCCATGCTCGTATCGACGGAAACGCCCCCCCTGATCGCACAGTGGGAGACACCGTTGCCAATATGCATGGTGATAATGTTGCATTCCGCCGGCTTTTTGCCGAGCAGCACCGATGCCCGCTTGGAAACGTACAGGTGCGACGTTCCATGGAAGCCGTAGCGCCGTACGCCGTATTTCTCGTACCACTCGTAGGGAAGCGGATAGAGATAGGCAAATTCGGGCATCGTCTGGTGAAAGGCCGTATCGAAAATTGCCACGTGGGGAACTTGGGGAAGAATAGCCTGGGCCGCTTCGATACCGGCAATGTTCGGCGGGTTGTGCAGCGGCGCCAGATGCTGCACCTCCTTCACCGCTTCGAGGACCTGTTCGTCGATCAGCACGGAACGGGTGAACTTTTCGCCGCCATGGACGACGCGATGCCCGACCGCGGAGATCTCATTAATCTCCTTAACCACACCATGTTCCGGATCGACAAGGGTTTTGATGATCAGGTCGATGGCCACCTGATGGTCTGGACACTCGTACTCCCGACGGTAGGTTTCGCGGCTCGGCACCTCGTGCATGATGAAAGAGTCACCGATGATGACCCGCTCAACCATTCCCTTGGCCACCACCTCTTTCTTCGCCCAATCAAACAGCTGATATTTGACCGAAGAACTGCCGCAATTCAGGGCAAGTATAAGCATCCCAACCTCCTGCTTGAGTAAAAATAAAAATTGTTAAACGACAATAAAACAGCAATTTCAATATATTCTTGTAAGCAACACCGCGAGACACAAAAGAAAATAAAACTGTTTTTTATATATACAATACAGGGTAGGCGAATTCAAGCATTTTTCCACCCGGGGGTTAATCGCCGCGCCACCTTTCTGCTAGACTTTAAAAAATCCATGTGATATGTTTACGAAAAAAATAGTCTAACGACTAATCATTACAAGGAGGTAGAACCGTGGCTCACACTATTACCGATGATTGCACCAACTGCGGCGCCTGTGAAGACTCCTGCCCCGTGAACGCTATCAGCGAGCAGGGCGCCAAACGGGTTATCGACGCCGATACCTGCATCGACTGCGGTGCCTGCGTGGACACCTGTCCCGTAAGCGCAATCCACGCCTAGTTGGCAGCAGGTTTACCGTGAATGAAGTACCGGCGCCGGGGAAACCCGGCGCTCTTTTTTTGCCGGCAACAGCCATTATCCAAACAAAAAAGGGACCGACTTCCGGTCCCTTTCTCATTTCCTGCACCCAACGTCGGCTGCCGAATTACTGGCTGGCCACTGTCGAGCCAACCACCTCCACGCTGTAATCCACCGCCTCCTTCGGGATGTTCGCCAGCACGATCACAAACGGTATCCGCTTGCCCGGCTGGACGCCGAGATTGGCCAGCGAATCACCGAACTGGTTATTCATGGCGGCATCGATCTTTACCATCGGCAGGCTCTTGATCTGCTCATCGGTCAGATTGTTGCCGCAAAAAGCAACCTTCTGGGCAAGAATCTGGGCGTTGGCCCCGAGCAGTGCCCCTTTCACCTGGATCGATGCCCGTGCCTTGCGGAAATTGTTGATCGCCTCACCCCTGATGACAAAGACCTCGCCCGCTTCGGTATTCGTGAAATAACAACCGCGCACCTTCTCAAGACCGATCTGCCCCTCCTCCTTGTTGTCCATCCCGAGCCAGCCACCGACGAAACCGATGCCGAGCTTGTTCAGCGCTTCAGGCCCTTCCTTGACGAAATAGAACCCGGCACCGGCTAATAGCACGATGATCAGCACGGAAACGGAAATGACCACGGCCGGCACCAGTGACTGTCCCTTGCGCCGCGAGCTGATCGTGAGCGGTGGGAGCTCGTCGTCGCCAAACGGCACGGCGACGGGAGGAACTTCGTCGTCTTTCCCGGCCGGGACTTCTGCCGGCGGCGGCACAGCAGCGGCACTCTCCGGCCCCGTCTCCGCTGGCCCCTCTTCCTTGGCGCCAGACTGCGATGCCTCGCCCTCGTCAATACCGAAATCGATATCCCCAAAGTCGAGCGGCTCGTCCTCTACCGCATTCGACACCAGCGACGGCACCTCTTCGGATGTTTCTTCGGCTTCAAACTCGAACGTCAAATCCGGCGTCGGCCGGTTTTCAGCCGGGGCAGTATCGGTAACGGCAGCAAACGCTTCCGGTGTGACATCACCAAAAGAAAACTCTTCGGCCCCAGCATCCGGCATTGGCTGTTTGGCAGGCTCGGCAGACGCTTCAGCTGCCTGGGGAAACGGTTCTCCGTCAGCAGGAGATTCATCCGCAGCAACGGAGCCGAAATCGAACTCGTCAGCGGCGGAAATTTCCCGATCACTACCAACCGGCTCTTCAACAGCAGAAAAGGAGCTCTCTTCGGGGGCGGCAAAGGGAAAGTCCTGCCCCGCAGACAGCGAAAACGGTTCGGCCGGCACTTCGGCGGCAGCGGATTCTTCGGTGAACGGGCCTTCTTCGTGCTGTTCTTCTTCGTGGTTTCCTTCTTCGTCCACCGCCGAGAAAGATGGTGCCGACTCCTCGGCCGGACCGGGCAATAATGCGCCAGGCTCGTGCCCCACCGTCCCCGCTCCACCGCCAGAAGGCTGCAACCCTTGGAGCAGCAGGTCAAGATCAGGCTCTTCCGCCGGGGTTTCCTTTTTTACGACAAAGATATGCTTGCATTTCGAGCACCGAACCTTGATCCCGGCCTCGGTGACTTTGGCATCGTCGAGTCTGAACTTGCTGCTGCATTGCGCGCATTGGATTATCATTCTCTTCTCCACCAGTCGGAGTTTACGGCAAGCGAAAAAAACATCGTGGTAGCTGACGCTTAGGCACATTTTCTATAGCAGAAGAAGGGACATAGTGTCAATTCATTATGGTTTCAGCACTGGCATTGTGATATAGAAATACAGGCGCCAATGTCTCGCCGAAGGGAGGAATAGCCATCATGTACCGTCGCATTTGCCTGACATTTTCCGTCGTTGCGCTACTGGTCGTTTCCGGAACCGCCTTTGCTGCCCCGGAACTGTCGGTAGACCAGCCGGTTTACGATTTCGGCACGATCATCCAGGGGAAAAGAGTTGAGCACGTTTTCATCCTGAAAAACAGGGGCGACACTCCCCTCACGGTAACCAGAACCAAGACCTCATGTGGCTGTACGGTGGCCAATATGTCGACCAAAACCATCGCCCCAGGAAGAAGTGCTGAACTCAGAACCGCTTTCGACTCGGCCAATTTCGGCGGGACAATCGCCAAGACGATCACCATCGACAGCAACGATCCCAGAACCCCAGCCTATACCTTAACGCTCAAGGGGATCGTCAAGGAACAACTCGTCATCGCCCCCCGACAGCTCAACCTCGGGCAACTCAAAGCGGGAGCCGACAAAGAACTCGCTCTCACCTTGGAAAACAAGGGGGAGAGGACTGTTCGACTCATCTCGGTCACCAGTCCCCTCCCTCAAGTGAAAATCACTCTTTCCAAACAATTCCTGAAGCCAAATGAAAGCGCGCGGGTCAATGTGATCGTCCGACCGAAAGAAGGCGATCGCTTCCTGAGCGGGTTCATCGTCATTGCCACCGACAGCCCGGGCAAATCGGAAGTAACCGTCCCCCTCTACGGTTCGGTCACCAGGTAATCCCGACATTTTTTGCGGTTATTCATCCTTCAGCTGCCGGTAGGCCCGCTCCACATTCACGTTGAAAAATGCCTTATAACCGGGGAGGTTTTCATAGCGGGGCAGACTGAAGTGTTTTTTCGTTTCTTCAAGGCTCTTGCCGGCCTCGATATTGCGGAGCACCTCTGTCGAGAAATCCTTGAGGAACGTGCGGAACCGCCGCAAACCCGACCGGTCGGACACTTCACCAAGCCCCGGCACCACGTACTTTGCACCGACCGCCTCCATCGTCTCCACATTGATGATCCAGTCCCGCAAATGCCCCTCGCCCATATATCCCACCACATCATTGAAAAACAGATCCGAAGCGAACATGACCCCCTCGTTCGGCAGGAAGACAAAAACATCGCCTTCACTATGACCGTACTCCGTGTTGGTCAGGACGATGACCTTATCACCACGGATCAGGGTCAGCCCCTTGTCGAAAAAAGAGACATGATTTTTTAACTCGCGGGTCTCTCCCTTGAGCGCCCGCCACGTTTGCCAGGAAGTGATCACCTCCACGTTGGCGGGAAAGTCGAAATCGACATAATTGTATCCAGGATGATGATGGGTGAGGATGACGTAGCGAAGAGGGATCGGCGTAATGTCGGCAATGTCGGCGACGAGCTCCGCAATGCCCTCTTTGACAAAGTGGGCACCAGCCAGAATCACCTGGTACGGGGTAACGATGATCAAGGCATTGCTGGCCGCCTTCCCTTCCGGCAGGGCAATCGCGGCATACACACCCTCTTCAATTTTTTCGATCCGGTAGTTGGCAGCCAGTGCACGGCTAGGTACCGCAAAGGCAAGAACCATCAACAGCAGAAGCAGATATTTTCGCATGGGAACTCGCACCGTTTTTTTGCCAGTGTAGCAAAATCGAGGCTAAATTAACAGTAGCTGCCATCATCGTTATCCAGGCGATTGCAACAACTTTACGCTTGAGATAATATCCATAATAGTGTATAGCTAGAAATTCGCGGGCGGTTAGCTCAGCTGGATAGAGTACAGGCCTCCGAAGCCTGGGGTCGGGGGTTCGAATCCCCTGCCGCCCGCCAATTTTGTAACCAAGGCTGTCCTATCTCGGGACGGCCTTTTTTCATACTGTCTACCACGCCTCTATTTTGCCACCATCGCCATCACCCATCCCGGAAAAATTTTTTAAATCATACAAAGTTCCGCCTACTTTTCTATACACCCTCCCCCAAACCTAATTTCGTTGTAAATTCGGCACATTGAGATATTGCGCCCCTTCTTTCCTTTCACCTCTCCCGGCAATTTGTACAAACCTTTTATACGGTTAACCCCGCATTTTCAATCCGCGCCAATCCATTACAGCAAATTAATTGAACCCAATCAACACGTTAACTAATTTTAGCTAAATATCTTTAACAATGGCACACCCCCTGCAGTTTAAGAAGCCAAGAACGTGGTAAGTGACGACAGCAACAGCAGGAGGATGCCATGAAAACCGCACTGAAAACCATCGTAACCATGATTGCACTCACTTCTTCAGCCTTCGCCGCCAGCGGCGCGGAAAGCGAAGCGAACGGCATCCTGGTGTATTTGTTTCTCGGCCTCGGCGCACTGATTATCGCCTTCCAGTTACTCCCGGGACTCACCCTGTTCGCCTCGATGATCAAAGGACTGTTTTCCGCCAAGTCCGACGAAACCACCCACTAGACGCGCTGTACGGCGGAAGCGGAACCTGCTCCCGTTGGTTGAGAGGGGGGAAATGGCCATGAAAGAGCTCCTAATTGCAGAGAAAGATCCTGATACCCGGCAACGGATGGCCGAACTGTTCAGCAGTGAAGGGTACTCAGTGACGGTAGCCGACTCCCTAGGCAAGATGATCGGTAGCATTTTGCAGAAAGTCAGCCAGGTAATCCTGCTCGGGAGCAAATTTGACGAGTTGCCCCCGTTCGATCTGATTTCCATTCTAAAAAAATGCAATCGAAAACTCTCCATCATCCTCGTTTCTGACGAATTGCCCCTGCCACTAATGCGAAAGGTCCGGAGCGCCGGCATCTTTTACCATGCGCTCAAACCGGCTCGTCCCGAGGATGCGGAAGAGATTCTCCAGGCAGTACGATGCGCTTTCGATCGTACCATGGATAGTCAGGCAGCTCACTGAGTAGTCACGACATGGCAGTTTCGCGGCCAATAGACTCAAAGGAGGATGTCATGAAACGTTCAGCTCTCGCAATCAGCTCAATCGCCCTTCTGCTCGGGTCCGCGTCAGCCGCATTGGCAGCTTCAGGTGCACGGGAAGACAACAGCGGCATCTTCGTCTGGATTTTCCTCGGCTTCTGTGCGCTGATCGTTGTTGCCCAGCTGATGCCGGCAGTATTCATGGTATTGGGATTTGCCAAGGGATTAAAAAAGGAATCTCCTCACGAATCAGTCACCCATTAATACCTCCCGCAACGGAGCGGCACAACAACGGGGGAGGACGGGAATGCGTCCTCCCCCGTTGTTGTTAAACTATTCGCAGGCGTTGAAACAATTTTAGTCGACCGGTCTATTATTTAGATGCAGTCATGCTATACTCTCCTCATTGGGGCAAGAACACCCGCAACAAGGAGGATCAGCAGATGACCGCTCAATCGTTTCGCGCCTTGATCGTCGAGGAAACAGCTCCCAAGGTCTTTAGCAGGAGGATCGGCAATCGGACCATCGACGATCTCCCCCCGGGCGAACTGCTCATCAAGGTCCATTACTCATCCCTCAATTACAAAGACGCGCTTTCGGCCACCGGCCGACCGGGGGTAACTCGGAATTACCCCCACACCCCCGGGATTGATGCGGCGGGCGAGGTAGTCACCTGTGCTGACGGGGCGTTCGTTCCCGGGGAGCGGGTAATCGTCACCGGCCACGACCTGGGCATGGACACAGCCGGTGGTTTTGGTCAGTACATCCGCATACCGTCGACATGGGCAATTCGGCTGCCACAGGGATTGGAGTTGCAGGAAAGCATGATTTTCGGCACGGCCGGGTTTACGGCAGGCCTGTCGACATGGCAACTGAGCCGCAGCGGGATCGAGCCGGGTGACGGCGAAGTACTGGTTACAGGCGCCAGTGGAGGGGTGGGGAGCATCGCCGTAGCCGTGCTGGCACAAGCAGGCTATCGGGTAGTTGCTGCCACCGGTAAAGAGCAGGAGAAGGAATACCTCCTGTCGCTCGGGGCAACGCAGGTAATCGGACGGGATGAAGTAATTGCCGGAGTAGAACGGCCCCTGATGAAGGAAAGATGGCGCGGGGTGGTCGACGTAGTTGGAGGAACAACCCTGGCTGCCGCCGTCAAGTCAACCTCTTATGGCGGCACGGTCACCTGCTGCGGGCTTGTAGGTTCTGCCGAACTGCCCCTGAACGTCTACCCGTTTATCCTGCGGGGGGTCAGGCTCATCGGGATCGATTCGGTCCAATGCCCCCGGGAACCGCGCCAGACCGTCTGGGAAATGCTTGCCGGTCCCTGGAAGCCTGCCGCATTGGCGAAAACGGCTACCGAATGCACCTTGCAGGAGTTGGAAGGGAAAATTCACACGATTCTCAAAGGAGAACTGCGGGGACGCGCCGTAATAAATCTGACGGCCAGTTGACGCCAGGGCGGGGTCAGCTCAGGCCAATGGCAGCGTAATTTCCACCACCAGCCCACCATCCGGGGCATTGTCCGCCGTCACTGTCCCACCGTGCAGGGAAACGGCTCGCTCGGTAATGGCCAGGCCGATCCCCGTTCCGCCGCTCTGCCGATCACGGGCATCGGCGACCCGGTAGAACGGACGGAAAATGCTGGTTAGAGCACCGGGGGGCACACCGGGGCCATGATCCCGGACCCGGATTCGTGCCCCCTGCTGTTCATCCGAGTCGAGAGCGATTTCGACCGCCGTCCCGGCGGTAGTATAGCGAACGGCATTACGCACCACATTTTCCAGTGCCCGGCGCAACAACTCCCGGTCGCCCAGCACCGTCAGCGATTCCAAGCGCGTCACCACCACTTTCCGGCCATGCCCTTCCGCTTCGAAATGGCCGTCGGCGGCCACTTCTTCAACGAGGGCGGGCAGTTCGACCCGCTCCTTCCCAAGGGCTTCCTTTCCTCCCTCAAGCAGCGTAAGCGTCAGCATCTCGCCGATCATCTCGTTGAGTCGCTCTGCTTCCCGTTCAATCCGGTCCAGCGAATTTTCAGCCGCCGGGGCAGCGTGCTGCCGCGCCAAACCAAGTGCGACACTGAGTCGGGCAAGGGGCGAGCGAAGCTCATGGGAAATATCCCGCACCAGCCGTTTCTGGGAAGTCAGCAGGGCTTCGATCCGTTCCGCCATCCGGTCGAAATCGCGCCCCAAATCGGCAATTTCGTCCCCCTTGTTTTTCGATCCCGCACCGACCCGGGCCGAAAGGTCGCCGGCGGCAAGACGCTGGGCCGCTGCACGGAGTCGCCGGATCGGCGCCGTCAGTCGCCATGCCAGTCCATAGCAGACTACCCCGCCGACGACGAAATAAATCGCCAGCCGGTAAACGAAATCGCGACGGAAGGGGGAAAATTTTTTCCATGCCGGGATGCCCGGCAACTCGGCAGCGGCAATGTAGTGCTTGCCTTGGGAGCTGGTCACCGGCAGAGTCATCACGAGCATGCCATTCCCGGCAGTCATTTCTCCCCCGCCTTTTTGCACTGCACGCTGCACCGCTTCACTGACTGCCGGAGGGATGTTCAGATGGGTGAGCGGCCGGCCGTCGCCGGCAAAAAGGAATCCCCACGTTTCCGGATGTCGACCTCGGATATCCGTCCCACCGGCCAAGACATCTCCCCCCCGCTCGTATGCGGCCACCGCGTTGTTGCCATAGAGAGCGAGGGCCTCGCTGAACATTCGGCGGCGCTCCTCGACGATATGGCGCCGGTGTTCGGCGAGTGGGCCGTTCTGCATACTCACCGCCAGAACGAAAAAGACGGTTCCGGAGAGAGTCATTGCCAGCCAGAACCAGAAAAACAATTTGACGAACATGGTCCGCATCGATAGCCATCCTTTTACAAATTCCCCGTAACGCCGTGTTCTCCCCGCCCGGGGATCAACGGCTCCCCGCGGGACGGGAGTAGATGTAGCCAACGCCCCGAACCGTCTTGATCCGTTCCTCATCATCAACCGCCGGCCCGAGTTTGCGGCGCAAGCTGCTCACGTGCACGTCGATGCTCCGATCATAGGGACTGAGCCGCCGCCCCAACGCCTGCTGCGACAACTCCTCGCGGCTCACAACCCGGCCGGCAGCGGCAAGAAGGATTTCCAGCAGCGAAAACTCCACGGAAGTCAGGTCCACCGCACGTTCTCCCTGGCGAACGGTGCGCGCGCCCAAGTCCAGCTCGACATCGCCAACCGCTAGCAGGCGATCCGCCCCGACATCGCTGCCGGCCGCCGGTTGCCGTTCCGCCCGCCGCTGAATGGCCCGGATTCGCGCCACAAGCTCCCGCGGATTGAACGGCTTTGGCAAATAATCGTCCGCCCCCATCTCAAGGCCGACAATCCGGTCGACATCGTCACCCCGGGCGGTAAGCATCAGCACCGGCACAGCAGACGTACCCCGGATCCGCCGCAGGACGTCGAAGCCGCTCATCTGCGGCAGCATTACGTCGAGCACCACGAGAGCAAAATCCCCCTCGAGCGCCCGTCGCGCCCCTGCCTCGCCATCATGAACGGCAGTCACGGCAAAACCTTCTGCCGTCAGGTAGTCGGTCAACAGCTCACAGAGATCGGTATCGTCGTCAATCACCAGGATATGGCTCATGGGCGGGAACTCCTTTCATTTGTCGGCATTATAGCCGAACCCCGTGAAATTCCGCTGTAAAGAAATGTAAACCATCGACAGCCCCATTTACAAATCTTTACGCGAAACACAGAACTCTTAACCCCGGTTTGCGCGGAAACGGCGTAGAGTGTTACCGTCTAGCGCCCGCCCGGGTGGAGACAAACACGAACAATTTTTGCTTGGTTGCGAGGCATCTGATGTACCATTCATTACTCACCGCCACCACACACGTCCCGCTGAGCGCACCGCTCCCGGCGCAAAGCTCTCTGCTGTTTATCGGCGCATGGAAAGATCCCGACCCGGCCCTGACAACCTACCTGCGGGACCTGGACTACCAGGTCGAGGATGTTGCCAATTGGCGCGACGCGCTCCTGCTATTCCCGCACCGATCTCCCGACATGGTTCTTCTCGATCTTGCCCTGACCGGCGTCGGCTCGCTGGCGGTTATAGTTTCAGTGCGTGAGGTCTATCAGGGGCCGCTGGTCGTGCTTGCCGACAGCAATGACGAGACCTGCCATATCCTGGCGCTGGAATTCGGCGCCAGCGACTTTCTCGGTGGCCCCGTCAGCCACCCGCTCTTAGCCGCCCGGCTGACGGCACTGCTTCGCCATGCCGGCCCGCTGCACGGCGCCCGGCAGCGGGCCACAATTGCCCTGGGAGACCTGACCATCGATGCGGGGCGACGGGAGATCACCATCCGCGAGCGCACAGTAGAACTTACCACCGCCGAGTTTGATCTGCTTTGGTATCTGGCCTGCCATGCCGGATCGGTCGTTAACCGCAACGACATCACGCTCGCCCTGCGTAATCGTGAATATAACGGCGCCGACCGCTCCATCGACATGTATATTTCCCGTCTTCGCCAAAAACTAGGGGACGACCCCCTTGCTCCCCGGCTGCTGAAAACGGTCAGGGGAAGCGGCTATCTGCTGAACAGCCACGGTCCTTAGCCAAAACGGGCCGCTCAGCCGGCGCGGCAACCATCCTCACGACTACCGTTCGCAGCCCTGACGAAAAAATTTCATTTCCCATGATGTCATTGTCGCTTTCTCGGGTAACATTGGGTAACGGCAGTGAACACCCGCTCTTCACCCGGATACCGGCATTTCTCGTCAAGACATGACCCGGAAAATTCCCCGTCAATCCGGGAGTTTCCCCTTGACGCTGGTAAAACGCCGATGATATCGTCTTTTCCGCATATGTGATCCCGTTACGACAGGCAGAGTATGAAGCGCCAAAGCCTTAAACTGCGATTCGTCGTCTCCATCGCCGTGGCGTACCTGGTGATTGGCGCGTTGACTTACGTGGTCTTCAATTTCGTTACCGGTCGGGTAGTCGACTCGCTCGGGACAAGCTTCGCCATCAAACAGGCGCTGCTGGAAAAATCGCGGCTGCTCTCCGCCCTGCAGCGGGACCTTTCGCTGTCGCTCAAACTGGGCGACTCGCCACTCCTAAAGCGCTGGGCGGTCGACGAGCACAATCGCGACCTCGGCAAACTCGCCCGGGAGGAACTGGAAAGCTATCGCCGGAGTTTCACCGGGCAGAGTCTCTTTTTCATCCCTGCCCGGTCAAGGAATTATTACTTCAGCGACGGTCCGGCCAGGAATCCTTTCGCCACCCCCCGCTACGTCCTCAATCCCGTCAATGTCAACGACTCCTGGTATTTCAGGACGATGCACGACGTGGACAATTTCGAATTGAACGTCGATTACGACAACCACTTGAACACCACCAAGGTATGGTTCAACGTCGTGATCAAGGATGCCGCCAACCGCAAGATCGGTCTCGGCGGTAGCGGCATCGATATCACGCGTTTTATCGACGAAAGCGTCAATTCCGCCGAGCCGGGGGTCGAGACGATCATCTTCAGCCGCGATGGCGCCATCGAAGGGCATCGCGACAAGAATTACGTGATCCGCAACAGCAAGGTCCGCGGCGACGGGAAGAAGATCACCATCTACGATCTACTGAGCGACAAAGCCGACAGACAGCAGGTCAGAAACGCCCTGCAGGCCCTGACTACCGGCAGTCGCGACGCAGAAACCTTTGCGCTGCAGATGAACGGCCGGCATTACCTGGCGGCGATGTCCTACCTCCGGGATATCAACTGGTTCAACCTGGTACTGGTCGACGCGACGCACGTCGTGAGCGCCCGGGATTTCCTGCCGATCCTGGCCATTACCATCGCTTCGCTGCTGGCAGTTCTCCTGATCATCGGTTTTCTGCTCAACCGCCAGGTCCTGTTCCCGCTCTCCCGACTGGCCGAAACCTCGAACGAGATTGCCCGCGGGAATTTCGGCATCACCATGCCGGTCGGTGCCAATGACGAAATCGGCTCGCTGACCCGCTCGTTCAACGACATGGCCCGGATGGTCAAGGATTACACGGACAATCTTGAACAGAAGGTTAACGAGCGAACGGAGGAGTTACAACGTTCCAGTCGGGAACTGGCCGAATCCAACCGGCAGATCATGGACAGCATCCACTATGCCCAGCTGATCCAGGCATCGATCCTCCCCGACCAGACAGCAATCCGGCACTCGATGCAGGATTTTTTCGCCATCTACCGGCCGCGGGACATCGTCGGCGGCGACTTCTACTTTTTCCGCGCTTTCGACGAAAAAAGCGTCATTGCGGTGATCGACTGCACCGGGCATGGCGTCCCCGGCGCCTTTATGACCATGACCGCCAACGCGGTCCTCAATCACGTCCTCGACACCGCCGACAGCGCCGACCCGGCTGCGATTCTCAAGGAATTCAACCGGCTGCTCCGGTCGGCCCTGCACCACGACAAGGTGGCCACCGCCGTCGACAACGGCCTCGAAATCGGCCTCTGCTGGTGTTCGCCCGGCGAGGGGCGGCTGGTCTTTGCCGGGGCGCGGATCGATCTCTATACCGTCAGCGACGGCCAGTTGACGGTCTGCTCCGGGGACAAGCAGCCGATCGGTTACCGCAGTTCGAAGGAAACGTTTACCTACAGGAATCACACCATCATTGCCGACAGGGAAACGACCTTCTACCTGGCAAGCGACGGCGTTCTTGACCAGTCGGGCGGCGCCAAGGGGTGGGGATTCGGCAGAAAGCGGCTGGAAAAGACGTTGGTCACCGTTGCCAACGCCGATGCCGCCACCCGGCAGGAGGCCCTGGAGACGGCCCTGGCCGCCTATCAGGGAGACTACCCGCAACGGGACGATCTCACCCTCGTCAGTTTCAAGCTCGACCAGCCGTTATCGAGAGGAGGAAACAGCACTGATGCAACCGATCAATCTGTATGAACTCAAGGAAACATTCAACGACAAGGGGATTCTCATCTGCTTTGCCGGCCCCTTCTCCCACAGCATCATTGAAGAACTCGGCAATGCGGTGAAGCGCCATCTTGAGGCGGAGCAGATCACCAAGGCATCGCTGATGGATGTCTTTTCGATCTTCATCGAACAGACGCAAAACGTCCGCAACTATGCGGAACTAATGGCAAAATCAGGAAACCGCGAGCGCGATTTCAGTAGCGGGGTTATCGTCATCGGCAAAAGCGACGACCGATTCATCGTCACGTCGGGAAACATTGTCGACCGCAATGATATCCGGACGGCGACAGCCCAGCTCGAAGCGCTGAAAGATCTCGATAAGCCGGGGCTGAAAGCGGCCTTCAAAGAGCAGATGAGAAAAGAGATTCTGCCGGGGCAGAGTGCCGGGCTCGGGCTGATCGACATGGCCCGCAAGAGTTCGGAACCGCTCCAGTACTCACTGCGCGAGATCGACGACCGGTATTGCTTTTTCAGCCTCAGAGCCACCGTCTAGGAGAAAACAATGGAACCATTGCAGATTCAGGGGACTAAATCGACCCCCGAAATATGTTTTGAGCAGCAGAGCGGCAAACTCAGCATGTGCGGCGAATCCTACCCGGAAAATTCTTTCGAGTTCTACAAGCCGCTCCTGTCCTGGATAGCCCGGTTTACCGCAATCCACGACGGACCGGTCAACTTCGACGTCCGGATGAGTTACCTCAATACCGGCAGTACGAAATGCATGATGGACATCCTCGACATCCTCGAAGAGTCTTTTCTGGCCGGCAAAGAGGTGATGGTGAACTGGTACTATGACCGGGACAATGAGCGGGCGTTGGAAAACGCCGAAGAATTCAAGGAAGAGGTTACCATGCCGTTCAACATTATTCCGATCGTCGAGGAAGCGTAACGATGCAACGGGCATCGGGGAAAGAACAGCAGCTCATCGCCAAGTACCAGGAGCGCTTCGCCGATCCCGCCGGCGGCGAGCCCCTCTCCTACGCCGAAGGCGCCGAACTCTTCTCCGCTTTCCGAAAACTGGTAAGAAGGCTCGGCAGGATCGCCCGCATCAGCGACAACTACCAGAACGAGATCAAGATTCTCGTTCTGGAGTTGCAGGACGCCCTGGCAAAGGTCAAAGAGCTCAAGGGATGTCTCCCGATCTGCGCCTCATGCAAGAAAATCCGCAACGACGACGGCTACTGGAAGCAGTTGGAACAGTACTTGGCCGAGAATTCCGATGCCCTGCTCTCCCACGGCCTCTGCCCGGAATGTACCGCCAACTATCTGGCCCTCTCCCGACATGACACGGAGCAGACACCGGCGGCCGTCGTCAATCCCGCCCACCTGCTCGACGAGGCCGATCTCGACGATCCGGTCATCCGCCGTTTCCTGCCGCTGCTTAACGACCGGAATCTCGTCTCGACGCCACTGTTTGCCGACTTCAATGCGCTTTTCCAGCGTTACGTCCGTTTGGCCAAACGATTGAAGCGGATCGCCAGAATCAGCGACAGTTACCAATCCCAGCTCCACAACCTGAAAACCCAGCTCGATCACGCTTCGCGCACCGATTATCTGACCGGGCTTGCCAACCGGCGCGACATGTACGACATTCTCGCTGCGGAGCACAATCGCGCCCTCCGTCACGGCAGCAGCTTCGCCATCGTCATGGTCGATTTCGACAAGTTCAAGGAGATCAACGATAACCACGGGCATGACGCCGGCGATACGATCCTGGTTGCCGCGGCCCGGGCAATCAAGACAAACCTGCGCAAAGAAGATACCTTCGCCCGCTGGGGCGGGGAAGAGTTCATGGCCCTTTTCCCCGAGTTGGACAGGGAAATGGCCTTTCAAGCCGCGGAAAAGGTCCGCGAGCTGATCGCCGGGATCGCCGTCGACGTCGACGGTACGACCATCAAGCCAACCGCCAGTCTCGGCGTTGCCATCTTCATCCCCGACGAATCGCTTGCCGAATGCATTAAGCGGGCGGACGCCGCGCTCCGGACCGCCAAAAACTCCGGGAGAAACCGGACGGTACTCCACGACGGGCATTGACGGCCCGGCTCCGCTTACCGCCGGCCGCTCCCGTCAACACTGAGCGGTCCGGAACCGAAATGGGCGATCAAGAGCGCCGCGCCGAGCATCGCCAGGTTCTTCATGAACATGATCTGCTGCAGCGCGGCCGCCGCCGGATCGGCCACCGCCCAGAAGTTGTGCATCGTCAGGGTAACCGGCACCAAAAAGAGCACCAGCAGCCAGGCACCCCATTTGGCCCGGTATCCAAGGGCGATGCTTACCCCGCCCAGTAAGGCAATCATTCCCGACAACGGCACCGCCAGCGCAGCCAGCGGCACACCATGGGCGGCGGCATAGGCGATCGTCCCCGTGGCAAAATGGTTGGGAGCGGCCATAACGAAGACGGCCGCATAGAAAATCCTGCCGATCAGTACCAGTACTTTCATGGCCTGCACCTTCTTTCTTCCCCCTTGATATCATCAGTGTATCACCTTCGCCAGCGATCCAGTTACACTACTTTACAAAACCCGACGAACTCTTTACCCGATCTTACACGCCAAACGGCTATCCTTTTTCCATGCGCTGCCGCCGGCACTCGACAGCTCCCGGTCTGACGATGAAAATTCGCTGCCGGGTCAACCGGAAGGGATCGGCAGCGTTTATTCCCGTAAGCATCATGCGCCGACAACCCGGGCCGTTCCCGGCGCACTGCCCGCCGGGGCACCCGGCGGTTTCACCCACGGAAGGAGGAATATCATGAAACAACAGCTTCTCGCCTTTACCACTCTCGCTATCATGGCCACCCCCGCGTTCTGCCTGGCAGCGCCGCCCCATCCCGGCCCCTATGTCTCCGGCTTTCTCGGCGTCAGCACGCCGCGCGACACGGACGTAACAACCGATGACTACGCCAATGCCCAGACATTCAACGACCGGGTTGCGCTCGATCCGGGAATCTACGTCGGGGGGACGGCTGGCTACGATTTCGGCATCGTCCGCCTGGAAGGCGAACTCTCCTACCGCTACTCGGAAATGAAATCGATTACCGACCAGGCCGACGGTTACCAGTTCCAGAGCCCGGACGGCAACCTCGGCGTCCTGGCAGTAATGGGAAATGCCTTCTTCGACTTCCACAACCGCTCGCCGATCACCCCTTACTGGGGGGGCGGAATCGGCTTTGCCACCATGCACCTGAGTGACACCTACGGTATCGACACCCGGAGCGGCACGGCCCAGGACCTGCTCCTCTACCCCGCAGACGACGCCACTGTCTTTGCCTACCAGGCGGGCGCCGGAATGGAAGTCGCCCTCAACCGCCGCATTTCCCTCGATATCGGCTATCGCTATTTCGGCACGGCCACGGCCCGATTCGATTCGGACCGCTCCACGCCAACCGAGCTGAAATTCGAAAGCCATAACGCCCTGGTAGGCTTGCGGGTCAAATTCTAGGCCATGACCGGAGGCAGGAGCGATGTCTCTCCCGGTGAGACGACGCTCCTGCCTCCGTCATCGCCCGTTTACACATCTTTACAAATCCGCCTGGACTCTTTACGCACCCTTAAGGCAAAACGCGCTATCATCCCACCATCAATACTCCGGCCCGCGGCTGACGCGGCAGGAAACCTCCTCGAGAAAGCGAGCAACCATGAAAAAATACCTGATCCTGGCCGTCGCCGTCCTGGCGGTCGGTATCGGCAGCATCTATGCCATGTACGGCAAGACGCCCGCCGTCACCTTCCGGACAGCGACGGTGGAACGGGGCGACATCATTTCCACCGTTTCCGCCACCGGCACCCTGAACGCGGTGACCACGGTCCAGGTCGGCACCCAGGTCTCGGGTACCATTCAGCAGCTGTTCGTCGACTACAATTCGCCGGTTCGGAGGGGACAGGTCATTGCCCGCCTCGATCCGGCCATTTTCAACGCCCAGGTGGAACAGGCACGCGGCAACCTCCTCGCCGCCGAAGCAAACCTGCAAAAGGCCAAGGTTACCGCCGCCGACGCCCGGCGGACCCTTGAGCGCAACCGGCAACTGCTCAAGGACGGCATTGTCGCCCAGAGCGATTTCGACACTGCCCAGACGACCAGCGATACCGCCCAGGCCGGAATCCAGAGCGCCGCAGCAACGATCGTCCAGATGCGCGGCGCCCTCCGCCAGGCCCAAACCAACCTGAATAACGCCACCATCCGCTCGCCGGTGGACGGGGTGGTCATTTCCCGCAGCGTCGACGTCGGCCAGACAGTGGCCGCCTCGCTGCAAACGCCAACGCTGTTCACCATCGCCCAGGACCTCACCCGGATGCAGATCGAAACGAGCGTCGACGAGTCGGATATCAGCCGGGTACGGCTGGGGCAGCCGGTCGCCTTTACCGTCGATGCCTATCCCAATGTCAAGTTCGCCGGCAATGTCACGCAGGTGCGAAACGCCCCGGTCACCGTTTCCAACGTGGTAACGTACGTGGTGGTGGTGGGGGTCGACAACAAGGACCTCCGCCTGAAACCGGGGATGACCGCCAACGTCGCCATCGAGACGAACCGGAAAGAGAACGTGCTGACGCTCCCCGCAGCGGCGCTCCGCTTCAAGCCGGCGACCGACGGCGGCAAACGGTCCCGGGGGAACACGGCGAAGAGCGGAAAGAAAGGGAGCGACGGAGAGAGAGTTTTCTTGCCCGGACCGGACGGCAAGGCCCAGCCGGTCCGGGTGACCACCGGTATCAGCAACGACACCTTTATCGAATTGGTCGGCGGCGGGCTCAAGGAGGGCGATCAGGTGATCGTCGGCACCCTCTCGGCCGAGAAGAAAAACGGCACCGGCGGCCATTTCGGTCCGAGGTTCTGAATGGCTAACGTCGTTACTTTTACCGACATTACCAAGGTCTACCAGATGGGAGATCAGCGGGTGGAAGCACTGCGGGGAGTATCGTTCACCGTGGCCGAAGGCGAATTCGTCGCCATCATGGGTGCCTCGGGGAGCGGTAAATCAACCTGTATGAATATCGTCGGCTGTCTCGATACCCCTAGCTCGGGAAGTTACCACCTGGAAGGAATCGACGTGGCAACGATGGGTAAGGATCAGTTGGCGGCAATCCGCAACGCCCGGCTCGGCTTCGTCTTCCAGGGGTTCAACCTGCTGGCCCGGACGACCGCCCGGGAAAATGTGGAGCTGCCGCTCATCTACCGCGGCGTTGCCGCCGCCGAACGGCACCGTCGGGCGCTGGCCGCCCTGGAACGGGTCGGGCTCGGCGAACGAGCCGACCACTATTCGAACCAGCTGTCCGGCGGCCAGCAGCAGCGGGTCGCCATTGCCCGCGCGCTGGTCAACGAACCGGCGATCATTTTGGCCGACGAACCGACCGGCAACCTCGACACCCGAACCACTGCGGAGGTGATGGGAATCTTCCAGCAGCTCAACCGCCAGGGGATCACCCTTATTATGGTCACTCACGAACCGGAGGTAGCCGCCTTCACCAAACGAAACATCACCTTCCGTGACGGGCGGATCATCGCCGACGCACCGGTAGCGATGCCGACCGAGGCCGCCGCCGGCAGGGAGGAACACCCATGGAACTGCTGATGTCTCTGCGAATCGCCTTCCGGGCGTTACGCAGCAACCTGATGCGCTCCTTCCTGACCATGCTCGGAATCATCATTGGCATTGCCGCGGTAATCACCATGGTCGCCATCGGCTCCGGGGCGAGCAAGATGGTTGCCGACCAGATCTCCAGCATCGGCAGCAACCTGCTGCTGGTGCTCCCCGGCTCGACCACCAGCGGCGGATTGCGGGCCGGCGCCGGCAGCGCCCCGACCCTCACCGACGACGATGCGCGGGCCATCGCCAGCGAATGCCCGTCGGTGGCCATGGTCGCGCCTAACGTCCGGGGAACCGCCCAGATAGTCTACGGGAATCAGAACTGGTCGACGATCATCTACGGCGTTACGCCCGATTACCTGGCAGTGCGGGACTGGGCGGTCGTCGATGGCCGGAACCTCTCCACCGCCGATCAGGACGGTGCCGCCAAAACCTGCCTGCTCGGCCAGACGGTGGCAAGCAATCTGTTCGGCAGCGAGGATCCGGTCGGCAAGATCATCCGGATCAAGAAAATCCCTTTTACCGTGGTCGGGTTGCTTGAGTCCAAGGGGCAGTCGACCATGGGGAACGACCAGGACGACGTGGTACTGGTGCCGCTCCGCACCGCCCAGCGCAAGCTCTTCGGCACCCAGTTCGTCGGCACCGTCGGGGCCATCATGGTTAAAGCAGCGAGCGAACAGGCGCTTTCCTCGGCTGAACAAGAGGTTACGGCCCTCCTCAACCAGCGGCACCGGATCGGACCGACCCGCGAAGCGGATTTCACCGTCCGGAATCTCTCTGAGCTACTCGCCGTTGCTCAGCAATCGTCCCAGGTGATGTCGCTGCTCCTCGGCGCGGTGGCATCCATCTCGCTGATCGTCGGCGGGATAGGCATCATGAACATCATGCTCGTCTCGGTGACGGAGCGGACCAGGGAGATCGGCATCCGGATGGCGATCGGTGCCCGGCAGCGGAACATCCTGCTCCAGTTCCTGACCGAAGCGGTGCTTTTGACCACCAGCGGCGGAATCATCGGCATGATCCTCGGCGTGATCGGCGCCACCGTCGTTTCGAAATTTCTCGGCTGGCCAGTGCTGATTTCGGCCCAGTCGATTCTCATCGCCTTCGCCTTCTCGGCCGGGGTCGGCATCTTCTTCGGCTTCTATCCGGCCCGCAAGGCGGCAGCCCTGAACCCGATCGAAGCATTACGTTACGAGTAGCCGCGGCAGTGGACGGCACGGCAACGGACATGATTTCAACCTGTCGAATATTGAATGAAAGGAGACAGCTCATGGAGCTGGACCGCTACGAAGAGCTGGTCAACGAACATCATCCGGCAATGTGGTTGACGGCATTGGGACTGATCGTCGCCGAAGTCGGCAACTCCTACCTGGCAAAACGGGGAGTCAGCCAATTGCGGGGAATCGTCGTCCTCGGCACCCGGACAGGTGGGACTGCCGACCTGGCCGGCGTAACCGCCGGCGACATCATTTGCGAGGTGGATGGCACGCCGGTTGCCGCTTTGCCGGAGGTGGAACAGCGGCTGCAGCTCCATCCGCCGGCGCTGCCAATCCGGCTGCTGATCCGTAACGGCGACTACTGGCGCTTTCTCGCCATCCCCCTCGGAGAGCGGCAATACGGAGGCTGTTTGCAATGAGGAACCCTCATCGCGCCCATCGGTTCCGCCTCGCCCGGGGAGCCCTCCTGCTCCTGGCGCTCCTCCCCCTCCGGGCGTGGGGAGCCCCCCTCAACCTGACCCTCACCGAGGCGGTGAAACTGGCAGTGGAACGGAACCTCGACGTCAAGGCGGAGCTCTATAATCCGGCAATGGCCGAAGCTACGGTCCGGCAGAATCGTGGGATCTACGACCCGGCCCTCACCCTCTCCACCACCTACACCGATTCGACGACGCTGCCGGCCAGCAGCTTCCTCGCCGGGGCCGACACCAACAAGGAACGAACGCTCACTTACGATCTGGGAATCAGCCGGCTGCTGCCGAGCGGTGGAACGATCGGCGCCGCCCTGACCAACAGCTGGAACCGCAACAATGCCGATCCGACCAGAGGGTTTCTCGATCGCTACTACGAGTCGGAGTTCAATTTGACCTTCGCCCAGCCGCTCTTGAAAAATTTCGGCCGGGAAGCTACTGAGTTGAACATTGCCGTAGCAGGATACGGAAAGGACGCGGCCCAGGAACAGTTCACCACCAGGCTGATCGCCACCGTGGCCCAGGTACGGACCGAATATTACAAACTTTACAGCCTCCGCGACGAATTGGCGGTCAAACAGGCCTCCCTCAAACTGGCCGAACAGGTCCTCGCCGATACCCGCGGCCGGGTCAATGCCGGGGTACTGCCGAGCATGGAGATCACCAACGCCGAATACGGCGTCGCTTTGCGGGAAAAGGAGCTGATTGACGCCGAACGGGCGGTCCAGGACCAGGAAGACGTGCTGCGGCTGCTGCTCCAGGTGGACAAGGGGGCGGAAATCGTCCCGACGGAGGCACCGGCAGGTGCGCCGCTGTCCATCGACGAACGCAAGGCAATCGACCGGGCGCTCCGGGAACGGACCGAACTGAAAACCGCCCGCGTCAATCTTAAAATCGACGATCTCCAGACCCGGGTGGCCGTCAACCGCACCCGCCCCGACCTGTCGTTTACCGGCAGTATCGGCACCACCGGCCTGGCACAGGATTACAACCGGGCACTGGAACGGGTTGGCTCCACCGACTACCCGGTCTGGAGCGTCGGACTACAGTTTTCCTATCCACTCGGCAATACTGCCGCGAAAAACGAGCTGATCCGGAACCGGCTGAAGGCCGAGCAGAGCAGAACCCAGCTGAAAAGCCTCGAAGAAAGCACGGCCAACGAGGTCCGCAGCGCCATTAGAGCCGTCTCCGCCGGTTACAAGCAGCTGGAGGTGACCGACAAGGCCCGCGCTTATGCCGAAGAGCGGCTGCAGGCGTACCTGAAAAAAAGCGCCGTCGGCCTCGCCACCATCAAGGACGTGCTCGACGTAGAGAACGACCTGGCAACGGCCAGGGACGATCAGATCACCGCCCGGGCAAATTACGTCAATGCGGTGACCCAGTACTGGCAGGCCACCGGCGAGTTACTCCAGCGCCAGGGGGTGACGCTGACCGATCCCGGCGGCGAGCGGCTTTACGATGGCACCGCCGGAACGTCACCACCACGGGACGGCAACGTTTCTTAACTAAAATTTACCTGTCATATCGCCCTCTTAACCCACACTTTACTTCTCCTGCGTTACTATTGTCGCAGTCGGATCAGTTCAGTGGGCTGCGTGACCGCAGCCAGGAGGAGCGTCGGGAGATGAAACAGGAACTGAGCCCTGCCGCGATGATCGTCCTTGCCGGAGCCATGGCCGCCGATGGCGGTCTGTTCTACCGACCGGCAAAGGCGGAGGCAAACCGGCAGGAAGAACGATGCTGCGAAGAAGCGCTGGAGTTCGACCAACCGCAGTTGCGGCAGCTGGCCCGGGTTCTCGGGCTGACGGCAGCCCAGGAGCGGCAAATCCAGGCAATCCTTGCCGCCGAAGTGAAGACAACCCGCCTGCTGCAACGACAGCTCCGGCAGTTCCACTGCCAGCTCCGCGAGACGGCAATCGCCGTCCCGTTCGACGAAGCGGCGGTCCGGACCCTGGCCGGCCGACAGGCGACGGCACTGGCCGAGCTGGCCGTTTGCCGAGCCCGGATTGCCAATGGCATCTTCAGCTTGCTGACCACCGCCCAGCAGGCCCTGGCCCGGCAACTCCGGCCGTTTTTCACCGAACCGGCAGGACATGGTGCATTCGCATCGTAACCGAACCGGCGGGTCACCGCCGCCGGCACCCGCTGGAAATGCGGAGGAGAACCTACCATGTATTTCCCCGATCTGATCGTCGAGGTATCGTCAGAGGAACTCGGCGTCCTCATGCCGGTCAACGGCCGGCATCTCCATAAATCGTTCGCCAGCGACCGCAACGGCATCACCAAGCTGACTGACTGGCTGCGCGATCTCGGCATGCACGATTGCTGCATCAGGATCAGGATCGCCAATCCGACGCTGATTGCGCTGGCGGTCTCGCTGGCGGTCCGGCTCAGCATGGACAGTCATGCAATCGGCCTGACGGTTGGCGAACAGCTCCGCCACGCCGCCTGACGAAACGGCGAAAGCCGGCCGGCGCTCTCCCGCAGGAGGTGCCGACCGGCTTTCGTTTACCGGGCCGCAGCTGAATTAGCCGCTGTGGTTAGTCGACAGCGGCGACGATCTTGCCAACCACGCTGCTGAAGGCACTGGCGGCCGCCAGTTCACGATGATGCTCCACCAGCGGCTTGCCGCTGTCACCGGCGCTGACCATCTCCGGCTCCAACGGAATCCGGCCAAGGAACGGCACGTCCATCTCCGTCGCCAGCCGTTCGCCACCGCCGCTCTTGAAGATGTCGACCACCTCGCCGCAATGCGGACAGGCGAAGCCGCTCATATTCTCCACCACCCCCAGCAGCGGCAATTTGAGCTGCCGGCAGAAGGTCACCGATTTCCGGACATCGGTCAGGGCGACATCCTGCGGCGTGGTGACGATCACCGCACCGTCGGCACTCCCGAGCAGATGGATCACCGACAGCGGTTCGTCGCCGGTACCGGGCGGGCAATCGACGACCAAGTAGTCGAGCGGCCCCCAGGCAACGGCGGAAAGGAACTGCTTGATCACCCCATGCTTGGCCGGTCCGCGCCAGATGATGGCTTCGCTCTGGTCGCCGAGCAAAAGCCCCACCGACATCACTTTCAGATTGTCGTTATACGGCACGGGAATGATTTTCCCTTCGTCCTGGCCCGGCAGGGTCCCTTCGATACCGAGGATCGTCGGAATCGAAGGACCGTGGATGTCGACATCGAGGAGACCGGTCTTTTTCCCCGCCAGCGCCAGCGCCACCGCCAAGTTGGCCGCCACCGAGCTTTTGCCGACCCCTCCCTTGCCCGACAGCACGACAATCTTGTGCTTGATCTCCATAATATTCTCCTGGAGATCGATGGTTTCCTTCAGCTCCCGCAAGCGACGGGCCTCATCGCCGCCGCACCCTTTCACCGTGACTTTTTCTTCTCCTCCGCTCACCGCATCCTCCCTGTCATGTTGAAATAGCTGCTGTCGTTTAATCCTCGGCCGGTTGGCCGGTCGGCTGTTCCCCGGGGAAATCGCCGGCCACGGCCAGGGCCTTCATGCCGACCAGGGCCTCGACCACCTTCTTCCGCCCCTGGGTCAGCAACCGCTGGACCGTTCCCCGCGATACCCCCATCATTTCTCCGGCCCGTTCCTGGTTCAGGTCCTGGCCGTCGCACAGGTAGAGCGCTTCCAGCTCGTCATGCTCGAGGATGAGCACCTCCAGCTCCTTGAGCGGGGTGCCGGCCGGCTTGAATACCTGGCCGAGCTTGTCCCGAAGCGGACAGACGCAGTTGCGTTGCTTTTTCTTGCGTGGCGACATGGAAACTCCCCAAAGGGCCGGGACGGCACTGCCGTCCCGGCTTTGTGTGCATATGCACAAATATCATTTAGCTGTTGCAGATGTCAAGGAGGTTGACTACAGTGGAATCATCCGTTCATGAGAGAAAGAGGCCGTTATGCCCCCGTCCCGCGACCGTCTGTACCGCACCGCCAACCTACTGGCACTGTTCACCATCGGTTACAACATTATCGAAGGAGTCGTTTCCGTCTGGCTCGGCGCCAGCGACGAAACGCTCTCCCTGTTCGGCTTCGGCGTCGATTCCTTCGTCGAGGTGATCTCGGGGATCGGCATCTGGCACCTGATCCGCCGCATCCGGGCCAACGGCGGCGAAAGCCGCGACGAATTCGAGCGCCGGGCGTTACGGATCACCGGCGGAGCCTTCTACCTGCTGACGGTCGGGCTGGCCGTCTCGGCCGGGCTCTCGCTCTTCCAGCATCACCGGCCGACGACCACCATCTGGGGGATCGTCGTCTCCCTCGTTTCCATCGCCCTGATGTGGCTGTTGATCCGCGCCAAGACCCGGGTCGGCATTGCCCTCGAATCACCGGCACTCCTCGCCGACGCCGCCTGTTCCCGGGCCTGCCTCTATCTCTCGCTGGTGCTCCTGGCGGCCAGCGCCGGCTACGAGCTGACCGGCATCGGCGGCTGCGACGCCCTCGGCGCCCTGCTGATCGGCTACTTCGCCTACCGCGAAGGGCGCGAGGCACTGCAAAAAGCCAAAGGACTCACCTGTTCCTGCTGCAGTTGCGGTGGATAGCGATGCACCTCCCCGCTCCGCTCTACCCCGGTACCCTGCTCCGCCGCTACCAGCGCTTTCTCGCCGACGTGGCACTGGCCGACGGCACGGTGATCACCGCCCACTGCCCCAACTCGGGGAGCATGCGCGGCTGCAACCGGCCCGGCAGCCCGGTACTGCTCTCCCGCAGCGACAAGCCGACCCGCAAATACGCCCATACCTGGGAACTGGTCCACGCCGACGGCGGCTGGATCGGCATCAACACGGCGCTCCCCAACCATCTCGTCCGGGAAGGGATCGAGGGGGGGATTGTCGCCGAACTCCAGGGCTACCCGCACCTCCGCCCCGAAGTCCCCTACGGGACCAACAGCCGGATCGACCTGCTGCTGGAGGGCGCCGGCAGGCGCTGCTACGTCGAGGTGAAGAACGTCACGCTGGTCGAAGGGGGGCTCGCCCTCTTCCCCGACGCGGTGACCGCGCGGGGACAGAAACACCTGCGGGAGCTGATGGCGGTAGTGCGGGCCGGCGACCGGGGGGTAATCTTCTTTGTCGTCCAGCGGGCCGATGGCAGCAGCGTCGCCCCGGCGGACGCCATCGACCCCGAATACGGGCGGCTGCTCCGCCTGGCGGCGGAGAACGGGGTGGAGCCACTCGCCTACCGGGCGCTGGTCACCCCGGACGAGATCCGGCTGACCGAGCGGTTGCCGGTGCTTCTCCCCTGATCGTCGTCAGCAGCGTGCCGACCACCGCCAGCGCTTCGTCAAGGCCGCTCCGCACCGCCGCGCTCAATTCCCCGCCGTAGCCAAAATCCGCCCCCGCCACCGTCACCAGCCACGCCGCCGGCGTCGCACCGTAAAGCGCCCGCGCAACCGTCAGCAGCTCTTCCGGCGCCAGCTGGTGGCCGAGCGGCGAGCCATCGACCCTCGGCAGCAGCTGGCTGACCGTGACCGTTCCCGGCGGGGAAGCGGCATCGGCCGGCCCGGCGTCGAGAAACAGCGCCGCGGTCACCCCCGGCGCCGCCAGTTCGGCGGCCAGCTCCGGTACGAGCTGCTGCAGCTCGAAAGTGCAGAGGTCCGGCGCCGCGAACCGCGCCCCGGCCAGGTCGAGCAACGCCGGCCCGAGGCCGTCGTCCCGCCGCAGCCGATTGCCGTAGCCGATCAGCAGGATCATTGTCGCCCCGTCGTCACGGCCGCGCCAGCTGGTCGAGCAGAGTGCCTTCGGGAGCGAGAAGCTGGAGCCGCAGCGGCATCCGGCCGTAGGCATGGGTTGCACAGGAAAGGCACGGATCGTAGGCACGGATGCCGTGCTCGATCCGGTTGAGAATCCCCTCGCTGAACTGCCCCCCCTTGATGAAGGCGCCGGCCAGCTGGCGAATCGTCCGGTTCATCGCCAGATTGTTCTGGCCGGTGGCGATCAGCAGGTTGAGTCGCTGGATGATGCCGTTGTCGTCGACTTCGTAATCATGGAAGAGGATGCCGCGCGGCGCCTCGCAGACGCCGACCCCGGTCGGGCGGTTGACCCCCGCCTCGCTCCGGACGTGGTGGTCGAGCAGGTCCGGATTGTCGAGGATCTCCCGAATCCGCTCCAGGGCATGGAGGATCTCGATCAGCCGGGCATGATGGTAGTGGAAGCTGCCGGTAACCGCCCCCCACTCCCCGCTCCGCTGGGCACGGAACGCCAGAAGCTCCCGGTCGGCTTCGGGAGTGCCGGCACTGTCGCAGATATTGAGCCGGGCCAGCGGCCCCACCCGGTACATCCCCCGATCCTCGCTGTCGGCCCGGGCGAGGAAATAGGGAAACTGCATATAGCTCCACGATTCCGCCCGTTCACCGACCACCAGATCGTAATGCTCCGGTGGAATTTCCTCCACGATCACCCCGTGGGAATCGGTAAAGCGGAACAGGCCGTCGTAATATTCCAGGCCGCCGTCCGCCGCGACCAGCCCGGCGAAGAGCGACGGGAAATCGCCGCAGGCGCCGATTTCGGCGGCGTGGCGCTGATAAATCTCGTCGAGCAGGGCCAAGCCGGCGCGGACGATGGCAAAACCATCCGGCAGCAGGGCGGCAATCTCGTCGCGCCGGGCGGGAGCAAGCGGCACGCGGACGCCGCCGGGAGCCGTCCAGGAGGGATGGACGCTCTGGCCGGCCACTAGGGTGACGATCCGCTGGCCGATCTGGCGCAGGCGAATGCCATTCCGAGCGACGTCGGGCCGGCTTTCCAGCAGCCCGACCAGGTTGCGCCGGGCCGGATCGCTCTCCATGCCGAGCAGCAGATCGGCAGCGCTCAGGTGAAAGAAGCTCAGGGCGTGACTCTGGATCAGCGAGGCATGATTGGCCAACCGGCGCAGCAAGGCGGCAGCCGGGGGGATGCGGACACCGAGGATGGCGTCGCCGGCCCGGGCGGCGGCGATGGAATGGCTGACGGGGCAGATGCCGCAGATCCGGGCGGTCAGGCCGGGCATCTCCCAGATGCTACGGCCGATACAGAACTGTTCGAACCCCCGGAACTCGGTGACGTGAAAGCGGGCATCGGCCACTTCGCCGGCGTCGTCGAGCCGGATAGTGATGGTCGCATGTCCTTCGATGCGGGTAACGGGATCGATGGTTATCGTCTGGGACATAAATTCTTCGGGTCCTTTTCTTTGCCTGGTCTGACCTAGCCGAAACTGCGCATCTCCTCGGGGAGTTGCACCGGCTCGCCGCGCAGCAGACAGCCGATCGCCGTCCAGATCCGATCCGGATCGGGCGGACAGCCGGGGACGAAACCGTCGACGGCAATCACCTGGTGGAGCGGCAGCGCCCGGGGGAGCAGCTCCGGCACCGCAGCATAATCGAAACGGAACGGCGCCTCCCCCGTACCGCCGAACGGTGCCAGCGTCGCCGCCACCGGCAGGATATTCCGCATGCTGGTGACATTGCCGGTGACCGCACAATCCCCAAGGCTCACCACGGACCGGCTACGGGCGCGAATCGTTTCGGCCATTGCCAGGTTCGCCCGGTTGTTGACCGCCCCCTCCACGAGGGCCACGTCCACCCCCGCCGGAAATTCCTTGGTATCGATGAAGGGGCTGAAGACCAGTTCCGCCTGGCCGGCCAGTTCGATCAGCCGTTCGTCCAGATCGAGAAAGCTCATATGGCACCCCGAGCAGCCGCCGAGCCAAACCGTGGCCAAACGGACCTTCCCGCCCCGTTTCCTGTTCATTAACGCCTCCCGCGACCGCACCGCCATCAGCCCGCCCACTCCTTTTTCTCGCGTCCTTCCAGTACCCGCAGCAACATTCCCGGGTCCTTGACCATTTCACCGACGACCACCCCCTTGGTGAAAAGTGCGCCGGTCGGGCAGACCTGGACACACTTGCCGCAGCTCGTGCAGCTGTCACTAGTTCCCCAGGGATGGTTGAGGTCGGCAATGATCCGGCTCCGCACCCCGCGGCCGGAGATGTCCCAAGTATGGACCCCTTCCACCTCGTCGCAGACCCGGACGCAGCGGGTGCAGAGGATGCAGCGGTTGTGGTCGATGCCGAACCGGTCGTGGGAAAGATCCATGGAAAGGCGGGGGGAAAGGTACTCGTAGCGCACATGATCGACGCCGAGGGCAGCGGCGACGCGCTGCAGCTCGCAATTACCGATGGAAACGCAGACGGCGCAGTAGTGGTTCCGTTCGGCCAGCATCAGTTCGACGATCATCCGCCGGTAACGTCGCAGCCGCTCGGTATCGGTCCGCACCACCATCCCTTCGCGGGCCGGGGTCGTGCAGGCCGGCAGCGGCCGCGCCGCCCCCTCCACCTCGACAATGCAGAGCCGGCAGCCGCCCCGTTCGCTCAGCCCTTCCATGTGGCAGAGGGTCGGCAGGGTGATGCCATGCTCGCGGATCACCTGGAGCAGCGACTCGTCGGCGCGGCCGCTGACCAGCTCGTCGTCGATCGACAGGGTAATGACGGGCATCAGTCGGCCTCCTCGGGAGCGCCCGCCGCATGAAGCAGTTCCGGCCCTTCCGGACCGGGGGGGAGTGGCTCGATGCTGCAGGCGCCGGCAGGGCAGCGGCGTTCGCGGATGTGGGCTTCGTATTCGGCCCGGAAATAACGCAGGGTGCTGACCACCGGGTTCGGCGCCGTCATCCCGAGGCCGCAGAGGCTGGTGGCGCCGACCAGATCACAGAGTTCCTCCAGCCGGTAAAGGTCATCCATGGTGGCAGTGCCGCTGGTAATCCGCCGGAGCAGCCGGTGCATCTCGATGGTGCCAACCCGGCAGGGGACGCACTTGCCGCAGCTCTCGTCGCGGCAGAAATCGAGGAAAAACGAGGCGACGTCCGGCATACAGCTCGTTTCGTCCATGATGATCAGCCCGCCGGAGCCCATGATAGTGCCGATTGCCTCCAGGCTCTCATAGTCCAGCGGAGTATCCAGGTGCTCGGCCGGGATGCTGCCGCCGCTCGGGCCGCCGGTCTGGGCCGCCTTGAACTGCTTGCCGGAAGGGATGCCGCCGCCGATCTCGAAGACCACCTCCCGCAGGGTGGTCCCCATCGGCACCTCGATCAGCCCGGTGGTTTCCACCTGGCCGCTCAGGGCGTAGACCTTGGTCCCCTTGCTCCGCGCCGTACCGACCCCGGCAAACCAGTCGGCACCGCGGCCGATCACGACCGGGACCGCCGCCAGGGTTTCGACGTTGTTGATCAGGGTGGGCGAGCCCCAGAGTCCCCGCTGGGCCGGATAGGGAGGGCGGTGCCACGGCTGGCCCCGCTTCCCCATAATCGAGGCCATCAGCGACGTCTCCTCGCCACAGACGAATGCCCCCGCCCCGGTGCGGATATCGATCCGGAAGTTGAAATTGCTGCCGAGCACCCGACTACCGAGCAGCCCCTTCCGCTCGGCATCGCGGATCGCCGCTTCGAGCCGGCGCCCCGCCAGGTAATACTCGCCGCGGACGTAGATGAACCCCTGCTCGGCACCGATGGCGTAACCGGCCAGAGCCATCCCCTCCAGGACCCGGTGCGGATCGGACTCCATCACCGAGCGGTCCATGTAGGCGCCCGGATCCCCTTCATCGCCGTTGGCCACCACGTATTTACGTTCGCCGGGCGCTTTGCGCGCCAAGTTCCACTTGACGCCGGTCGGATAGCCGGCCCCGCCCCGGCCACGGAGCCCCGAGGTGGAAATTTCGCGACAGACTTCCTCCGGGGTCATTTCGTGCAGGGCATGGGAGAGGGCACTGTACCCCCCCGACGCCGCGTACTCTTCGATCCGCTCCGGATTGATTGAGCCGCTGTTGGCCAAAACTACTTTCATCTGCCGGGCGAAAAACGGCAGCTCAGGCGGCAGCGCGGCAACCGTCGGCGGCCGCCGACCCTTGACGACCGAGAAGAGAATCTGCCGGGCCAACTCGGGAGTGACCCGCTCGTAAACCGTTTCCTTGCCGCGAATCCGCACCTTGACCAGCGGTCCCCGGCTGCAGGGGCCCATGCAGCCGGTCCCGACCGCTTCAATCCCAGCGTCAAGCCGGCTTTCGGCGACCGCCTCGCGTAGCGCTTCCAACACCGGCAGGGCGCCGGCGGACAGGCATGGAGTGCCGGCACAGACCATGATCCGACAGAAAAGCCGTTCCTGCCGCTGCCGCTCCTCCTCGGCCATCCGTTTCAGTTCCGCTCGGATCATGCGCCGCCTCCGCGCCGTTTGCGGCGGGACTGCTCCTCGGCCGCGATACTCCCCGGCGTCCGGCCGCTGTCGATGAGCACATGAACCGCCGCCACCGCGCTTTCCGACGAACAGCGCCCCACCGTTTCACCGTCGAGGACCATTACCGGCGCCAGGCCGCAGCTGCCGAGGCAGCGCACCGTGGAAAGGGTAAGAGCACCGTCGGCGGTGGTCTTGCCGGCCCTGACGTCGAACTCCTGCTCCAGCCGGGCGACAATTTCACTGGACCGCTTGACGTAACAGGCGGTGCCGGTGCAGACCACGCAGCTGTGCTTACCACGAGGCTCCAGGGAGAAGAAATGATAAAAGGTGGCAACGCCGTAGACGCGGCTGTAAGGGATCTTCAGCTGGCGGGCGACGTAGCTCATCAACTCTTCACTGAGATAACCGAACGCCTCCTGGGCGACATGCAGCACTTCGATCAGGGCGTCGGCCCGAAACTGATACTGCTTGATAGTCCGCTCGACCGCCAGAAACCGGGGATCGGCGGCCAGATTTTTCGGCAGAGTGCTTTCCGGTTGGGTTTTCTGCTGGCTCACGCGCTTCTCCTCACTGGAGCGATCGGTACCTGGTCCCTGGATAGTGCAAGGGCAACCAACAAAACATTTTAACAAACATTGGCCCGGAAGGGAACAGCAACGACGGCCGACAGGACATTATGCGGCTAATGGCAGGTAATTCAGAAGAAAAATTCGCGGCGGGGCGGCTGATAGAGGTGGGCGACGAACTCGCCGTAACCGTTGAAGATCACGGTCTGGCGCTGTTCGTCGCTGCCGAGCAGCCGTTCCGTCTGCTGGGACCAGCGGGGATGCGGCATGTCGGGATTAACGTTGGCCCAGAAACCGTACTCGTCGGGGACCAGTTGATTCCAGAAGGTCGGCGGCTGGTGATCGACGAATTCGATCGCCACGATCGACTTGATTCCCTTGAAACCGTACTTCCAGGGGGTGACGAGACGGATCGGCGCGCCGTGCTGCTTCGGCAGCTCCTTGCCGTAGACGCCGACGGCCAGGAACGTCAGCTCATTGGTTGCCTCGGCCAGGGTCAGCCCTTCGTGGTACGGCCAGAGATCGGTACTGAACACGCCGCGCTGGTTGGGCGCCTGATCCCGGCGCAGGAAGGAGAGGAAACGGACATGGGTCGCGCCGGACTGCGGCTCTACCCGCTTCACCAGTTCGGCGAGCGGGAAACCGGTCCAGGGGACCGCCATCGCCCACGCCTCGACGCAGCGATGGCGATAACTCCGCTCCTCCAGCGGCATGGTCCGGATCAGCTCATCGATCGCAAACACCTGCGGCTTTTTCACCAGTCCACTTACCGCCACCTGCCAGGGGCGGGTGACGAACTGGTCGACGTACCGCCAGACATCCTTGCCCGAGGTGAACTCGTAGAAATTGTTGTATTTCGCGGCCGCCAGCCGATCGGTGAGCGGGCGGTCGAGGCGGTAACGGTCGTTCGGCCGGGCCGGCAGCGTCTTGAGATTGACCAGGGTTCCGCCGAGTTCCCGGCTCTCCATGGCGAAATTGCTGCAGGCCTGAAGGAACGGCCAGGCATTCAGGCCGGCAAAACCGAGCAGCTTGAGGAAAGTCCGCCGCTCCCGGAAGACCGCCTCCGCGGTGAGTTCGTTGGCCGGCAGGGAAAAACGTTTGCGCGTGGTCATGATCTTCAGCCTCTGCGGGAAATCCCCGTGCCCTCCCCGCAGCTGCCGGAAAGGCCGACAGACGGAAAAGGCGAGGTCCCCCTCGCCTTTTCCGTCTCGTACGAACTACCGGTTGCCAACGTTGCGTCTCTTTACCACGACATGCTCCGGTCATGGGTCTCATTACCGATGTGGCAGGTAAAGAGACAGGTGCGGGTGGCCGGATCATAGTTCAGATCGGTCCGGATCGTCGCCGATGCCGGTCCCTCAAGAGCCGGCGTCTGCAAGTTCGTGAAGTGGTTCGTCGCCAGCTTGGTGGTATCGTGACACTCCGTACAGGTCGTCGTGATCTGGCTGTGATGGGTAAGCGGCCCGGACGCCGCGCCGTTGTACTGGCTGGTACCATAGGCGTGGCACGACAGGCAGTCGGTGCTGACGTTGATGATCCCCGACGACCAGGGTGGCGTCGTCTGGCCACCATGACAGCTGATACTGCTACAGGTACCGCTGGCGCTACTGTAGGTTGGCGTACCGCCGGTCTTGGCCTGGAAGGTGGCAACGATCGCCAGGTTGGTGGTCCCGTTGGCATGGAGGGCCGTCCGGTAGCCGGCACCGTTGTGGCAGGAACTGCAGTCCACGTTGGCGAAGATATGCTCGGTGTGCTGGCCGTCCCGGTTCGGATAGCTGCTACCGGTCGGCGGACTGCCGTGGCAGGAGACACAGCCGGTCTGCAGGTTGAACAGCCCGGTCCCCGTATCCTTGACCGCAATCGCGTTGAAGTGGCAAACCACGCCGACCGCTCCCTGCCGGCTGGTGCCGGAGACGCAGTTCGGCGCGACGCCACCGACACCGTCAAGGTTGGCACCGTGGCAAAGAGTGCAGTAGTTGGTAACGGCGGAACTCGCCGTCGGGCTGTCCCGGAGCACCGAATGGCTAAAGGTGTTCGTTACTCCCTGAGTGGTCCCCCTGCCGATCAGCCACGGCGTCGGATGGGCGGTCTGGGCGATATGACAGGTTTCACAGCCGCTCGTCAGTGTGCCGACCGCGACGTTGAAACGCGGATTGGCGCCAGTGGCCGGCGTCGCGTGACACGGCCGACAGGTGGTCAAACCGGTGCCGTTGTTGTTTAGGTTGATCGCATCGTAGCCATGGGCCGTACCGGGCCGGTAGGAACCATCTACCGGATGGGGCGCGCTGACATTGCTGCCGTGACAGAGGGTATTGTTGAAGCAGCCGGCGGCGGTCCCGGCCGGCGCGGGGGTCGTCGGTTGCACCGACGAGTTGGCGCCGTTGGTATGGCAGACGGCGCAGTAGACCGCGTTGCTGGTATCGGTATTGGTATGGGTGTGGGTCCCGCCGCGCCACGGGGCCGGCGAATGGGGCCAGCTCGACGTGGCGCCGCCATTATGGCAGTTGAAGCCGTTGACACTGGCCGAGAAACAGCTCACCCCCGAGCTTCCGCCCAGATAATCGGTACCGTGGCACTGCTGGCAGTAACCGAAGCCGCCCGAGGCAGAGACGGCCGCCTTGGCGGTCGGGCCATGGAAATTGGCCGAGGCCGGATCGCTCCAGCCGGTGGGATGGCCGACGCTGCTGCCGTGACAAAGGGTGTTGTTGAAACAGCCCGGAGCCGTTCCCGCCGGCGCGGGGGTAGTCGGCTGCAGCGCCGAATTTGCCCCGTTAGCGTGACACTTGGCGCATTCGGGGGCGTTCCCCTGGTCGGTGTAGATGTGGTTGGTGCCGGTGGCCGTCGTCCCGTGCCACGGGGCCGCGGGATGGGGAGCCGAACTACCGGTATGACAGCCGGAAGAACTGTCGATGCAGGAGCGGGCCGGGCCGTTATTGTACAATGAGCCATGGCAGCGGCTGCAGTAGGCAAAGCCGCTCGACGTGCCCGGGGCGGCCATCGCGTTGGCGCGACCATGGACACTGGGGGCACTGAAACCGGCGGGATGGCCGGCCGGGCCACCGGCATGACAGGTCTGGGTGCCAAGGCTGGCTGTGAAGCAGCTTACCCCCGAGATGCCGCCCGACTGGGCAGCGTCGGTCGCCGAACCGTGACATTCGGCGCACGGCTGCTGATTATTGCGGAATTCTACCCAGTGCTGCTCGATCCAGTTGGCCGGGTGCTTGCCGGTCACTGGATCAAAAGAGGGGCTGCTGCTGTTGCCGCTGGAACACCCCCAGAGGAGGATGCCGAAACAAAATACCGCGACGGTCTTGATAAATGTTCCCATTACTCCCCCTCCTATCGATGGCAGGCCACGCACTGTTCGTTGTTGGTTCGACCGTGGCAGCGGAAGCAACTGGTCGGATCGATCTTCCCGTCGATCTGGTGGCGCGACAGATAGTCGCCGCGGTGGATCATCTCCCGGTCGGGGCGGTCACCGTGCATCACCGACGGTTTAACCTCCAGTTCGTTGGCATGGCAATCGTTACAGAAGGAAGGTTTGTGGCAGACGGCGCAGAGCCGGTTGTCCTGGCCGGCGTAGTACCGGTGGTTCTTGATGAAGACCGTCGAGTGGCTGAACGAGGCGTATGGTTTCAGCACCCCCTTCACCGTATCTTCGTGACATTCGGTGCAGTCTGCCCGCCCCTCGGGCAAGGCTTCGGGATGCCAGGACGGCAGGCTCGATTCGGAGGAAATCACCTTGGTGCAGGCAGTGACGGTCGCCAGGCCCAGCACCGCCACCAGGAAAAAGAAGAGCTTTACCCGTCTCATTTCGCGGCTCCTTTACTCGAATAGTTGAAATTGTAGGTAAGGCGGAGCACGCCCCGCAGTTCTTTGTCATACCAGGGATTGCGTCCATAACCGAGATCGCCCGAGATCGCCAGGTTTTCCAGAATATGGTAGCCGAGAGAACCGAGGACTTCGTAATCGGTGTCGCGGGCGCCGAGAACCTTTTCATCATAAAAATGGCCGATGGCATCAATGCTGGCCGAATATTTCGTCGTCCGATACATGACGTAGCCGCGGACCTCATGATAGGAATTGGCCGACTGGGCGGAGTCGGCCCGGTGATAGGAGAGCCCCGTCCGCACTTTGCGGTCGGCCAATGTCAGCCGGACTTCGCCACCGAAACGGTTGGTATTCCCCCGGTCTGCCCGGTGATAATTGATCCGTTTGTAGTCGGCCGTCACTTCCAGCGGCTTGGCAACGACATAGGTAATGCTGCCGCCATAGCTGCGGAGGGTTTCGTCGCGGTCGGGATTGAAGAGCGAGCGGAGGTTGGTGGTGGCGAAATAATCCTTCAGCCGATAATCGTTGTACTCGGCGACGATGGTCAACGGCCGGACTGGATAGACCTGCAGCAGGTAACTATGCTCGGCAAAACCGCTGGTGGCGGTATTGTAGTTCGAATGGCCACGGATTTCCATGATCTTGAACGGTGCCAGCCAGATATCGCCGCCAACCAGCTGCCGATAATCCTTGAGATCGGTGCTCTCGCCGGTGGTGATCCCCCCTTCGCGCAGCGCCGAGGCCCCCAGTTCGAGAAGCCCGGGAAGACGGTAAGCCAGCCGGCCACCGACCACGTAATCCCCCTTGTTATCTCCGGTAAGATCCAGCTTTACCGGCGCCCCACCGAAGAGCGAGACCGCAAAGCCGTGCGTCAGATCGGTCCGGGCGCTCACCCCGTCGACCTGTTCCGCGGCCACCCCCTCGTAGACAAAAAAACGGCCGAGCTTCACCTGGGCGTCGGCCTGGGGGAAACGATAGGCCAGGTATGCATAGCTGAGATCGGCATCGGTAGTCCCCTCATCGGTGCTCTTGTCGGCAAGATCGAGCCGCCCCCAGCCATAGAGATGGAAGGAGAGATTGCCGTCGCCGAGCTTATCGAGGTCGATGCCGAGGAACTGGGTGGCGGGATAGACCTGTTCCTTGCTGAAACCGGGAACACTTCGCTCCTCCAGCCGGATCAGGGTTGTGGAATCAACCCCCAGGTCGACCGCGGACGCCACCGAAGGGACGCCGAGGATGGCCAGCATCATGAGCCGCACACATTGTTTCATGACAACGCTCCTTGCAGGTATGAAATAGCAACGGGAAAAAAGGGAACAGCCGCCGACCCTTTACATACTTTGACAAATTGACAAAATTTTAGTTGCAAACCGGCACCTGTCAACAGGTCGCGGCATATTTTATAAAAGGTGTTCTACGGCAGGAGAGGAGATCCGCCAGCGGGGCGGAGCGGCAGGCGGCGGTAGGGGCAAACGACAAACGGCCCGGAGTGATCCGGGCCGTTTGGAAGTACTGCACAGGAAGAAGAGATGAACTCAGGATGCCAGTCGGAACTGGCTGACCAGCGACTGTAGTTCCTCGGCCAGCTTCGCCAGCTGTTCGGCTGCCTGGGCCGATTCCTCGGCGCCGCGGGCAGTGTGCTGAACCACATCGGTGATCTGCTGAATGTTGTTGTTGATTTCGGCGGTCGTAGCCGTCTGCTGTTCGGCGGCGGTGGCAATCTGGCTCACCTGCATGGTAACGCTGCCGATCTGATCGAGGATCGCTTCGAGCGCGTCGCCGGACTTGGCGGCATCGCCGGTCCCCTTCTCCACATCCTTGACCCCTTCTTCCATCGAAACCACCGCGCCCTTCGTCTCGCCCTGGATCGCCTTGATCATTTGGGCGATCTCCTTGGTCGCCTTGGTGGTCCGTTCGGCGAGTGCACGCACTTCGTCGGCAACGACGGCGAAGCCGCGCCCCTGTTCGCCGGCCCGGGCCGCCTCAATGGCCGCGTTCAGCGCCAGCAGGTTGGTCTGGTCGGCAATATCCTCGATAGTGCCGATAATTTCACCGATCTGATCCGACCGCTGCCCGAGGCTTTCAACCGTCTGCGCCGAGGAACGGACCCGGTCAGCAATCTTGTTCATTACCGTCAGGGTCTCCTGCACCACCGACGAGCCGGTTTCCGCCCGATCGTTGGCATGCTGGGAATTTTCCGCCGCCAGGGCACAGTTGCGGGCGATATCGCCGGAAGTGGCAGCCATCTCTTCGCTGGCAGTGGCGACCGTCGCCGCCTGCTGCGCCACCTCTTCGGCCCCGGTCGACATCTGAGTGGCGGTGGCATGGAGCTGGGTGGCCGCCGCCGTCACCTGTTCGGCATTGTGCGCCACCCGGGAGACGATTTCATTGATCTTGCCGGCAGTGGTATTGAGCTCTTCGGCCAACAGCCCCATTTCGTCGCGGCTCGCCGCGTCGGCCCGGGCAGTCAGGTCGCCGGCCGCAACCCGCGACAGCACTTCCAGCACGCGGTTGAGCGGCCGACTGATGGAGCCGGCGATGGCCAGACCGGCCGCCACGGCAAACAGGCAGATACCGACGACAATGACAGTCATGAAGGTCGAAGCCCGCCGGAACCTGGCCATGCTCCTCGCAAAGGTCGTCTCACCATCCTTAACGTTATCGGTCGCGATAGTGGTGACCGCCTGAGCCGGTTTGTCGTAAAGAGGCGCCACCGTGCTGACCGCAAAGTCGGTGGCCGCCGCCCGGGCCTGGGCGTCGCCGCTGGCGGCGGCGTTTTTCGCCATCTCGCCCAGTTTGCTCCCTTCGCGCAGGTAGGCACTGAAACCGTCGTCAAAATCCTTTGTCAGGGTCTTTTCCTTATCGCTCAAGTCGCCCGAGCGGAACTTCGCCAACTGCTCCTTGACCGTCGCCGCCCGTTGTTCGAAATCCTGCTTCTTGTCGGCAATCCGGGCACTGTCGGTCAGGGAGAGCATATAGACCAGATCCAGCCGCATCTGCAGGAAGTTGTTCTTGAGCTCCGCCAGGGTGGCGACCTCCTGCATGTCCTTCTCTGCCCCCTCCAGCCTGTTTTTCATGATGTCCATGTTGTAGAGACCAAGGGTTCCCGTCACCACCAGGCCAAGACACCCCCCCGCCACCAACACGAAAATCTTTGTCCTGACGCGTAAATCGTTCCAGAATTTCATTTGCATACGTCTCCTTCGTTCTGCTTGGGCCGGCACAACCGCCGGGTTTGTTGCCGCAGGTTACTACATATGCAAACTTTTCGACCGGTCGCCCGATTACTTTAGGACTAAATGCCGTCTTTCGGCCCTCCACCATGTTTACGGAATATTTACAAAGTGTTACAAATACGTACCGCAAATCGGCCAGCAGTGCGAAATCGAAATTGCATTTGACCGGCAATTTTTATAGTATTTTCAACTTGCACGCGATACCGACGAATTCAAGGAACCGATCAATGACCGTACGTCTCCCCGCCGAGTGGGAAGAACAGGCCGGGGTACTGCTCGCCTGGCCCCATGAAGAGAGCGACTGGCACCCCTGGCTGCCGATGGTGGAGCTTGTCTACGCCGAAATCGTGAAACATATCACCCGGTTTGAGGTCGCTCTGATTGTCACGGCCGACAGCGACCGGACTGCAGCGCTCCTCACCGCCGTCGGAGCACAGATGGAACGGGTCCGCCTCAGCGAAGTCCCCACCAACGACACCTGGGCGAGGGACTTCGGCCCGATCACCGTCGAGCGGGACGGGTCGCCGCTCTTACTCGACTTCGGCTTCAACGGCTGGGGACTGAAGTTCGCTTGCGACCGCGACAACCTCGTCACCCGGCGGCTCCACCGTGGCGGAGCGTTTGGCGACGCCCCCCTGCAGACCGTTGGCCTGATCCTCGAAGGGGGGAGCATTGAAAGCGACGGGCGGGGGACACTCCTCACCACCGCCGAATGCCTTCTGAATCCGAACCGCAACCCCCACCTGACCCGGGAGGAGATTGGGGAAAACCTCGGCACGCTGTTCGGCGTCGACCGGTTGCTCTGGCTCAGCAACGGCTACCTGGCCGGCGACGATACCGACTCGCACATCGATACCCTAGCCCGGCTTGCCCCGAACGACACCATCCTCTACGTTCAGTGCGACGATGCCGCCGATGAGCATTACACTCCTCTCTTCCTGATGGAGAAGGAACTGACACATTTCCGGACCCGGGAGGGTCGGCCCTACCGCCTCATCCCTCTTCCCTGGCCGCGTGACTGCTATGACGAAGAGGGAAATCGCCTCCCCGCCACCTACGCCAATTTCCTGGTGATCAACGGCGCCGTGCTGGTTCCGACCTACGCCGACCCCGCCGATGACGCCGCCTTGACCGCCATCGGCATGGCATACCCGGATCGGGAGATCATTGGCATCGACTGCCGGCCGCTGATTCTGCAGCACGGGTCGCTGCACTGCATCACCATGCAGATTCCCCAAGGAGCACTTTCATGAAAAACCTGACCGTTGGGCTGGTCCAGCAGAGTTGCACCGCCGATAAAGACCTTAACCTGGCCAAAAGCATCGAAAACATCCGCAAGGCGAGCGTCCTCGGCGCCAAGCTGGTAGTGCTCCAGGAGTTGCACGCCACCCCCTACTTCTGTCAGCATGAGAACCCGGCGCTGTTCGACCTGGCGGAAGAGATTCCTGGCCCAACCACCGACGTCCTGGGGAATGTAGCCAAGGAGTTCGGTATCGTCCTGGTCACCTCCCTCTTCGAGAAACGGGCGGCCGGTCTGTACCACAACACCGCCGTGGTTTTCGAAAAGGACGGCGCCATCGCCGGTAAATATCGCAAGATGCACATCCCCGATGACCCGGGGTACTACGAAAAGTTCTATTTTACTCCTGGCGACCTCGGTTTCACCCCGGTCGACACCTCCGTCGGCCGAATCGGCGTACTGGTCTGCTGGGACCAGTGGTACCCTGAAGCGGCCCGACTGATGGCCCTGGCCGGGGCCGAGATTCTCGTTTATCCGACTGCCATCGGCTGGGACCCGCGGGACGATGCCGAGGAAAAACTGCGGCAGAAAGAGGCCTGGCTCACCATTCAGCGCGCCCATGCCGTTGCCAATGGCATCCCGGTACTTAGCGTCAACCGGGTCGGTTTCGAACCCGATCCTTCCGGCGTACTCCCCGGCAGCCAGTTCTGGGGATCGAGTGTCGTCGTCGGTCCCCAGGGGGAAATTCTTGCCCAAGCGGCCAATGATGCCGAAGAGTTGATCACCGCCGAACTCGACATGGAGCGGAGCGAACAGATCCGGCGCATCTGGCCTTTTCTGCGCGACCGCCGGATCGATGCCTACGGCGATCTGGTAAAGCGTTACCGGGACTAGCGGCCGGCTAGCAACGGCCAGTCCCTTCCGCCGCAAGGGCAACCATCAGGGCCGGAGAGGTATCCCCTGCCGACTCCCTCCCTGCCCGAGCAGTGTCGGTGGCCTCGCTGGCGAGCGTCCCTGCCAGTTCCCGGGTGATCTCGTCCACCACCCAGGGGACCGCCCGGGCCACGTCCTCTGTCAGCTCGACGCCGAAGGAGTCCACATCGGCAGCCTCGATCCCCCAGATGCTGATCTCCTCCGGTAGCCGCAGCCCCAGGCGGCGACCCAGTTCAATAGTGGCGGCAAAACTGGCATCGCAGGAGGAGGCGGTGTTTTTTGTCGACACCCCATCTCCCGGCAAAAGGCGGCGGATCGTGCCGGCCGGGAGCATGCCCGTCTCCATGGCATCGATAATCACCACCCGCTGGTAGCCGATCATCGCATCCATCAACCGCAATCCACCGGCTGCTACCTCCAGGAAATCCACCCCGTCGCGGTTGCGAATCGTTTCCGCCAGTGCCCGGGCGACCTTGATCCCAACGCTGTCGTCGGTCAGGACCGGGTTACCGAGGCCAATGACTGCTATTTTCCCCGTCATTCCCCCTCCGAATCGGCAATCAATCTTCCGGATTGCGGCAACATCGCCCAAATGTGACTCCTCGAACGTTCAGCGAAACAGACAACGCACGAGCCATGTGTGATTACATATCGGAGATAGCCAGAAAAACTTTATAAATTTTAATAAATTTTTTTTAGTCACTTCAAGAGAGCGGCGGGAAAGGGAGAGAATCGCCGGCGGGAGACGGCAGAGACGACAATGGCAGAGCGGTACGGGAGGGGAGCGGGGGGATCACCCCCCACCCCGCCGTTTACGGAGCGCCCGCAGGTAGAGTTCTTCGTACTTGGCGGCAGCATCCTCCCAAGTGAAGCGCTGGGCCATGGCGTTGCGGATTAGCAGATCCATGGCGTCCCTGCGGTGGTACCAGGTATGGACGGCCCAGCCAACCGTGTCGAAAAGGGCCCCGGCATCGGCTGCCCAGAATTTGAAGCCGGTACCGGTCAGAGCCGTCTCGCTGAAGTTCTCGACGCTGTCATCGAGACCGCCGGTCGCCCGGACGATCGGCAGGGTCCCGTAGCGGAGGCTGTACATCTGGTTCAGCCCGCACGGCTCGAAACGGGACGGCATCAGGAAGAAATCGGCACCGGCCTCGATCCGGTGGGCAAGCTGGTTATCGTAACCGATCCGGCAGCTGAACCGGTCGGGATAGGCGCGCATGATATCACCGAAATAGAAATGGGCCCACGGTTCGCCCGCGCCGAGCATCACCACCTGGACATCGAGGGCGAGAATCCGCGGGATCGCCTCCGCCAGCAGGTCGATCCCCTTCTGCTTGACCAGTCGCGACACCAAGCCGAACACCGGCACGTCATCCCGGACCGGCAGGCCGAGCTGCCGCTGCAGCTCTTCCTTGCAGAATTTTTTCCCGGCGAGGTCGGCCGCCGAATAGCCGGCGGGAATCAACGGATCGGTCTCCGGGCTCCACTCGCTGTAATCGACACCGTTAAGGATGCCGTACAGATCGGCCGCCCGCTCCCGCACTACCCCGTCCAGTCCCCAGCCGTACTCGGGAGTCTGCATCTCGCGGGCGTACCCCTCGCTGACGGTATTGAGGATCGTCGCGTGGTAGATCCCCCCTTTGAGCAGGTTGGTCTCGCCATTCATTTCCAGGCCGAGAAAGGTGAAATGTTCCCAGCCGATACCGAGGACATCCATCAGCCCTTCGTAGAAATTTCCCTGGTGCTGCATGTTGTGGACGGTGAGGAGCGACGCCGTTCCGGCCATTAGCGGATCGTCCCGGTAGAGGGTATTGAGGAAGACCGGCACGGCGGCGGTATGCCAATCGTGGGCATGGAGCAGGTCGGGGGCGAAACCGATCATCTTCGGCAGCTCCATCGCCGCCCGGGAGAGGAACGCGAACCGGTTGTCGTTGTCCATGTAGCCGACGTTGTCTTCCTCGTAGAGACCGCTCCGGCCGTAGTAGCCTTGATGCTCCAGGAAGTAGACCGGCACCTCGGAGCCGGGAAGCCGTCCCTCGTGGACCGCACAGTACTGATTGCCGATGACCCCCATCGGCACCACCAGCACCCCCGGCAACCGCTGCAAGCCGTACTTCACCGGATCGATCCGGTAATAACGGGGCATCACCACCCGCACGTCGTGCCCGAGCCGGGCCAGATACTTCGGCAGCACGCCGACGACATCGGCCAGCCCCCCTTCCTTGGCAAACGGCACACATTCCGAGGCGGCCATCAGGATCTTCAGTTTTTTCATCGGCAAACATCTCCTCCCCTCAGCCAAAACTCATGAAACGGGCCGATTGTACCCCGACGGCATCCTCTCCGCCAAGCCAAAAATCCCCGCCGGGGGCGCTTGTGACCAATCGACCGTTGGAGCGACGGCCAAACTGTGGTACAAATCGGTCGACAGACGACTACATTTCCCATGGAGTACAGACCGATGAGCGACGTCCCCAAATCGTCAGGCGAAAAATATATCGAGCGAATCATGGAAGACCTCGACCCGGCCTCCGAACGCTACCAGGTGCTGGAAACGGCCAAGCGCTTCAAATCGTCGTGGGTGGAACTGGGGGAGCGGCTGTTGTCGGTCAACGCCCAGCACCTGTTCCGCGACTGGGGGTATGGCAGTTTCGAAGATTACTGCGCCAAGGAAATCCGGATCAAGAAGGACACCGCCCAGAAACTGACCCTCGCCTACCGGTTCATGGAAAAGCACGAGCCGGAGCTTTTGGCCCGCCGCGAAGAGCCGCGCCCCCTCCCCGACTACCGCTCCATCGACCTCCTCCGCCAGGCAAAGGAGGAAAAGAGCTTCTCCGACGACCAGTACGCCGACCTGCGGAAGAGCGTCGTCGAGGACGAGCGGAGCCACCCAACCATCCTCAAGCGCTTCAAGGAAGTGGCCGCCCTCCGGGAAGAACCAATCCGCGACCCGGCGGTCGTCATCAAAGGGGCGCTTGCCACCGCCCGCCGGCTGGAGACTGTCCTGCGGCAGGTCGAACGGCTGCCAGACGACTACCCGCGGACGATCGAGGCGCTGATCGCCCACCTGGAGGGGGAGTTGGAGGAGATGGCAGTGACGGTGAAAGAGGGCTAACGGATTGTTCAATCCGGAGGGGACACGGGGGCGGCGCTGGCGACAAGCGCGGCCCCCGTGCTATTTCTGGGTTAATGAATGGCCAGGCGGTCCACCGTCAGCGAACCGGCGCCGATGGTCAGCGTGCCTCTCACCGTCGAGGCGCCGCTCCGGGCAGAAAAGACGTTGTCGTAGCCGCCGCTGAAATAGACGGCAATGTTGCGGCCCAGCAGCAGATCGCCAGCAAACTCGAACGCCTGCGCCTGAATAGTGAAGCTACTGGCATCGGGAGCGGCGGCATAGGCGGCGGCGAGATCGGCGTAATACCCCATGATCGCCGTACCGGCCTTGACCAGCGGGATCTGGTCGAAGGTGGCAGTAACCGTTTTAGTGCCGGTCATGCTGAGGCTGCAGTCGCCGATGCCGCTGCAGTCGCCGAGCCAGCCGCTGAAGATGGAACCTGCCGCGGGGGTCGACAGCAGCGTAACCGTGGCATTGCCATCGAACGCGCCCGTACAGGTCCCCGAGGTGCAGGCGATGCCGGCCGGATTGCTGTTGACCGCGCCGCTGCCGGTGCCCGACAGGCTGACGGAGACGGTAAAGGAGGGGGGCGGCGTGATGGTGACCTGAGTCTTTGCCGAAGCGGAGATATTGCCGGCGGCGTCCCGAGCCCAGGCGTAGAGCGTCACCAGGCCACTGGCGGTCCCGGACGTGTACGATGATGGCGGACTGGCCTGCCAGTTGGGATCGTCCAAGGCGGGGCGGGAGGAGCTTTCGGTGATCAGCCACCCGGTAATGGCGGTGTTGTCCGAGCCATCAAGCGCAGTGACCGGTATCACGTTTGATTGGGTCTGTTGCGGAACGATAAAGGAAGAGACGACCGGAGCGCTCGCATCCGTCTGTTTGACCTTAAAAGCCACATAAATGGCATGGCTGGCCGATATATTGCTGAACGTATAGCTCGTCACCGCCCCCACCGAGACATCATCGACCTTGACATCCTGGATTTCGTAGCCGCTGTCCGGAATGAACGAATACGTGACGTTCTGCCCGTACCGGACGACTTTTGACGTTGGCGACATGGCCCCCCCGGCAGTTTGGGTTGCTGTCAGGTAATAGTACGACAAATTCCTTTTCTGATAGGTCAGAACCACCTGGGCAGTCGTCCCGGCAGTAATCGGCACCGGCGTTGCCGAGGCAAAATCGGCCTGGCCATCGTACCAGAAATTTGCATTATACAGGGCAGTCGAGCCGGAATAGGCGTACAGCGAAATGGAGGCTGAATACAAGCCGGCCTTAATCCGGTAATTTCCTACGGGCAAATAGGCCTGGGCCGTAACATCCACTCCGCCGGCATCGTAGAGCGAGTACTCTCCGTCAACCGGATTCCCGTCGACATCCCGATATCCTACGACAATCTGGCCCGTCCCTCCTTCGGCAAGCAGCAGATCGATGCCTGTATGTTCATTGGGCGACTGAACCGTTACCAGCGCCGCCCCGCTGGAATCATACCCGCCGCCATACCACCGCGAAGGGATATTCTCCATATCCGACACAAAATGCACTTTGTAAGAACCGCTGGCAAGCCCATCAAGAACATACGACCCGTCGGTTCCGGTTTGGACGCACCCCTTGAGTGCCGCGGACGCGGCATCGTAAGCGCAGACCGTACTCAGGTTGAAGGTTTGAACCGTGGGTGGGCAACCGGCTATATATGAAGCGGTTCCGGAGATCCGCCCATTGGGCAGGGCAAAATCGACCCCGGAAGTGGTCTGTGGCGCACTGACGGTGATTGCGTTGGCAGACGCGGAACTGTCTTTGCCGTTGAACCAGATCTGAGAGTTTGCACCGTTATAAAAATAGGACAGTTTTGCGAAGTATTCGCCACTGGGCAGCTTGGCGTAACGATACGTCCCGTCGGACTGCAACGACGTGTAACCCAGCTGATTGTAATTTGCGTCATACAGGTACACGGTTCCATACGTGAGGGGCGTACCGTCATAATTGCGCGCCGTCCCGGTAATAATGCCTCCCGGGGGCAAGATGCCGTTGATATTCGTCAGGTCGCCGGGAACCGCCAGTGACAGGCTGTCTGCCCCTGCCAGAGAGCTTTTGCCATTGTAATAGCTCGGCAGGTAATTGCTCGCGGAATCCGACGGGCTGTCAAACTTCACCCGATAGCTGCCGCCGCTTGTCACGGAAGCTTTGTAGTAACCATTCGAATCGGCAACCACGGTTGTGCTTGTCGTCCCGAATTGATTGATGAGCGACACCCGGGCATTTGCCACCGGCAGGCTGTTCTGATCGTAGACATGACCCGAAACGAAACCGATCGGCACAGCATTCAGCAGCATGTTGACATCAGCAAGGATGGTGGCTTGCGGCAGGACGACATTACCCGCCTGAACAATGGTGGTTCCCGTCGGATACCACTGGCCCGCATACATGGTGTTATCGGGAGTCGTTTTTGCGTAGCAATAGAGTTTGTACGAACCGGGAAAAAGCGGCGGCGATTTATAGAGGCCATTGGCATCGGTCGAGACGGTCCCCATATACTGGCCAATAGCGGAAGAATAAATTGCCAGGGAGATCCCGGCAAGCGGAACTCCGCTTGAATCGGTCACCTTGCCGCCGATTTTGCTCAGGACCAGGTCTGCTTTCGCCTGCGCCTTCTCCGCAACGATTAGCGGGGTCGCCTCAGTGAAGCTGTTCTTGGCGCTAAACCACCCGGTGATGGCTCCATATTGCAACCTGAACTGAATCTTATACGTCCCCGGGATCACGAAGTCGAAGAGGTACGCGCCGTTCGAATCGGTATATGCCGACCCCTGCAGCTTGCCGGAGTCATCATACAGGTAAATTTCCGCATTCGTAACCGCCGCATTGTCAGGGGTTGAAATTCTGCCGGCGACGCTGCCTCGCGGGATAACGGCATTGATACCGGTACTGTTCGATCCGGGAGTCACGGCGATGCTGGCAGCATTCTGGCTGGTTGCGCCGTTGTACCAGACCCCATATTTGGCATACGCCGGGTAGGTATTCGACATCAGGGAAAACTGCACCCGGTAATTCCGCGGCAGCAAGCTGCCGAACGAATATGTCCCGTCGTATTGAGTAGTTGCCTCGCCGAGCTTGCCCCCATTCGTATCGTACAAAGAGACGACGATACCGCTGAGCGCAGTCCCATAGCTATCAGTCACCAAGCCGGAAATGGCGCCCCCTTCTTCCAGGACAGCAGAGGCAGTAGAGGTTGAGCCGGCGGTAACCTTGATTCGCTGTGCGCGCAGGAAGTCAGCCCCGACATTGTCGAAATATTCACTAATAAACGCTTTTCCATACATGGAATTGTGCACGGCGGCCGAAAAGTAGATCGTATACCAGCCGGCAGGAAGATTCAGCGTGTAATAGCCGTTGGCATCGGTGGCGACGGAACCGGCGTAATCGAAATAATCCTTCATTGCCGTCGGATAGATGTAATTAAGCCCCTTGCCGTTACTATCGGTCACCCGCCCCTGGATTGTCCCGGTACCGGACAATGAATCCAATACCATGCTGGCATTGAAGACCGTGCTGTCGGCCAAGACGGCGCCGGGGCAGCTTGATCCGTACCAGGCACTGGCATAGCCGTTGTTTCCGGTATCGAACTGGATTTGATAGCTGTCGGCGGGCAGGCCGCTGATCCGGTAATTGCCGGTGGCATCGGTTTGGGTGCTGTTGATCGTCGCCTGCCCCTGGCCGTAGACCGTCACGGCAACCCCGGCGATGCCGCTGCCGCCGGAGTTCGTCAACCGGCCATAAATCTCTGCTGCCGCAGCATTACCGGCGCAGAGCGTCACCATCACCAACAGCAGCACACCAATCAGCGTCTTCGGTAGAGTCATCGAAACAATCTCCCCAGTTCACGTTCAGCGGAATTCATCCCATTACTCGACAACAATCCGGTCTACGACCAGCGAACCGCTTTCGACCACCAGCGCCCCTTTGATGTGAAGATACTCTTCACCGCGGCTAAGGGTGCTGTCGAGCCCCCCGAGGAGGGTGAGGGCCAGATTGCGATCAAGGGTCAAGCCATTAGTGATCGTCCCCGTTCCCGTCTTGATGATAATGGGCCGCAGATCTGCTGCCCCGTTCGCCGCAGCTTCATAGGCCAGCTCAAACGTCGAATAGAAGGTGGCAGGGGTGTCAGCCAGCATGATGACTGGCGCGCCATCGCTGACAGCGCCATCCGAAGGCCCGCCGATGATCAAACGGTCGACGGTCAGCGAACCGCCCGCAATCGTCAGGTTCCCCAGCAGTCGCGAATAGCCGCTGCTTGCGGCGAAGGTATTGTCATACCCCCCCTGGAGCGTCCTTTCGGCGGCGCCGGCGAGGAGCAGGTCCTCCGTAAAGTCGCCTTCCTGGGCCAGGAAGGTGACGGCCTCCGCTGTGGCGACGGACGAACCGGCCGTTCCCAGGCTGGCGAAGAAGGCCGGCGTGGTTCCGGCACGCTTCACCAGCGGGTTTCGCACCATAAACGCTGCAACCACGCTCTTGTCGGACGAGAGCGCCACGGAACAGTTGCCGGTGCCGCCGCACGCCCCCGACCAGCCATTGAAGGAGGCACCGAGCGACGGCGTCGCCAGCAGCGTGACCGTTGAGCCCTGGACGAACGCAGACGAGCAGGTCCCCGCCAGGCAGGCGATACCGGCCGGACTGCTGGTGACAGTGCCCGTCGCAGCCCCGGCCAGGGTGACACTTAAGCGGGACGTCGTGACGGGGACCGAGGCACTGACCGGGAGACTCGCCACCGGGGTATCCGGGTCATCGGAAGTTATGGCCGCCGTCGTGTTCCAACTGCCGCTCGTCATCGGCGTAACGCTGACCTCCAGGGAGCAGGAAACGCCCGGCAGCAAGGTGGGACTGAGATTCGGGCAGGGGATGCTCCCCCCCGGGGCAACAGCGAAGGGGCTGCCCACCGTGACGTTTGACACCGCCAGCGGGGCGGTGCCGGCGTTGCTGACCAGCAGTTCCCGGGTGGCCTTTTGGCCGGCCGCAACCGTTCCGAAGGAAAGCGCCGCCGGCCAGGCCTGGACATCTTGCTGATCCCCCGGCAGGCTAACCCGGAAACTGTTGTTGTTCTCGTCGCCTTCGGCGATGGCATTCGCCTCATCGACAGTGGCCACCGCAGTATAGTACGGCTTCGCCACCGCCGAGGCATTCCAGTCATAGGTGAGATCGATGCTCTCGAAGCGCGCCAGGGCCTTAACCGGCAGCGATGCCAGCACCGCCCCCGTGGCGCTGTCGCTGCGCAGGGTCAGGGTCGACGCCGGACTGGCGGTCCCGCCGTTATTGAACACGCTCGCCACCAACCGGAACCGGCCCGGCCCGACCTTTTCGCCGGAGAGAGTGCGCACACCGAGATCGGGGGCGGCAACAGCCAGGCTCAATGTGTTGTTGGTCCGGTTGACGGTATCGATCACCCCCACGGGATCGATGACCGCGTAAACATTCAACGGGGCACTCCCCTGGGGAATTGTCCAGGGGATAGAGACCGCCTGTTCATCGCCCGGCCGCAACGGCCCGGCAATTGTTGCCCCGTCAATGGCCGTCCCCCCTGCCGCAGGGTTACCCTGATAAAACACGACGGCAATGTTCTGGGCAGCCTTGTCGCCCACGTTCTGCGCCACAACGCTCAAGGTGACGGCACTGCCGGGAGGGGCATTGGCCGGATCAACGGCCAGGCTGCCGATTTTCAGCGCCAGGTCGTCCCCCAGGGCGTGCTTGAGCATGGCCAGTTCGGTATAGGCTCCCGTTGCCAGGGAGCCATCGGCATTGATCAGCAGCTTCCGGTTATAGCAGGCCATAAGGGTGTCATTGCCGAGAAAGGCCAGGGTCGGCCGCTGTTCGGTATGGGCATCGGCAGTAAGCTGCAGGGGATTGCCCCACAGCTTGAAGGTCGGGTCGTAGATTGCGGCAAACAGATCGGAACTGCCGGCGTCAGAGGTATCGGCGTAGATGACCGCAATCTTCCCGTCGGCCGCCGTGGCCTGTTTGAAATCGGCCAGGGTGCTGGAGTACTCCTCTTCGCGGCGAATCACCGTCCGCTGGCTGAAATCGAACCCCGTCACGCTGGACAGCTCTCCGCCCTTCACCCAGGTGAGCAGGAAAGCCCCGTTCGCCGCCAGAGCAAGCTGGGGATTGTCATCGATGACCGCATCGGTGGTCAGCCGACTCAAGCCCCCCCACGTGCCGTTGGCATAGCTCAGCCGATACAGCTCCAGATCGGCGATGGTCCCGGCATTGCCGTCGGTGTCGAGGGAGAGCACCACGTTGGCGACCGTGCCATCATAGGCCACGCTGTAGCGATTGATTCCGTACGGCACCGTCGCCGCCATGGCCGGCGGGCTCCAGGCCGAACCGTTGTAGCGGGCGTACCAGAGTTTGTTGGGCTTGGCAGCGCTGCCGAGCAGGTCATTCTGGTCATTGCCGATCCAGGTGAGCAGCAGATTGTTCCCGGCCGTTCCGGCAAGCTTGGGGCTGCGGTCGAGGGTAGCGTTGCTGCTCAGGCGGACTGCCGGCCCCCACGACTTGGTGGCGGGGTTGAACACCGCGGCGGCAATTTCCATTTTGGTCAGCATTTCGGGGAAGGTCGCGGTATCGGCCAGAGCGTCCCGGACGTTCTCCCAGGCCGCCACGATGGTGCCGTCGCTGAAGGTCAGCGCCGTGGGGCTGGCATCGCCGGTACCGTCATCGGCCACGGGAACCGGCGCGCTCCAGGTTGAACCGTTGTAGGCCGAGTGCACCAGCATCGTCCGGTTGATCGGGCTCCGGGAAGCATTGTCGGCAATCCACAGCAGGTTGGTGCTGCTTCCGGCTGAAGTGAGGCTGGGATTCGATACCGGGAAGGTCGCCGAGGAGAGCGAAGCGGTCGAAACGTTGTATGTCTGACTGGCCGTGGCGAACTGCCGGACGGCAAGGCTGGGCGCACTCTCGAACGCCACGGTGCCGGCATTCAGGTAATCCCGGGGGATGAGGACCGGCTCGGCAGAATTTTCGACCGGGAGCGGCGGGGCCTGTTGGGCGCAGGGGCCGGCAAGGCACCAGGTCTGCCGGTACGAGCTGGTGTTCCACTCCCACGGGCCCATATAGAGCCGCGCCTTCTCCTCCAGGAAGATCGCCATCTCTTCCAGATGCATCGGATTGACGCTGGGCCACAGCCACTTGGTTTCGGCCCCCATGGTCAAGGTCCCCTCCGCAGCCCCCATTTCGTGGACCCCCACCCCGAGCGATCCAGCCACCGAAGGATTGAGATTCAAGGTCCCGGTCAATTTCTTGTCGAACAGGTCGTTAACGCTGAGGGTAAAATCGCCCCCCAGGCTAAGGGTGAACTTCACATACCATGGCACCGGAATTGGCCCCAGCGGGGTGACATTCTGCCTGACCGCCTCGTATTTGAAATCACCGGCAAAGCCTACCGAGCCGTTGTATTTCCAACCGGCCTCGTTATTGGTGCAGGAATTGGGATTGAATTCGACGCCGACATCGAGCAAGGGGAAAAAGGTCAGTTCCCGCCCGCCCACATTGACCGCTGGCAACGGAATCGCCTGCCCCAGGGTTTTATAAATTTCGCTCTCCGCCTTCAACAGTTCCAGGTACTGGTAATTGGTCTTGAACTTCCGGAAATCACGATGTTGATAGTACTCTTTCTCCAGCGACTCCCCCCAGGCCTTGTTCTTCCAACTAAACTTGTAGCTGCCGGTCCCGTCGCTCTTGAAGGACACATCCATCTCGGGGATATAGTTGACCAGAAAAGGGTGTGAGCCAAAGATGGGCACCGTGCTATCGACAACCGTCTCCAGGGATTTCAGGAACTCCGCCTTGACCGGTACCGCCGTCTTGTAGGAAAAGCCGTCGATATCGCTCACAAAGGCAAGAGGGGTAGCCGCAAGAGGCTTGGTGACCAGGAAATCGGCCGCCGCCTCCGGAGATGTGGTCCCGTCGGCGGCAATCGCAACCGCCTTGAGGGTCGAACAGGGGGGAAACGTCGTCGCGATGTTGAACGCTTTGGTGGCGGAATTCGTAGTCGTAGCCACGTCATACGACCCGCCGGGGGTGATGAAGCGCACCGTGCCGGGGGTCTTCCCCCCCCAATCCACATAGGCGGTAAAATCCACCGTCGTGAACGAGTCGATGTCCGGCAGGAAATAGTACGTCTTGCCCGTTGAATACTTGGAATTGATCGAGGTGATATTCACCCCGGTCCAGGTGGTGGGGAAGAGATGGGCGTTCCTGACGGCCGTCTCCAGAGGCAGCACGGGAACAAATGATCGCCACGGCTTGTATCCAGCCTTTGTCACAACCAGTTCGTAGGAGCCGGCGGCAAGGGCGCTGAATTGGTAATTGCCGTTGGCATCGGTGGTCACGGCGGGCAGCGTTCCCAAGGTCACCGTAGTGTTGGCCAGGGGCTGGAGCGTCTGCGCGTCGAGCACGTTGCCTTTCAGATTGGCCGTACCGGTGCCGCACGCCAGGCCGGCAAGAGATACCGTGTAGTCTCCCTTGGTGCTGGAAACGGTAATTGCCGCATTCTTATTGCCACAGGACAAGGGAGTGAAGCTGATCTGCAGCGAGCAGGAGCCGTTCGGGACGAGAGTCCTGCCGGAGCACGTATCCCCGAGGGTGAAATCGGTGGCATTGCTCCCCCCCACCGCGACGGCGCTCACCGTGACGGCAGTGGCCAGAGGATTGGAGACGGTAACTGCCCGGGTCATGACCTGCTCGAGATAGGCCGAGCCGAAGTCGATCGACTGCGGGGAAAGCAGCAGTTTTGCGCTCGTCCCTCCCCGGACCGGCCAGGCATTGTTAGAGGAGCTCTTGTTTTCCGTCATCGGATAATCGCCGCCGATACTATTTCGCGGAGTAAGGCTGGGCAGCGTAATGTCGGAGTCCGATGTCCAGTAATGGGTCCAGTTTTTGTTGACGAGAACCCCGCTGGCAATGAGCCAATCGGCCGGGTCCGGCACGTTGAAATTGGCGACACTCGACAGTTCGGCACGGTTCGGCAGGCGCCAGTCATTGTGGCCGAGGAAATTGTTATTGTTCAAACAGCGGATATAGTCCAAAGCGCCCGACCAGCTGCCGTAGCCGGAGGGGCAGACATCGAGGGTCGGGGCATTCGCGTCCTTGGTCCAGACAAGGCCGGTCAGCACATCCGTCATGGTGTTATCGCCATTGTCAACAAACCGGGGATCGGGCCAGGCGACCCCACTCCGCGAATCGCCGTCCTGACCGGTGCCGGCGCAGTCGATCACGGCACCGCTGGTGTCGGCACAGAGGACCTGGCCGGTTCGGGGCAGAGTTGCCGCCGGTGGACTGCGAACCGGCCAGACCGAAAGCGCCGACGATTTATCCCGGTAGATCATGGTCCGGTGGCTCACATCTATGGCCCAGGCATATTTGCCATCCCAGAAATTGGTGGTCGAAGACCAGTAGCCATCGTAGGTCGAATACGACACGTTGGGTCGAACGACATTGATAAAACCGTTTGCGGCAAGCCAGGCAAAGATGTCGCTCCCGATCGTCTGGTCTGTCTTCTGGTCGCCAAGCAGGCTTTCAAGCTCCCTGAAATTGGGGAGACGCCAGTCGTTAAATCCCAGGTACTTTTCGCTATTGAGCTTTTTAATATAATCCAGCGCCCGCTGCCAGGAGACGGCGCCATCGTAGGTAACGCCGTACACCGTGGCCAGATCGTCGAACGCCGGGTCGCGGCTGTTCATCAGATTGGCATCCCGCACCCACATCAGGCCGGTCAGGTTATCCGTGATCGTGCCGTCATTATTGTTCGTCAACCGGGAACTCGGCCGTGCGTCTCCCAGCAAGGTTTCGCCATCCTGCGAAGTGCCGGCGCAACCGATAACGTCGCCGACACCGTTCCAACACCCGGTCTGGCCCGTCTGCGGCAGCGTAATGGCCGAATATCCCGGGTTGTAAGCATTGCAGGCCACACTGGACGCATTGGCATTCGCCTGACAGCTCCAATACCAGGGACCGGAACCGGTGACCGCCGTCGCCGTACCCGACAGGCAGAGATTTGTCGCCGGCGCCGCACTGAGGATCTTTCCGTGCGATGAGCCGCAAACACCGGTTTCTGTCCAGACAATCTGATCCACCCAGCCGGCATCTGCCCCGCTGCTGGCGGAACTATCCTTGTAATATTCCCAGCGCACGCTATGAGTGCCGACGGGGATGGCAAACGTTGCCTGAGTCCAGTCGACCTCGCCACTGATGCTTGTCTGGGCAACACCGTCCAGATAAAAGATCAAGCCATCGTAGCCAAACTCGGACGACACTTTCCACCAGAAGGAAAGCGTCCCCGGCGCCGTCAAGGTGGCTTCAAAATAGGACACCTGGCTGTCAGAGATCAAACCTGAACGGGCAGCATCAACACCATCATGGGTAATCGCCGTCTGAAATGCCCACGGTGCATTGCCACCGGCGGTAAAATTCATGCTGGTGTTATCCAGAGCATCCTGCAACGTACCCGCGGACGCTGCCTGGGATCCGAACAGACAGGCAGCACCTGCAACCCAGATAAAAACCACGAACCTAATGACAGTAGTGTTCAAATCAAATCCCCGTTTTCAGATCACAATATCAATAAAAAAGCCCGCCGGATCGAACCGGCGGGCTTGGATACCCTGCTCCTGCCACTTCGACGGCCCCTCTATCCCGTTGGGACAGGTAGCTTTGCGTCCCCCGGTTGCCCGAGGTTTGCCTTTTCGGTGGTGCGCTCGTCTTGGCGGAACGAACCGAATAATTCCAGTCGGTTAAATCGTTCGACACCGCCAAAAAACATCGTACAAACAAAGTGTTACAAAAATACAACCATTCGTATACCGTTTTCATCAGCTGAAATCAAGTTCATAATTCGTTTTTATTAAAAATGCGGCAATGACCGTTTGTTCACCAAGTTGCAAAACCGGCCGCTGCGCAAAAAAGGGCCACTCCCCGTCGGAGAGTGGCCCTTGCGCCAGTCTGGCATCGCTGTCAATGGTGTCGCGGAGGCTACTGGATAATCAGGTTCTCCACCGTCAGCGCCCCGCTCCCGATAGTGAGGGTGCCGTCGAGGGTGGACCAGCAACCGGTGTTACTACTGAAGCCGGTGTCATACCCCCCCTTGAAGAAGACGTTGAGGTTTTTGTTGAGGACGAGATCTTCGATGAATACGGCGCTCTGGGCGAGGATGGCAACACTCGCGCCGTTCTGCGGCGAGGCAAAGGCATTGACGAGGGTGTCGAAGTCGCTGGTGGCGCTCCCCACTACCCGGGCCCGCATGACGAGCGCAAAGCCGGCATCGACAGTCCGGTCTGCATCCATGGTGACAATACAGCTGCCGGTGCCGGTGCAGGCGCCCGACCATCCGGAAAAGGCCGAAGTAGCCCCGGGAGTGGCCATCAGGGTCACCGGCGTCCCGGCGTCGAACTGGGCCGAGACGGCCCCGGTGCTGGCGATGCCCGCCGGCGAGCTGTTTACCGAGCCGTTACCGGCCCCCGAAAAGGTCAGCGACAGGGTCTTCCGGCTTGGCGCCAAGGTACCGGCAAGCTCCACCTCGTCGACTTGCCAGTAATATTCATAGGTGGCGTTGTAATAGTGGAAACGGATGACGACATTGCTCTGGCGGGCCGCCTGGGCCGAGATATCCAGTTGTTCGAGAGCCGGTCCGTAATTGCCGCCGCTTTTACTCCAGACGGTGGTCCAGGGGCCGGCAACGCCGTTGGCGCTGACGTCAACGTCGCACACTTCGTTATCCCAGGATTCGAAATAGGTCCTGAATTTCAGCGAGACCGCCGAGTACCCGGACAGATTGAGCACCGGCGACCGAAGTTCGGTATCCATGGCCACGGCACCGGCATTGTCACTGTCGGCAATGGCAAAATTGCCGCTGCCGCCGGTCATGTTAGTCCGGCTTCCCGGATCATCGAACCGCCACACTGCCCCGGTGCCGGCATCATCGACAACGCTCCACCCTCCGGGAAGAGCCCCCGTATCGAACGTTTCGCTGTAGAACGTCGAACCGGTCGTGAACGACCAGGTTTTACCGCTGAACAACGGCGTGCCGTTCAGATCCTGGGCACCGGTGGTAACCGTCGCGGTGTAAACGGTGCTTGGCTGAAGCGGCTGGGTGGGAGTAAATGAAGCGGTTTTCGTCGCCGCATCGTAGGAAACCACCCCTGAAACGGCTCCACTACTGTCCGCCAGGGTAATGGTCGAACCGGTGATGGTCGCCGGATTCATCTCGGCGCTGAAGGTTACCGTGACAGTGGAACCGAGGGAGACATCCGTGTCGTCTTCGAACGGGGAAACAGCAGCGATCACCGGTGGAACGGTTCCTTTGGAAAAAAGCGCGTTCATGCTCTGGCCCGCGGTCGAAATCAATGAAAGGCCGAGCCCGGATGACGCGGTGGAGTAGTATTTCGAGTCAGGGGTCGACACATCGGTAAAGGCGTCGCTGTTGCCGCTGTAGAAGAGGGAATGCGCCGATCCGGGACAGTCGTAGGCCGCCATGTCGCAGCCAGCGGTACTCGCCTGCTCAACCATGACCCCCTGGTGACCGCCGGCCACATAGGCGTTGATGTCGTTGGAGCCCTGGGTGCCGACGGTAATGTCGATGTGGGTGACAAGCAGGCCGCCACTCCAGTCGCTCCCCAGATAGGCAAGCAATCCCCGGTCCCAACCGGTCGGGTAGCGGTTTTCCGCCAGAAAATATTCACTGGTGCTCTTTGTGGCGTCGATCAGCTTGATGGCCGCGGAATTCGACGACAGGGCGGTACCGACGCTCAGCATCCCGGTAGCCGGCGGCGCAGCCGGCGTCAGCCAGCCGAGGTACTCGCGGGACCAGGCATCCAGCGCCACCGGAGTCGTCCCCTGATTTTCGCCAAGATCGGCCCCCCAGCTGCCGCCAGCCATCAGCGAGAAATCACCGAGGCCGGCATTGGTAGAGGTCGTGTCGTAAAGGTCGGGCAGCCCGCAGAGCTGGTGCCCCATCTCATGGGCGATGACCCCCATGGTCCCTTGGACTCCAGTGGCATACAGCTCGCCGTTGAGGGCGTAGTTCTGGAATTTCACGCCCCCCGCCGTGAAATAGCCCGAACCGTAAGAAGTGGCATGGGCCCAAATGCTCGGGGTCTCGCCGGAACACGCCTTCTCGAATCCGGCAACGATGAAGTAGACCACCGCTTCGTTACGGTCCAGGTAGCCGTTGCCATCGGTATCGAGCGCGGCAAAGTCGACATAGGATGCCGCGGCATTTATTGCGGCCGGGACCCAGGTCTGCTCGCTCGTGCCGTTGTAAGGGTGGACATAGGGGACCGTAACGGTCACGACCCCGGCAGGATTATCCGCTTGGGTATGACTGACCGGCTGAATGTTCAAGGTGCTGAAGGAGTTGTCCTTATAATAATTGGCCACCGACTTGACCCCCGGCGTGGTATCGAAGACGGAGCCATACCAGTCGTTGGCGCTGGTGGTCAGGGTGCGATCACTGAAATTGACTAGGATGAGGAGGATCTTCCGGCTGCCGGAAACCGGCATCGGCGTCCAGTCGCCGGGAGCCATGCTCGTGGTGACCGTTGATGAAGTTGTGCCGGTGAAGGAGGAAGCGCTCACTCGTTGCTGGTAAATCTGCTGCAGGCCCGCACTGAATTGGGCGGCAGCGGCATCGTTCCGCTGCGGCTTCAAATGGCGCTTGATCAGGGCAGGCGCCGGCTGTCCCGGCACAACCAGCTGCCCCGATCCCCTCAGGGTGCCATCCGACGCCTTTTCGGCATATTCCCAGGCCTTAGTCGTCCGATTTCTCACCACGCTGTGGCCTGAATCCGTTTCTATCCAATTCTGGAATTCGTCGCCGCGAATGTGGCCATTGAAGGAACTGCCATCGGGATTGTCGAGTCTGACCGTCGTCGGCGCGGCGGGGCAGGCTGGAGAAGATACCACCGTTCCGGCAAGTACCACTGCGAGCATTAAAAAGATCAGGACTGACCGGCCAGCACATTGCACATTGAAACGCATCGTTTCAGGACCCTCCACGGCGTTCCGCTCCGCACTTCGTTGCCACTGCCGGCCGGAACACCATTTATTTCCTTTTTTTATCGGAAGATCCGCGCAAAGCTTGAGCAACAAACCGCCCCGCCTTGCCAGGCCAGACGATAAAAAAAGGCCGCTTCCCCGTGGAAAGCGGCCCCTTTCCGTGCATAACCGAACGCTCAGTGGATATCGAGCCCGTTCACGGTGAGCGAACCGTCGCCGATGGTCAGCGTACCGCTAATCGTCGAAGCTCCGCTGACGGTGCTGAAGATGCTGTCATAGCCGCCGCTGAAATCGACGGCGACATTGCGATTCAGCAACAGGTCGCCGATAAACTCCACCGCCTGCGCCTGGATGGTGAATAGGCTGGCATCGGGGGCGGCGGCATAGGCGGTAGCGAGGTCGGCGTAGTAACCCATGGTCGCCGTACCGGCCTTGACCGGCGGGAACTGGTCGAAGGTGGCGGTGACCGTTTTGTCGCCGCTCATGGTGAGGCTGCAGTCGCCGGTGCCGCTGCAGTCGCCGGACCAGCCGGTAAAGAGCGAGGTGGAACTCGGGGTGGCATAGATGGTAACCGGTGTGCCGGCGTCGTAGAGGTCGCTGCAGCTGCCGCCGGTGCAGGAGATGCCGGCCGGGGAGCTGGTGGCGGTGCCACTGCCGCTCCCGGCGACGGCAACGCTCAGCGTCGGAATCGCCACCGTCACTTGGGCGGTGGCAGGTGCGGAGACGTTGCCGACGGCATCCCTGGCCCAGCCGTAGAGGGTGATGGTGCCATTGCCGGTCACGGGGTAACCAGTCGGCGCACTGGCGGACCAGCCGGGGTCGGCGGCGGTCGGCAGCGTGGCCGACGCCGTCACCAGGTAGCCGGTAACCCCGACGTTATCGGTGGCAGTGAGGGCGGTAATCGGGATGGTGTGGCTCGTCGCCGGAGTGGGGACGACAAAGGAGCCGATTGATGGCGGGATACTGTCCTGGCCGGCAAACGCCTTGAGGCAGACGTTGGTGTTGGCGTACGAAGTAGTAATGTCCGCCCAGCTGGTACCGCCGAAACTGATGAAGCTTTCGCCGGCATTGGCGGTCGCCGTGGAGGAGTAGCCGGCATAGGGCCGTTCCATCGGGATGGGATACTTGTAGGTAGAGGCGGTCACCTTGACGACTACCGAGAAGCGCTGTCCCTGGGTAAGCTGCACGGGGGTGGTCAACACCACCGTATGGGAACCGGCGTTGGCGATCGTGCCACTCAAGGAAGCGACCAGAGAGCCGGATCTGGGTGCCCCGGCGGTCACCCCGGTATAGACGTACACCTCATACTGGGTAGAGACGTCGAGGGTCTGGAAGGCGACGGCCTTGAGCTGCTCGCTCGCCTGGGCGGTGAAGATATTGGCAAACCAGCCGATCGTCGAATTATAGCCCATCGACGACGTCGTGCCCAACGGGTCGTACAGATAGACCCGGTTATAGGTGGTAACCGGCTGGGCGGTGGTAAAGACGTAATTGTCCTGGCCGATACTGGTGTCGTAGTAGGAGACGTAGAAGTACCCCTGGTCCCCCCAGGAGGTCCCCCAACTGTTCTTGACGATGAACGCCCCGTTCCCCGGCGGCGTGGTGGCGAAATTGCTCGCCGCATAGTTATCGTCCCAGCCGACGATGGCCACCATATGGTTGATACTGTTATCGTAATTGTAATAATAGGAGGCGGTGGCCGGCTTGTAGTACGCCGACAGTCTGCTGCTGGAAGCGCCGCTATCGACAAAAATGCTGGTGGTTACAGCCCCGTAGGTCATGACCGCCTGCTTGATGGCATCGGCGTCCGGCAGGTTATATGAATTCCGCGGCGGGATGACCAGCGAGTCCATGACATGCTTGACGGGGGCAAGATTGGACGGTGATGTCGAACTCGTTGCCGAGTAAGGATCGTCCGCCTCGTTGATCGGCCCGCTCCAGCGGGAAAAGTACGCCGTCGCCATGTCGCCGTTTCCCCCGTCACAGGCGGCCAGATCGAAGCCGCTGGTGTTTTTCAGGTTGTTTTCGGAGAAGTCGTCGCCCTCCGTCGGCAACAGCCCCGATTCGAGTGAAGCTACCGAGCCGAAGGCCCAGCAGGCGCCGCACTGACCCTGATCCCGCACCGGGGTCACCCGGTTGTAGTCGCGAAGATCGTAAGCCGCCGGCAACGTCGTGGCCGTGACGATGGCCGACCGGATGGTGGAGGTAGCCGTGGCGCCGGTGAGATGCGAATAGTCGAGGGGCGAAGGGATATAACCGGTGGGATGCTCGACGGGGACCGGGACCACCGAGGCGCGGGCAGAGAGGGAACCGCTCGTCTGGTAACTGAGGAACGCCGGATTGAGCGGGGCCTCCAGGGGAACATCAGCGGCGGCAGCCACCGCCGGCAGCAACGACAGCACCAGCACTCCAACCACAAACCCTTTCACCGCCACCTCCCCTGCCCGTAGATCGCCCGGCAACGTCACCAGTCTCATTAGATTCCATGATATCCTATCCGGCCGGACAAGATCACGAGAAAACTTTGGTCGGCTGACGTAACCGAACAGTTGTATTATCGGCGGGAGCAGCGACAGCTTGAGAGCGATCCACGGACCGGCGGGGCGAGGAACACGGCCGGGCGGGCAAAAAAAAGCGACGGAGCTGCCTCCGTCGCTTTTGTACTGCGGGGTTTCGCCGGGGAAGGTTATTTCGCCTTCTGCTCCAGCGCTTTCTTGGCCGGCCCGTTCATCCGGATCGCCGCCGAGAACTCCATCCAGAAGATCAGATAGATGGAGATCATCAGCGAGAGGCCGATGTTCTGATTGTCGGCACCGAGCGCCTTGGCGAGGATCGGCGAGGCGAAACCGGCACCGAGGCTGCCGGTGGCTCGTTCGAGGAAGTAGAAGACCGGCAGGGTCAGGGCGGTACCGACCACCATGATGGCGATGCCGCGGCTCCGCTTGGCCCAGTATTTCGGGGTGAAGCCGTACATCCGCATGAAGATCACCACCCAGATGATCCAGACCGAGTAGTCGACGGCGGCGTCGGGCAGGGCCAGTTTGGCCTTGACCAGGACGACTTCCAGGACAGTGACGGCACCGAGGAGGATGAACATCCAGGAGAACTTCTCGTTGGCCTGGGTCTGCCAATTGCGGCTGTCGGGGGCCGGCGACTCCTGAATCGAGTGGTTATGGGTGCCAAGCGCCGAGAAGAGGATGGCGAACCAGATGCCGGCATTGTGGAACAAGAGCGACGAATGGTTGCCGGCCACATTGGCAATGCGGGACATCGGGTCGCGAGCGAAGTCGGCGGCGATCCTCATCAGGAAGAGGTTGACGACGATCGAACAGAGGGCGATGACCGCCAGGGTGAAGAGCCGGCGAGGGAGCAGATAGGGATCGACCCGATCGGGGAAACCGAGGATGAAGGCAAACCAGATCAGGTACATGATCAACGGAATGCCGTAGGTGATGCCGTACACGGCGTTACCGGCAAAGTCGCCAGCCTGGGCGTAAATGATGTAGTTGTTGGTCGGATCGGCGTCGGTGTTGGCCGCTTTCACCACATCCTTGGCGACCAGCTTGACGTGGGGGAGCAGCCCCATGGCGTACCAGCCGTGATCGCCCTGCGTCGTGTCGACGACCCAGTACTGGTCGGCCATCATCGCGTCGAGCCCCTGAAACACTTTCATGCTGAGGGCGGCGCAGAGCGACACCACCACGAGGAGCAGGATTGCATTCTTAATACTCATTGGCATCTTCGTATCCTCCTTGGGCGAACCGGGCAGCTATCGGGACAGTGAGACCCCGTCGCGATGAAGCCGCAGTTCGCCGGCGACTGTGATTGGAAGTTCTATTCTTTGTGGCTGGTCCAGAACATCGACACGGCATTGGCGGCAAACAGCCCGTAGAGCCACATCGTATTCCATGCCGGACCCGACCAGTGACTACCATGACCACCGCCGACGACCCCCGAGGCGATGATGATCCCGATCATGGCCGTACCGGCGACCATTGCCACCGCGCGGAGGATAGCGCTGTTCCGCCAGGTGTGCCGCTCCAACTCCTCGATTCTTGCCAGCAATTCAAGCTCTTTTTCGCTCATCTCTCTTCTCCTTTACGAAAGATATAACTGATAGGGCAGCCACTACCGTCAGGAAATAAAGCACGTAGGGTCCGTGGAGATACAGGCTCAGATGGTATAACATGGCAACCTCCCTTGATTAGCACTTGGCCGGGGTGAGAATCCCGTGGGGAAACCGTTCCGCCAATTCCTGATATTTGAAACATTCTTGATAACGACAGCTGCAATACTTGATGATCATGTTCACGTCGTGGGGGGAAATATAGCCGCAGCCCACGTCGCAGATATCATCACTCTTACCGTAGAACGGGCAGACAATTCCGTCCTTCATGGGAACCTCTATCAGAAACCGTTAGGTGTAGCTGGCAAGCATGGGATGGAAACTGCTTCATCTGGTCGTCACCATCCACGGCTCCGTCCCATGCAACAAAAGGAGTAACTGAGTGAAGAAAAAGCAACGTGTATACCAAGACCAAGAAAATATTTATATATTATTTATTTTTCTTATATATCAACAAGTTATACTCCAACACACCCACAAAAAGCAGAAAAGCTGCCGGGCCAATTAAAACACCGTTTTTCGCAGCAGTGCGAGAATGGAGGATGGAAACTGCCGGCCCGGCGGCTTCCCCCCGCTCGGGAGAGGGCGGCGTGAGCCACCATTATCCGTGTAGTGACGGCAGGTTAGCGACGATCAGAAAGGACGGCTTGCAGCCGTGCAATGGCGGGAAACGGACCTTTTGCACAAATGCAAAAAGACCCGCTTTAGGCATACTCTTCGCGGCGGAGGTTGTATTTCTTCATCTTGCGGTAGATGGTCGCCATGTTCATCCCCGCTTCGCGGGCCGCTGCCTCGACGTTACCGCCGTTCTTGCGCAGCAGGCCCTTCAGATAGTCGACCTCGAAGCGGGAGAGGGCCTTGGCGTAGTCCCCTTCCTCGCCTTCCGCCTCAAGTTCGACCGACTGCTCCCGGTCGGCACCGATCAGCGGCAGATCGACGAATTGGGCAAGCACCGGCAGGGTGATGTAGTCGTCGCTCTCCATGGCCGTACACGCCTCGATGACGTTCTTCAACTGTCGGATATTACCGGGCCAGGCAAAGTCGCTGGCCGCCTCCATCGCCTCGGCGGTCAGCCCCTTGATGGCGGTGGCAAACTTCTTGTTCTGCAGAGCGATGAAATGGGCCGCCAGGAGCGGGATATCCTCTTTCCGCTCCCGCAGCGGCGGGAGATGGAGATTAAGGACGTTGAGACGGTAATAGAGGTCTTCGCGGAAAGCGCCGCTCTTGACCGCTTCCTTGAGGTCGGCGTTGGTGGCAGAGATCAGCCGCACGTCCACCTTGGTCGGGGTGGTATCGCCAACCCGCAGGAATTCCTGCTCCTGGAGGAAGCGAAGCAGCGTCTTCTGAACGTTCATCGGCAGGTTGCCGACTTCGTCGAGGAACAGCGTCCCGCCGTCGGCCGTCTCCAAAAGCCCCTGACGGTTTTCCTTGGCGCCGGTGAATGCGCCCTTCTTGTAGCCGAACAGTTCACTCTCCAACAGCGATTCCGGCAGGGCACCGCAGTTGATCGCCACAAATTTCTTCGCCTTGCGGAGCGAATTGTAATGGATCGCCTGGGCGATCAGCTCCTTGCCGGTCCCCGATTCGCCGGTAATCAGTACCGACGTGTCGCGAATGGCGATCTTTTCCACCTTGGCCAAGACATCCTTCAGCCCGGCGGAAGCACCGATGATGTTATCGAAGCGGAACTTGCCGACCAGTTCTTCCCGCAGCTCCCGGTTCTCTTCGAGCAGCTGGGTATGCTTGAGGGCATTTTTCACCCGGTAGAGGAGCTCTTCCGGTTCGAAGGGCTTGGTCAGCATGTCGTACGCCCCCCGCCGCAGGGCCTGGATCGACATCTCGACGGTGGCGTAGGCAGTGATCATAATCACCGGCAGCTGCGGATCCCTTGCCTTGACTTTCTGCAGAACCTCCAGCCCGTCCATGCCCGGCATCTTGATGTCGGTCACCAGCAGGTCCCAGTCGCCGGAGCGAAACTCTTCCACCGCCTCAAAGGAGCGGGTATACCCCTTAACGTCGTAGCCGTTGTCGAGGAGCACCGCCTCCATCATCCGGCAGAGCCCCTCTTCGTTATCGATCAGCATGATCCGCTTCTTATCGGTCACCGTACAGTACCTCGCCCTTTGTTATTCAAATGCCGCAACTGCCCGCTCACAGAGCATCCCGGTCCTGCGGCAGCTTGACGGTCACCGTAGTCCCCTTGCCCACTTCGCTGTCGATGGCGATCTTGCCGTGATGCATCTCAATGATCTGGCGGGTGATGGCAAGCCCGAGACCGGTCCCCTTGGTCTTGGTGGTAAAGAACGGTTCGAAGATCTTCTCGATATCTTCCTGGCGGATTCCCGCACCGGTATCGCGGAAAGCGATATTGACGAACTGCTGGTCGTCGAGGAAGGTCCGGACCACCAGTTCTCCTCCCCCGTCCATGGCGGCGCCGGCATTGAGGATCAGGTTGATCGCCACCTGGCGCATCTGGTCGCCGTCGGCCATGATCAGCGGCAGGTCGGGGGCAAATTCCTTCACTACCGTCACGTTGTGCATATCGGTATGATTGGCGGCGAAATCGACGATCTGGCTGAGCAGGTCGTTGATGTCGAGCAGCTCCAGCGCCGGCTTGGGGGTCCGGGCATAGGAGAGAAGATCCTGGACGATCTTCTTGCAGCGCTTGCTCTCCCGTTTGATTTCGTGGATGTATTTGTAATTGGGGTCGTCCTCGCTGGTCTTGCCTTCGATGTAAGAAGCGTAGCCGAGGATCACCCCGAGCGGATTGTTGATTTCGTGGGCAACCCCTGAGGAGAGGACGCCGAGGGAGGCCATCTTCCCCTGCTGGGCCAGGCTGGCTTCCATCTCCTTGTTCTGTTTGATGATGGCGGTCATCCGGTTGAAGGCGGCCGCCAGCTCGCCCAGTTCGTCGCCGGTATCGACCTCCATCTGTTCGTCGAGGCGCCCCTTCTTCACCTTGCGAATCACCTCGTTCATGTGGTTGATCGGATCGGTGAGCACCTTGGCGGCGAGAAAGACGAGCAGGGTGCCGACAATGCCGACGATGATGGTCAGCAGGGTCATGCTGCCGACGATCCGGCCGCGGATCTTGTTCGCCTCCTGGTAGAATTCGTCCTCATAGGAGCCAACGGCGACGATCCAGCCCCACGGTTTGAAGTAGTCGTAGCGGACGATCTTCATCCGCGGATGGCTCTCGCCGACGTTGCGCCACGGATAGCGAATCCAGCCCCGCTTCTTCTCGCACATCTCCTTGATGAACTTGTGGCCGTTGAAGTCGACGGCGTTGAAGAAATTCTTCCCCTCCTCGTCGGGATGGACAGTGAAGTTCCCCTTTTCGTCCATGCAGTAGATGTAACCGGTTTCGCCGACCTTCTTACTCTTGATCTTCTCCTTCAGTTCCTCGAAGGAGCGCCGCTCGAAGGCGAGATCATCGTAGGTCTCCTCCAGGTAGCCGCCGGCGGCGATGATCCAGTCCCACTCGCGGAAATAGCGGTAGGCGACCACCTTCTGCCGCGGGTGGGTGTCGCCGAGAACCGCATTGCGCCAGGGATAGACGATGAACAGCACCTCGCCCGGCTTCGACTTGAGAGCGTTCTCGCACATTACCCGGATAAAGTAGCGGCCGTTCTCGTCCTTCTCGTTGAAGACATTCTCCCCTTCGCGGGCGATGTGGACTTTCAGATCCCCCTTGGTGGTCATGGCGTAGATATAGCCGGTCTCGCCGACGTTGACCCGTTTCAGCGCCTTGCGCGCCGACGCCTGGGCGGTCCGGAGGTCGATCTTGCCGTTCCGGTACTGGCGGTTCTCGGCTTCGACGAGACTGTAGGAGAGGTTGGTCAGGGTGGCCAGTTCGGCGTGAACGGTCCGCACCTTGTCCTGCTTGTAAACCTGGAACTGCTGATAATGGGAATTGAGGAGATCGATGGTGAAGCTGGCCATGTGTTCCAGGTCGTCCCGGGCGGTCTGGGTGATCCCCCGATAGGCCTGCTTGGTGGAGATATAGCCGATCACCCCGCCGACCACGAAAATCGGCACAGTAACCAGCGGCAGCACCAGGACGAGCATCTTCCAGCGCAGTTTCAGATTGTTCATGAAGGCGAAGAAGTAGCGGTGCATGCGCTCCCCGACGATGCCGTCGGCCTGCAACCCGGCATCATACCTGAAGTTTTTCCCATAGTAGTGTATACACTGGCGAAAAATCCAGCACTTTTTGCAAATTTGCAAAAATACTGCCCACCCCCCCGGGACGAGGCAGCGGGACAACCGCCTCCGCCAGGGACGAACGGCGGTTAACCGCTAAAGAATCGGCCGGACAAACCGATAAGAACCTTAATATTGATTCGCTAATCACCGCCGGAGGAATCGCGGCGCAGTCCCCCCCCGGTCTGCCGGGCCGGACGAGCCTGAACTCAGGGAATACCGCCCCCACTCGCCCGCCAGGGGCGCCCGGGTCAACCGCGAAAGAGCATTGCCGTGAACCTGCTGAAACGACTATCGATTCGCGCTCACCTGCTGATCCTCGTGGCGGTTGCCCTGCTGCCGTCATTCGCCATCATCGCCTATTCGGGGATCGAGCGGCGCAACGACAGTATCGAGGATGCTCTGCGCCGGTGCGCGGAACTCACTTTCGAGCTCGGGTCCTACCAGGAACGGGTGGTTTTCGAGGTGCGGCAGCTGTTGACCACTCTCTCCGACCTCGGCGAAGTCCGCCGTCATGATACGGCGGCCTGCAACCGGCTCTTCGCCCGGATCCTGACGCAAAATCCCCAGTTCATCAACCTGCATGCGGCCACAACCGATGGTCGGCTCTTCGCCTCCGGCGCCCCGCTCCCCGGCCGGATCACCATCAGGGACCGGCGCTATTTCCAGGAGGCAATCAGGACCGGCACCTTCGCGGCCGGGGAATTCATCATCGGCCGGACCGTCAACAAGCCGATGCTCAACTTCGCCATCCCGGTCCGGGACGATCACGACACTATCACCGCCACGGTTCAGGCCGGCTTCGATCTGGCATTCTACGACCGGCTCTTTGCCAATGCCACGCTCCCCCCCGGGGCGGTCCTGGTCGTTTCCGACCACCGGGGAATCATCCTCTACCAGAGCGGCGACGCCGAACTGCTCCCCGGCAACCCCGAAAGCCCGGCAATTCTTCGGCTGATGGCCGGCCCCGCCGCCTCGGGCGTATGCCGGTTCACCTCTCCGGCCGGCCAGCCGGCAATTCTCGCCTACCGGAAGCTGAGCCTCACACCCGGCGCCCCCCCCTACCTGCAGATCCGGATCGCCATCCCCGAAGAACAGATAGTCAGCGAAGCGCAAAGCATAACCCTCCGCGACCTGCTCATGCTGTTCACCGCCGCGGGACTGACTGCTTTACTGGCCGTCTTCTACGGCAAGGTCACCATTTCCGGCCCCGTCGACCAGCTGATGGCCGCGGTACAGCGCCTCGGCGCCGGCAAACTGTCGACCCGGACCGGCATCGACGGCCGCGAGGGGGACATCGGCAAGCTGGCCGAAGCCTTCGACACCATGGCCATCGCCCTGCACCAGCGGGAAGAGGACCTGCAGGAGGCCAACCGGCAGGCATTCGAGGAAAAGGCCAAGACCGAGGCGATTATTGCCGGGATCGGCGAGGGGATCAGCATCCAGTCACCCGACTACCGCATTCTCTTCCAGAACGAGGTCCACCGGGAAATGATGGGCGACCATCTCGGCGAATTCTGCTACCAGGCCTACGAGCGCCGGCCGGCAGTCTGTCAGGTCTGTCCGGTGCAGATGGCTTTTGCCGACGGTGCGATCCATACCGTAGAGAAGCGGGTGGACCTGAACGGCGAAGACCTCTACGTGATGATTACCGCCTCGCCGATTTTCGACGACGCCGGCAACGCCTTTGCCGCCACCGAGGTGGTCAAGGACATCACCGCCCGGAAGCGGATAGAGCTGGAACTGGCCGACAAGAACCGCCGGCTGACCGAATCGAACCGCGAGCTGCAGCAGTTCGCCTACGTCGCCTCCCATGACCTCCAGGAGCCGCTCCGGACGATCACCAGTTTCATCCAGCTGTTGGCCCGCCGTTACCAGGGGAAGCTGGACCAGGATGCCGACGACTTCATCGGCTTCATCACCGACGGCGCCGCCCGGATGCAGCAGCTGATCAACGACCTGCTGCTCTACTCGCGGGTCGAAACCAAGGGCAAACCGTTCGCGCCGACCGATCTCAACGAAGTACTGGCGGCAGTCCGGGCGAACCTCCGGCTGGCGATCGCCGAGAACGACGCCGTCATCACCGCCGCCCCGCTGCCGGTGGTCACCGGCGACAAGGGACAACTCATCCAGCTGTTCCAGAATCTGCTCGCCAACAGCATCCGTTTCCACAGCGAGCGGCAACCGGCTATCGAGATTGCCGCCACACCGGACGACGGCTGGTGGCGGATCGAGGTGCGGGACAACGGCATCGGCATCGATCCCCGCTTCAGCGAGCGGATTTTTGAAATCTTCCAGCGCCTCCATGGTCGTGACGACTACCCCGGTACCGGCATCGGCCTGGCCATCTGCCGGAAGATCGTCGAACGGCACGGCGGCACGATCCGGGTGGAATCCGCCGAGGGAAACGGTGCCACCTTCATTTTCACGCTCCCGGCCTGACCGACGGCCGGGAGTGATCGTTCACCCCCCCCCGCGGGTGACCCAGGGAAAGACATGAACCAGCCCCCGCCAATCTCCGGAGCACGCGACAGATTCGCCGGTCGCGTCATCGCGCTGCTCTGCTGCGTCGTGCTGCTCGCCGTCGGCCGCGCCACCGCGGCCGACCAGCCTCCCGAGCTCCGGTCGCGGGTACTGATCCTCGATTCCTACCACACCTATTACACTTGGTCGGACAACGAGCTCCGCGGCATCAGGGATACCATGCGGCAGCGCTACCCGAAGTTCGAACCGCTCCTCCAGTACCTGGACTGCAAGTATTTCGCGGATATGAAACACTTCCCGATCATGCGGGACCTGATGCGTCACAAGTATCGGGATACCGCCATCCCGCTGGTGATCGCCATGGACAACCCGGCGCTGGAATTTGCCCTTCACTACCGCCAAGAAATCTTCCCCGCCGCGCCGATCGTCTTCTGCGGCATCAACGGCTACACGCCTGTCATGCTCGCCGGCCAGCACAACATCACCGGCGTTGCCGAGCTCCTCGACGCCCGCAACACCGTCGCCACCATGCTTCACCTCCACCCCGGAACCCGGGAGATTCTCATCATCCACGACTATACGAGCACCGGCCTCGCCACCCGCCGGGAAACCGAGGCCCAATTGGCCGGCCTGGCTGGCCGGGTGCGGATCCGCTACATGGAAAACCTGGGCACGGCCGACCTGCTGACGAGACTTCGCCGGCTGGAGCCGGGCACCCTGGTGCTCGCCCTCTCCTACAGCCGTGACCGGGACGGACGAGTCTTCGACCACACCGAGATCGCGCGGCTGCTCAGCGACAACTCGCCGGTGCCGGTCTACGGCACCCACGAAGAGCGGCTCGGCCACGGCATCGTCGGCGGCAGCCTGCTCGGCGGCTACGGCCACGGCGCCCACGCCGCCCGCCTTGCCCTGCAGATCCTCGATGGCGCCTCGCCCTCGATCATCCCGGTCGAATCGGCGGACTCCGCCCGCTTCATGTTCGATTACCGGCAACTGATGCGCTTCAACATCCCTCTCGACGAACTGCCGGCCGGCAGCATCGTCATCAACCGGCCAGGGTCCTTCTACCGCCAGTACCGGGGACTGGTCTGGAGCGCCGTCACTGCCTTCACCGGCCTGACCCTGATCATCGGCCTGCTCACCGTAATCCTGTTCCAGAAGCGCCAGGCCGCCCGGGCCATCGCCGAAAAGGCCGCCGAACTGGAGCGGGCCTACGGCGAGCTGCGCGAATTCAACTCGCTCACCTACCACGAGCTCCAGGAACCACTCCGCCAGGTGGCCGGTTTCGTCCAGCTGCTGGCCCGCCGCTACGGCGACCGGCTCGACGCCGACGCCCACGACTTCATCGGCTATGCCGTCAGCGGCGTCAAGCGGCTGAAACGGCTGTTCGCCGATTTTCTCGCCTACACCACCCTGAGCCAGAGCGAACTCGCCGTCGGACCGGTCGCCGGCGACGGCCTGCTCGCCACCGCCCGGAGCGTGCTGCAGGAGACGGAGAGCGCCACCGGCGCGGTAGTGACCAGCGAGCCGCTGCCCGAGGTCCAGGGGGACCGGTCGATGCTGACCGAACTGTTTGTCCATCTGTTGCACAACGCCCTCACCCACCGCCGGGATGAACCGCCCCGCATCCATCTCTCCGCCGCCACCGCCGGCAGCCAGGTCCACATTTCGATGCGCGACAACGGCATCGGCATCCCGGCCGAGTATCACGAAACGGTCTTCAAGATCTTCAAGCAGCTCAATTCCCGCCCCGACGTGGCCGGCACGGGAATCGGCCTGGCAATCTGCCGCAAGGTGGTCGAGCGCCACGGCGGCCAAATCTGGCTCGAATCGGCCCCCGATCTGGGGACAACCTTCCATTTCACCTTGCCCGGAGGAGCGACACCATGGACACAGCCGAAGGCATGAACCCCATCGAGATTCTGTTGGTCGAGGACAACCCGGGCGACATCCGCCTGACCGTCGAAGTCCTCAAAGATGCCAAGGTCTGCAATTGCCTCTCGGTGGCCACCGATGGCATCGAGGCGCTGCAGTTCCTTCGTCGCGAGGGAAAGTACGGAGAAGCCCCCCGGCCCGACCTGATCCTGCTCGACCTGAACCTGCCGCGACGGGACGGCCGCGAACTGCTTGCCGACATCAAGGACGACCCGGAGCTCAGGAGTATCCCGGTAGTGGTGCTGACCACCTCCCATGCCGAGCAGGACATTCTGAAGAGCTACGAGCTGCACGCCAACTGCTATATCACCAAGCCGGTGGACCTCGACCAGTTCGCCCGGGTGGTCCAGTCGATCGAAGAATTCTGGTTCTCGATCGTCAAGCTGCCGAAAAAGGATTGATCATGAATCTCCCCCCCCTTGCCGTGCTGTTGATCGAGGACAACCCGGCCGATGCCCGGTTGGTCAGCGAGTACTTCGCCGAGGGGAGCGATCCCTCGTGCCTGGTCACCCACGCCTCGACCTTCGCCGAAGCGGTCAGCTTCCTGGAGGGGCACCAGTACGACGTTATCCTCCTCGATCTCTCTCTCCCCGACAGCCACGGTCTGGAAACCCTGCACCGGATGCACGCCTACGCACCGCAGATGCCGATCATCGTCTTCACCGGCCTCGACGACGATGAGCTGGCGCTGTCCGCCATGCGCCACGGTGCCCAGGACTACCTGCTCAAGGGGAAATTCGACCTGAACCTCCTGATCCGCGCCATCCGCTACACCATGGAGCGGAAACGGGCCGAGGCGGAGATCAAGCAGCTCGCCTACTACGACACCCTGACCGGCCTCCCCAACCGGACACTGCTGATGGACCGGCTCCGGCAGGCGCTGGTCCAGGCGGAGCGTGAACAGCGGCATGCCGCCGTCTTTTTCCTCGATCTCGACCGCTTCAAGAGCATCAACGACTCCCTCGGCCACAGTTTCGGCGACCAGCTGCTGCAGATTGTCGCCCGGCGGCTCAAGGAGTGCATCCGGAGCAGCGACACCGTGTCACGGCTCGGCGGTGACGAATTCATCGTCGTGCTCAACACACTCCATTCGCTGGAGGACGCGGTGCGGATCGCCCGCAAGATTATCGACGCGGTGTCGGTGCCGATCACCATCGAGGGGCACGAACTCTTCTCGACGGTCAGCATTGGCATCTCGCTCTTCCCCGCCGACGGCGCCGGCGAGGAGAGTCTGCTGAAGAGTGCCGATCTGGCCATGTACCGGGCCAAGGAACGGGGGCGCAACACCTACCAGTTCTTTTCCCAGGAGATGAACCAGCGGGCGCTGGCCCGCCAGCAACTGGAAACCCAGCTCCGCCGCGCCCTGCAGCACGACGAGTTCGCCCTCCACTACCAGCCGCTGATCGACATGCGGAGCAATCGGCTCATCGGCATGGAAGCACTGCTCCGCTGGCAACATCCCGAGCGGGGGATGGTCGGCCCCGACGAGTTCATCCCGCTCGCCGAAGAAACCGGGTTGATCATCCCGATCGGCGAGTGGGTCCTCCGCACCGCCTGCGCCCAGACCAAGACCTGGCAGGACGAAGGGTACCGGTTGCGGGTCGGCGTCAACATCTCCGCCCGCCAGTTCAAACAGCCCGACTTCGTCGCCAGCGTGGCGACGATCCTCGCCGAAACCGGACTCCCCCCCGCCACCCTCGAGCTGGAACTGACCGAGACCGCCTTGGTGGAGAACATTGCCGAAACCATCACCACCCTCAACCGCCTCAAAGGGATGGGGATCAACCTGGCAATTGACGATTTCGGCACCGGCTATTCTTCGCTCAGCTACCTGAAGCATTTCCCGATCGACCGGCTGAAGATCGACCGGACCTTCATCAGCGAGATCAGCACCAACAGCGACGATGCGGTGATCGCCGAAACGATCATCGCCATGGCCCACAGTCTGCGCAAGAGTGTCGTGGCCGAGGGTGTCGAGCACCAGCGCCAGCTCGATTTTCTCTCCCTCAAAGAGTGCGACGAAGTGCAGGGCTTTTACCTGAGCAAACCGCTGCCCCCCGAAACCTTTACCCATTTCCTCAGACAGCAGAGTCCCGATCGGGATTGACCTCGTCGCCAGCGCGCAAGTTTACCCATTGACAAGCGGTCCCCTCGTCGCTATTATGTGAATAAACATTCGCATAACTGGTTACCCCAACCCTTCGTCGCGACAAACCTCTCTCTTCTTTCTTGCACCCACAGCAAGGAGAGGATCGCCAAAGAAGGTGTTCGGAGGCTTCGCGCAAGGGAGCGTCATGATTACCAAGAAAAACACCCGGATTCGCAAGGAAGAGATCATCCAGGCGACCTTCGCCGTGATCGGCAGCCGGGGAATGCATGGGCTGACCATCGCCGCCATCGCTGAAGAGGCTGGGATGAGCGAGGCGAATATTTACCGGCACTTCGGCGGCAAAACCGACATCCTCCTTGCCTTGGCCGAGTTCATCGGCTCGGCGGTGATGGGAAAGGCGGCAGCCATTGCTGCCGGCAGCCGCAAGCCGCTGGAAAAGCTGGAAACCATCTTTTTTTCCCATGTGGAGCTGATTGCCGAAATGCCAGGCATTCCCCGCTTCGTCTTCTCCGAAGATGTCCAACGGGGCGAGCCGCAACTTGCCGAGGCAATCGCCTTCCGGATCGGTGCCTACGTAGAAACGCTGGCCGGGATCATCGCCGCCGGAATTGTCGAGGAGGAGTTGCGGCGAAGCCTGCAGCCGCGGGAAACCGCCGTCACCCTCCTTGGGATGATCCAGATGACCGCCCTGCGCTGGTCCATCGGCAAGGCAAGCTTCGACATGAAAGATGAGGCGACCCGGCTCTGGAGCAATTTCCTCCGCCTGGTCACCGACCGCTGACGCCGGGCTTTTTTTTCAGCTCAATGTGAATATATATTCGCATAACAGCAACCACACAAAGGAAGATACGTCCATGAAGAGAATGCTGCTTCTCCTGGCTTTCGTGTTGCTGGCCGCCCCGCCGCTGCCGGCTGCGGAATCGCTGACCCTGGCGGAAGCGCTGGCGACGGCCCGAGTCAATCAGCCGCAACTTGCCGGCGCCCGGGAAGCGGTCGCCGGCGCCGAGGCACGAACCGGCCAGTCGTTGGCGGCCTACTATCCCCATCTCGACCTGACCGCCGACTGGAGCAAGGGGCGAACCTACCTCACCCCCCTTCAGGCAATCCGGGAAACCGAGCTTTACAGCAGCGCCGTCAACCTCCACCAGACGCTCTACGACTTCGGTCGCACTGCCGGGACGGTGGCAACGGCCCGGGAGGAAGCCACCGCGGCCCGGGAAGGGTTGGCTGCCACCGGCCAGGAGGTCGACCTCCGGGTCAAGGCGGCTTTCTACCTGCTGCTGGCCGCGGAAAAGCAGCTGGCGGTCCTCGATGAGACCGTCCGGGCGCGCCGGGAGCTGTACCGCCAGGCAGCGGGTTTCTACGCCGAGGGGCTGCGCCCCAAACTTGATGAGACCAGAGCGGAAGCCGATCTCTTTAGCGCCGAATCCGACCGGATTCGGGCGGAAAACAACCGGAGCCTGGCGCGGGTGGAACTGGCGACGGCAATGGGACTGACCGACCCCATTGAGCGACCGCTGACGGAGCCGGGCGGCAACGACACCCCACCGGCAGCGCTCGCCGCGCTCAAGCAGCAGGCCCTGGCGGCTCGACCGGAACTGAAACAGCTCCTGGCCCGCCACCGCGCCGCCCAGGGCAGCGTCGCAACCGCCCGGAGCGGCCATCTGCCGATCCTGACCGCCACTGCCAGCAGTGGCTACGCCGCCCGGGATTTCCCTCCCGACGGCGCCATCTGGAGTGTCGGCGTCAACGTTACCGTTCCGCTGTTCAGTGGCTTCAGCACCGTCGAGCGGGTCAGGGAAGCAGTCGCCGCGCGCCGGGCGACGGAGGCGCAACTGCACGATCTGCAGCTGCGGATCTCCGGTGAAGTAGAGGCCGCTTGGCTGGCAGTCCGGGAGGCCCGGGCCCGGCTGGTCTCTACCGGCAAGGAGCGGGAAGCGGCCCGGGAGAGCTTGCAACTGGCCACCGGGCGCTACCGGGAAGGGGTCGGGACGATCATCGAGATGACCGATGCCCAGGCCCGGGCGCTGGCAGCGGAGACCGCCGTCGTGCAGGCGGGGTACGACTGCCGGATCGCCGAGGCCCGTCTCGACCGGGCGGTCGGCAACGAATAACAGGCTAACCCTGCGAGGAAAAACATGAAACTGACAACCATCCTGCCGAAGCGAAAAAACTATCTCCTCTGGCCGTTGCTGGCACTGGCCGGCGTCGTCCTGCTCAAGGCAACGCTGTTCGCCCCGCCCCGGGTGAAAACGGTCGCGGTGAGCCGCGGCGACCTGGTGGCCCAGGTCTACGGCAACGGCACCGTGGAGGCCAAAGTGGTGGTCGGGGTATCGAGTACCATTACCGGCCGGATCGTCGCGCTGTACGCCGACCAGGGGGACCGGGTCCGACGCGGCCAGTTGCTGGCCAGGCTGGAGCCGGATGACTACAGCTCCCAAGTCCGCCAGGCCGAAGCGACGCTACACAAGACCGAAGCCGACGAACAGCTGGAAGCGGCCACCCTGCGCAAGGCCCGGACGACCCTGGAGCAGGCCGAGCGGGATGCCCGCCGCTACCGGGCGCTGGCGGACAAGAATCTGGTCTCCCGCCAGGAGGCCGAGCAGTATGAAACCGCCCGCCGGCTCGCCCACGACGAGGTTGCCCGCTGCGAAGCGGCGGTGACGGCAGCCCGGATGGAAGGCGCCGCCGGCCACGCCGCCTGGAAGACCGCCCGGGCCCGGCTCGCCGACACCCTGATCTACGCCCCCCAGGACGGGCTGATCGTCTCCCGCGACCTGGAAAAGGGGGCGGTGGTCACGCCCGGCGAACAGATCTTCACCATGACCGATCCCCGCACCGTCTGGGTCAAGGCAAACGTCGACGAGACCCAGCTGGCTGGCATCGCCCCGGGCAACCCGGCAGCCATCACCCTCCGCTCGGCGCCCGACTCCCCGTTCGCCGGCCAGGTGGCCCGGCTGGCCCGGGAGAGCGACCGGGTGACGGAAGAGCTGGAAGTGGATGTGGCCTTCACGCCGCCACGCCAGGAATTCCGGCTCGGCGAACAGGCCGACGTGCTGATTACCGTCGGCCGGCGCAGCGGCGTGGCGACCCTGCCGGCCGCTGCCCTGGCTGCCCGCGGGACGGCACGCGGGGTCTGGACCGTCGCTGCCGGCCGGCTGCGCTTCCAGCCGGTGCGGGTCGGCATCGAAGACCGGCGCGGGCTGGTCGAGGTTGCCGGCCTCACGGGTCGTGAACGGATCGCCCTGCCGCCGCCGGGGAAAAGCACTACGTTCAGCGACGGCATGAAGGTACGGGTGGCCCGATGAACCTGGCACTCCGCGACATACGCTACCACCGGGGGCGCTTCATCCAGACCTGTCTCGGCCTGGGGCTGCTGCTGGCGGTGGTGATCAGCATGGCCGGCATCTACCGGGGACTGGTGGCCGACGCCCTGGCGATCCTCGAAGCGACCGGCGCCGACCTCTGGGTGGTCCAGCAGGGGACCAGCGGCCCCTTTGCCGCCACGTCGCGGATTCCGGAAGACCTCAAGTACCGGATTCGCGCCGTCCCCGGCATCGCCCAGGCCTCGCCGCTGTCGTTCCAGAACATTCAGCTGGAGCGTGACGGCAAACCGTACCGTTTCTTCCTGGTCGGCTACGAACCGGGGGGGCTCGGCGGCCCGCCGGCGCTCGTCGCCGGCCGGGGAATCCGCCAGAAGCACTACGAGCTGGTAGCCGACCGGGGGATGAAGCTGCCGCTCGGCGCCCGGCTCACCCTGGCCGGCGACCGCTATACGGTGGTCGGGCTCACCGCCCGGATGGTCTCCTCCGGCGGCGACCCGGTGGCCTACGTCACCCTGGCCGACGCCCAGAAGATCCAGTTCAAGGAAGACAACGACGCCATCCGCAACAATCGAGCGCGGATCGCCGCCCGGGTCGGCGAACAGCTGCCATCGCCGGCCCAGGCAGCGGCCACCAGCCGGATCGCCAGCGAGTTGCTCGGTTCCACCCACATCGTCAACACGGTGGTCGCGCGGCTCGCCCCCGGCGCCAGCCTGGCCGAGGTGCAGCAGCGGATCGACCGCTGGAATCACCTTCGCCCGCTGAGCAACGCCGAGCAGGAGTCCATTCTCACCGAGGGGATGATCAAGAAGGCGAAGATGCAGCTCGGCCTGTTCCGGATCCTGCTGCTGATCATCTCCGGGGTCATCATCTCGCTGATCATCTACACCATGACCCTCGACAAGATCCGCCCGATCGCCACCCTGAAGCTAATCGGCGCCCAGAACCGGGTGATCGTCGGCTTGATTCTCCAGCAATCGCTGCTGATGGGGCTGATCGCCTACGGCATCGGCTACGGGATCATCTCCCTGACCTACGAGAAGTTTCCCCGGCGGGTGGTGCTGGTCAACAGCGACCTGCGCGTGTTGTTCGTCATCGTGATGGTCATCTGTGTCGCGGCAAGCGTGGTCGGCATCCGCAAGGCGCTCCGGGTGGAAGCGGCCGATGCCCTGGGAGGATAACGGGATGTATGCGGTGGAAGTGGAAAACCTGACTAAGATTTACGGTAGCGGCGAACGGGCGGTCACCGCCCTGACCGGGGCCTCGTTCCGGGTGAAGCCGGGGGAACTGGTGGCGGTACTCGGCCCCTCCGGCTCGGGGAAGACCACCCTCTTGACCTCCGTCGGCCTGGTGACCGAGCCGACCCGCGGCCGGGTGACCATCGACGGCCTTACCGTGGCGGATGACGGCTGGCTGCCGGGACTCGACCTGAAACGAATCCGCCGGGAACGACTCGGTTTCATCTTTCAGGCCCACAACCTGATCCCGTTCCTGACCGCCCTGGAGAACGTCACCGTTGCCCTGACCATCAACGGCATCGGCGCGAAAGAGGCAAAACAGCGGGGAATGGAACTTCTGGAGAGCCTCGGCCTGGCCCACCGGCACGACAACTACCCGGCCAACCTCTCCGGCGGCGAATCGCAACGGGTGGCAATCGCCCGGGCGCTGGCCAACCAGCCGAAAGTGATCCTGGCCGACGAGCCGACGGCAGCCCTCGATACGGAAAACGGCAAGAACGTGATGGCGCTGCTGAAGAAACTGGCGGTGGGCAACCGGTCGGCGATCATGGTGGTGACCCACGATCACCGGATGGTGGAAGGATTCGACCGGGTCATCGCCGTGCGGGACGGCACCCTGGTCGATGGCGCCGACGGCAGCTGAGACGCGCCACCGGAAGTGGCTAGGCCGAGGCGCCCGCCTGCCGACGCTCGGCCACCGGCTCGGCCGTCACCCGGACCAGCCGCTGCTCGATCTCCTGCGGCGACATCGGTCGACCGAAGTAATACCCCTGGACCTCGTCGCACCCGCGGGCCCGGAGGAATTCCAGCTCTTCCGCCCGCTCGACCCCCTCGGCCAGCACCCGCCGGCCAAGGCTGTGAGCCATGCCGATGATCGCCTCGACGATGGCGCAATCGTCCAGGTCGGTGGAGATGTCGCGGATGAAGGAGCGATCGACTTTCAGCCGGTCGATCGGGAAATGTTTCAGGTAGCTGAGCGACGAGTAGCCGGTGCCGAAGTCGTCGATCGCCAGGTGGATCCCGCGGACCTTCAGGTCGATGAGGGTCATGATCGTCTCGTTGGCCCCTTCCATCAGGGTGCTCTCGGTCAGCTCCAGTTCGAGTGATGACGGGTCGAGGCCGGTTTCTTCAAGCACTTCGTCGACCATCTCGATAAAGCCGGGCTGGTTGAACTGGTGTCCCGAGACGTTGACCGCCACCCGGATCGACGAGTACCCCTCCTCATGCCAGGCATGGCATTGGTTGCAGGCGGTACGCAGCACCCATTCGCCGAGCCGGCGGATCAGCCCCATCTCTTCCGCCACCGGGATAAAGCGGGCCGGCGAGATCAGCCCCTCCTCCGGATGCCGCCAGCGGAGCAGTGCCTCGACCCCAAACAGCCGACCGCTCCGCAGATCGATCTGCGGCTGGTAATCGACATAGAATTCGTCGTTGGCCATCGCCCGACGGAGACTGTCCTCCAGGCTGCGCCGTTCCAGCGCCTTCCGGTTCATCTGCTCGGAGAAGAAACTGAAGGCATTTCGCCCCCGCTCCTTGGCGGCATACAGGGCCATGTCGGCATGGCGGAGCAGCGTGTCGCCGTCCGCACCGTCACCGGGATAGACGGCGATCCCGATGCTGGTGGAGATGAAGACCTCCTTGCCGTCGATCTCGAACGGCGCCCCCATGATATCGAGAACCATCTGGGCCACCACGCTGGCGCTCCGCTCTTCCCGCACCGAACTGAGGATGATCACGAACTCGTCGCCGCCGACCCGGGCCAGGGTGTCGGTCTGCCGGACACTCCCCTTCAGCCGTTCGGCAACCGCGGCCAGCAACTGGTCACCATTGCTGTGCCCCATCGTATCGTTGACATCCTTGAAGCGGTCCAGGTCGAGAAACAGGATGGCAACCATCGCTTCGTCGCGGTGGGCATGGGCCAACGCCTGCCCCAGCCGGTCCTGAAAAAGTGCCCGGTTCGGAAGACCGGTCAGTTGGTCAGAATAGGCCAGATCGCGGATCTCCGCCTCCACCCGTTTGCGTTCCCGCATATCGTGGGCCAGGCAGACCACCCCCTGCACTTCCCCCCAGCTGTTGCGCATCACCGCCCCGGAAAGGGCGACCGGGATCAGGTCTCCCTCCTGGCTCCGGTAGCAGATTTCCCGGTCAGCGAGTTGCTCCCGCTCGATCATTTCGGCAAGGAGTTCGCAGCCGAGCGCTTCTTCCGCCACAATGGCGCTGAAACACTGGCCAACCAGCTGGGCCTCGTGGTAGCCGAGCAATGTGCAGATGGCCGGATTGACGCTGCTGACAATCCCCTCGGGAGAGATCACCGCCAGGGCGTCGGCCATGGAACGGATGACGTTATCGAGGTAGCCGTTGGCCGTGACGATCTCGTCCTTGGTTGACTGCAGTTCGCCGACCATCCAGTTGAATGCGGAGGAAAGCCGGCCGAACTCATTGTCGGCACTGACGGCCAGGCGGGTATCGAGCACTCCGCGGCCCACCTGCTCGAAGCCGCGATGCAGCGCCGACAAAGGCCGAATGATGTACAGTGTGACGACGATGCCGCCGACCAGCGCCAGGCTTAGCGCTACCGCCGCCGCACCGATGCTGAGCACCAGCGAATTGGCGATCGTTCCCCGCACCTGCTCCCGGCTGGCGGCAAGCAGTTGCTCCTCGGTGCCGATTGCCCGATCAACCGTCGCCAGAAACGCCTTTTCGTCCCTTTCGAAGCGCTCTTTCAGTGCCAGGACGGCGGGTCCGCGTTGCCCGCTGCCAATCAGCCGGGCCAAATCGGTACTGGTGGCCACCAGACGATCGCCGGCAACGTCGAGGTCCGCCAGCAGCACCCGTTCGGTGGGCGAACAGCGATCTGCCAGGGAAACGAGGCGGGCTATCGCGGCGCGATACCCGTCAACTCCGGCCAGCCGCAGGCGATTTTCCAGGTCGAGCTGAGAGTCCTGGAGTCTGGAGGCGCCGCCCTGGTTAGCGATGAAACCGATTTCAATGGTCGAGGAAACAATCCGCAAGCCGGCAAAGCGGGCTTCTTCGAGCCCCTTGACCACCGGCATCACGTTCTCGGCCAGCGCCGTAAATTCGCCACTCACCTGCCGGGCCGCCCGAACGCCGAAAAAACCGGCGGTTGCCGTTAGCAGAGCAAGGACAAAACAACCTGCTGTCAAGGTACTCCGAATTCTCATTCCCAACCATGGTCCTTTCCCGACATCCGACAGAGGCTGCGGACCGCCCACGTCGCCCTTTTACTTATCGGCAGCTCCGGGAAAAACTTTGCCGATTAGTGACGACATCAAGTTTACGTCGGGGAAACGGGAATTTTGCAGAATGGAGTATGCTTCGCTTCGGGGCAAGGAGGCAGGGAGAGTGGTGAAAATCGCGCCGAATGGGGATAGATTCCCCCGCTAATCAGCGGTGCTGGAGGAGGGCCACCATCTCACCGTGCACCTGAGGGGTAGCGGCAAGAATCCGGTGATCATATATGGAGTAGGGGGCGCCGGCGTGGTTGGTGACTACGCCGCCGGCTTCGCGCACCAGCAGCTGGCCGGCGGCCACATCCCAGGGCTTCAGTTTCAGCTCCCAGTAGCCGTCGAGACGGCCGGCCGCCACATAGGCGAGGTCAAGAGCAGCGGAACCTGCCCGGCGAACCGCCCGGGCGGCAAATTGAAAGGTGAAGAAGTTGGCAAAATTATTTTCGTTGTCCGGCGTCCGGTCGTAGGGAAAGCCGGTCGCCACCAGGCACTGCTTGAGCGGCTGTCGCCCGGACACCCGCAGCCGACGGCCGTTGAGGAAAGCCCCCTCCCCCCGCACCGCCGTGAACAGTTCGTCGAGCACCGGTTGATAGACCACCCCCAGCCGTACCTCGCCGTCGATCTCCAGAGCGATGGAGACACAGAACCAGGGAAAACCGTGGGCGTAATTGGTGGTGCCGTCCAGCGGATCGATGACCCACCGGTAACGGGAGCAGCCGATTTCCCGGGTCCCTTCCTCGGCCAGCAGGTCGTGGTCGGGGAACGCCCGGCGGATCGTGGCGACAATCAGCTCCTCGCACGCCTGATCGACCTCGGTCACCAGGTCGACCTCACCTTTGTAGCGGATATCGTGTTCGCGCCACAAGCTCCGCCGCTGGAGCTCACCGGCGCCGTGCGCCGCCTCGATCGCCGTTTCGAGCATCTGTCGTTCCATCGTCGCTCCTCATGCCTGGTTCGGGATAGCCCAGCTTAGCACAGCAGGGGCCGGGAACGACAAAAAAAACCGCCCGGCGGGTAAGCGGAGCGGTTCTTCAAACGACAGCGTACGGCATGGCCGGGTTATTCGGCGACGGGAAAAGTCAGAGTGAAGGTGGTCCCCTCGCCGACAGCGCTCTGGACGGCAATGGTGCCGCCGATCGCATCGAGGAGCCGCTTCGTCACGTAGAGGCCGAGCCCGGTCCCTTCGCCCGGTCCCTTGGTGGTGAAGAAAGGTGTGAAGAGGTGCTCGACGATCTCGGCCGGGATTCCCATTCCGGTATCGGTGATCTGTACCATCACCGTGCTTTCGGGCCCCCGGGACGACCGCAGAAAAAGCTTGCCGCTATGCCCCATCGCCTGGATGGCGTTCATTACCAGGTTGATAAATATCTGCTTGATCCGGTTCGCCTCCGCAGCGATGTACGGCAGCCGGAAATCGAGATCTTCGAGGATGGCGATTGATCGCTTCTGTGCCTCGTAACGAAGAAAGGCCAGCACTTCCCGCATCACCTGGTTGACATCGGTCTCTTCACCGCCCCCCCCCTCGCGACGGGTAAAGGTGAGTACCCCCTTGGTCAACTCGGCAAGGCGGTTCGCTTCCAGATTGATCCGGTCGACCATCTCCCGGACAAAGTCGGAAAGGCCTTCTTCACGAAGAATCATCTGGGTGGCGGAGACAATGACCGACAGCGGCGTATTGAGCTCATGGACAACTCCGGCCGCCATTTTGCCCAACTCCGCCATCTTTTCGTTGAAGGCGAGAAGTTCGAGCATCTCTTCTTCGTCGGCAGTCTTTCCGGGAAGAACTTTTGCGAGTCCGTTTACCATGGATGCCTGAGCCTCGAACAGAATAGCTAATGGGTGCCTCTTTCCTATAGGCACGAGCCATGCCAGAAATAAATAGCGTCATTTCATACAGTTGCAGCACGAGCCTTTTCTAGACACCCTCAATCTGCCTAATCTGCATGCAGTCATTGCCCGAATATCAGGCAAAAAAAATGCCGCCCGAATCGGGCGGCTATCGCAACAGGCAACAAGCGGAACGGAAACCCGCCTAGTTGTAAGCGGACTCCGAATGCTGGGTCTGGTCGAGGCCCATGATCTCGTCTTCCTTTTCCACCCGCAGACCGATGGTCTTGTCGAGGACAAAGGAGATGGCCAGGGTAACGATGAATGCATAGGCGGCAGCGGCGACAACCGCAATCACCTGGGTAACGAACTGCTGGAAGTTGCCGGACAAGAGCCCGGTGGCGCCGACCGTGGCAAAGATACCGGTGGCCAGGGCGCCGAACGTCCCGCCGATACCATGGACGCCGAAGGCATCGAGGGAGTCGTCGTATTTGAGCTTGGCTTTCATCAGCACGCCCAGGTAGCAGACGACGCCGGCAGCCAGCCCCATGATGATCGCCGCGCCCGGTTGGACAAAGCCGGCGGCCGGGGTGATGACGACCAGACCGGCGACAATCCCTGAACCGAAGCCGAGGGCCGAAGGCTTGCCGGCATGAATCCATTCGGCAACCATCCAGGAAAGGCCGGCAGCGGCCGGAGCGATAGTGGTAGTGGCAAAGGCCAGGCCGGCCAGACCGCCCGCCGCATCCGAACAGTTCACCCCGACGATCGCCGAGCCGGCGTTGAAGCCGAACCAGCCGAACCAGAGCATGCCGACGCCGAGCATGGTCAGCGGCAGACTGTGGGGCGCCATCCGCTCCTGGGGAAAGCCGTGCCGTTTGCCGAGAAAGGTAATGAACGCCAGCGCCGAAATACCGGAGGAGAGATGGACGACGGTCCCGCCGGCGAAATCGAGCGCCCCCTTCTTGAAGAGCCAGCCGTCAGCCATCCAGACCCAGTGGGCCAGCGGATCGTAAACGAGGGTGGTCCAGAGCAGCACGAAGACGCAATAGGCGGAAAACTTGACCCGCTCTGCCAGGGCACCGGAGATCAGCGCCACGGTGATCATCGCGAACATGCACTGATACATGGCGAAAACGTACTCGGGAATGGCCCCCGGCGCGGTCGGGACGTTCTGGAACAGGGCGTAGACGGGATTGCCGTCCTTGAAACTGATCAGCCCGTTCAAAAGCGCCTTGCTGAGACCGCCGACAAATCCCAGCCCCCCCAGGTCGGAACTGAAGGCAAGCGAGTAGCCGACGACCGCCCACTGGACACCGACGATCCCCATGGCGACAAAGGAGTGCATGATCGTCGACAGGACGTTCTTTTGCCGGACCATGCCGCCGTAGAAAAAGGCCAGGCCCGGAATCATGAACAGGACGAGCGCGCTGGAAACCAGCATCCAGGCGGTATCGCCGGTATTGAGTACCGGTTCGACATTCTTCGCTGCGGCTTCGGGGGCCGCCGCGGCAGGTGCCGCAACCGGGGCTGGTGCAGCAGCCGGAGCGGGTGTTTGGACGGAAACGGTGGCCGGAGCGGCCGAGGTGGCGTTCTCTTCAGCGAGAACCGTGAGGGGTGTTACCAGCAACATCAGCGCAACAAGCAGCTTGATACATCTTTGTATCATCGTTCGGAACCTCCATTTTCTAGATTTTGGGCATTGTCGGGGGAAGCGGCCAACACTGGCTGCGCTTCACCCCGGTAAACCAACTGGCATTAAATGGCTTCGTCGCCCTTCTCCCCGGTTCTGATCCGAACCGCCTCATCGAGCGAAAGGATGAAGATCTTGCCGTCGCCGATGCGACCGGTCTTGGCCGTGTTTTCGATCGTTTCGACCACCTTGGCCACCAGTTCGTCGGCTACCGCAATTTCAATCTTCACCTTGGGGATGAAATCGACGACGTATTCGGCACCGCGATACAACTCCGTATGGCCCTTTTGCCGGCCAAAGCCTTTCACTTCACTGACCGTTATCCCTTCAATACCGATTTCGTTGAGGGCATCCTTCACTTCATCCAACTTGAACGGTTTGATAATGGCTTCGATAAGCTTCATTGCTTGCCTCCAATCTTTTCTGTAGGGTAGTGCATCCCCTGCTTGACGTTTAGCACAGGGCATGCCGAAAATTTTACTTGAATATTCGCGGTATTGCTTGGCCACGGGACAAATTCACCCCGTATCATGCCTATTAATTCCGCACCCGGCGCAAAAAAACGGCAGCTAGGCCGGGTACGCAACCGCCGCCGGATTTGCCGACGGCGGTTGCTGTCCGAACGCTATTTATCGTTTTCCGATTTGTGCGGATAGTAGCCACCACCCAGGGGGAGGTGACGGAGATTGAAGTCAGGGTAGGCGCTGACCGCCACCTCGGCCTGGTCGAGCCCTTCCAGTTCCAGATCCTTCGGCACCCGGAGTCCAACCACCTTGTCGAGGATCTTGAAGAAGACCCAGGAGATGATGAAGACATAGACAATGTTGGTCAGGGTACCGATGCACTGGGCGATGAACTGGCCGGAATCGCCGTAGAACAGGCCGGTCACCGGACCCTTGACGCCGTTCCAGCCGTCACCGTACTTGCCGTCGGCAAAGAGGCCGAGGGCCAGAACACCCCAGGCGCCGTTGACACCGTGGACCGAAATGGCGCCGACCGGATCGTCGATTTTCATTACCCGCTCGAAGAAGAAGACGCTGACGGTGCAGAGGACACCGGCAATCGCCCCGATCAGCACGGCTGCGGGAGCGGTTACGAATGCACAGGGAGCGGTGATACCGACCAGACCGGCCAGCAGGCCGTTGGCGCTCATCGAGATGTCCGGCTTGCCGTAGCGCATCCACATGAAGACCCAGGAAGAAACCGCGCCGCCGGCACCGGCCAGCATGGTGTTGGTAGCAATGACGCCGATCCGCAGATCGGTGCCGGAGAGGGTGGAACCGGCGTTGAAGCCGAACCAGCCGAAGGCGAGGATGAAGCAGCCGGCTACCGCCATTGGAATGTGATGACCGGGGATCGGGTTCGGTGAGCCGTCCTTGTTGAACTTGCCGATCCGCGGACCGATGACCATCGCGCCGGCCAGGGCGCAGACCCCACCGGTCATATGAACGACCGAGGAACCGGCGAAATCGACATGGCCATGGCCGAGGCCGAACATGTTGCCGAGTTGGGAGAGCCAGCCGCCGCCCCAGACCCAGTTGGCATAGAGCGGATAGATGACGCCGGAAACGAAGAAGCCGTAGATGAAGAACGACTTCATGTTCCACCGTTCGGCCATCGAGCCGGTCGGAATGGTGGCAGTAGTATCCATGAAAACCATCTGGAAGAGGAACAGGGTAAAGATCGCCGCGTCGTAGGTATCGCCGGTGAGGAAGAACCCTTTCATGCCGAACAGGCCGAAATCCTTGCCGAACAGGTGCAGGACGAACTCGCTGTTCAGGGTCTTGGCGCCGCCGAGGGCGGCAACCCCGCCGACCCCGCCCATCTGGAGGGCAAAGCCGCAAATCCAGTAGCCGAGGAGGCCGAGACCGTAAACCATGAAGTTCATCGCCATGGTGTGGCCGGCGTTCTTGGCGCGGGTGAAGCCGGTTTCCGCCATGGCGAAACCGGCCTGCATGAACATGACCAGGAAGCCGCAGACCAGCGTCCAGACCATGTTGATCGAAATTCGGTTATGACCGGCGACATCGGCAACTTTGGCAGCCAGAGGCTCGGTCTTGGCTCCCTTGTCCAGATCTTCCTGGCTCGGGGCATTGGCCGAGGCACCGACCGCGTCGCTGGCAACGCCGGTATTGGCGCCGGACGGATCGGCCACTATCTCAGGAGCGGGAGCGGCCGGGGCAGCAGCCGCAGGCGCGGCAGCCTCAGGGGCGGCCGGAGCCGTTGCCGCAGGGGCAGCTTCAGGCGCGGTCGCCTTGTCCTCGGCAAAAGCCGGGAGGGCGAGTGCCAGCGCCACCAGACAGACGCACAGCATGTTGGTCCATTTCAGATACAGTTCTTTCACGTTATACTCCTTTCTACGTTGATCGGCGAGTGGGCTCCGTAGCCCTAATCTCATCGTATTACCTGCTAACTCGGGATCCCTGCGCCCAGCTCGTGAACGCGGGTGAAATTCATCTCTGCTCCGGGAAAACGGTTAGGGCCATCCGGCCGCTGCAGCAACGAACGTCAATGCATGGGTGATACTCTTTGTCGCATTCTTCATAAACAGCCAGCCTTCTTCACGGTTGTAGCCTGCAACCAGCCACACCAACCTGTTCCTGTGCCCCTCCCCCCCTTTCCCGCAAAATAAAAAAGCGCCGCCATCGGATGATGGCGGCGCCGTTGCCGTGTCTCATTCAGTAAAATTTTTTCCAACCAGGCACACCCTTGTGCCATTCGGTTTGCCTTTTTTTAGCAGGAAATATGCCAGCGATCCGGATATTTCAAATAATCAATGGTTCCCGATAATTATAAAAAGAATGCCGCCGCGGCCGGGGCAAAAAAACAGGGGAGGCGCCGGTAACGCCTCCCCTGCTGACTAAATATTATGCACCAGCGACGGGCATTTGGTCATTTACTCATGCGAACCTCTACGATGCCCGCCCGACGCGGAGCGCCCGCCCGGCAACCAGAGCGACCAGCGCGACGCTGGCACTGAGCATGGCCCCCATCTTGGCCGCCCCCTGGATCGCCGGATCGAGGAACGCCTCGCCGGAGACGAACAGCGCGACGGTAAAGCCGAAGCCGCCGATGATCCCGGCGACGAACAGCTCCTTTTTCCGCATCCCGTGCGGCAACGGAAAGCCGAACCGCTCCGCCGCGCTCCCCAAGAGAAAGATCCCGCCGCACTTGCCGAGGAGCAGCGCCAAAAAGACGATCCAGGTAACGGTGCCGACCGAGGAGAATTCGACCCCGGCGTTGGCCAGGCCGAACATGAACATCCCGAAGTCGACGATCACCTTCCAGTCCTGCTCGAAACGGGCGATGGTCGACCGGTCGTGCTCGTCCTCCTCGAACAGGTGCAGCCGCTCCTTCCTCGCATGGGGGAGGAACGGGATAATGAAGACCAGCGCCAGTGCCGGGTGGAGATGGGCATTGTACAGACCGGCCCAGCTCATCCCGCCGCCGACGAGCAGGTAGGGCCAATAGGATTTGACCCGGGCGCTCCGGAGCAGATAGGCGACCGCCATCCCGCCGACGGTCAGGAGCAGCCAGGCGGGAGCCACCGGAAAGTTGGGATTCGGATAGAAGATGGCGATAATCGCCAGGCCGATGCCGTCGTCGGCCACCGCCAGGAGCAGCAGGAATGAGATCGCCGGATGGTCCTTGCCGAAAACCAGCCGGGCCACCAGCCAGGCGAAGGCGATATCGGTGGCGGTCGGAATCCCCCACCCTCGACGCAGTTCGGCGGAGCCGATCACGTGGTTCAGCAGCAGGAAGACCAGCGCCGGGCCGACTACCCCGCCGAGGGTAGCCAGCAGAGGATTCAGCGCCTTGCGGGGAGGGTTGAGGTCCCCCCCCGGCAGGCAGCTCTGGGTGATCTCCACGGCAGCGATGGCAAAGAAGAAGACCATGAAGATATCGTTGGCGAGGAAATGGAAACTGACGCCGCCGAACAACGGCGTGTGCAGAAAATGATCGTAACCGGCCGGATCCCGGTTGGCCCACCAGAGAGCCAGCACTACGCCGGCAATGAGCGGCACCGAAAATTCACGGAGGAGGTTGAGCCGTTTTTTCACCGTTATGCCTTTCGCAGAAAGAGAATTGGGCAACGCCCGGTCAGGCCGCCCGCAGGCCGCACACCCCCGACCGATAGAGACGGCGCAGATCGCCATCGGAAAGCGGCCGCTTCATCCGCTGGGCAATCACCCGCACCTGCTCCATCAGACAGACCGCCTCGCGCTTGGAGAGGGCAATTCCCAGCTCCCGGTAGCGCTCCACCAGGCCGCTGGTCCCGGAATGCTTGCCAACGACGATGTGCCGCTTCAAACCGACCTCGGCGGGGTCGAACCCTTCGTAGTTGCCCGGGTTTTTCAACACGCCGTCGGCATGGAGCCCCGACTCGTGAGAGAAGACCTTCTCGCCGACCACCGCTTTCCAGGGCGGGACCGGCCGGTGCGATGCCTTGCCGACGAAACGCGATATTTCATGGAAGCGATGGGTGTCGATCCCCGGTTCGATGCCGCAGGCCAGCTTGAGCCCCATCACCACCTCTTCCAGGGCGGCATTGCCGGCCCGCTCGCCGAGCCCGTTCACCGTCGTGTTGACGAAGCGGGCGCCGGCCTTGACCCCGGCAATGGCATTGGCGGTGGCCATGCCGAGATCGTTGTGGGTATGGACCTCGATATCGAGCTCCGGCACCGCCTCCCGGAGCGCCCGGACCTTTTCGTACATGGTGAAGGGGTCGAGGATGCCGAGGGTATCGCAGAACCGAAAGCGGTCCCCCCCCAGCGACCGGGTGATTTCCATCAGTTCGGTCAAAAAGCCCAGATCGGCCCGGCTGGCATCCTCGGCCCCGACCGAGACGTAGAGATCGCGTTCCTTGGCAAAACCGAGGGCCGTGCGGAGCTGTTCCTTCACCCACTCCCGGCTCTTGCGGATCTTGTTGGCGATCATGATATCCGAAACCGACAGGGAGATGTCGACCGCCGTAATGCCGCAATCGATGCTCGCCTGGATATCGGGGATCAGCGCCCGGTTCCAGGTGAGCAGCCGGGCATTCAGCCCCAGGCCGACCAAGGCACGGACCGAGGCCCGTTCATCCTCGCCCATGGCCGGGATGCCGCACTCCAGCTCCTGGACGCCGATAGCATCAAGCATTCGGGCAATGGCGACCTTCTCCGCCCGGCTGAAGACCACGCCGGCGGTCTGCTCGCCGTCCCGCAAAGTCGTATCGTCAATGATAATCTGCCGCTCCATGATGCGCTCCTTTCCCGGAAAGGAAAAGCCCCAAAATACGTGTTGTCGACGTTTTCGGGGCTCCGTTGCCTGAAATCGCTGCCGTCACCGGTTCCCAAGCAGGAACGTGGATGGTTGCAACCAGCAAAGCACAAGCTGTGCCATATTGGCAAAGCACGGCGGAACGGGCCGGCAGCCGGTTTTACGCCGGCTGCTGCCGCCGCAGCTGCCTAGTTTTCAGGCAATACAAGGAAGGGGGTGCCCGGTCGCGGGCAGTGGCCGGGCCGGTTGCCGCTCAGTGCAGGCCGGCAATGCCGAGAAAATTGGCAAGCAACCGCTCGGCGGCGGCCCGGTAATCCGCCTCGGCGGCGGCAAAATCGGCCAGCAACCGGGCGACCGACTCGGCCTGTTCGCCATCGGAGCGAGCCCAGCTGGCGACGATCCCGGCATCCACCTCCGGATGGAACTGCAGGCCGTAGGCCGCCGGACCGTAGCGGAAGGCCTGGTGGGAACAGGCGGCGGACGAGGCGAGCAGCACCGCGCCGGTCGGGATGGCAAAGGTATCGTTATGCCACTGGAAAGTGCGGAAAGGGGAAGTAATGCCGGCGAAGAGCCGGTCGGCCAGCCCCGCCGGAGTCAGTTCCACCGGAAACGGCCCGTGTTCGCCGTGGCTGCCGGAAGTAACCGGCGCGCCAAGCTGGTCGGCCAGCAACTGACCGCCGAGACAGATGCCGAGGAACGGCCGGGCAGCCGCCACCTGCTGCCGGATACACTCCTTGACGGCACCGAGAAACGGGAAGGCGGCGGTATCCCCCACCCCCATCGCCCCGCCGAGCATGATCAGTGCTGCCGTCTCGTCGACCGTCGGCAGCGCTTCGCCGGCATAGGCCCGTACCAGCCGGAACGGCACGCCCGTGGCGACCAGGTAATCGGCAAAGGCCCCGACCGGGACTTCCGGATCGTTTTGCACGATAACAAGCATCCCCATACTCTCACCCTCCCGTTAATGCTCAAAGTTTAAGCAAATTATCCCATCGGGACGCATCGCCACGGAGGGATGCATGGAGCGGGCCGACGGCTGGCACTGTCACCGGTATCGGCTATACTTCATCGTAGTCGATCGCCACACACCGGGAGGAGCCGATGACCCCCACCATCGTCATTGCCACACTCATCGCCCTGTTCACGATGATCTTTTCCGTCCAGAACGCCCAATCCGTCGAATTGTCGTTGTTTGCCTGGCGCTTTGCCGGCCCGCTGGCGGCGATCATCCTGCTCGCCTTCGCTGCCGGGGCGCTCACCGCCTGGCTGACGGGGCTGCCGTCCCGGCTCCGGCTCCGCAAGGAGCTCCGGGAGGCGTTGCAGCGGGAAGAGGCGCTGAAGTCCCAACCGCCGGCAGACAACGACAGCCGGTAAAAGCAACCTAAACTCTACTTTTAAACTCAAGTATTGACCTTAACAATTATTTACACTTTTTATCCTAAATTTTCCTCAGCATTCGCCGATGAGCTTACATGAAAGCACATGCTAACATTCTGGCGAAAAAGGCCGTGGAACGGGCATCGACAGCCACCCGTCCCCGGCGCGGAGGAATCAATGATCAGAAAGAAGCTCGCCCTCAAGGTCCTGGCGATCCTCGGCATCACCCTGTCGATCGGCTTCGCAACCCTCGGGGTGGTGGCCGGCTGGTTGCAATTCAAATCTTCCCTCGACCTGCAGATGAAGAATACCCGCACCATGGCCTCGATCCTGACCCGGGACATCGACGAGTACATGATGAAGGGGGACTCCACCGAGGTCAACCGCTACATTGCCGAAGCCAAGAAGAAGAATTTCTTCGTCGACCTGCAGATTTTCAACGGCGAGGCGCGCGATGCCAACGGCAGCCCCCAGGCGCCGCCCAATTCGCAGATGAAGGCGGCACTGGCCAGCGGCAAGGCAGTCGAGGTGCAAAGCACGATTAACGGCATCCGGGCGCTGAGCGTGGCGTTCCCGCTGGCGAACGAAAAGCGCTGCCAGAGCTGCCACGACGCCGGCCCGGCCTTCCTCGGCGGCTTCATCCTCACCACCTCGCTGGAACAGGGTTACGCCAGTGCCCGTTCGCTGTCGATCTCCCTGGCCATCGTTGCCGTCTCCTTTTTTCTGATTCTGCTCGTCACCATGTACCAGTTTTTCCGCCGGACCATCGTCAACCATATCATCGGCTTCTCCGAGCAGGTTCACGAGCTGGCCAGCGGCGGCGGCGACCTGACCCGGGTAATCCCGGTCCCCTCCGTCGACGAGATCGGCGAACTGGCCACCGGGATCAACAAACTAACCTCGACGATTCACGACATCATCAGCCGGATCGCCCGTAACGCCAGCGAACTGGCCGCTGCCGCCGCCCAGTTGAGCGCCACCTCCGGACAGATGGCCGGCAACGTGGAGAAGGTGGCGTTCCAGGCAACCACCGTCGCTACGGCCAGCGAAGAGCTGGCGGCAACCTCCTGCGAGATTGCCCAGAACTGCACCCTGGCGGCAGACGGCGCCCGCCAGGCGACCGACACCGCCCGCGAGGGAACGGGAGTGGTCAATACCACGGTTGCCGTTATGGACCGGATCGCCAACCGCGTTAAGGACGCCTCCGGCACCGTCGAGAAGCTCGGCTCGCGGAGCGACCAGATCGGCGAGATCATCGGCACCATCGAGGACATCGCCGACCAGACCAACCTGCTGGCGCTCAACGCGGCTATCGAGGCGGCGCGGGCCGGCGAGCAGGGGCGCGGCTTCGCCGTCGTTGCCGACGAAGTGCGGGCGCTCGCCGAACGGACGACCCGGGCAACGCGGGAGATCGGCGAGATGATCAAGGCGATCCAGCAGGAGACGAAGAGCGCCGTCTCCTCAATGGAAGAAGGGGTTAGGGAAGTGGCGCGGGGGACCGAAGAGACCGCCCGGTCCGGCGAGGCGCTCAGCGCCATCCTGCAAGGGATTTCCGACGTCACCAGCCAGGTCCACCAGATCGCCACTGCCGCCGAAGAGCAGACTTCGACCACCGGCGAGATCAGCCGCAACATCAATGACATCACCACGGTCGTCCGCGACGCCGCCGCCGGCGCCAACGAGTCGGCCCAGGCTGCCGAGCGGCTCGCGTCCCTCGCCGCCGAGCTCGAACAGCTGGTAGGCCAGTTCAAGCTGGCCGAGGGGCGGTAAGCACTCCCCGGGAGCGCAAATGCGGCGGACTACTCCCGGATCATCACCAGCAGCATCTTGAAGCGCTGCACCGCCCGAACGGCATGGGGACGGTTGGCCGGCATGATGATGAACTGGCCAGCCGTCAGCCGCTGCGCCGCGCCGTCGATGATGACTTCCGCCGCCCCGTCGATCACTTGGACAAAGGCATCGTAGGGGGCGGTATGTTCGCTCAGTCCCTGCCCGGCGGCAAAGGAGAATAGGGTCAGGGTGCCGACCTTTTTATCGATGAGGGTACGGCTCACCACCGCTCCCTCCTGATAGGCAACCAGCTCGGCCATGGTCACCGCCTTACCGATCAACGTCTCGCCGTTTCCACTCATGACATTCCCCTTTCTGAACCACAAACTCTTTTAGGTTCAGTATAGCGGGCGGCTGCCGCGATGCCTTGACCCAGGTCAACAAACCGCGCGGCGCCGACAGCGACGAGGCGAACAACCGCATCATCCCGGGAGATCGCCCCCTCTTGACGAGAGGGGGGTTGGGTACATCATATTTGACGGTGGAGGAGTAACGGCAGGGGACAATCGGCAGGGACAGCGGGCAAGAACCGGTGACCGGTCAGGAGGACTCTGCCAGATTGGCCAGCGCTTCCCGCAGCTCGACGGCGGCGATGGCGAACAGCCGGTCGAGGAACGGCGCTGTCGGCTGCGGCGGATAGAGCGGCAACGCCAGCCGGTAGATCAGGTCGAGAAGGCTGTCGTGGCGGTTCTCCTCCAGGAAGAACGCGCCGTACTGGAAGAACGGGCCGTAGAGCAGGGCATCCTCCATGACCGTATCGTCTTCGCTCCAGTACGGCATGATCATCTCCAGGGTGAGACAGAGACCCCGGCCGGTCACATCGTCCGCAATATAGAGCAGTACTTCGTCCTGTCCCGACTCATCATGGCCGGCCGCCTCGGGGCAGACCGTCCCCGCCGCCAGGACCAGCATCCGCCCGTGGAACGGGTCGAGGCCATACTCCCAGCCACGAGCGAGGCAATACTGCTCCAGCGCCTGGTAAGCCTCCGCCTGCCAAGGCTCGACGCCGGCGTAAAAATCGCCGCGCAGACTGTCCCGCCGAGCCACCAGTTGGTCGAGGGGAATGAAGTCCGCTTCGTCTTCTCCCGGCCGGGCCGTCCGTTTCTCCGCGTTATCGACTACCAGCCGCAGCTGCGGCCGTTTCCGTTCATCCTTATCCTTAGCCATCGACGTATCCTTTCCAAAACCCTCTACCGGCGGTCATTCTCCCCCTGATCGAGGAGCCGCAGCACTGCTTCAGGGTTGTAACCGTTGACCACCCGCTGACCGACCCGGGCAAGCGGTACCCCGCTCCCCCCCAATTGGATGAAGCGCTCATGGGCCGCCCGATCCTGCTCGACGTCGTAAGCGACATAGGGGATCCCCTGTTCTTTCAGGAACCGCTCCATCTTCTTGCAGTAGCCGCACCAGGAGGTGACGTACAGCTCGACGGTGCCGTTGTACCGGCCGGCCGGCCGGCTGGCTGTCGCTCCGCCCGCGCGGCCGGGCGGGGACGCAACGACGTTGATCTCCGCCAGCGGCGCCTGGGTCCCCAGTTGTTTCCGATAACGCCGCGGCACCTTGGCCGGATCGTCGACAAAATGGACCTGGCCGGCGCTATCGGTATAACGGTAGATTTCCGCCCAGCCGGCAGTGGCCAAGCCCAGGATCATGCCCCATATGCCGCAGAGCAGCAGACGTTTCATCGGTATCCTCACTCTCCCCTCATGATCGGCGACGGCAACAACGCTCGGCAGCCCCGCCCGATCGACGTCCAACCTTACCCCGCCCGGCCGATCCGTGTCAAGCCACCGCTGCAGCGAGCCGTCACATGAAAAAATATGCCGTCGGTCAACGAAAAAGGCTACAATGCGTTATCATGAATGCACCAGAACCTCCCGGAGGCAGCTGACATGAATCTGCTGTATCGCACCATCCTCATTGCCGCCCTGTTGTTTATCCCCGCTCTCGGTCACGCCGAGCTGAACGGCCTTGCCCGGATCAGCCTCGTTGAAGGCAACGTCCAGTTCCACGGTGGCGACACCCCCGATTGGCTGCCGGTGGCTGTTAACACCCCCCTCGATGAGGGGGACAGCATCTGGTGCCCGCCCGGCAGCCGCGCGGAAATCCAGCTCCGCAACGGCACCTGCATCCGCCTCGATGAAAATTCGAGCCTGGACCTGATCGCCGTCGAGGACGATTTTGCCCAGGTCCATCTCGGCATGGGTCATCTCTACGCCCGCACCACCAATAGCCGCGAGCAAAGCCTGCAGCTCGACACGGCCGATACCACGGTCAAGATTTACGCCCGGACCCGGCTGCAACTCGATCTCAACGATGAAGGAGACACCGACGTCTCGATCATCAGGGGGACGGCCTACGTCGAGGGGAACGGCAGCCGGACCCGGCTCCGTGCCGGAGAGATGCTCACCGCCGATGGCAACCGCTCGGAAATTTTCCCCCTCGCCCCGCCCGATGCCTGGGCACGCTGGAACATGGAACGGGATCGGATCGTGTACGCCCGGCTCGGCGACCGCCGTTACCTGCCGGACCAACTGGCCATTTATGCCGACGACCTGGCGGGAAATGGTGAATGGCTCCAGGTCAGGGACTACGGCTACGTCTGGCGCCCCACCGTCATCGTCCCGGACTGGGCCCCCTACCAGGTCGGCCGCTGGGTCTGGCGCGGCGGCGATTACGTCTGGATTTCCGCCGAGAGCTGGGGATGGGCACCGTACCACTACGGCCGCTGGGTGGTCGTTCCCGGCAGCGGCTGGTGCTGGGTACCGCCAGCCCGGGACGACGTCTTCTGGGGACCGGGCTACGTTGGCTGGGTGACCACCCCCACCTACGTCGGCTGGGTGCCGCTGGCGCCGGGAGAAACCTATTACGGGTACGGCCGTTACGGCCGGCACAGCGTCAACATCACCAACGTCAACATCAACATCACCTCGAACCGGATCGCCTATCGGAATACCACGATCAACAACGCGGTGACGGTGGTCAAACGGGAGTCTTTCATCGCCGGCCGGATGTCCTACGTTACCCCCCGCTCGGACCTGTTCAACAGAAAAGGGGGATTCGGTCCCCGGCCGCGCCTCCGCCCGGAAGCACCACAGGCGATGATGCCGGCACTGAAGCGCATTCCGGCCGTCCAGCGGCCGCCGGCGGCAGTGGAGCGGGTTGAACGGCGCACCCTCCGGCAGCACTATCCCCGGATCGTCGAGGGCCCGGCGCCGGCCACGGCCATCCCGGCACCGATCGCCGGGCCAAAGGGGCAGAACGGTAATGGCCGGCACACTCCCGCCCGGCCTACCGTCCCCACGGTCCGCTACGGCGACGGCGAACGGATCGAACGGCCGGCACAACCGCAAACGACCCGACCACAGACGCTTCCGCAACCGCAACCGGCCCAACCGCCACCACCCCGCCGGCAGCCGGCAACACCGGTCGTTCATCCCCCGGCCGGCCGCACCGAGGACAGCCGGCCGGCGGAGAAACGGGACGGCAACGGCAAGGGCAATGCTGCCCCGCATGAGGGGGAACAGCAGCGGGGTAACGGCACGACAGCGCCGGTCGTCCGGCCGGAAGCCCGGCAGCAGCCGGCGAAACGCCCGGCCGCCGCCGGGGAGAAGGCTCCCCGCCGGGTCTGGCGATTCAAGGACAAGGAACAGCAGCAGGAAGAGAAAAAAGGGAAAGAAAACTGATGATTTCAGCGAGGAGAAGCACCATGGCTCGCCAACCGTGGCAACCGGCACTCCTCATTCCCCTGCTGGCCCTGGCCCTGACCGGCTGTCTCCCCCGGCAGTATCCCGGAGCGGCCGCCGGTGGAGCCATGGGCGGATTCGCCGGTGCCGTCCTCGACCAGCGGAACCCGTGGCAAGGGGGGGTAATCGGCGCCACCGTCGGCGCCATCGCCGGCGCCACCATCGCCGAACTGTCGCAGCAGGCGGTCCGGGAATCGGCCCGGGCCTGGCAGCCGGTCGAATACTGGACCGAGGATCGCCGCGCCTGGTACAATGCGGAACCGCTCGGTTACGAGGACGGCGGTCGCTGCCGGAAGATCCGGGAAACGGTCCGCTTCGACGGCCGCATGGTCCGGAAACGGACAATTCTCATCTGCCGCGGCGGCTACGACAACCCGGCGTACCATTACAACCGGCATGCCGACCGTTACGAACGGGACGACGACTGAGGGAACGATTGCGAAGGTCAGCCGGCGATGCTCACCCCGATGAGCCGGCCGACCAGGAAGGTGACCGCCGCCGCCGAAAGGCCGAACAGTACCTGGCGGCAGCCGGAGGCGACCACCGACCGGCCGGTGAAGAGCGTGATGGCGGCACCGAGGAGAAAGAGCCCGGCGGTACTGGCCGCGGCGCTGGCAACGAGCGCCGGAATGCCGCCGAGGAAGAGATAAGGCATGACCGGCACGATCGCCCCGACGGCAAAGAGAAGAAACGAGGCGATCGCCGCCTCCCAGGCGGAACCGCCGAGCTCGTCGGGATCGATGCCGAGTTCGTCCCGGGCCAGCACTTCCAGCGCCAGCGCCTGGTTATCCATGATCCCGCCGGCCAGGGAGCGGGCCGTCGCCTCGTCGAGGCCGCGCGCCTGGTAGATGAGGGTCAGCTCCTCGACCTCCTCCTCGGGGACGGTGGCGATCTCCTCCCGCTCGGTAGCCAGCTGCTTCTGGTACAGCTCCCGGGAACTCTGAACCGAGATCCACTCGCCGAGAGCCATCGAGATCGCCCCGGCGAGCAGTCCGGCAAAGCCGGTCAACAGGATGCTCCGCGACGCCAGCTGCGCCCCGGCGACTCCCATCAACAGGTTGAAGTTGGAGAGAAGTCCGTCGCTCGCCCCGAGTACCGCCGCCCGGAGGGCATTACCGCCGGCGGCCCGGTGCCGCCCCTCGAAACGGGCCAGGGCGCTGCCGGACATCCCCTCGCCGCCCCCCTGGCTGAGCTGGCGGAGCAGCCGGGCATGGGACCGTTCGGTGGAGACCATCTCGGTGGTAGCCCGCTGTCGGGCATAGTCGTGGGAATTGATCTCCTCCAGCGAGGCGAGGGTCGGCACGATGGCCGCCGCACCGAGCCAGCGGGCCAACCGGCCGAGGACGACGGTCCGCCAGGAGGGACGGAAGAGAGGAACCGGCCGGCCCAGCCCTTCCAGCCGTTCCGCCCAGGCGGCCGCATGGCGGCGCTCCACCGCCGCCAGCCGCCGGTACAGCTCGGCGAGGTTGGCATCGGTTTCAAAGCCGGCCAGCCGCTCGTACAGCTCGGCACTGTTCATTTCGTCGCGCCAGTTGGCGAGATATCGCCGGGCATCCCGACGATCGTCATCCTGTCGTTGGCTCATTGTCCCTCCCGCACGGCATGATCCCTGAACGGGAACGGCCGGCCGACATGGCATTCCGGCGGCCCGGCTACCCGCCCGGCACAACCTTACCGCCGGCCGGCAGCGCTGTCAAGACGGCGACACCAGCTCCGGGCACAGCCAAACAGTCAAGGAGGTGAGGGATGACGCGAGAAACTGTCGTGGTGGCACTCGGCGGCAACGCCCTGATTCGCGCCGACCAGACAGGGACCATTGCCGAGCAGTTCGCCAACCTGAAGGGACCGCTTCGGCAGCTGGCCCGCCTTGCCGAGCATTATCGGCTGGTGGTCACCCACGGCAACGGGCCGCAGGTGGGCAACCTGCTGCTGCAGCAGGAGTGCTGCGCCGCGGTGCCGCCGCTCCCGTTGGAGATCCTGGTCGCCCAGACCCAGGGGCAGATCGGCTACATGATCGAATCGGTGCTCGACGAAGAGCTGGCCCGGCTCGGCCGGGAAGAGCAGCTCCTGGCCAGTCTGATCAGCTACGTGGTAGTCGATCCGGCGGACCCGGCCTTCGCCACCCCGACCAAGCCGATCGGGCCGGTCTATCCCGCCGCCGAGGCGGCCCGGCTCCCCTGGCCCACCGTCGCCACCGGCAGGGGCTATCGGCGGGTGGTGGCCTCCCCTCGGCCGGTCGCCATCGTTGAAAAGCGGGAGATCGCCACCCTGGTAGCGGCAGGCTTCATCGTCATCTGCTGCGGCGGCGGCGGAATTCCGGTGATCCGGCAGGGGCGCGGCTTCCATGGGGTCGACGCGGTGATCGACAAGGATCTGGCGAGCGCCGCCCTAGCCGTCGAACTGGGGGCCGACCGGCTGGTCATCGCCACCGACGTACCGGGCGCGGCCCTCGACTTCGGCGCCCCGGGCGAACGGTATCCGGCAACGATGACGCTGGCCGAAGCGGAGCGGCACCTGGCGGCCGGCCAGTTCCCCCCCGGCTCGATGGGCCCCAAGGTGGAGGCGGCAAGCCACGTTGTCCGCCATGGCGGCCACGCCGTCATCTGTCATCTTGACGACATCGAGCGGGCGCTGGCCGGCAACGCCGGCACGAGACTGCTCCCCTGAACCGGCCGCCGCCCGTTCAGGAGTTTTCGCCGAAAGCCTCCCGCAACGCCTTCCCCAACTCCTCCAGATTGTACGGTTTGCCGAGAGCGGCACAGAAGCCGTACTCCCGGTAATTGGCCAGCACCTGGTCGATGGAGTAGCCGCTCGACACGATCACCCGGGCAGCCGGATCGAACTGGAGTAGCTTCCGCGCCGTTTCCTTCCCCCCCATCCCCCCGGGGATCGTCAGGTCCATGATCACCGCCCGATACGGCGTTCCGGTGGCGGCAGCCTGCTCGTACAGCCGCAGTGCCTCGCCGCCGTCCCGGCTGAGGGTCGGCTGGTAACCGAGCATTTTCAGCGCCACTTCAGCCATCTCCAGCACCAGCGGGTCGTCGTCCATCACCAGGATGGCCCCGGCCCCGCGGGAACGGCTGACGACCGGCGGTGCCGTTTCCGTCAACGCCTTCTCCGAGGCGGGAAGTTCGATCACGAAACTGGTGCCCCGTTCGGGCCGGGTGAAAACCCGGATTTCCCCCCCGTGGTTCTTGACGATGAAAAAGACCGTCGCCAGACCGAGTCCGCTACCGTGCTGCTTGGTCGTGAAGTAGGGATCGAAGATCCGGTGCAGATCCTCGTCAGCAATGCCGCCACCGGTATCCTCAATGGTAATCCTGACCATCCCCCGGTGTTGGGAAGCGCCCTCGCCACCCCGCTCCGGCAGCGGCACATTTTCCGCCCGAACAGTGATCACGCCGCCGTCGGGCATTGACTGATCGGCATTGATCACCAGGTTGTTGACCACCTGGCTCATCTGCCCCGGATCGACCTCTACCGGCCAGAGATCGTGGGAGATATCGAACTCGCAGCGGACGTTCGAACCCCGAAGAACGAAGGTGGCCGAATCGACCAAAAGTTGCTTGAGAGAGGTCAGCTTCTTGACCGGCGCCCCCCCCTTAGAGAAGGCAAGCAGCTGCTGAGTAAGATCGCGGGCCCGCTCCGACGCTTTCTGAGCGCGATCGAGCAGCGGATAGACCGGTTGTTGCGGGGAAACCAGCGTCCGGGCCATCGAGATATTTCCCAGCACCCCGGTCAGCAGGTTATTGAAATCATGGGCGATCCCCCCGGCCAGCACACCGATTGATTCGAGCTTGCGCGCCCGGAGCAACGCCTCCTCCATCTCTCGCTTCTGGGTGATATTGCGGAAGGCAAGCACCACGCCAAGGATGTTCCCCGCCGGGTCACGGAGCGGCGCGGCAGATTCGGCAATCACCAGCTCGCTGCCGTCGCGGGAAACCAGAATCGCATTGTTCGCCAGTTCCACCACCTCTCTGGTCTTCAATACCAGCTCCACCGGATTGACCAGCGGCTCCCGCGTCCTGGCATTCCGGATTGAGAACACCTCTCCCAGCGGCCGGCCGATCGCCTCTTCCTGGGTCCAGCCGCACAACTGCTCGGCCGCCCGGTTGAGCAGGATCACCCGCCCCGCCGTATCGACCGAAATAACGCCGTCGCCGATGGAGCGCAGGGTGACCGTCATCAGCTCTTTTTCGCTCTCCAGGGCGTCCCGGGCCGCTTTCAGCTCCGAGATATCGGCGATAATCCCGAGCAGCGCCTGCAGGTTGCCGTTGCTGTCTTCGAGCCGCTTGCCGGAGAGATAGCCCCAGAAATCGCTGCCGTCCAGGCGTCGGTAATGCCGCTCGCTCGAAACCTGCTCGATCTCCCCGGCAATCAGCTGGCGCATTCGGAAGTCGCCAAGGTCGTGTTCCGTCGGATAGAGGAGGTCGGGATACGGCGTACCGGGAAGGGCACCGGGCGAATAGCCGAACATTTCAGCCATCCGCTGGTTGGCAAAGGTAATCTCCCCGGCGGGGGAGACCAGAATGATCCCGGCCTGCGACGTATCGAAGATGAGCCGCAGCCGCTGCTCGCTCTCCCGAAGCGCTTCCTCCGCCTGCCGGCGCTCGGTGACGTCGTCGTAGACACCGAGGATCCCCATCACCGAACCGTCGTAGGCATGGAGCGGGATCTTGGTGGTTTCCACATACGTCAGCCGGCCGTCGGCGGTCCGCTGCGACTCGGCGAACCGATAACGGGGCTGGTTCGTGCGCATGACTTCCCGGTCGTCGGCCCGGTACCCTTCGGTCTCTTCCGTCAGCCACGGCAGTTCGTAATCGGTCTTGCCGATGACCTCGGCCGGCGAAGAGAGCCCGGCAGCACGGGCGAAATTGTCGTTGCAGCCGAGGTAGACCGAATCGGTATCCTTCCAGAAGATCGCCTGCGGGATGGCATTGATGACCAGCGACAGCATCCGCTCCCGCTCCTGCAACGCCTCCTCCGCCCGCTGATGCTCGACGATTTCCTGTTCGAGCCGGAGGGCCTGGAGATGCAGTTCGTCTTCGGTACGCTTTCGCTCGGTAATGTCGAGCATCACCCCGACCACTCCCCGCACCGAACCGTCATGCTGCAGGATCGCCGACTTGTAGAAGATCACTTCGCGCAAATGGCCGGCCGCGTCCCTAACCTGGGTCTCGTAGACCTGGGTGCCGCGCTGCCGCATCAGCTCCAGGTCGGCTTGGCGATAAACCTCGGCCAGTTCGCCTGGGGCGACCGCGAAGGCGGTGGCACCGATGATCTTTTCCCGGGGCAGGCCGATGAACTCGGCAAAGGCGCGATTGCAGTTCTCGTAGACGCCGTCGGTATCCTTGAAGAAGATCGGGTTGGGGATCGACTCGATAATCGTGTTCAACAGCTCACGGCTTTGCGCCAGGTCAGTCTCGGCCCGCATCCGCTCGGTGATATCCTCGGCAATCCCCAGGTAGCCGCCGACCTGCCCGTCCTCGGCACGGATCACGGTGATCGTCAGCTTGACCAGGATGTGCCTGCCGTCCCGCCGCAGATAGGTCCAGTTCCCACTCTCGGCTCCCTGCTCCCGGGCAACGGCCGCAAAGACCTCGAAGCCGCCCATCTCTCGCCCCAGTTCCCGCGACAGTTCCCTCCTCCGCCGGGCTACCTCTTCCTCAAGATGGAACGTCAGCGGCGTCATCACCCCGACCACGTCATCCGCCGCGTACCAGAGCATCCGTTCGGCGCCGCGATTGAAGAAGGTGATCAGGCCGTCCCGGTCGGTGGCAATAACCGCCATCTCCGTGGCGGCATTGAACATCGCCTGGAGCTGGCTGTTGGCCAGGTCAAGGGCGTTCTTTGCCGCTTCCAGTTCGTGGAGACGCTGTTGCAGCTCCGGATAGTAGCTCTTTCGGGCCGACAGTTCGCCGAGGCCGATAATGCTCTGCCGCAGGCTGTCCCAATCATTTTCCGTGCTAGAGCGCTTCGGCATAGATCCTTCCGATGTCCTCAACAGTCGGCCGCCGCGGGTTGGTGACCATACAGGCATCTTTCATGGCATTGGCCGCCAGCCGGGGAAGGTCCGCCGACACCACCCCCAACTGGCCCAGCGTTCGATTGATGCCGGCTGCGGCCTTGATCCGGCGGATTTCGTCGACGAGAAGCTTTTGCCAGTCGGCCGGGCTGCCGCCGCGACAGTGAAGCCCCATGGCTTCGGCTATGCCCCGGAACCGGTCGGGCGCAGCCGGGAAATTGAACGCCACGACATGATCGAGAAACATGGCGTTGCACTCGCCATGGGGTAGGTCAAGCGTCCCCCCGAGGCTGTGCGACATGGCATGCACCGCCCCCAGGCTGGCATTGGAAAACGCCAGGCCGGCCTCCATACAGCCGAGCATCATCCGGGTTCGGGCGGCGAGATCGCCCGCCGGATCGCGGACGGCCGGCAGGAGAGCGCCGGCAATGAGCCGCACCGCCTCAAGGGCATGGAGGTCGGTCAACGGCGAGCTAGCGTTGGAGACATAGGCCTCGATGGCATGGACCAGGGCATCCATCCCGGTGCAGGCGGTCAGGTAGGAATCGAGCGTGCCGGTGGTCAGCGGATCGATCAACGTCACGTCGGGAACCACCGCCTTGCTGATAATGGCCATTTTGACCCGGCGCACGGTATTGGTGATGATGGCGAACTGCGAAACGTCGGCCGCCGAACCGGCGGTCGTCGGGACGCAGAGCAGCGGCGGCATCGGCACCACCACCCGGTCCACCCCTTCGCAGGCGACGATATCGCATCGGTTGGCCCAGGCGATGCCGATCCCCTTGGCACAGTCGAGCGGGCTGCCCCCTCCCACCGCCACCAGAGCGTCGCAGCCGGCGGCGGCATAACGCTCGACACCGGCCATCACCTCATGGTCGCGGGGATTGCTGGAAACCTGATCGAAAAGGATGACGCGGATTCCCGCCTCTTCCAGGCTCCGCCTCGCTTGCTCCGTCCAGCCGGCGGCCACGACCCCGGCATCGCTGACCAGCATCACGTTGCCAACGCCGTAGAGCGCAGCATGGCGGCCGACCAGTTGCAGGGCCCCGTTGCCATAAATAATTTCCGGGCAGACGAACTTGCGCAGATTGTCCCACTGCATCATGCCCTCCCGTCACCGACCGAACAGGAATATCGGTCTGACCATTATCCAAGGGATTCGAGGGAAATAATATAACTCCATTTTACCGACGCAATCCGTTCTGTCATGCTATACTTCTTATCGGTCGGCAGATAATTTCATTGAGCGGCGGCAGCGATGACAAAACGATCGGTGCTGGTTATTGACGATGACGACGACGTCCTCTTCCTGGTCGAATATGCCCTGAAGCATCTCGGCTTCGAGGTCGCCTGCGCTCCGGGGAGCGAGGAAGGAATCACCCTCTTCCGGGAACGCCAGGCGGCGGGAACCCCCTTCCTCGCCGTCATCACCGACCTGAACATCCCCGGCGGCCCCAGCGGTCGGGAAATCGCCCGCCAATTGCACGAACTGGACGAAACAGTCAAGGTTTTCGTTTCCAGCGGCTATCCCGACGATCCCTGCATGCGCGATTGCACCGCTTACGGATTTGCCGGGGCCATCGCCAAACCGGTCACCGTCGAGGAGCTGCTGAGCTCCTTCGTCACCCGCCTCTAGCGTTCGCCGCTCTCCCCGAAACACACGCACTATTCTGATGACTTGCCTGACAAATTCGGGTAAGCTCTTCCGCCGTCACCAAGCCGCTGACCGTCGGGGACAATTCCTGCGCCGGTAGCCACCAAACCGCGACGGGAGAGAGTTCATGAGCATCCATGAGATCAGTCATCCTCTGGTAAAACATAAGATCGGCCTGATGCGCGAAGCCGGCATCAGTACCAAGAAGTTCCGCGAACTGACCGCCGAGGTGGCCCGGCTCCTCGCCTATGAAGCCTGCCGGGATTTCCCGCTGGAGCACCGGACCATCGAAGGATGGGACGGCAGCCCGGTGGAAATTCAGCAGATCAAGGGGAAAAAGGTAACGGTGGTACCGATCCTCCGAGCCGGGATCGGTATGCTGGAAGGGGTCCTCGACATGATCCCCAACGCCAAGGTGAGCGTCGTCGGCCTCGCCCGCAACGAAGAGACCCTGGAAGCCCATACCTACTACGAAAAATTCGTCGGCCGGCTCGACGAGCGGCTGGCGCTCATCCTCGACCCGATGCTCGCCACCGGCGGCTCCATCGACGCCACCATCGCCATGTTGAAGCGCTCCGGCTGCCGGCAGATCCGAGTGCTGGCGCTGGTCGCCGCCCCCGAGGGAATCGCCCGGGTGGCCGCCGCCCACCCCGAGGTCGAACTCTACGTCGCTGCCCTCGACCAGGGCCTCAACGAAAACGGCTACATCCTGCCCGGTCTCGGCGACGCCGGCGACAAGATCTTCGGCACCAAGTAACGCCAGCCGCCGCCATCAATCGACCACGGAGCCGCCCCCCATGAGCAAAGCCAACGAACCGCAGTGGCGCCAGGCGATCGCCGGCGCCCAGATTCTCTTTGTCGCCTTCGGCGCCCTCGTGCTGGTGCCGATCCTGACCGGCCTCAACCCGAGCATGGCCCTTTTGGGCGCCGGGATCGGCACGCTGATCTTCCAGGCGGTCACCAAGCGGAAAGTGCCGGTCTTCCTCGGCTCGTCGTTCGCCTTCATCGCCCCGATCATCTACAGCATCCAGACCTGGGGCCTGCCGGCCACCCTCTCGGGGCTCTTTGCCGCCGGCTGGCTCTACATGCTGCTGGCACTGCTCATCCGGGTCCGGGGCGTCGGCTTCATCCACAAGCTGATGCCGCCGGTCGTCGTCGGGCCGATCATCATGGTCATCGGCCTCGGCCTGGCCGGCGTGGCGGTCAACATGGCGATGGGGAAAAGCGGCGACGGCAAACTGGTCCTGGTCGACGGCACCACCGCCCTGCTCGTCGCCGCGGTCTCCCTTGCCACCACGGTGGCGGTCGCCACCCGAGCCAAAGGAATCTTCCGGCTGCTGCCGATCCTCTCCGGGGTCGTCGTCGGCTATCTCCTCTCCATCGTCATCGGTATCGTCGATTTCAGCAAGATCATCGCCGCCCCCTGGCTGGCCGTCCCCTCTTTCGTCTCCCCCCAGTGGAACTGGTCGGCGGTTCTGTTCATGCTGCCGGTGGCTCTGGCACCGGCCATCGAACACGTGGGTGACGTCATCGCCATCGGCGCCGTTACCGGCCACGACTATACCGCCCGACCAGGTCTCCACCGGACCCTGCTCGGCGACGGGCTGGCCGTCTGCGTTGCCGGCCTGATCGGCGGCCCGCCGGTAACCACTTACACCGAGGTAACCGGCGCGGTGATGATTACCCGCAACTTCAACCCGGTGACCATGACCTGGGCGGCGGTCTTGGCCATTGTCATGGCGTTTTTCGGCAAGTTCAACGCCATTCTCCAATCGATCCCGGTCCCGGTGATGGGCGGAATCATGATGCTCCTCTTCGGCAGCATCGCCACGGTCGGCCTCGGTACCCTGGTCCAGGCCCGGGTCAATCTCCATCGCCCCCGCGTGCTCTGCATCGTCTCGCTGGTGCTGGTCTTCGGCATCGGCGGACTGACCATCTCCATTGCCGGGCTCCGCTTCCAGGGGGTCAGCCTGAGCGGGATCACCGCCATCCTCCTCAACCTGATCCTCCCCGCCGACAAAGGGGATGACGGCTCCCATCACTGAGGCACCGGCCGGCCGCCGGCGCCGCCTCCCGGGAATGAGAGGTAAAAGGTCGCCCCTTTCCCTTCCTCGCCATAGCCCCAGACCTCGCCGCCATGGAGCTGGACGATGCGCTGCACCGTCGCCAGGCCGATCCCGGTCCCCTCGAATTCCCCCGGCCGGTGCAGCCGCTGGAACGCGCCGAAGAGCTTGTCCGCATAGGCCATATTGAAACCGACGCCGTTATCGCGGATGAACAGCACTTCACGGCCGTCGACGGTTTCCCGGCCGACATGGATCGCCGCCGCCGGATTCTTCGCCGTATATTTCCAGGCATTATCGAGCAGATTCTGCAACGCCACCTGCAACAACCGGTAATCGCCGAGCACGGCGAGTCCGTCGTCAATCCGCACCTCGACCTGCCGTTGCGGCTCGGCGGCCTGCAGTTCATCGACGATGGTGCGGACGAGCGCGCTGACGTCCACGTTCCTGACCGAGATAGCGCTCCGCGTCACGCGGGAAAGTTCAAGCAGATCATCGATCAAGAGCCCCATCCGCCGGCTCGCCGCCTGCACCCTGCCGAGCAGCTCCCGGACATCTTCATCGAGGGCAGCGGCTTTCTCTTCCATGATGATGGCGCTGAAGCTGTTGATGTGCCGCAACGGCGCCCGCAGGTCGTGGGAGACCGAATAGCAGAACGATTCCAGCTCCCGGTTCGACGATTCGAGCTGGACCGTCCGTTCGTGGACCCGCCGCTCCAGCTCCGCGTTCATTTCCCGGATCGCCTGTTCGGCCCGTTTGCGGGCGGTGATATCGACGATACTGACCAGCAGGTTGCCGAAATCGGCGCCCGGCGCGGGGATCGCCACCCGCATCAGGACATCGATCGTCCGGCCGGCAAAGGTCCGGTTGACCGTCTCGACCTCGAAAAAGGCCTTCCCTTCGGCAATCGCCTGCAGACACCCTTCGAAGGCTCGGCAAGTCTCCGGCGTGGCAATCCGGTGCAGCCCGCCGAGCAACGCCGCCTTTGACGGGGCTTCATAGAGAGTGAGCGTCCAGTCGTTCACATCGACAATCCTGATCAGCCGGAGAGTTTGCTCGGCAAAATCGGGGTGGCGGCTGAGAAAGTCGCGAAAACTCCCCGACCAGGTGGCCTTCACCCCGTCGATGGCCGCCTTCGCCGCCGAGAAATCCTCCTCCCAGAGTGAGACGGCCGCCGTATTGAAAATGGTCGCAAAGCGTTTTTCGCTTCTCCGCAGCTCCTCTTCCGCCCGCTTGCGATCGGTGATGTCGGTGCCGACGCAAAGATATTCCCGCAACCGGCCGGCGGCATCGCAGACCGGCTTGTTGGCCCAGGAGACCCAGACCCGCTCGCCATTCTTGCGCACATTTTCGTTGACGTTCCGTTCGTAGCGGGCCGGTTCCCGCAGCACCGCCGCGATCAACGTCCGCAGATCGCGGCCGGTGCTCTCCCGTTCCGGGACAATGGTGTCGAGCGGGCTCTTGCCGAGCACCTCCTCCTCGGTGAAGCCGAAAAACTTCTGGGCGAATTCGTTAAAAAAAGTGATCGTCCCGGCACTATCCAGCCGCATGATGATGCTGTTGGCGTTCTGCACCAGCTCGCGGTATTTCTCTTCCGACTGCCGCAGCGAAATTTCCACCCGGAAACGCTGGCGCATGATGTAGATCAGCAAGGAAATGACGATAAGAAGAATAAGGAGGACGGAGACGGCGCCCCAGAAATGGGTGCTGAACTCCGCATAGAGGTCGCTGAGACGGTGGCGGTGCTCTTCCGGGAGCCCCGGCGGCGCCCCTCGTGCGGCAAGGGGGGAGAGAATCGCCACCACGATTCCGAACATCCAGGCGGCCGTAGACCGAAAGCCGCCGCCGGTAAACTTCATCGTTCCACTGGCTGGGCATGCTCCGCGCATCGCACCTCCCCTGCCCACCCCCGGCAGGACCATTGAGTGTAAAAAGTATACCCGACACGATCGGCAATGCCCAGTCGGCAAAATGCCGCCTGATCGACCCGCCGGATAAAAATCGTGAAAGACCGGTCAGTTCGGCGACGCCCGCCCCGGCAACCGGCGTCGCCCGGCCACCAGCCTTTGCAGAGGCACGGCCGGGCATTAATGAAAATGATTGTCTACAGGACAAATAAAGTTTATATGGTAAATATCTACAGTGGGGGTGAATAACGGAATGAACACCGACAAGCGACAATTCAACAGGGTGCCGTTTGCCGCCAAGGCCTTCGTCGAGCGTGACGGCGAGCGGCAGGAAGCCGTGTTGATGGACGTCTCCCTGAAAGGGGCACTGCTACAGCTGCAATCGCCGGCGGACTTCGGGCTGGGCACCGGGTGCACCGTCTCGATCCAGCTCGAAAGCTCCGAGATCGTCATTACCTTCGCCGGCGAGGTGGTCCACACCAGAGATAACCTGATCGGCCTCAAGCTGACCACCATCGATATCGAATCGATGATCCACCTCCGCAGCCTGATCGAGCTGAACACCGCCGACCCCGAGCAGGTCAAGAAAGAGCTTTCGTTTCTCGCCAAGCCGAACTGAGACGCAGGCCCGGCCGGGCACCATGACGCAAAAAAGGCGGCCTCTTCGGCCGCCTTTTTCAGTTACTCCTGCTTTTCGAAATTCCCCTTCTCCTGACACTGGGGACATTTCTGCGGCTTGCACCGCCCTTCCTTGGTGAAGCCGCAGCTGCTACATTTCCAGGTTGCCATCACTGTTCTCCTTTCCCGTCGCCGTTCTCCAGCTTGATCTCTTCGACCGGACCGAACTGCGCCAGCGGCCGATCGAATTTTTTCTCGTCACCCACCACCACCGTCACCAGTCGGTCGGGATGGAGGTACTCCCTCGCCACCCGCAGCACGTCGTCCCGGGTGACCTTGGCAATCCGGTCGCGGTAGTTTTCCAGGTAGCCGGCCGGATAGCCGTAGAACTCGAGCCGTGCCCGCTGGCCGGCCACCACGTCGGCCCGGGTGAAGGCAAAGATGAATGAGTTGATCAGGGCATTCTTCGCCAGCGCCAGTTCGGCATCGCTGACCGGCGACCGGGTCATCCCGGCGATGATGTCGCGCATCAGGCCGATGGTCTTGGCGGTAGACTCCGATTTGGTCTCGGTTTCCGCCTCGAAGGTGCCGATAAAGCGGCGGCCGACATCGAAAGCGGCGTAGACGTTATAGGCCAACCCCTGGTTGGAGCGGATTTCGGTGGTCAGCCGCGAGGTGAAGCCGCCGCCGAGGATGTAGTCCATCACCCGGAGGGCGTAAAGATCGGGGTTGTTCTTGTCGATTCCCAGCTCGCCCATCCTGATCACCGACTGGTTGATATCCTTTTCGACGAACAGCACGCCGGGCCTTACCGTGCCGGTGGGCTCCGGGACCGCGGGGAAGGCGATCTTCGCCGGCTGCCAATCGGCAAAGACCTTTTCCAGGAGCGGCACCAGCTCTTCCTGGTCGATATCGCCTGAGACGGCGAGAATCACGTTATTCGGCCGGTAATAGCGGTCATGGAAAGCCACCAGGTCCTCCCGGGTGATCCGCCGCACCGAGGCGATGGTCGGGTAGCGGCCCAGCGGGTGGCCCGGATAGAGCGCCTTCTGCAGCTCCCGGTCGGCAACTCCCTTCGGATCGTCGTTCTGGCGCCGCAGCGCCTCGATGGTCCGATTCTTGGCCAGGGCGACCCGGTCTTCGCGGAAGGCGGGATGCATCATCACGTCGGCAAACAGCTCCAGGGTCCGGGGGAGATTCCGCCTGAGGCAGGCCAGGGAAACGTTGCCGGCGTCGCTGCCGATGCTCGACTCCACCGCCGAAGCCATGAATTCCAGCTCGGCATCCAGTTTCTCCGGTGCCAGGGCGGTGGTGCCGCCGCTCCGCATCACCGCGCCGGTCAGCCCGGCCAGCCCCACCTTGTCGGCCGGTTCGTAAATGCTGCCGACGTTGACTAAAGCGGTAATCGAAACGATCGGCAGCTCCCGGTCGGTCAAGAGGTGAACGACCATGCCGTTTTTCAGCTGCAGCCTGACTGTCTTCGGCACTTCGAAATTGAGCGGCGCAAAGGTCATGGTGCGGGGGTTGGCCTTGGGGGCCTCCGCCGCCAGGGCGGGCAGCGAGCAGCAGACCGCCGCGAACAGCACTACCAGCAAACGTGCGATGATTTTCATGCGTCATCCTCGTCAGATCGTTTTATTTTTGTTCCCCGGGAGCAGCCGCCTCCCGCTTGGTGATAAAGCCGACGGTCCGGTTCTCCCGGATGAAATATTTCTTTGCCACCCGCATCACGTCCTCCGGCGTCACCAGGGCCACCTTCTGCCGATGCTCGATCAGGTAGCGCCAGGTCCCGGCCACCGCCTCGTACTCGGTCAGATTGCGGGCCAGCCCGCCGTTGGAGATCATCTGCCGCGACTCTTCGTATTCCAGCTTGTTGAGGATCTGCTGCAGCTCCCGTTGGCTCAGCGGCTCCGTCTTCAACCGCTCCAGCTCCGCATAGATCGCCTCCTCCACCTCATGTACCGTATGGGGGGCACGGGGCGAGGCAGCAAAGCAGAAAACATTCGGATAACGGCTCCCCGGCGCGGAAAACGTCGATACTTCGGTGGCCAGCTGCTTCTCCACCACCAGTTTCTTGTAGAGCCGGGAGGTCCGGCCATCGGCCAGCACCATGTCGATCACGTCAAAGACGTAGTCGTCCTTGTCGGGCAGGGTCGGCTTGTGGAAGCCGATCAGCAGTTCAGGCTCCGCATCGGCAATGATCTCCACCCGCCGCTCGCCCTGCTGGGCCGGCTCCACCGTCGCCACCGGCGGCACCGGTGTCCCCGGCGGGATCGCGCCGAAATACTTCTCCACCAGGGCGAGGGTCTTGTCCGGATCGAGGTCGCCGACCAAGGCGATGATCGCGTTGCTCGGCTTGTAGTATTTGCGGTAGAACTCCTCCGCCTGGGTCTTGGTCAGGTTCTGGATGTCCGACATCCAGCCGATGATCGGCTGGCCGTAGGGATGGGCGTGGTAACAGGTGGCCATGAAGTTTTCCCAGAGCATCGACCCCGGTTCGGTGTCATAGGAGCGTCGCCGCTCCTCCATCACCACATCCCGTTCGGTATAGAACTCCCGGAACACTGCATTCTGCATCCGGTCGCTCTCGATCGCCGCCCACAGTTCCAGCTTGTTGGACGGCATATTGATCAGGTAGGTGGTGCCATCCTTGCCGGTCATTGCGTTGTAGCCGGTACCGCCATTCCGGGCATAGATCTCGGCAAACTCCTCCTTGACCACGTATTTGCCCGCCGCGGCTTCGAGTTCCTTGAGCTGTTTGCTCAGGGCATCGATCTTCGCCTGGTCGGCCTTGGCATGTTTCGCCTTTTCGGCGATCAGCTGTTGGGCGGTCGCCTCGATCTTGTCGAGAAGCGGCTTTTCGGCGGCGTAGTTGGTCGTGCCGAGGGTCTTGGTCCCCTTGAACAGCATATGTTCGAGCAGATGGGCGATCCCCCGCTCATCGCTCCGCTCGTCCACACTCCCCACCCGGAAGCGGATCCAGGCGGCCACCGTCGGCGAGGTATGCCGTTCCACCAGCAGGAGTTTCAGGCCGTTCTTCAGGGTGTACTCCCGAACCCGCCCCTCCAGCCCCGCGCCGAAGGCCGGCAAGGCAAAGAGCATCATCATGCAGCAGACAACCAATCTTACCGTTTTCATCAGCACCTCGTTTCGTTCAGCTTGAAAGGCCGGCACGGTCGGCAAACGATCCAAGCCCGGGTGATTTCCCGATCAGAACAGCGAAAACTTCACGTACCGCTTCGGATTGTCCTTAATGTCCCTCACCAGCAGATCCAGATCCTCCACCACCCTGTTCAACCGGTCGTAGAGCTGCTGGTCGGTGATCAGCTTGCCGGCGGTCCCTTCGCCCCGCTGCAATCGGTCAGACAACTCTTCGAAGCTTTTCAGCGAGGCGTCGGCCCGGTTGATCAGCGCCACGCCCCGGTCGTACATCTCCCGGTCGCCGAGCAGCTTGCCGACGGTCCCCTCGGGGGAGAGGAGCTTGCGATTCAGTTCCCGCACCTCGTCGGTGGCTGTGGAGGCCTGGTTGGCTACGGCCACCAGCTTGTCATAGAGTTCCCGGTCGTGGAGCAGCTTGCTCAGGGTGCCGTTGGACGACTGCACGTCGTAGAGCGTGGTGTCGGCCCGGTTGAGAATGTCCATCAGCTTGTCGTAGGGTTCGCGGCTCTTGTTGAGCATCCCGAGGGTCCCCTGGCCGTGGTTGACCGAGTCGGCAATGGTATTGAGTTCGGCGGTCAGCTTGACTAGGTTGTCATACAACTGCGGGTTCTTGGCGAAACGCCCGAGGGTTCCCTCGCCCCGCTCGGTGCTCGCGACGATGGCGTTGACCCGGTCGAAGGCCTCGCCGGCCTTCTGCACCACATCGTCGAGTTTCGGCAGAGTGGTGCCATGCAGCCGCTTCAGCGGCACCGTAACGAGGTGCCGACTCGGGGTGATGTCGACGTACTTCTCGCCGAGCAATCCCCGCGTCTTGACGGTGATGACCGAATCGGTGCCGATTTTCTTCAGGGCATCGTGCTCCACTTCCAGCACCACCTCGACGTCGTTGCTCTGCTCGGGATTCTCGAAATGGATCGCGGTGACGATTCCCACGTCGACGCCGGCCAGCCAGACCGGCGCCCCCGGTTTCAGTCCCGCCACATCGGTCATGATCACCGATAATTTGCCCTTTGGGACGAAGAACTTGGTCTTCTCCCCCATCAGCAGCACCCCGCCGGCAAAAAAGGCCAAGGCAATCAGGATGAAGATGCCCCCCTTGATCTGGGACCAGGAAATGTTGTCGCTTCGCTTCATCGGTCTCCTCTTCCGTTACCGTGATAGGCAACGCTCAACGGCCGCCCCCGGAAGAGGGAGCGGTCGCTGGGGGCCAGGAACTCGCAGATTTCCGGCAGATCGGCCTGCCGCAGCTCCGCCTCGGTCCCCTCGAAGATCAGGCGGGCATCGTGAAGGAAGGAGAACCGCTGGGAGACGGCAAAAGCGGTTTCCAGATCGTGGGTGACCATCAGGGTGGTCTTCCCCTCCGCCTGGAGACGGAGCATCAGATGGCGGATGTTGTAGACGCCGATCGGATCGAGGCCGGTGGTCGGCTCGTCGAAGAAGACGTAGTCCGGGTCGGCAGCCAGGGCCCGGGCAATCGCCACCCGTTTCTTCATCCCCCCCGACAGCTCGGCCGGGTAGAGGTTGATGCTATCTTCCAGGCCGACGAAGCCGAGTTTCTCCAGAACGATCCGCTCGATCTCCGCCTCGCTGAGCGTCCCTTCCTCGAAAAGCCGGTAGCCGACATTCTCGCCGACGGTCATCGAGTCGAACAGTGCCCCCCCCTGGAAAACGATGGCAATCTTCTTCCGCACCCGGATCAGTTCGCTCTCGCCCAACCCGCCGATCGTCGCGCCGTCGATGGCGACGCTGCCGCTGTCAGGCGGGATCAGGCCGAGCAGCAACTTGAGGATAGTGGTCTTGCCGGCACCGCTCTTGCCGAGGATGGTCCGGTTCACCCCCGGTTCGAGAAACAGGTCGAACCGGTCGAGAATTTGCCGCCCCCCCACCGAATAGGAGAGCTGTGTCATGCGGATGCCCCGTTCGTCAGCCAAAGCGGCCGTCTCCCTCCGTCACGTTTCCCGGCGTCAACGGAAAACGATAAAGATCTTGGTCAGGAAAAAATCGGTAACCAGGATCAGCACCGACGACAGCACCACCGCCCCCTTGGCGGCGGAGCCGACCCCCTCGGCGCCCCCTCTGGTGTTCAGCCCGGCGTAGCAGCTGATCATGGTGATGATGAAGCCGAAGACGAACGGCTTGGCCACCCCCTCGATCAGATCCTGGAAGACCATGAACTGGGTCAGGGACTTCCAGTACATCAGCAGGTTTATATCATAGCCGACGGCGATAAGATAGCCGCCGAGCAGCGATACGGCATCGGTGACGATGGCCAGAAGCGGCATCGCCAGCAGCATAGCCTTGAGCCGGGAACTGACCAGCCGTTTGACGATGTCGGTCCCCTCCACCCGCATCGCATCCACCTGCTCGGTCACCACCATCGTCCCGAGTTCGGCGGTAATCGACGAACCGACCCGGCCGGCCACCATCAGCGAGGAGAGCACCGGCCCCAACTCCTTGACCATGGTGACCGCCACCATCCCGCCGACATAACTGGTGGCGGCGAAAGGCTTGAGCTGAATCAACGCCTGGAGCGCCATCACCATCCCGGTGAACAGCCCGGTGAGACAGATGATGAACAGGGAACCGACCCCCACCTTGTCGAACTGGGTGGAAAATTCCCGGTAATAGTAGGGGCGGCGGAAAATGCGCACCACCGCCCGACCGGCGAGGCTGAAAAAGGCTTGGATTTCCAGGAGGGTAGATTTGGCCGTCTGTTCGAAAATGTTCAGGTTCATAGCATTGCACGGAGGTTATTGCAGCGCTGCCGCCAGCGCCTCGCGCACATCCTCCACAAAGATGAATTCCAGTTCGTTCTGCACGTCGATGGGGATATCCTCCAGGTTCTCGCGGTTGCGGGCCGGCGCCAGCACCGTCCGCACCCCGGCGCGCCGGGCGGCCAACACCTTTTCCTTGAGGCCGCCGATCGCCAGCACCCGCCCGGTCAGGCTGATCTCGCCGGTCATCGCCACGTCGCGGCGCGCCGCCCGCCCCGAGAGGAGCGAGACGATGGCGGTCACCATGGTGATCCCGGCCGACGGGCCGTCCTTGGGAATGGCGCCAGCGGGGACGTGGATATGGATGTCCGAGGATTCGAAAAGCTGCTCGTCGATCCCCCATTCGGCGCAGTTGGCCCGGACGAAGGAGAGCGCAGCCCGGGCCGACTCCTTCATCACTTCGCCCAGGGAACCGGTGAGGATCAGTTCCCGTTTTCCGGTCATCCGCGTCGCCTCGACGAAGATGATGTCGCCGCCGGTCTCGGTCCAGGCGAGGCCGGTCACCACCCCGACCCGGTCGCGCTCCGCCGCCACCTCGTTGAAGAACTTGCGCGGGCCGAGAAATTCGTCGACGGTCTCCGGGGCAATCGTCTCCCGGTGCGGTTTCCCCTGAGTGAGTTCCTTGGCGACCTTGCGGCAGACCGAGGCGATGTTCCGCTGCAGGTTGCGCACCCCCGCCTCCCGGGTATGATCGCTGATAATCTTGTAGATCGCGGCGGCGGTAAAGTCCGGAGGCGTCTGGGCCAAGCCGTTCTCCTCGACCTCCTTGGGGATCAGGTAGCGGACGGCGATCTTCTCCTTTTCTTCATCGGTGTAGCCGGCAAGGGAAAGCACCTCCATCCGGTCCTTGAGCGCCGAGGGTACCGGGTCGAGGAGGTTGGCGGTGGTGATGAACATGACGTTCGAGAGGTCGAACGGCACGTCCAGGTAGTGATCGGTGAAGCTGTTGTTCTGCTCGGGGTCCAGCACTTCGAGCAGGGCGCTGGCCGGATCGCCGCGAAAATCGAGACCGATCTTGTCCACCTCGTCGAGCATGAAAACGGGGTTGTTGGTGCCGCAGCGGTAGATCTCCTGGATGATCCGGCCGGGAAGCGCACCGATATAGGTCCGCCGATGCCCGCGGATCTCCGCCTCGTCGCGCATCCCCCCCAATGACATCCGGATGAACTTCCGCCCCAGCGCCCGGGCAATCGACTTGCCGAGGCTGGTCTTGCCGACCCCCGGCGGGCCGACGAAGCAGAGGATCGGCCCCTTCATCCGTTCGCGGAGCGTCCGCACCGCCAAGTATTCGAGAATCCGCTCCTTCACCTTCTGCAGGTCGTAGTGGTCCTCGTCGAGCACCGTTTCCGCCTGGTTGATGTCGTTATTGTCCTGGGTCGCCACCCGCCACGGCATCCCCGCCAGGTAGTCGAGATAGGTTCGCGACACGGTGTACTCGGGCGAGGCGGGGTTGATCCGCTCCAGCCGTTTCAGTTCCTTGTCGGCGATCCGCCGCACTTCGACCGGCATCCCCGCCGCATCGATCTTCCGCCGCAGGTCGATCATCTCCGCCGACCGCGAATCGTCCTCCCCCAGTTCCTCCTGGATCTGTTTCATCTGCTCCCGGAGCAGGAATTCTTTCTGGCTCTTGCCGACCCGCTTGGTCACCTCCGCCTGGACTTCCCCCTTCACCTGGAGCCGCTGCACCTCGGCGGTCAGGTGCATGTAGACCTTCTTCAGCCGCTCCAGCGGATCGATGGTTTCCAGAAGCTGCTGCTGCTCATCGAGGGAGAGACTGACGTAGAGGGCGACGAGGTCCGCCAGCCGCGCCGGATTGTCGATCAGGTCGATCATCTTCATCACGTCGTCGGGAAGCGGCCGGCCGTAGGAGAGGGCAATCTTCAGCAGGGCATTGAGGCTCTGGACGAGGGCGTCGGAAACCAGCGACTTCTCGACGAACTCGTGGATCGGCTCGCAGCGGGCATGGAGAGTCCGGCCGGCCCGCGACACTTCGAGCACCTGCACGCGGACCACCCCTTCGAGGAGCACCTTCCCGCCCCCCTCGGGGAGCCGGGTGATCTGGTCGACCTTGCAGAGGGTACCGACCTGGCAGAGTGGCGGAAGCTGGCCGGGGAGGGCTTCCCCCCTGGCCCGCACCAGCGCGACATACTGCTCGCGATCGAGCAGTTCCTCGAAATCCGCCAGTTCGTCGCCATTGAGGAACAGGGGGAAAATCATAAAGGGAAAGGCCACGATCTCCCGGAGGGGATAAAGCGGTACGAGGGAAGGCATGACGATTGAGGCGGTCTCGGGCATGGGTCGGCCCTCTGTGCGAAAACGGTCTGTTGCCGGGGCGGAACGGTACTGAAAGAGTAACCTCCGGGCCGGCTGCTGTCAAGGAACGGCAACCGGCCGCCGTGCCGACCGGGAGCGCGACGCACGCCGCCTCAGGGGGAGAGGTCGAGTGTTTCCCACTCCCGGTAGAGGCCGGCAATCCGGTCGGCCAGCGCCGCGTGTTCCTCGCCGGTCCGCCGGGCGGCTTCATGGTCCTGGAAGAGCGCCGGATCGGCCAGCTGCGCTTCCAGCTCCGCCAGGCGCGCCTCACCGGCCTCGATCTCGCCCTCCAGCTCGCTCTGGCGCTTCTGCCGCCGCTTCTCCTCCCGCTGGCGGACCTTTTCTTCCTCGCGAAGCCGCTGACGCTCTTCCTTCCCCGCCACCGGCGGAACGGTCGCCCCCCCGGCAACAACCGGCACCGCGCCGGCAGCCTCCCCTTTCTTGCGCAGGTAGTACTCGTAGTCGCCATGGTAGGAGGTCAGCCCGCCTCCCTCCACCTCGACCGTGCGGGTAGCGAGACCGTCAATGAAGTAACGGTCGTGGGAGACGAAGACCACCGTGCCGGCAAAATCCCGCAGGGCGTCGAGGAGCACTTCCTTGCTGAACAGATCGAGGTGGTTGGTCGGCTCGTCCAGGAGCAGCAGATTGGCGGGACGGAGCAGCATCTTGGCCAGGGCGAGACGGTTGCGCTCGCCGCCGGAAAGCACCGCTACTTTCTTGTGGATATCGTCGCCGGAGAAGAGAAAGGCGCCGAGGATGTCGCGCAGCTGGGGGACCATCGCGAAGGGGGCGTCGGCCAATAGTTCCTCGTAGGCGCTCCGGCCGGCGTCCAGCACCTGGGCCTGGTCCTGGGCAAAGTAGTCGACCACCACGTTGTGGCCGAGTAGCCGCTCGCCCCGCTGAAACGGCTTGCCGGCCAGCACCCCCATGAGGGTCGACTTGCCGGCGCCGTTGTGTCCGACCAGGGCGACCCGCTCCCCTTTCTCCACCGTCAGGGCAACATCGTTCAGCACCACCAGGTCGCCATAGGCTTTGGTGACGTTGCGCAGCTCGACGGCGATCCGGCCGCTCTTCGGCGGTTCGGGAAAGCTGAAACGGATCCGGCGCCGCTCCGGCGGCAGGACGATCCGCTCAATCTTTTCCAGTTGCTTGATCCGCGACTGGACGAGCGACGCCTTGTCGGCCTTGTAACGGAAACGGCTGATGAAATCTTCGATTTTGGCGATCTCTTCGTCCTGGCGGCGTTTCGCCTCCCGCAGCACCGCCATCCGTTCCTCCCGCTCCACCAGGTAGCGGCTGTAACTGCAGTGGTAGTCGGTAAGCGCATGATTCCAGACCTCGGTGATCCGCTGACAGACCTGGTCCATGAAGAACCGGTCGTGGGAGACGAGCATCACCGAATGGGGGTAGTCGACCAGATACCCCTCCAGCCAGTTGCGCGCCTCGATGTCGAGGTGGTTGGTCGGCTCGTCCAAAAGCAGCACGTTCGGCTTCTTCAGGAGCAGCTTGGCCAGGGCAATCCGCATCTGCCAGCCGCCGGAAAACTCGCCGCACTCCCGCTCCCGGTCCGCCGGTGAAAAGCCCAGCCCGTCCAACACCTTGCAGACCTCCGCCTCCATGGCGTAACCGCCCCGCAGGCGGAACTCCTCCTGGAGCCGGCCGAAACGGTCGAGCAGCGCATCATGCTCCGGCGCGGCGGCCGGCACCGCCGCCAGCCGTTCGGTCAGCTGCTGCAGCTCCCGCTCCATCTCCTGCAGGTCGGCCAGGGCGGTCATCGCCTCGGCCAGCAGCGGCCGGCCGCGAGTGGCGAGGCCATCCTGGGGAAGGTAGCCGACGGTAGCGCCGCGAGCAAAAATCAAGTCACCGCCGGAAAGCTCTACTTCCCCGGCAATGATCCGCATCAGGGTCGACTTGCCGGCGCCGTTTTCGCCGACGAGCCCCACCCGCTCCCCCTTCCGGAGATGCCAGTTGATCCCGGCAAAGAGCGTCCGGCCGGCAAAATCTTTCGTCAGATTTTTCAAATGCAGCATGTCGTAATCCAGGAAGCATCAGATGATCGATGGTCGTCATTGTAGGTTTTGCGTAACAGGCTTGTCAATCTTCCATCCCGACGGCGTTACGAAAAAACCAGATTTTTCTTATTAAAGCGAAGAAAATCTGCTATACTTTCTGGGTTTATTGCGCCTTCAACGCCCAACGGGCGGTTTGAATACCCATCGTGGCCGGACGGCTTTCGCCGTCGGTGGCCGACACTCTCACGGCCGCGGGCTCCTCCGGGAGCCGGCGGCCGGCAAAGGAACGTAATCAATGGCAAAAAAGATGCTGATCAATGTGATGCACCCGGAAGAGGCCCGGGTCGCCATCGTCGAGGACGGCCGGCTGGTCGACCTCGACGTGGAAATCGCCGGTAGCGAGCAGACGCGCGGCAACGTCTACAAAGGGGTAGTGGTCCGGGTCGAGCCGGGGCTGCAGGCAGCTTTCGTCGATATCGGGCTGAAAAAGCTCGGCTTCCTTCAGGTGGGCGAAATCCACCCCTCCTGGTGGCAGTGGCGGGACGACATTCCCGAAGAACAACGCAACCGCCGCCCCCGCATCCAGGAAATCCTCCGCCGCGGCCAGGAACTGGTGGTCCAGGTGGAAAAAGGCGAACGGGACATGAAGGGAGCCGCACTGACGAGCTACCTGTCGCTCCCGGGACGCTACATGGTGCTGATGCCCGGCAGCGATTCGAGCGGCATCTCCCGCAAGGTGGAGAGCGAGGCCGATCGGAAGAAGCTCAAGGAAAAGGTGGCCCAGCTGGAGATCCCGGAAGGGATCGGCTACATCGTCCGGACCGAGGCGCTCGGCAAAACCAAGACCGAGCTGGCCAAAGACCTCCAGTACCTCCTGAAACTCAGCGACAGCATCAACGAGCAGGCCGCCGTCACCAAGGGCCCCGCCCTGATCTACCAGGAGTCCAACCTGGTGATCCGCACCATCCGCGACTACTTTACCGCCGAGATCGACGAGGTGCTGGTCGACAGCAAGGATGTCTACAAGCAGGCCCGGGCATTCTTCAAGGAGACGATGCCCAAGTTCGAGAAACTGGTCAAGCTCCACCAGGAGAAGCGGCCGATCTTTTCCCGCTACCAGATCGAGGAACAGATCGACCTGATCTACGAAAAAAAGGTGCCGCTCAAATCCGGCGGCTCGATCGTCATCGAACCGACCGAAGCCCTGGTCTCCGTCGACGTCAACTCGGGGAAATCGACCGGCGAGAAGGGGGTCGAGGATACGGCCTTCAAGACCAACCTTGAGGCAGCCGAAGAAGTGGCCCGACAGCTGCGGCTCCGCGACCTGGGCGGGCTGATCGTCATCGATTTCATCGACATGCGGGATAAGAAACATATCTCCGCAGTGGAAAAGACCCTGAAGACCGCCCTCAAGACCGACAAAGCCCGGGTGACCGTCGGCCGGATCTCCCAGTTCGGCATCCTGGAAATGTCCCGGCAGCGGATCAGGCAGACCCTGGAGCAGGGGAGCACCCTCGAATGCCCCCATTGCAGCGGCCGGGGAAAAGTCAAATCGGTGGAGAGCATGGCCCTCTCCTTCCTGCGCAAGGTCCACGCCGCCGCCGCCAAAGGAACCGTCGCCGAAGTCCGGGGCGGTCTGCCGCTAGAAGTGGCATACTACCTCCTCAACCGGAAAAAGCGGGAACTGGCCCAGATCGAAAACGATTACGACATCGAGGTGACCGTCAAGGGAAAACCGTCCTTCCTGATGAACCAGCTGGAGCTGGAGCTGGAGCGGCGGGAACGGCCGGCCCACCTGGAAAGTGCCCCGGCGAAAACCGGCGAACCAGCCGAGCCGAAAGCCGAGACGGTCGAGGAACCCATCGAGACGACGCCGGGCGAAGAGGCAGCGACGACGGAAGGGACCGAAGGGAAAAAACGGAAGCGACGGCGAAGCAAGAAGAAGCCCCGGGGCGAAGAAGCCGGGGAACCGGCAGCCAGCGAAGCCGCCCAGCCGCTGACGATGGAGGAAGAGGAAGAGGCGGCGGGCGAAGCGGCCGGCGAACCGGGTGGCGAAGAAGCGTTGCCGGCCGAGCAGGCCGCAGAAGAGACCAGGAAGAAGCGGCGGCGCAAACGGCGGCGGAGCAAGAAACCCCAGGCGGAGCAATCTGTGGAAGAGGGCGCGGCACCTGCCGAGGAAGAGCCGGCAGCTGAGGCCACTGCCGAACCGCTCCCCGTCACGGAAAGTGCCGAGAGCGGCGAGGACGTGAAAAAGAAGAAGCGGCGGCGCAAGCGGCGCCCCACCAAACGGGGAGCCGAAGAAGAGAGCGCCGGCGGGCCGGAAGCTGCCGTTGAGCCCCCGGTGGCTGAGCCCAAGCCACTGGTAGCCGAGCCCGAGCCACCGGTCGTCGTGACGCCGCCGGTAGCCGCAGAAGAGCCGCCGGCAAAAAAACCCCGGGCTCCCCGGACCAGAAAGAAACCGGCACCGGCAGCAGCTGCCGCCTCCGCCGGCGAACCGGAACCTGCGCCGACGACTGAACCCGCGCCGGAAATGACGGAAGCTGCGCCGAAGAAAAAGCGGGCGCCGCGCAAGAAGGCAACGGCCGACGCAGCCCCGGAACCGCCGCCGGCTGAAGCGGCAGCGGCAGAAGCGGTAGAGCCGGCCCCGCCGCCGGCCAAAAAGCCCCGCGCCCCGCGGAAGAAGAAAGAGCTGCCACCGGCTGACGGGGAGTAGGACGGCGGACAGTTTGCCGGCAAGGAGGAGAGCTGATGGAGTCGATCGCCGCCTGTGTTGTCGCGCTTGCCCTCTTCGCCACCGCTACACCGCTTCGGGCAGCAGGACTGGAAGAACTCTCTCTCTACCCTTCAATCCAGTACTTTACCTGGGAAGAGTTCGACCGAGCTGACAGCCGGATCGTCAAGGAAGAAGGGCCGCTCTACGGGCTCGGCGTCGCCATGAAGGCGGACTTGGCCAGCAAGGTCCTGTTATTGACGGGCAAAACGGAAATTTTCGGCGGCGAGGTCAAGTACGACGGGGCGACGCTCGCCGGCGCTCCTGTCCGATCGAACGTCGATTACGTCGGGATCAATGCCGCCCTTGACCTCGGCTACCGGCTACAGGCACACAACCTGTCACTGGAGCCGTTTGCCGGACTCGGTTACCGCTGGTGGCACCGGGAAATCCAGGCAACCGTGATTTCCTCGACCACTACCGAGGAATGGGACATCCTCAGCCTCCGTCTCGGTGCCCGAGGAGAATGCCGGCTTTCCCCAGCGGCCAGGCTGTTCATCGCCGGCGGCGCCAAGTACCCCTGGTTCAACCGGAATGTCGCCAATCCCGACGGCGGCAGCGACGAAACGTTTCACCCCGGACGCAAATGGTCGGCCTTCGCCGAAGCCGGCGGGCAGTTCGGCCGGATTCGCCCGGCATTTTTCTATGAAGGCTTCCGCTTCGGCGACTCTCCCACCGTCGGCTCGTTCTACCAACCCCGAACCAACGCCGATATTGTCGGCATCAGCGTCGGTTTCGCCTTTCGCTGATCGTCCTAGCCATGCCGCAAAGACTTCGCCAGCTGGCTGCCCCCATTGTCCGGCGATATCGCTGCCGCCTGTATAATTTTTCCATGCACACTTCAGATCAGCACAAAAGCCGCGTTTTTTCGATCAGTTGAGAGAACGGCCCGGTTTCCACATCTTTCCTCTCCGGAAAAGTCGTATAGCAGGGTAATACACTACGTAAGCCGCTGTTTTCGCCACACCCGCCACGCCAATCATTTTCTTCGCAAATTCGAATAATTAGATATTAACCCCACAAGCCTGTCGTTTTGGCACAGCCGGTGCAATTTCGAAAACAACATATTTTCATCACTAATACATAACAGTAGGATTACCATGTCTTATCCAACGCAAAAAGAATTCCTGAACGGCAATGAATTCGGTGCGGGGCTGCCGGTGAGCAGCGGGACCGGATTCGAGGATTTTCTCTTTGCCGCCTTCACCTTTATTGGCATTGTCATCGTCATCTGCCAGTTCATCCCCGGCATCATGCTCTGCACCTCCCTGCTGAAGAATCTCTTTTCGTTCTCGCGGGTCGAGATCAAACCAGCCCGGCTCAAACACGGCGAGTCGCACTGACGATCTGCCGCCCGGCGGCAGACTGTTGGAGGTAGCCATGAAAACGAATCTTGCCCAGGCAATCGCACTCGTTCTGGCCGGCGCCGCTCCCGCCAGCGCCGCCAATGGGATCACCGACGGCTTTTCCGGGGTTTTCCTCTGGGTATTCTGCGGTTACTGCGCCATCATCATCGTCACCCAGACAATTGCCGCCCTGCACTCGCTGGCGGAGAATAGTCGTCACCGGCCGCCAGCACCGGCCGAAGTCGAGCCCCCCAAATCCTGACCGCTTCTCCCCTTCCTGCCACCACTACCGGCCGGCGGTCATCTCTCCGTCGGAACGGTAGCGGTGTGCCCGCCGCCAGCCCTGACAATCCTCCCGGATGTGGTACAGTTTAGCCATGATCAGCATAGAAACAGCTCGCGGTTTTTCCGTTAGCGCCCATCGCGTCGAAATCGTGGAACGGAAAGGGAGAGGCCATCCCGACTCGATCTGCGACGCGGTAATGGATGCCATTTCCGTAGCTCTTTGCCGAACCTACCGGGAGCGGTGCGGGCGGATTCTCCATCACAATATCGACAAGAGCCTGCTGGCCGCCGGCAGCGTCGAGCGGCAGTTCGGCGGCGGCCGGGTAATCAGGCCAATGGAGTTCGTCATCGGCGATCGGGCAACCTTCGCTGCCGCCGGCGAGGAAATCCCGGTGGCGGAGATCGCCATCGACACCGCCAATCGCTGGCTGCGGGAAAATCTCCGGTTTGTCGATCCGGCAAAGCATGTTCGCTACCGGATCGTCCTCGCCCCTGGCTCCTCAGAACTGGTCGACATTTTTGCCCGGCCGGGAGCGGTCATGGTTGCCAACGACACCTCGGCGGCGGTCGGTTACTGGCCTCTTTCCCCTACCGAGCGGGCGGTTCTCGACCTGGAGAGGTTCCTTAACGGTACCCGCTTCAAAGAGCGCTTCCCCGAAAGCGGCGAGGATGTAAAGGTGATGGGACTACGGACGGGAACCGACCTGACAATGACCGTGGCGATGCCGCTTATCGCCCGTTTCGTCCATTCCGAAGCTGACTACTTCGACCGCAAAAAGGCAATTGGCCGGGAGATTGGCGAATTTCTCGCCGGACTCCCCGGATTCGGCCGGCGCACCTTCCACTTCAACACCCTCGACGAGACGGGACGAGGGCTCAACGGCATCTATCTCAGCCTGCTCGGCACTTCGGCGGAAGACGCCGACTCCGGCCAGGTCGGTCGCGGCAACCGGGTCAACGGCATCATCGCCCTGAGCCGCCCGCTCGGCAGCGAAGCGACGGCAGGCAAAAACCCGGTGAGTCACGTGGGAAAGATATACACGATCCTCGCCCACCAATTGGCCAGAGAAATCTGCGAGGAAGTTGAAGGCGTGGCAGAGGCCACCGTCCTGCTGCTCAGCCGGATCGGGACCCCCATTGATCGACCCGCCATGGCGGCAGCCCAGCTTCGGCTGCAGCGGGGGCTTCGGCTTGCCGATGCCTCGGGGCGGGCACGGGAGATCATTGCCCGGGGGCTGGCGGGAATTGGGGATTTCTGTCTCGAACTGGCCGAAGGGCGATATCCGGTCTGCTGAGAGGGGAACTGCCATACGCAGGCCGACTGCGGGGTATTTGCGGAGCAGCCGGTCCGGCACGGCGAGAGGAGCCGTTAACCGTCGGGCAGGAAATCTTTCCTACCAGCGGAGGACCGGCTTGATATTCTTCGGGGTAAAATTTTCGCCGATCCGCCACCCCTTGCCCGGCACATAGAACGGCTCGAAGCGATAGGCGATGAACCCGAGCAGATCGAAAGGATCGGGCAGTTCGGGATCCACCCTGACCACCCGGAAACCGACCAGATCGCCGACTTCGGGGAAACGCACCGCCTCCTTCAGGGTGCACGCCCAGATTTCTCGACCGCCGGCGCGATTGGCCAGCCTGATCCGGAAATAGTGCTCCCCCTCACCGCCGGTCCGCCCCTGCTCTTCAACCAGCGCCGGGATAACCGCCTCGATAAGGAGCCGGTTCTCAAGGTGATCGCAGGCATAGGCAAAGGCGGCCGAGGCGTCCTCGAACGTTAGCGGTTCAGCCGGTTTTCTGCGCAGCCATCCGAACACGGGCCCTCCCGCAGGCCGTCAGGCCTACCCCTCGCCGCTTCTGGGCGGCAGCTACAGCTCTTGAATTTCCCGAGCCTTGAGAAAGACCACCAGCGCCCCGCTTCCCCCCATATTTCGCGGTGCCGGGGCAAACTCGGCAACCATGCCCCGCCCTTTGTCACGGAGCCAAGAAACAACCGCGCCCTGCAGGACCGGCTCGCCCGGCGAATTGTTCCCTTTGCCGGTAATGACCAGCACGGCCTGCTGCCCCCGGTTGTAAGCCCCGCCGATGAACCGGGCCAGGCTGTCCAGCGCTTCATCTTTGGTCAGCCCGTGCAGATCGAGCTCCAGGTCGACCCGGATCGTCCCCTTTTTCAGCTGGCGCAACCGGTTGGCCGCCTGGCCGTGTGAATCGCTCCGGCCTTTTTCGGGAAACTCGTCCGCAAAGGTGACGTCGAGTTTCAGCTGACGCACCGCATCAAGAAAAGCCCGTTGGTCGGCATCGTCTTTCTCGGGGGCGGCGACGGGAACCTCACCGCTTTTCCGCTGATTCTTCGGCGGCTGGGAGTGGAGGCGGCGAACATCGCTGACCGCCCGGAGAAACAGGGCCGTCTCGTCGGGCTCGGCAGCAATGGCCGGCGGCGGCGCCGGTTTGGCGACGGGCTTTTCCGGCGGCGGGTCAATGTTCGCTCGCACCCCTTTCAGGGCGGAAAACGGCTTATTGGCCAACTCTTCGCTCTTCTTTTTCTTGCTTCCGGCGCTTTTCTTCATGTCATGTCATCTCATCACAGATCTCGAACCGGCGCGACAGACGGTCAGGGCGCATCTTTCGGGATGAGAATGATCTCGATCCGCCGGTTTTTCGCTTTCCCTTCTTCCGTGTCGTTGGAAGCCACCGGCCGATACTCACCGTAAGCCACCGCCGAAAGGTTCTCGGGCGAAAGACCCTGGCTCTGGAGATAGCGGGCGACATTGATGGCCCGGGCTGCCGACAACTCCCAGTTGGTCGGGAATTTCTTCGTCAGATTGCCGACGATCTGGACGTTGTCCGTATGCCCTTCGATCCTGATCGCCTTATCCTTGACATCCTTGAGGATGTCGACAACTTTCGACAGTACTTCCATCCCCGCCGGCTTTACTTCCGCCTTGCCGGAATCGAACAGGATGGCGTCGACCATATTGACCGTCAGCTTCCCCTTCAACTCGGAGATCGTCACCTGCCCCTGGGCGATCTCACCCTTCATCCGGTCGAGCAGGTCCTCGTAGGTCTTGCTTACCTCGCGGACCTTCTCTTCCTTGGCCTTCTGCAGGTTGGCGATATCTCCCTTCAACTGGTCGTTTTCGCTCTGCAGGTCGGCGACCTGCTGCCGCAAGTCGGCGACATTCTGGGAAAGGGTGTCCGACTTGGCCTTGAGCACCTTTTCCAGTTCCTTGTTATCGGTAGTCAGCTTCTCCTTGTCTTTGGCAAGACCGGCCGCTTCATCTTTCAGGGCCGCCAACTGTGTCTTGAGTTGTCCGTTTTCCTCACTCAGCGCCTTGTATTTGTCCCGCAGCGCCGACAGATCCTTTGTCAGCCCATCGGCCTCTTCGACTTTTTTCAGGTAGGTACTCTCTTTTACCAGGCAACCGCTGAGGGATGCCGCTGCAAGCGCAAGCATAACCAGGAAAGCAAACCGTCTCATCATCGTACTCCTCCTCCTTGACCGGGGAAAAAACACCGCCGGGCGGCCAAGCGCCGCCGGCGAGGATATGACAAAATATACACTGCCGGACCGACCGCCGCAAGCAACGACAGGGCAGAAGCCGGAACGAAAAAGGGGACCAGCGGTCCCCTTCCGTCAACGGTTATCAACCATCATGGGCAGCCATTATCTTCTGACGATCCGCCGCTTCATTCCACCCATGGCGGCCGCCTGCTGTTTCATGATCACACTCTGGCGCTCCAGGTGGAACTGCAACCACATTTCGCCGTACCCCTTCATCTTCATCTTTTTCCCTTCCTGCAGAGCGTCCAGGCTGGCCTTCAATTTCTCGTCGCCGGGCAGCTTTTTCAGCCCCCGCTCAAGTACCTGCTTGGCCTGGCCGAGGTCATCGCATTCGGTCCAGCAGTAAGCATAAAGGCTCCAGAGTAGCGACTCCTTGCCGCTCCATTGCACGGCCTTCTCAAAGGTTTCCTTCATCTTGTCGCGCTTGTTCCGCTTCATGTAGCTGATCGCCAGCATCCCCATCGCCACCCAGTTCTTGGGAAACGACTTTTCGAGGTAGGGGAAGGCGTTGGAAAAATCGCGTTTCAGATAGTAGACCATACCGATCTGGGAGTTGATCTGCCCCTCGACGTACATCTGCCACTTGCTGTACGCCAGCGCATCCTTCAGTTCCCTGATCGCTTTCTCCACCCGCTGCCCCTGGAGATCGCGGTTGGCGGTTTCCATGATTGCCATCACCTTCTTCATGATCAGCCGAGAAATAAGGAGAAAGGCGCCGGCAAAAAGCAGCATGCCGATCAGGACTGCCCACCACCACGAGAGGCCGGTAACGATCAGGATCGCAATCACGGCGAGGGCGACGCCACCGGAGATCAGAAAATTGTACATATCGGTTCGTTTCCTTTCAGATCAGACGAAAAAAAATAGTCGAAGAACTGCTCCCGCGGGGAGAAACCACCTTGGGCAGCCATGCTGCCGTAAAGCGCTAGCCGTTCTCCTCGGAACCGGCCACGGGAACAAGCGCCCCTTTCTTTTCCACATATTTGGCAACGATGATCCGTTTACCGGGCCGCAGGGCGAATTTCCCCTTGAGGTTGTTCCAGGCCGTGAGAATCCGGGTGGAGATATTGAAGCGCCGGGCCAGGGAGTGAATGGTATCCCCGCGCTTGACGGTATAATACTTAGTGAAGCCCTTACTCCTCGCCGGAGCCGGGGCGGGGGCTGCGGCCCGAGCCACCTTCGCCTCGCCCTCGTGTTCGCCGGCTGCCACCATCACCGGCACCAGCAGCGTCCGCCCCCGGACCTTGTGCCCGAGACGAATCTTGTTCACTTCGGCCAGGGTCTTCGCCGTAGTGCCGAAACGGCGGGCGATCGATTCGAGGGAATCCCGCTTTTTCGCCCGGTACCGGGTATAGGTGATCCGTTCCTTGTAGCGCTCATCTTCGGGGAGCTTGAGGTAGGCCTCCTCGAACAGCGACTTCTTCCCCTTGGGGATTTTCAACTGGTAATCGGGGTAGTCCGGAGGGGTACAGCCACGACGCAATTCCGGATTCAGTTCCTTGATCGTCGCCGGGCTGACGTCGCACAGGTTCGCCACGACATCGAGGTCGGTCCGCGACGGGATGGCGACCGCATCAAACTCGACGGGCGGCAGATAGGCCACGTCGGCGAAGCCGTAGCGGGCGGGTTCCTTGGCAATGATGGCGGCCGCCAGAAGCTTCGGCACATAATCCTTGGTTTCCCGTTTGAGGTAGGACCCCTTGGAGATTTCCCAGAAATCACGGGTGTTGTACCGGTCGATCGCCTTGAGGATCTTGTTCTCCCCCGCGTTATACCCCGCCGCCGCCAGATACCAGTCGTTGTTGAACAACGCATAGAGTTCCTTGAGGTACAAGGCCGCCGCCACCGTCGATTTGAGCGGATCGCGCCGTTCGTCGATCCAGTGGTCGATCCGGAGCGAATAGCGCTTGCCGGTGCCGGAGATGAACTGCCAGGGGCCGACAGCGCTGGCGACGGAAACGGCATGGGGGGTGAAACCGCTTTCGATCATCGCCAGGTAGACGAGGTCCTCGGGAAGGCCGTTCGCGTGCAAAACCTCTTTCATCATCGGGATGTAGCGCTCGGAGCGGGAGAGCCAGCGGGCAAAGGCCTTACGGCCGGCCGTCTGGAAATAGGTGATGAAATATTCGACCTTGCTGTTGAGGGTCAGGGGGATATCGGCGTCCGGCAGTTCTTCTTCGGGAATCTTCAGCTCGAAATCGTCCTGTCCCCCCTCCTGGCCATCGCCACTGACCAGGTCGCGCATCGGCGGTTCCAGCAGGTTTGCCCGCAGACCATCGCCGGAGAGGGAGGCAACCTGGGACCGGCGGGTGCCGTCGGCAGGTTGAGTGCCGGAGAGATCGGGAAGCAGTTTGGACGAACCGAGGGCGGTCAATTCGCTGAGCGGTGCCGACTGAATTTCGACCGCCTGAACGGAACATACGGGGAGAACAGCTATGGAGAACAGAACCAGAAATCGTTTCATAGGGGTACCTTCCGCGCACGACCAGGGGGCCAGATGTGGGAAGTGGTGCCAGCAGGAGGCGGCAGTATAGGCGAAATCGCCCGATTTGTCAAGGTGACGGGGAACCAGCGCCGGCGCAGCGCCCGCAGAGGGGCGGAGCTAGGAGGGATCGACCCGGGCCGGCCAGAACCGGCGTTCCATCTCCAGAAGCAACGGCTCGAGCGAAGCCGGGTCGGCGGCAGAGATCATAATGGCCCCGTACTGGCGCGACAGCTGGCGGATCTTCATGAAGATCAACGGATTCCGCTGCTTGAGGCCGGTCAGCAGGTCGGCCTTGTTGAAGACCACCAGGCGCGGTTTATCGCCAAGTTCCAGCTCATCGAGAATCGTCTCCACCTGCCGGATCTGCTCCTCGACCCGAGGGGTGGCACAATCGACGAGATGGAGAAGGAGATCCGCGTCCTGCAACTCTTCCAGGGTCGACTTGAACGCCCCCATCAGCGAGGCGGGAAGGGAGCGGATAAAGCCGACCGTGTCGGTGACGATCACCTCGCGCTCCCGGGGAAAGCGAAGCCGGCGGGTCGAGGTGTCGAGGGTGGCAAACAGCAGGTTTTCGGTGAAGACCTCGCTCCGGGTAAGGGCATTGAGCAGGGTCGACTTGCCGGCGTTGGTATAACCGACGATGGAGACGATCGGCAAGCCGGCCCGGACCCGCTTCTGCCGGCGCTGCTGGCGGCCGCGCGACAATTCTTCCAGCTCCCGCTCCAGTTTGGCGATCCGGTCGCGGATTCGCCGCCGGTCAGTTTCCAGCTTGGTCTCCCCCGGCCCGCGGCCGCCGATCCCCCCCATCAGCCGCGACATCTGCACCCCGCGGCCGGTGAGCCGCGGCAGGAGGTACTTCAGCTGGGCCAGTTCCACCTGGACCTTGCCGTCGAGACTCTTGGCCCGGCGGGCGAAAATATCGAGAATCAGCTGGCTCCGGTCGATGACCTTCAGTTCGGTCAGTTCGGAGATGGAACGAACCTGGGCCGGGGTAAGCTCCTGGTCGAAGATGAGCAGAGTCGCCCCAAGTTGCAGCGCCCGGATCACCACCTCGCGCATCTTCCCCTCCCCCATCAGGTAACGGGGGTTGAACTCGCGCGGGCGCTGGATGATCGCATCGAGAACCGCCACGCCAGCAGTGCGCGCCAGCTCTTTGAGCTCGTCAAGGGAATCTTCGGCCTCTTCCCGCTCCTGGCGGGTTGCCGAAACGAGGATCGCCCGCTCCTCTCCCGCCGCCACCTCCCGGGCCGCCGAGAGTGACGACTCCAGAGAACGCTCCAGGGTAGAAATGAAGGCAGCAAAATCCATCCGGAAGGTGGCAAACGGCTCCGCCGCCTCGACCCGGTAGGGATGGCCGCTGACGTCCGAAGGCGTCAGGGCGGCGGTCTGGATAGCCAGGAGCCGGTCGTCGGCATGGAGCTGGAGGATGGCCATGATGTCGAAGCGGAGGAGGGCCAGGTCGGTCAGGTCGTCCTCGGAGAAGGACTCCCCTTTCAGGTGGGTATGAACGAAGCGGAGCCCCCGCAGCAGGCGGCGCCCCAGCGGGTAGTCGGCCAGTTCCGGGATGAACAGCCCCCGCTCGTCACCGATAATGACGTACTCGACCGCGCCGTGGCGATTGATCAGGATGCCGACCTGCCGTCTGATATCCCGGGAAAGCTCTGCCAGCCGGCCGGCAAGTTCGGCGGTGATCAGTTGGTCGGGCGGAACGCGGCGGCGGTACAGCCGCTCCAGGGCGGAAATCTGGCTCGGCTTCAGCCCGGTGAGATTGCCATGCAGCTGTTTGATCGAATGCTCCTTACCAAGGAGGGAAGCGGGGACGCCGGACGGACTGCTCGTCCGCCCGGTGCCCGCGCCCGCAATAGTCTACAAACCGATGATATTATAACCGCTGTCGACGAAATGGATTTCGCCGGTGACGCCACTGGCCAGGGGACTGCAAAGATAGAGCGCGGCGCCGGCTACTTCGTCCTGGGAGATGTTCCGCCGCAACGGTGCCTTCTCGGCCACATGACCGGCAATCTGGTTGAAACCGCCAACCCCGGCAGCCGCCAGCGTCTTCAGGGGCCCGGCGGAGATAGCATTGACCCTGATGCCGTCGGTGCCGATCGACTCGGCAAGATAGCGGACACTGGCTTCGAGAGCCGCCTTGGCGACCCCCATGACGTTATAGTTGGGGAAAACCTTCTGGGCACCGTAGTAGGTCAGGGCAAGCGCGCAACCGTTCCGCTCCTTCATCAGCGGATAAGCTTCCTTCATCATGGCAATGAACGAATAGGCACTGATATCCAGAGCAAGGGAGAACCCCTCGCGGGTGGTATTGAGGAACGACCCTTTCAGCTCGTCCTTGTTGGCAAACGCCACCGAATGGACGAGAATGTCAAGCCCGCCCCAGGCCTTTTCCACTTCGGCAAAGGTCGCGCGGAGATCGCCATCGTTGCGCACGTCGCACGGCAACACCAGCTGCGCCTGCAGGCTTTCGGCCAGCGGGATTACCCGCTTGGCCACCGTCTCATTGGCATAGGTGACGGCCAGTTCTGCCCCTTCGCGCTTGAACGCCTGGGCAATCGCCCAGGCGATACTCTTCTCGTTGGCAATCCCGAAAATGATCGCCTTTTTCCCAGCCAGAAGCCCCATTTATTCCTCCGGAAACATGGATGGTTTCGTGATGATCCGCGGCACGACGCACCGGCGCCGGGAGGCGGAAGCTGCCGGCGATAGTAATAAAAAAACCTTTTTTTGGCAAGACATATGCCCAATTTGTGGTAAATGAGAAGGGAGAGGGCATCATGATTAACTCCTACCGCGAGCTGATTGAGGAAAGCGAGCAACTCGGCAGCCTGGCCGACGTCGATGAAGTCGTCAAGAACCTTGCCCGCTTGCTACGCAAGCTGGTGAAGAGCAGATGGATAGCCGTCTATTTTTTCGACCGGGAGCGCCGCGACTTCGCTCCCGCCCGCAGCTACGGCCTGCCGGCCCGTTTTCTGCCGATCTTCCGCGAAATGCCGCTGGCCCCCGACAAGATTCCGCTCATCAAGGGGATGATCCGCAAGAAACAACACCTGCTGCTGACCGATCCGGCCTCCTCGGAACTGCTGCCGCCGAAGCTCCGCAAACTGCTCCGCAACCTCTACCTGCTGGCGGTGCCGATGGTTGCCCGCAACCAGGTTATCGGGGCGGTTTTCATCGCCCGGACCCGCGAACTGCCCCCCTTTTCCGACGACGAAACCGCCATCATCCGCGACCTGGTCTCCCATGCCGCCCTTGTCACCTCCCACATCCAGCTCTTCGACGAATCGCTGGACATGGCCATTGACCTGGCGGGCCGGATCGACATCATCCTAACCCTCGATGAGATCAACAAGGCGATCTCCTCCTCGCTGAGCCGGGACAAGATTATGGAAACGGCCATGGCCCAGATCGAGCGGATCATCCGCTGCGAATTCGTGGCCATTCTGCAGGTGGAAAGCGACAAGCTGGTGGTTATGGCCTCCCACGGCGAACAGCTGCCGGTCCCACCGCTTTTGCAGGCCGGCTCCAGCCTGGGCGGCGGTCGGAGCACCGCTTGGAAGGCCTTCCAGACCGGGCGGAGCGCCAGCATCGCCTATCTCGAAAAATCGCGGGATCCCTCGCCGGTCGACAAGGCACTGCTGGCTGCCGGCATCAGGTCGCTGGTCGCCATCCCGCTAGTGGCAAAAGACGAAATCAAGGGGGTGTTACTGCTCGGCGACACGGAACCGGGAGCCTTCGCCCGCCAGGAAACCTTCACCATCGAGAAGATCGCTTCCCAGATGGCGGTGGCGCTGGAGAACGCCCGTCTTTACGAAGACATGCGCAGCCTCTTCATCAACACCGTGGCGAGCCTGGCCAATGCGATCGACGCCAAATCTCCCTGGACAAAAGGCCATTCGGAGCGGGTAATGCGAATCGCGGCACGGCTGGCCGCCGAGATGGGACTGTCGGAAAGCATGATCGAACAGGTGAGACTCGGCGGGTTGCTCCACGATATCGGCAAGATCGGCGTCATCGAGGCGGTGCTGGAAAAACCGGCCGCCCTCTCGGAAGACGAATTTCCGCCCCTGCGACTCCATCCCGAGAAGGGGGTGGCTATCCTCACGCCGATCTCACAACTGAAAGAGGTCTTGCCGGCGATTCTCTACCACCACGAGCGGTACGACGGCACCGGCTACCCGAAGCAGCTCAAGGGGGAAGAGATCCCTCTTCCGGCCCGGATCGTGGCGGTCGCCGACTCGTTCGACGCCATGGTTTCAGAACGGCCGTACAAGAAGGGATTTACGGTCCGCGAGGCGCTGCGAGAGCTGCGAAGCTGTGCGGGGACTCACTTCGACCCGCAGGTCGTGGAGTGTTTTTGCCGCTACGTAGAGCGGGTCATCGCCAAGGGGGAAGAAGACCATCTGCGGGAGAATTTCCGGATGGTCGCCGGGGCATGACGCCGGCACCGCGGCAAAGCGCCACGGATTAATCGGTCGGTTCGACCGGCTCCCCAGCGGCACCGGCCGCCGGCAGGGGCGTTGCGGCAACGGCACCGGCGGATTCAGCGGCCGCGGCCTGCCGTGACTCAAGAGCGGCAAGACGCTGCTCGACCCCTTCAAGCAGGACCAGCATCCGATCGACTTTCCCCTTGATGGCGAACAGCACCAGCGGCATCACCAGCCAGACCACCGCCAGGAAGAAACCGATAATCCCCATCATCACCATGAACCCACCAACCAGTTCCATTGTGCCTCCCGGGCCCATCGCCGGTTCCCGTCCGGCAACGCCGGCAGAGAACTCGCTCATGCATCGAGCAGCAGGGTAATGATCGCCGGAGCAAATGTCAATCACCCTCCCCGAGGGGCCGATTCCTCAAAAAAACTGCTTGCCTTTTTCCTTTCACATGCTACTATGCCTAAATTTTAAGCACCATACCGCCACTATAGACAGCAGCATAATGATAACAAGCTTTTCCATCGGTTCTTTGTCACTGGCCAACAACCTGCTGCTCGCCCCCATGGCCGGAATCACCAACCTGCCGTTCCGTCTGCTCTCCCGGGAGCAGGGGGCGGCCCTCTGCTTTACCGAAATGGTGAGTGTCAACGGCCTGGTCCGGGAAGGGAAAAAATCTTTCGAACTGCTGCAAAGCACGGCAGCAGACCGCCCGCTCGGCATCCAGCTGTTCGGCGACGACCCGGAGCTGCTCGCCGAAGGTGCCCGGCTCGTGGAGCCGTACGGCGACCTGATCGACATCAATATGGGATGCCCGGTGCGGAAGGTGGTCGGCAGCGGCGCTGGCAGCGCCCTGCTCCGGGAGCCGGCCAAGGTTCGCGCCATCGTCAGGGCGACCCGTCGGGCGACGCGCCTGCCTTTGACGATCAAGATTCGCAGCGGTTGGAGCGGCGATGAGAGCAATTTCCTGGAGATCGCCCGGATCGCCGCCGACGAGGGGTGCGATGCCATTACGCTCCATCCGCGGAGCCGGGCGCAGATGTTCGACGGTCACGCCGACTGGGCAAAAATCGCCGAACTGAAGCGAGCGGTCGCCATTCCGGTCATCGGCAGCGGCGACCTCTTCACCCCGGACGATGTCGTCGCCATGCTGGCGGAAACCGGCTGCGATGCGGTGATGGTGGCCCGAGGCGCCCTCGGCAACCCATGGATCTTCCGCGAGGTCCGGCAACTGCTGGCGGGTGAGCCCCCCTTGCTCCCCACCGTCGAGGAGCGGCGGCAGCTTGCCCTGCGTCACCTGGAGCTGTTTACCGACCTTGCCGGCGAACGGGTAGCGGTACGGGAGATGCGCAAGCATGTTTCGTGGTATTCCCGCGGCATCGCCAGCGCCGCCCAGTTCAGGAAGCAGATCAATTCTATCGAGGGCAAGGAAGCCCTCCTCGAAGCACTGAACCGCTTCTTTACCGCGGAGGCGGCATGACCATCCGGGACAAGAGCCAGGAGTTTTACGCCAACATCATCGACAGCGTCGGCGATGGCGTCATCGTCATCGACCTGGGGGGAACGGTCTCCCTGATGAACCCGGCTGCCGAGGAGATTACCGGCATTTCCCGGCGCCAGGCCCAGGGAACGCTGTTCGCCACCCTGCTCAAGGGGGAGACGATCCTCCTGGAGATGGTCGGCAAGACCTCGGCCACCGGCATGACCATCGTCGACTACGAGAACATCGTCCTCAAGAAAGGGAAGCACCTGACGCCGGTCTCCGCCACCACCTTCCCGCTGCTGCTCCAGAACGGCGAACCGATCGGCACGATCCTCGTCCTGCGGGATCTGACCAACATCCGCGAACTGGAGGAGGCGGTCCGGCACGCCGACCGGCTGTCGACGCTCGGCACCCTCGCCGCCGGGCTCGCCCACGAGATCAAGAACCCGCTGGGGGGGATCAAGGGCGCGGCCCAGCTGCTCGAACTGGAACTCCCCGCCGACAGCGAATTGCGCGACAACGTCCGGGTGATGATCCGGGAAGTGGAACGGGTCAATCGGATCGTCGAGGAACTCCTCGGCCTCGCCTCGCCCCGGCGGCTGCAACTGACCAAGGTCAACCTGCATAAGGTGCTCGGCGACATCATCACCCTGCAGAAACGTTCGGCCCAAGGGAAAAACATCACCTTCCAGCAGCAATTCGACCCGAGCATCCCGCCGATCCTGGCCGATGAGGGGCTGCTGACCCAGCTGTTCCTCAACCTCGTCAAGAACGCCGAAGAGGCAGTCGATGAGGGGGGAATGATCAAAATCGTCAGCCGGGTGATTTCCGATTACAGCATGACCCAGAAAGGGGAACGACGCTCCCGGATGGTGGCCGTCGAGGTAAGCGACAACGGCCCGGGGATCGGCAAAGAGCAGTTGGAGCACCTGTTCACCCCTTTCTTCACCACCAAGGCGACCGGCACCGGACTCGGCCTCGCCATCTGCCAGAAAATCGTCTCGGAACACCGGGGAATGATCAAGGTAGAGTCGCCGCCCGGCAAAGGAACGACCTTCACCGTGATGGTGCCATTAATTCAATAGGGCGGCAGTCCAGGGCCGGGAGCGGAGCGAGCGTCCCCCCGGCCGACCGGCTGCTGCCCGATTTTCGAGGTTTTATTCTATGTCATTGAATCGCATTCTGGTTGCCGACGACGAAGAAAGCATGCGCTGGGTCCTATCAAAGGCCCTCAGGAAAAAGGGGTTTACCGTTGACCTCGCCCGGGATGGCGAAGAAGCCCTCCGCCAGATCCAGGCCGGCGATTACGACCTGGCCATTCTCGACATCAAGATGCCGGGAATTACTGGACTCGATCTCCTCGATCGGGTGCGCGAGTTGAAGAGCGACCTCCTGGTGGTAATCATGACCGCCGAGGCGAGCATGAAAAACGCCGTCGAAGCGATGAAGCGGGGCGCCTACGACTACATAACCAAGCCGTTCGATCTCGACATCATCGACGCGATCATCGAGAAGGTGAGCAAAGCCCGGGAATTGACCGCCCAGATGTCGATCCTCCGCGAAGAGATCAAAGAGCGGTATCTGCTCGAAAAGACCATCGTCGGCAACTCGGTTGCAATGCGCGAAGTCTACAAGACCATCGGCAAGGTGGCGCCAAGCGATATCACCGTCCTTATCCAGGGAGAATCGGGGACCGGCAAGGAGCTGATCGCCCGGGCAATCCACTTCAATTCGAAACGGATCGGCAAACCGTTCATCGCCCTCAACTGCGCGGCAATCCCGAAAGAACTCCTCGAATCCGAACTCTTCGGTTTCGAGAAAGGAGCGTTCACCGGCGCCGTCGAACGGAAGCTCGGCAAGTTCGAGCAGGCCAACGGCGGGACGCTGTTCCTCGACGAGATCGGCGACATGCCGCTGGATCTCCAGGCCAAGATCCTCCGGGTTCTCCAGGAGAAGGAGGTGACCCGCACCGGCGGCAGCCAGAATATCGCCGTCGATGTCCGGATCGTCGCGGCGACCAACCAGAATCTCGAAGAGCAGGTACGGCAGAAGCAGTTCCGCGAGGATCTCTACTACCGGCTCAACGTAGTGCCGCTCCAGCTGGTGCCGCTCCGGGAGCGGAAAGAAGACATCCCGCTGCTGGTCGACTACTTTCTCGGCAAGACCTGCACCGAGCTGGAGGTCCCGATCAAGAAATGCGCTCCCGACACCATGAACCTGCTTGCCGCCTACGATTGGCCGGGCAACGTCCGGGAACTGGAGAACACCATCAAGCGGGCGGTCATTCTCTCGTCTGACCCGCTGCTCACCCCGGCCGACTTCCCCGGGCTGCATATCCAGCACAAAGGGGGACCGACCGCCGCCGACGAGCTCTCCCTTGAGGCCCTGGTCGACATGAAGCTGCGGGCGAGCCTGACCAATCTCGACAAGATGGAGAGCGGCGACATCTACAACCTGGTGCTCAAACAGGTGGAACGGCCGCTGATCCGCTTCGTCCTGGAAAAAACCCGCAGCAACCAGGTGAAGGCCGCGGAAATTCTCGGCATCAACAGGAACACCTTGCGGAAGAAGATCCAGGAGCTGGCGATCGATATCAGGAAGGACTAACGACAAATATCCGGGAGGTGGTTTATGGGCGTGATGGACAAGTTCTTTCTCGACAGGAATCAGGCAGTGCTGGTGGTCATCGACGTGCAGGAACGGCTTTGCGCGGCGATGGACCAGGAGGTGCTCGGCCAGCTGACCGCCAATACCGGCATCCTGCTGGAAGCGGCCCGGGAGCTGGGAATCCCGGTTCTGGCCACCGAACAGTACGTCAAGGGCCTCGGTTGCACCCTGCCGGAACTGCGCGACCGTTTTGCCGGCCCGGCCTACGAAAAAATGACCTTCAGTTGCTGCGGCGATCAGTCGTTCCTCAACCGGCTCGCCGAACTGGGGCGCAAGCAGGTGATCATCACCGGTATGGAAACCCACGTCTGTGTCCTGCAGACGGTACTGGAACTCCTGGAGCGCGACTACCGCGTCCACCTCGTCCGGGATGCGGTGATGAGCCGCCGGCGGGATAACTGGTTTATCGGCCTCGAAACGGCGCGGGATGCCGGAGCGGTAATCACTTCCACCGAAGCGGCCCTCTTCCAGCTCCTGCGGGTGGCCGGCACCGACGAATTCAAAAAACTGTCGAAGCTGGTCCGCTGACCTTGCCGCCACTCAAGACAACAACGCCCCGCCGGAATCCCGACGGGGCGTTGTTATTTTTGACCCGGCGCGTGACCGGTCGACCTTTACCTTGGAATCAGAAGTGGAAGGCCAGCTTCACGGCAATACCGTTAATCAGCGGGTCCTGCTGCTGGGTGATCCGCTTGAGCTGTTCCTGCCCCTCGTCCTCGGGGAGAAGATTGTTGTAACTCACATCGACGGAAACCCCGCCGACAGCCAGCGAGACGTCACCATCATCATTGGGGACGAGGGCAAATAACTTTTTCTCGGCCGGCAAACGCTGGGGCACGGATTCATTCAGCAGTCGCCCCGCCTCCCGGCGCGGCACGGTTCGCTTCAACACCAGGGCTTCGTCCCCCCGGGCACTGCCAGGGTTCGCCATCACCCCGCCCAGTCCCGTCACAATCAGGATCGCCATCATCCCCCACCGACACCCGCGCCCGTACGTGCCCATTGGTCTCTCCTCGCGCCGGATACCCCTTCCCGGCGGCAGGGCGCCATCTTAGGCGCAAAAAAAGCCGGGGCCGGATATCATTGCGTGACATTTCGGCAACCCGGCTGTCTCAGGGAGACCCTGTGGGCTTTCCGCCCCATCCTCGCGGATGGTTTAGTATTATCGTCTATCACCTGCTGCTGTGTGTCAGTAAAGATGCAAGCACCATACCACCAACCAACCATAGTGTTACAAAAATGAAACCGCCCGGCGAATGGGCGTTCACCGGGCGGGGCAAGAAAACGATGCCGGCGGCGGTGACGGAAACCGTCGCCGGCGACCCAAAAAAGGTCGCCGTCAGGCGGTCAATCTCCGGGCAATGACGTCATGGTTCAGCCAGATGGCCGGGGCGGCCGGAGCCCAGGAATAATCGAACATCAGCCGGCCGACCGCCTGGAAAACCGCCCGCGACAGGACCGCGCAGACGATCTGTTTCGGGTCGGCGTTCATCGCCATCAAGTCGCCCGACGCGGAGAGCATCAGCGCCGCCTGCTCGGCGGTATTATGCTGCGGCCACTCCTCGTAGCGGGCAAAAGCGGCCAGCTCGGGAGAGGCAAGATATTGTCCGGCCTTCGCCAACAGGGCTTCGACCGTCTCCCCCTCTTTGAGCAGTTGCCGGCACTCCTGCCAGAGCGCCTCCGCCGCCGGCCCATCCCCCTCTTGCCGCAACGCCGTCAGCAGTGGATAGAGGGATATCTCCACCCCGAGAAAGAGAGCGCTGGAATTGGTCTGGATTTCGGGCGAGTTGAAGACCGTCGCCTTCACCCCCGCCTGCCAGGCCCGGGCGGCGGCCTCTTCCAGGCGGATCTTCGCCCACCCCTGCAGGTAGGGGGTGTAGGATTGCCAGCGGTAGTCGCCGCCGATCAGTACTTCACAGCCATGATAGCCGAAGGCGGTATAGGCGACGCGCCCCCCTGCCCCTTCGACCCGGCCGCGGAGCGCCGCAGTCGCCTCGATCAGTGCCGCGAAGGTATCGGCGGTGACCTCGTCGAAGCTGAGCGAGCAGAGCTGGCCGACATCGGACTGCCAGAAGGCGGCCGAGGAGAGATAGCGGTCGCCCTGGCCCTTGAAGACCCGGTTGAGGATCGGCATCAGGGTCCGGACGCGGGGAATGCCGCCGGCCATGGTATGGGCGATGAGCAGGTTCGCCCCCGCCGGCACCAGCTGCTCCAGCTCGGCAACAAAGGCAGCCAGGTTGCCCCGGAACCGGCCGATCCCGAGCTGACGCGACTCTTCCACCGCCGCCATATCGAGGGCCGTTTCCGCAACCGTCTCGGGTTTGACTCCCTTGAGCTGGTCGACCGGGGTCAGGCCGTTGCCGGCCGGTTCGAGGTCGAAGCCGGCCTCCAGCGGAACATTGATGATTTGGCCGCCGAGATTGGCCTCGGCCTCTGCCAGTTCCTCGGCGGTCAGCGGGCGCAGCGGGCCGTTGTTGTCCCGGCGGCCGACGGTGGCACCGATGATGGTCATGCCGGCGTTGCGCGCCTCGTCGACGACACCGTTGGCGTAGCCGCGGCCGAACAGCTCACCAAAGAGGACGAAGACGTCGTTCTGCGAATAGCCGGCGGCAGCGGGGAGCTGCCGGAGGGGAGTGTATGGGGTCATTGGTTTATACCTCGATGAATGATTATGCAGGGGCGCCCCCCCGTGGCCGCCCTGTCCGGGTAGGCTCTGATTGGGCAGGCACAGGGACCTGCCCCTACGCATGCGATCTTGAGAATGGGAAGCCTGGGCGAATACAAGATTCGCCCCTACTCCTTTTCTTCGACGTCGACGATCACACCGCGGCCGAAGCAGACACCCCGTTTGGCGCCCTTGATGAAATCGAGCAGCTCGCGGACGTCATCGGTAATATGCAGGGTCCGCTCCGCTTCGGCCAGGGCATTCTGCATGTTCAGCCCGGCCAGGAAGAGCAGCTTGAAGGCATTTTTGAGCGCCCTGATCCGCGACTGGTCGAAACCGTTCCGCCGCAGCCCCACCAGGTTGAGCGCCTTGACAGTATGGGTATCGTCCATGATGCAGAACGGCGGCACGTCGCGCGAAGTGCGGGACAGCCCGCGCATCATCGCGAACCGGCCGATCCGGACGAACTGGTGGACAACACAGTTGCCGGAGATGATCGCCCGGTCCTCCACGACCACATGGCCAGCCAGAAGCGCCCCGCCGGCGAGGATGATATTGTTTCCCACCTCGCAGTTGTGCGCCACGTGGGACTGGACCATCAGGAAGTTGTTGTCGCCGATCACCGTTTTCGTCCCCGGCCGGTTCCCCCGGTGAACGGTCGCATACTCGCGGATGATGTTGCCGTTGCCGACGATCGTGTAGCTCTCCTCCCCCTTGTAGCCGAAATCCTGGGGATCGTGACCGACGATGGCACCGAAATGGATGGTGTTGTTCTCGCCGATGGTGGTCCAGGGGCCGACAACGGCATTGGCCATGATTGTGGTGCCGCTGCCGACGCGGGAGTGGTCGCCGATGGTCACGTTGGGGCCGATCTCGGCGTCGGGAGCGATGGTGGCGGTGGAGCTGATGCGTGCTGTCGGATCGATCATATGAACCTCGTTCGGGAGGGAGCCCGGAGCCCGGGGAGTCGGACTCGTCTCAGTATTCGTGCTGCTTATCCAGGTTTTCGAAACGGGTGAATTCGCCGTTGAAGAGCAGGTTCACCGTGCCGATCGGGCCGTTACGCTGTTTGCCGATGATGATCTCGGCGTCCTTCTCGTGCCCCTTGGTGCAGGAGCCGTCCCGCTTCTTGCAGTCGTCGCAGTAGACGGCATCGCGGTAGACGAACATGATCACGTCCGCATCCTGCTCGATGGCCCCCGACTCCCGCAGGTCGCTCATCATCGGGCGTTTGTCGGTCCGGCTCTCCAGGGAGCGGTTGAGCTGGGAAAGGGCCACCACCGGCACATCGAGTTCCTTGGCCAGGGCCTTGAGCGAGCGGGAGATCTCCGAGATCTCCTGCTGGCGTGACTCGACCCGGGCGCCGCCGCGCATCAGCTGCAGGTAGTCGACAACGATCAGCCCCAGCCCGTGCTCCGCCTTCAGCCGCCGCGACTTGGCCCGCATCTCCATGATCGGGATCGCCGGGGTATCGTCGATGAAGAGTTTTGCCTTGGAGAGCTTGTCGGCACCGCTGGTCAGCTTGTGCCAGTCGGTATCGATCAGGTGCCCGGTCCGGAGCCGGCTCGCATCGACCCGCGACTCGGAGCAGAGCAGCCGCATCACCAGCTGTTCCTTGCTCATCTCCAGGGAGAAGATGGCGGCGGGCGCCGGCGAATCGGCATGGGCCGCGGCATACTGGGCGATGTTGAGGGCGAAGGCGGTCTTCCCCATCGACGGGCGGCCGGCGATGATGATCAGGTCGCCGCGCTGGAAGCCGGCCGTCATCTTGTCCAGGTCGTAATAGCCGGTCGGGACGCCGGTAACGTGCTCCTTCTTCTCGTAGAGGGTTTCGATGTGGCGGAAGGTATCCTTGAGGATCGCCCCGACCGGGGTAAAGGCGGGGCGGAGCTTGTTGTCGGAAATCTCGAAGATGCTCTTCTGGGCGCTGTCGAGCAGTTCGTCGACGGTGGTCTCGGCGTCGTACCCCATGGTGACGATTTCGGTGGCGGCGGTGATCAGCCGCCGGGAAACCGACTTTTCCTTGACGATCTTGCAGTAGTAGGCGATGTTGGCCGCCGTCGGCACGTAATCGACCAGGGTGGCGAGATAGGCGGCGCCGCCGATTTCCTCCAGCTCGCCGTGCCGCTTCAGCAGATCGGTGAGGGTGATCAGGTCGCACGGCTCGCTGCGGCTGGAAAGCTCCACCATCGCCCGGAACAGCTTACGGTGGGATTCGCGGTAGAAGTCTTCGGCCTCGATGATCTCCAGGGTGCGGTTGATCGCCTCGTTGTCGAGGAGAATGCCGCCGAGGATCGACATCTCGGCTTCCAGGCTCTGGGGGGGAATTTTTCGCAGATCGACGACGGACATGGGTTTCCTGAAAGATAAATCTGGCACTGACCGGCAGGAGGAAGTTACTATACCTTGCTTGCCAGGCGTGGTCAATCGTTTTGACCTGTCAAGCCAATCATCTGAAACTGCGAAACTTTTCCGGAGAATCCCATGCCCGAGCTCCCCGAAGTCGAGACCACCCGGCGCGGTATCGCCCCCCACCTGACCGGTCGGACCATCGTCGCCGTCGTCGCCCGAGTCGCCAAACTCCGCCAGCCGTTCCCTGCCGGGCTTAACGAACGCCTCGTCGGGCGGACGATCACCACCGTCGAGCGTCGTGCCAAGTACCTGCTGCTCCGCTGCGACTGCGGCACGCTACTCATCCATCTCGGGATGTCCGGCTCGCTACGGATCGTCCCCACGACACAGCCAGCGACAAAACACGATCACTTCGACCTGCTGCTCGACAACGGAACCAGTCTCCGCTTCCGCGATCCGCGCCGTTTCGGCCTGGTGCTCTGGACGGAAGACGATCCGTTCACCCTGCCGCCGTTGGCCGGCATCGGTCCGGAACCGCTCACCGACGTCTTCGACGGCCACTATCTGCAGCGATGCGGCGCGAAACGGCGACTGGCGGTTAAACTGCTGGTGATGGACAACCGGGTGGTGGTCGGGGTGGGAAACATCTACGCCAACGAAGCTCTCTTCCGGGCAGGCATCCGGCCGGACCGACCGAGCGCCTCGCTCGATGCCGACGACTACCGGAAGCTCGCGGCTACGGTCAAGAGCGTTTTACTGGAGGCGATCGCCGCAGGCGGGACCACGCTGCAGGATTTCACCGACAGCGACGGCGCGCCGGGCTACTTCGCCCTCCGCCTCGCCGTTTACGGCCGGGACGGCAAACCCTGCCCCACCTGCGGCACCCCGATCAGCCTGAGCCGGCTGGGAGGGCGGAGTACTTTCTTCTGCGCCCGCTGCCAGGAATGACCGGAGCGAAAAAAAGACCGGCCATTGCCGGTCTTTTTTCAGCCGTTTCCGGGATCGGCCCCCCGCCTGCTCCCTTTACTTGCAGTCGCCGCGCCAGAGACATTCATCCTGGCCGCAGGAAGCGGCCTTGCCGGTCTCGTAACAGGCCTCGTTCCCTTCCTCCTGCTGAATGGCCCGGATCAGCTCCCCTTTTTTCTTCGTCCCGGCCTTGACTCCGCGCTGCTTGGCAATTTCCTTCACTTCCGGCATGTTCATCGCTGTCTCCCCCCGGTCAATGGTTCGCGTTGCCTGGCGGCATTTTCGCATTCCCGTGTGGCAACCGTACGATATTCTTATTACATTTACCAGAAGAGTTAGCCCTGCGCAAGGTGAAGGGGGCGAAGTTCGCGGTTCGTCTCGCTGCCGGCGGTTTCCGGCCCGTAGATTGTCAGCCGATCCTTGCCGTGATGCTTGCTGAAATACATCGCCTCGTCTGCCCGGGACATGACTGTCGCCACATCGTCACCGTCCTCGGGATAGGACGCGATCCCCGCCGACAGTGTCGTGTAAAATTCCTGGCCATCGAAAATGAATGGAGTTTCCCGCAACGCCGCGATCAGCCGCCCCACTGCCGCTTCGATATCCCGTTTGTCCGCCTCGACATACATGATGACGAACTCGTCACCGCCATAACGGGCAGCGATATCGGTGCTGCGAATGGAGGTCGAGATGATCCGGCCGATATGGCAAATCAGCTCGGTGCCGGCAAAATGGCCATGCCGGTCGTTGATCTTCTTCAAGTTGTCGGCGTCGAGCATGCAGATGGTGAAGGGACGGCCGTAGCGGTGGGCCATCCGCTCCTGGGCCGCTGCCAGGTGGAAAAAGTTGCGCATGTTGTTCAGGCCGGTCACTTCGTCGGTGAGTGAGAGCTTTTCGATTTCCTGCCGGGCGCTCTCTGCCTCGCCCGACAGCATCGCCCCCAGGTGGGCGATCAGCATGAAGGGGAAAAGTTCCAGGACATAATGGATAAAATTGGTTCGATCGGCAAAATAGGCGGTGAAGTCGTCCGAGCTGAGGAGGACGTAGGAAGAGATCGCCAGGGCTGCCATGAAATAGGTCACCCGTCGCCCCTGAGTCAGCGAGGTGGTCATCAGCACCAGATAAATCAGGGAGGTGAACGGGCTGGTGATCTTGCCGGTGAACCAGGAGACGCCGACGATGAACAGCAGGAAGACCATCAGGTCGACAAAGGTCTTGTACGGTCCCGACCGCCCCCGCATCACCAGATAGCGGGCCGCCACGTTGTAGCCGAACAGCCCGAGGCAGAGGACGGCAAGCACCAGCCCGCTGTGTGCCCGCGGCTGCAGCAACTTGATGTCGAGGGACACCAGGGCGATCAGGAGCCAGGAGATACTCCCCATGATCCGGTCATAGCCGGCATAACGGCTCGTTTCGTCCGGGATCGGCTCGCCGGTGCGGGCGCTCTTGGCCATGGGCAAATCCGTTCCTTATGGGTAGGATGGCTAAGGAAGAGCGCGATGCTCTCCCATATTTACCTAATCGGCACGGATGCCGCGAAATTTAGCGGTTTCATGAACCAAATCAGCGCAACTTCCCTCTCGACAAATTGATTTTTTTTAAATAAGATGCCCGTTGCATACTGTATACACAGCATTTATCATCGTTCCGTTCGCAATCCGGCAAGAGCCTCACTTTCGGCCTGCAGCCGCCGAGGCCAACCTGATCCACTCAACGAAAGGAGAGCACACGATGTCCACCAAGCCGTTCGTCTACCAGGAACCGTTTCCCCTCGGGAAAGAGAGCACCAAGTACCGCAAGATCGAGGGCTCCGAAAAGTACGTCACCGTCGAGCAATTTGCCGGCCAGGACGTGCTGCGGGTCTGCCCCGAGGCGCTGACCATTCTCGCCAACGAGGCGATGCGCGACGTCTCCTTCCTGCTTCGGCCGGAGCATAACGAGTCGGTGGCGAAAATCCTCCGCGACCCGGAATCCTCCCAGAACGACAAGGGCGTGGCCCTCGCCTTCCTGCGCAACGCCGAAATCGCCGCCAACTTCGAGCTGCCGGTCTGCCAGGACACCGGCACCGCCACCATCATCGCCAAAAAGGGCCAGCAGGTCTGGACCGGCGGCAAGGACGAAGAAGCCCTCTCCAAAGGAGTTTACAAGACCTATACCGAGGAAAACCTCCGCTACTCCCAGACCGTTGCCCTCGACATGTACAAAGAGGTGAATACCGGCACCAACCTGCCGGCGCAGATCGACATCCAGGCCGTGGACGGCGACGCCTACAAGTTCCTCTTCATGGCCAAGGGTGGCGGCTCGGCCAACAAGACCTCCCTCTTCCAGGAGACCAAGGCGCTCCTCACCCCCGAGAAGCTGGAGAAATTCATCGTCGACAAGATGAAGTACCTCGGCACCGCCGCCTGCCCGCCGTACCACATCGCCGTCGTCGTCGGCGGCACCAGCGCCGACGCCTGCATGAAAGCGGTCAAGCTCGCCAGCGCCAAGTACTATGACGACCTCCCCACCGAAGGGAACGAGCACGGCCGGGCCTTCCGCGACACCGCGCTGGAAGAGAAAATGCTCCAGGCCGCCTACAAGCTCGGCATCGGCGCCCAGTTCGGCGGCAAGTACTTCGCCCACGATGTCCGGGTGATTCGCCTGCCGCGCCACGGCGCCTCCTGCCCGGTCGGAATGGCGGTCTCCTGCTCCGCCGACCGGAACGTCAAGGCGAAGATCACCCGCGACGGCCTCTTCGTCGAAGAGCTCGACCGCAATCCGGGGCGGCTGATCCCCGAGCAGTACCGCGGCAAGCACGAGCACGGCGTCAAGATCGATCTCAACCGGCCGATGAAGGAGATCCTGGCGGAACTCTCCAAGCACCCGGTATCAACCCCGCTCCTCCTCAACGGCACCATCGTGGTCGGCCGCGACATCGCCCACGCCAAGTTCAAGGAAATCCTCGACGCCGGCAAGCCGCTCCCCGACTATCTCAAGAACCACCCGATCTACTATGCGGGTCCGGCCAAGACCCCGGCCGGCAAGGCCTCCGGTTCCTTCGGCCCCACCACTGCCGGCCGGATGGACTCCTACGTCGACCTTCTCCAGTCAAACGGCGGCTCGATGATCATGATCGCCAAGGGGAACCGCAGCCAGCAGGTGACCGACGCCTGCAAGAAACACGGCGGCTTCTACCTCGGCTCCATCGGCGGCCCGGCGGCAGTCCTCGCCGAAGAGAACATCAAGAAGGTCGAGTGCATCGACTTCCCCGAACTGGGGATGGAAGCGGTCTGGAAGATCGAAGTCGAGAACTTCCCGGCCTTCATCCTCGTCGACGACAAGGGGAACGATTTCTTCAAGCAGCTCGGTCTCTAATCCCGTCGAACAACAGCACCAGACAACGCCCCCGGTCGCGCCGCGATCGGGGGCGTTGTCATTTAAGCCGCGCCAGCCGCAGACACGCGCCCGTCCCCGCGCGGTACGCAGGTGGATTGCATTTGCGGACCGCCTGTGCCATAATCTTCCCAGCCGTAAGGGTGCGGCCTGTCCGGCAACGAAGCCCGGGGAACGATGTTCCGCCGGGCTTATTGCGTTTCCGGCAGTACCGGCCGCCGCCTCATCGAAATCATCCGGAGGGATCCATGGAAACCAAACAAACCTGCCGTTGCGGGGCCACACACCAGGGCCATATCTGTATTCTGCGCAGCAAGGGGCTGACCGAGGAGGTCGCCCATCTTACCGACAAACCGACCGTCGTCTGTTTTCTCTGCGGGGTGGAAGCCAATGCCCCGGAAAACGTCTGCGAACCGATGCCGCTGTAAATCGGCCGCCGGCCGGGACATCGAAAATTTTCATCACCAGGGAGTACGAACAAAGATGGCCCCAGCAAAACCGAGCAAGAACGCTGCGGCGGTCAAGACCACGGACCGCTATGTGACATTCAAGGGGATTGACGGCGATGGTAACGCCCGGCAGGTTGTGGCGCTGCTGCGCCGCTACATCGACGACCCGGCCCACAGCAACCTGTTCTGGGAGAAATTCAAGGAAAAGCTGGCGCTGGCCGCCACCGGTGCCGACAATGGCGGCCGGCGGCTTGACGAACTGTTTCTCGTCCATTCTTACATCAACAACATCCGCGAGTTGTTCGAAGAGCAGGAGGACGAGGAAGCGCTCGCCCTCCTGCATCAGTTGGAACTGGAGTCCTGCTGAGCGACGCCCGACCGCCGGCAGGGGCCGGGAATTCCTCCCGGCCCCGTCCTTCAGCCTCCAGTCCTCACTGACAGACGTAACCGTCGGTCAGAGTCATCAGGAAGGCAACGATCGCATCTTCTTCCTCTTCCGTCAGGCCCAGATTTCCCAATTCGGTAGTGTTCAGATTGGCCGACACTTCAGGGGGTGGCCAGTTCGCCGCCGGGACGTCGCGGGTATTGTAGAAATGGACGATATCCTTCAGCGTCTTGAAGTAGCCGTTATGGCCGTAGGGAGCAGTCAGCTCGATATTGCGCAGGGTCGGCACCTTGAATTTGCCGTCCTGGAGCGGATCGACAAGGATTGCCCCAAGGCCGAGATCAGGGGGAAGGTTGAGGATATCGTAGGGAAACTCGGTGTTCTTCGGCACCCCCAGGTTGTCGTAGGTATGATCGGTGAATAGCGGCGGGGTAACGCCGTCGACCGAAGTGCTCGGATGGCAGCCGGCACACTTATCATTGAACAGTTTGAGCCCCTTCTTCTCTTGAGTGGTGAATTTGACACTCTTCTTCAGCGAGAGATCGAACTTGGAACTGAAACGGTTCACCGGCTTGGAACTCTCGAATGCGGCGATGGCCTGGGCGACCAGGTCGTAGGCGGCCGGCACGTCGTCAAGCGCAGTGGGGCCATAAACCTCCAGGAAGAGCGAGGAGTAGGGGGCGCTTCGCACCGCAGCAACCACCCCTTCCATGGTATTGTTCATCTCCACCGGGTTGAGGAACGGCCCCTTCGCCTGATCCTTCAACGTTGCCGCCCGGCCGTCCCAGAACTGCCCCCCCACGTACTGGCCAGTGGCCACATCAAAGTAAAACGTCGGGCTGAAAGCCGCGTAGGCGGCGGTCGGCGCGTTGCGGCCGCCGAACCGGCCGGGGATGACCCCCTCGGAAACCGGCAGGTTCTGGTCGGGGTCCGCATAGCCGGCCTGGGGGAGATGACAGGACGCACAGGCCTGCCCTGCCGGACTGGAAAGACTCTTGTCGAAATAGAGCATCCGCCCGAGCAGAATTTCTCCCGTCGTCGCCGCCGTTGCGATACCCGCAACCAGGCTTGCCGCCAAAACCACGCCACTGCACACCATTATTCTAAACCGTTTCATGCTTCATCCTCCTTGAATTGGATTCGGTCCGTTCTCTGACCGGTTGCAGCCAACAATGAGCCGCCCAGCAAAACGTCACCTCCTTTCGCGCCGACTTCTCATCGAGTTTATTAGATTTTTCTAGCCTGACAAGTGCCACGCGCAAAATATTCAAGTGATTTTATAGTGTTGACACGCCATCAAGCAGGCTCCCGCCTGACAATGCCGGGGTTTTGGACAAACCGGCAAGAGCAGCCCTTTCGACCGCCCCCCCGCAGGGAATGACGGTCACACAAAATTATTACAAATAAGTTAAACAAATTTCGCCCGCTGCCGATAACTGTATACAGCAATAATATTCATCATCTTGCCGGGAGACGCGGTATGCAAACGCTGTGGAACTACTACCTCAATTTTTCGATCAAAACCCGCTTGACCACCCTCTGTGTCTGTTACAGCATCTGTATCGTCGCGGCGGCCCTCACCGCCCAGTCCGCCTCCCCCCTGATCAAGTTCGGCGCCCCTGCCCTGTTCATCGTTGCCGGCGGCATCTTTGGCTGGATCAACATCTGGTCGATCAACCGGCCGATCCAGCGGGCAATCGGTTACCTGGAAACGATGGCCGGTGGCGACTTGAGCGAGACCGTCACCGTTCTGCGCAAAAACGAGTTCAGTAAAATGTTCACGGCGATGAGACACCTGCAGGAATCGATGCGCGGGATCATTGCCGGCATCCAGCAGACGGCGGGAGAACTGGCGGGAGCTTCCGACCAGTTGCGTGCGACCTCCGCCCAGATCGTCGAAGGGACGGAACATGCGTCGGAACAATCGGACAGCATCACTACTGCGGTGGACGAGATGGCGTCGGTCAGCATCGCCATTTCGCACAACTGCCAGCAGATGGCAGCCAAAGCCGCCAGCACCGACGATGCCACGCGCAGCGGCGAAACGACCATTTTCAGCATGACGGCGATGATGGAAGCGATCGAACGGATGGTTATCGACACCACCGAGGCGGTCAAGGCGCTCGGGGTCAACTCGGAACGGATTGGCGACATCGTGGTGGCCATCGAGGACATCGCCGACCAGACCAACCTGCTGGCGCTGAACGCGGCCATCGAAGCAGCCCGTGCCGGCGACCAGGGGCGCGGCTTTGCGGTGGTAGCCGATGAGGTCCGCAACCTTGCCGAGCGGACCACCTCGTCAACCCACGAAATCCAGTCGATCATCGGCACCTTGCAGCGAGATGTCAGGAACGTGATGGGCCTGATGGAACAGAGCGCCACCAGCGTCCGGAGCGGCGCCAGAGACGCCCAGCTTTCCAGCCAGGCAATCGGCACCATCAAGGATCAGATCACGCCGCTGATCGAACATGTTTCCCAGGTGGCGACGGCAGCCGAAGAGCAGTCCGCCACCAGTACCAGCATCACCGAAAGCATGCGGCGGATTTCCCAGGTGATTCACGACGCCACCGGCGGTGCCCACCAGACGGAGGATGCCGCTGCCGAACTGGCCCGGTCAGCCGCCGCCATGCAGCAGCTGGCAAACCGTTTCAAGTTGCAGGGCTAACTCCCCGCCTCGCCATTGAATTTACCTTGACAGCGGTTCGGCGAATAACGTATACAGAACGACCCGCTGATTCCGGCCACCAATCAGACAGTTAGTCTCTCCACCCGATCGTCCGGGCGTTTTGCGCCCGGACAAGTCTCCCCCGGACTCCCCGTCGCTGCCGGCACAACGAATCGGCCATCAAACGCACTGCAGGAGAGAACCGGAACGATGATCACCCTGAAACCCGAAGTTGTCGCCCAGCTCGAGCGTGTGCTCGGCTCCGTCGAAATGCTGCTCCCCAAGGCGGTCAAGCCGGTCGACTGGTCGGCCTGCCATGCCGCCAACTGGCGCCGCCACTCCTTTTCCGGCTTCCTCGAACCGGTCAAGGTGACCGACACTACCACCCTGGATGAACTGCTCGGCGTCGAGAAGCAGAAAGAAGTGATGACCTACAATACCCGCCAGTTCCTGAAGGGCTTGCCGGCCAACAACGCCCTCCTCTGGGGATCGCGGGGAACCGGGAAATCGTCCCTCGTCAAGGCCCTGCTGAAGGAATACGCCCCCGAAGGACTCCGGGTAATTCAGGTGGAGAAGGAAGACCTCATTTACCTCTCCGAAATCTTCACCGCCGTGGAAAACGAGCCGTACCGGTTCATCCTGCTCTGCGACGACCTGACCTTCGAAGTCGGCGAACTGAGCTACAAGATGCTCAAGAGCGCCCTTGACGGCTCGGTCTACTCGGCGCCGGAAAACGTCCTGATCTACGTGACGTCCAACCGCCGCCACCTGCTGCCCGAATACGAAACCGACAAGCTCGGGGGAAAGTTCGTCAACGGCGAACTGCAGCAGAGCGAGGCAATGGAGGAAAAGGTTTCCCTCTCCGACCGGTTCGGGCTCTGGGTGGCGTTCCACGTTTTTTCCCAGGATCGCTATCTCGATGCCGTCCGGCTCTGCGTCGAGCGGGAGGCCCGCAATCGGCAGGTGGCTATCCCCTGGACGAAGGAACTGGAGCTGGACGCCATTCAGTGGTCGCATGACAAGAGCAAGCGGTGCGGCCGAACCGCTTTCCAGTTTGCCAAGAACTGGGTCGGCCGCTACCTGCTGCAGACCCGGTTCGCCTGAACCGCATTCTCAGGCCCCCGCCATCCCCCTTCCCCCGACGAAAAACGGGGCAGGCCCGTTCTCCGGCCTGCCCCGTTTTCGCTTTTGCTTCCGTCCGGCGTCAGTCGACTTTTTTCCAGCCCGGATCCGGGTTGTATGCCTTCATCGCCGTGGCCAGCCGGGCCGTCTCCTTACCGAGGTCTTTCTGGTAAATGACCCCATTCTGGTTGACGACAAAGGTCATCACCCCGGAGGCCCGGTACTTCGCCGGATAGGCAACCATGGCGAAACCGAGGACCATCTTGCCATTGACCACATAGTCGAACGCTCCGCCCTCCGCATCTTTGCCTTGTGCCGTCAGCACCTTGAAATAATAGCCGTGGAACGGTTCGGGCTGCGCCGCCTTGAACTGCGGACCGTACCCCTGGCAGTCAGCCCGCGCCGCCAGCGGACCGAAGGGGCTTTCCTCCTCCCCTTCGCCCGCCTCCCAATAAAGGCCGTCGTGTTTGCCCGGCGTACTGTTCAGTCGCTGGGCAAATTCGAGCACGCCGTTACCGTCGTGATCCTTGGCCGCATACTCGCGCTGGGCATCGACATAAGCGCGCAGGACATCCATCACTTCCAACTCGTTCCGGCCGATCCGCCGGTTGAGTATTTCCTGCCGCCCCGCCCTGGTGTCGAAGAACCATTTTTGCCCCTTTTTCACCAACGGGATCGGGAACGGGTAATCGGCAGTGCCGATTGAGAGGATGGCCCGGTCGGCACCCTGGTGTTCGATAAGGTTCTTCTCCTCGTAACGCTTGATGAACCGTTCCCGCCCCTGCCGATCCTCCACCGGATCGCCCGACGAAATGAGCTTGCCCGAGCCGGGGCCGAGGATTGCCGCCAGTTCTCCGTCGTTATTGGTCTGCACCGCTTCAACCAGGCTCTTCACAGCTTCTTCCGGCGTGGCGAAACTTTTTTGCCGTTTCTTGGCCGAAGCGGCCAGGGCCGTCCCCCCCAGCGCCAGGATCAGCAGTACGATGAGCAGGGAGCGGCAGATGCTCTGCGTCCGGAATGTTATAACCGTCATAATTGTTCCTCCGCAACATTGTCTGGCCGGTGCCGGCTTATCCAGCCCGGCACCGTCGGTTATCTGCGCCGTTCCTGACCACGGCCGCCGCCACCCGGCTGGAATCCGCCCTTGGAAAAGCCGCCGCCGAAACTGCTCCGGCCCCGTTCGCTCGACCGCCGGGCGCCGGCGCCCTCGCCGAAGCCGCTACTGAAAATGCTTTCCCGGCGCGGACTCGGTGCCACCGGCCGACTGGCCTGGCCCCGCTCGACCCGCACCCCCCGGCTGCCGGTGCTCGGCAGGGAGACACCCCGCTCACCGGTACCGCCGCCAACCCGGGGAGCAGGAACAGTACGAGGAGGCACGGCACCCGGTCCGGGGCGGGTTTCCGGCATGACCGTGCCGGTGCGCGGCGGCGAAACGGACCGACCGCTACTGCCAAAGCCGCGGACCTCCCGGCGGTTTTCGATGGGGCGGGCCGGCATTTGGCCGAAACGATGTGCGGTTGCCCGATCGCCATAGGCGACACCCCGCCGATGGAGCGGATTGTGCGCCCACACACCGCGGCCATCCGGCCCGACGATCCGGCGCTCTTCGTAACGCCGGAGATAGCGGTTGCGGTCGATAAACCGGTTATGGGCGTAGTTGCGGTGGATATTGATCACCACATCGTGATGGTGCCAGTCGCAGCCGCCCCAGGCGTAGCCCCACGGCCAGCCGAGGGTGATGCCGAAGCCGAAGGTGAACACCAGCGACGGAGCCGGGTAAAAATAGAATGGCGGATAATCGGGGTACCACCAGGTGCCGTAGACAACAAAGGGATCGTAGGAGGGCACATACACCACATCCGGGTTCACCGGCTCGATGACGAGCGTATCGTCCTGATTGATCACCTGCTGCTGGTCGGTAGTCTTGAGATTCCCAGCCGCCGCGGCTCGCCGGCGCAGCTCCTGGATCATCTCCATCACATCCTGTTTCTGCTCCAGGAAGGCATCGCCAAGTTTGGTGGTCAAATCGAGTTTCTCGCTGAGCATCGCCAGGACGGACGGGAAGTTTACCAGCGACTTGACGCTCGGGTCCCAGGTCTGCTGCTCCAGGGCCTGGGCCAGCTCCTCGCCCTGGAGATCCTTGTTCTGCCGTACCCAGCGGTCGGCCATGACGATCTCCAGGGGATAGGTCGAAGCCATCAGAATCTGGGCGATCAATTCGTCCGGATAAAGTGCAATCGGCGCCAGCAGCTGCGCCAGCTGTTCCTTGGTAAAATTTGCTGTTTCGTTTTCATCATCCTGCGCCAGCGTCACCATCGGCACCGTCAGCAGCACAATGACCAGGAGACTCACCACCCGTATCCAGATTGATGTCCGGCTCATAGACGCTCCTTTGCGGCAGGGTCTTGCCGTTATCCGCCGCCGAAATCCTCAATTGACAAGTATAGTCCCCCTGAGGGAAAAAGCATCCGGCCCGGCGCGCGCCGGCAGAGACGAGCCGGCCGCATTGACGTTTCAACAAGCGGTTTACCCCAACCGACAGATGATGTTTTTTTGTTTCATCCGCGCCACGCCGATGGACTGAAAGCTAAACCACCGGCAGGCAAAAATAAAACATAATGCCGTTTCTTAAAAATTAGTCAACACATTCAAGGTGTTACAGTATAAATAAAATACCCCGCACGGTAATTATAAAAAATCGGATTAACAAGCCATATACACAATACTGTAACATACTGTTATATTGTACTTTTTTGAATTTTCTGACTTGCATTCCTTAAGCACCCCCAGTATAGTATCACTAAAACAAAACCAAACCGCACCGGTGAGGCGCCGTACACCGCCCGGGTTTCCCCCGGAAAAGGAGCTGCGGCGCACGAAGAAGAAAGGGAAAAGAAATGAAATGCCCCGTTTGTAAAAACCACGAACACGTCTCCATCGACCTGCACGCTGACGGCTTCGCCGAAGGGATAATGGAGTGCAACAGCTGCGGCAGCATCTGGTCCGTCAACCACGGAGTGACCAAGATCGTCAAGGACACCCAGGAAAACTCGTTCCTCAACGTGGTTGCCGAATCCGTCGAGATGGATGACTACGGCTTTGCAGCCTGACCTTCCTGCCGACCAACAGTGACGCGAGGAGCGGCAGCGTCTTCGCACGGACGCTCCGCCCGCGTCGCTCCCGACCATCTCACCTTACCGTCCCCAGCCGCGGTTACCGCTCAACGCCGTGCCCTCACCGCACCATCATTGCCTCAGCCAGTCGACCGCCTCAAATCAGATGCTCATGGCGGGTAAGCGAACGAATACTCCGCTGCCCGGTCAGGTAGCGGGCATCCTCGGCATAGGTGGTCGGATAGACCGACGGCACCGGCCGGTGCCCCAGTTGGCGATCGACATTAACAAACGTAAACAGGCAGGAATTGGACAGGGCTTTACTGGTCCGGTCGCGGCTGATCCGTTCGATACTTGCCTCGACACAGACGAAACTGCCGTCGATAGCGACCACCCGGCTCGTGTAATGGAGCTTGTCCCCCATCCGCACCGGATGAAAGAAATTGATCCGGTTGACGGCGGCAATGATCGAGCGGTCGGGCGCTACCAGCTCCGAGCAGATGGACGAAAGTTCGTAGGCCCGGCGGATCAGGTAGCCGCCGAAGATCTTCTGCGGCACGTTTTCCTGCTCAGGATACATCCTTTCCCAGGCGTCGGCGGCCAGCCGCCCCGTCAGCAACCCCTGGAAACCCGGCTCTTCCTGGGCACGGTGCAGTGAGGCGAGGATCTCATACTCTTCGCGGCTTGGCGGTTCAATCACCAACGCCTGCTCGCTCCGATACTCCTCCCGCCGGGCAACCGCCTTCCGCTCCCGCCGCCGTTCGGTATCGTCGAGATATTCCAAGGGCGGCAGGGCCAGGCTCACTGCAGAGTCGCCGACTCCCGAGCGGGCCACCATCGTAAAATAGCACGACGCGATATGATTCATCGGCTCGCCGGGCTGTTCGACCCGGATGCCGACTTCGACAGAGGATCGCCCGACGTGGTTGATCCGGGCATGGAAGACGATATCCCGGGTAACGTCGGCGGCATGGCGGACCAGGATATTGTCTATGGCCGCCGTGACGACCCGAGCGCCGGGGTAGAACCGGTTGACGTAACGAAGCGAAGTCTCCTCCGCCACCGTATCGAGTATTTCGAGCAGCAAGCCAAAGCGGAGATTTCCCCGGAGGTCCGGTTCGTCGACCACCATAAAGCGGCGGCGCAGAGCCGGGTCGCTGCCGAGGGGAAGGGTCCGGTCAAGAGAAGTATCGCGCGGGGTCGTCATGCATATCCTCCGGAAAATATTGTTCGCCAACGCCTGAAACAATCCTATCTTCTTTTTGCCGCGGGTAAAGGGAACGGCCCCGATTCCGCCGCCGGGGCCGATTCTGGCGCAGGCGTAAAAATTTTTTACTGTAAAATATTTTTACGCCCGCGTAACACACCAACAACACTCAGCTATTCATGTCAGCGTAAAATTTTTTTACACTTAGCCCTTTAGCCGTTGAGTCTTCACTCCCGCTAAGGCCACGTAATCACTGGAAAGTAATTTCTGGCACATTTTTGGTAAAAGATCAGCGGTAGCACGGCAAAAAGGTTGGCGTACCGCCGGCCGCCCCAGTAACACGTTGCGCGAAGGAGACTGCCATGTCGCACCAGAATTCCGGCAACCTGCTGTCGACGAACCAGCTGACCCCACCGCTCATTGAAGACGACCTCACCCTGGAAGACAAGTCGAGGATCGCCATCGGCACCACCTTGCGACCGGGGCAGAAAGGGACCCTGGCCCTGCTCAAATCGTACGGTGAGCAGCTGATCTGCGTCCGTTACCGTTACGACAAGGCTCGGGGCAAGCGTTACAAAACCGTCGAACTGATTATCGAAGAACAGGAATGGCTCCCCTGCGAAGTGATTCAGCGGGAACGGTACGCCCTGATTCGAATCGGCATCGGCGAAACCGAACTGCGCGAAAGGGTCAAAACTGCCGGCGGCCACTGGAGCACCGAAGAACGGGCATGGGTCCTGCCGCACCGAAAAGTGCTCGAACTCGGTCTGGAAGGACACATTGCTCCCAACGGGCTGGTCTAGGCGCCGGCCGCCGCCATCCCGCTTTGCCGGCATTCCCCCATCGTCGCCGGCTCTCCCCATCGTTTTCCCACCCCCCTTGTCAGCTTCTCCCGAAACGGCCGGCGACCGACCGTCGTGCAGGATGAGAAGCGCTTAAGTTGATTACCAACCATTTGGAATGTATAGTTTCGTTCAGCATTGCCCCCCCTCCGGCTGTCGCCAAGCCAGCCGGACAACGTCCCGTTTCCCGGCAACTCGTGCCGCCAGCGGGAAAGAGGTTGATCGATGGAGACTCCTGAAACGTTGCAAGAGCAACCGGCCGACGAACTTTGCGTGCTGCGGCAACGGATTGCCGAGCTGGAACAGGCCGCGGCGCACGGCCGGCAAATTCAGGAAGAGCTGGAGATTTTCCGGACCCTGATCAACCAGTCGAACGATGCAATCTTCATTGTCTCTCCGGGCGACAGCAGAATTCTCTATGTCAACGACAAGGCCTGCGACAACCTCGCGTACACCGCCAGCGAACTTTTGGATAAGCGCATCTACGAACTGGCGCTTAACGTCAGCAATCTCGCCGAGTGGCAGAAACTGGTCGCCAGGATCAGAAAACAGGGTTACGCTTTTTTCGAAACGGAGCAGCGCCGGCGGGACGGCAGTACCATCCCGATGGAGATCAACGTCCGGCTGGTAAGCCATGCCGGCCATGAATTCTTCCTTTCGGTTGCCCGCGACCTGCGGGAGCGGCAGCAGGCCCAAAACATCATCGTCGAGGAAAAAAACAAGCTGGAGGCGGTACTCACGGCGCTCGGCGATGCGTTGACAGTCCAGGACACCTCGTTCCGCATCCTTTATCAGAACCGCATTCATCGGCAGAAGCAGGGGGATCACCTCGGCGAGTACTGTTACCGGGCCTACCAGAATCGAGAGACGATCTGCGATGGCTGCCTGCTGGTCGAATGCTTCACCGACGGTCTGATCCATCGGCGCCAGACTTCGGCCAGAACCGAAGCCGGGGTCCTCCACATGGAAGTGACGGCCAGCCCCTTGCGCGATGCGGCAGGGAACATTGTCGCCGCTATCGAGGTCGTCCGGGACATCACCGAGATCAAGCGGGGGGCGGAGGCGCTGCGGGAGAGCCAAATCCACCTGGAGAGCATCGTCAACAGTGTCCCGGTCATTCTTTTCGACCTTGACCGCGAGGGGATCGTCACGCTCTCGACGGGCAAGGGGCTGGAGAAACTGGGCCTCCACGAAGGAGAGGTCGTCGGGGCCACCGTGTACGAGCAATTCGGCGACGCGCCGGCAATTGTCGCCTCCTTCCGCCAGGCACTGGCCGGCGACAAGGTCAAGGTGACGCATCGGGTCGGCAAACTGGTCCTCGACACCTGGCTCTTTCCGGTCTACGATCCGGCAGGGACGGTAACGGGGGTGAGCGGCGTTGCCATCGACGTCAGCGAACGGGAGGAAGCCGAGCAGAAGATGCGGGCCTTCAACGAGGAGTTGGAGAAGAATGTCGCCCGGCGGACCGCCCAGTTGCAGGCGGTCAACCGGGAACTGGAATCATTCAGTTACTCGGTTTCCCACGACCTGCGGGCCCCGCTCCGCCATATCCGGGGCTTCATCGAGGCGCTCGAGGAGGATTGCGGGCCCCGGCTGGACGACAAGGGGATTGACTACATCCGGCGTATCCAGCGGGCCGGGGCGCGGATGGACACCCTGATCGACCATCTGCTGGCCCTCTCCCAGGTCTCCCGGACCGGGATGGAGTTCGCCCCCTTCAATCTGACCGAGCTCTGCCGGGAAGTCGCCGACGAACTGCTGGCAGCGGAACCGAAACGGCAGGTCCGCTTCATCATCGCCGAGGGGATGACCGCCACGGGCGACCGGCACCTGCTCCGGACGGTGATGGAAAACCTGATCGACAACGCCTGGAAATACTCATCACGGAACGAACAGACCGTCATTGAGCTGGGGATGGTCGCCACCGGCAACATCCGCAGCTATTTTGTGCGGGATAACGGAGTCGGTTTCGACATGGCCCATGCCGACCGGCTGTTCGTTCCGCTGCAGCGCCTCCACCGGATGGATGAATTTGAAGGGAACGGCATCGGCCTGGCCACGGTCCAACGGATCATCGCCCGGCACGGCGGCAGGATCTGGGCCGAAAGTGCACCCGGTCAGGGGGCAACCTTCACCTTCACCCTGGAGCCGGGCGACCCGGCATGCAACACCGCGGAGACCGGTCGAAACCGGTAAACGATTCGAGGGGGCCGGCATTACCGGCCCCCTCGACGTTCCAGCTACCGGCATCGCCGGTTACGGTGCCGGCACCACCATGAACGGCCGCATCATCTCATGGTCCTCATGGGCCAGGATGTGGCAATGCCACATGTAGGTGCCGATCCGGTCGAACCTGGCGCGAATCCGGACGTAGCCCTGGGAGCCGAGCAGTTCGTCGCCCGGCGGGACCCGCACCGTATCCTTCTGGCCGCGCTCCTGCGGCTGGACGGTATAGGGCGAGTCGGGGCCGGCCGGCACACCGTCCGGCTCAATATTCGGCCGGAGCCCGCCGGGGGCGACCGTCGGCATGCCACCAGCACCGTCAGCCGGCGTATAGGCGCCCGGCGCCACACTACCCTTCTCCACCACCTCGAAATCGACCAGATGCAGATGCATCGGATGGGTGTCAACCGTATCGTTGATGATCACCCAGTCCTCAACGGTATTGACGACCGGCTTCTCGGTAACCGGAGCATTGAAGGTAAGGCCGTTGAGCAAAAGTTTCAGCCGCGTGGCAATGGCGCCGGTGTTCGGATCGTAGACCAATACATTGTCCAGCGTCTCCTGCAGATCGACGTAGCGGGTATTGTCCGGCGCGCCGAGCACGGGCGGCACCCGGGGGTGGGCGGGAATGACGCTCGTATCGGTGCCGACCAGCGGCTTGGTGATCCGAAACTGCATGATCCGGCCGGTAGTGCTGGGCGACACGGTATCCCCGCCAGGATAGGGGGTAGGAGCATCATTGCGCACGGTAATGCTGGTCCCGGCAGGAAACTTGGAAAAATCGATGATCACGTCGGCCCGCTCGGCAAGGGCCAGGAGCAGTCCGTTCCCCTGGCTGTCGCCGATCTGAACCGCATCGGGGAGGAGGCCGCCGTCGTTGCCGATCTGGGTGATGGCCCCCACCGGGATCGGTTGCCCGTCGGTGCGTTCGAGCCACATGTGGTAGAACCGTGAATCGGAACCGTTCAGGATCCGGAACCGGTACTTGCGCGGCTCAACTGCCAGGTAGGGCCAGACCTTGCCATTGACGGTGATCGTATTGCCGAAGAACTCAGGATTCGAGGTCCGGACCGGGTTGCCGTTGCTGTCGGTTTTCTGGGTGCCGTCCGCCGCAACGAGCGGATTCGAATCATAATGCAGCGAACCGTCCTGGTTGAAGGACTTGTCCTGGATGACCAGCGGCAGTTCGTAGGGACCCTTGGGCAAATTGAGCGAATCTTCGTGACTGTCGCGCAGGAGGTAATTGGCGGCCAGGCCGGCATAGACGTTGAGCCGGGTGATCCCCATGGCATGATCGTGATACCAGAGCTGCTCGGCGAGCTGATCGTTGGCATAGGTATAGGTAACCGTATTACCGTTGGGCCGCGCCGGACGGCCGCTGACCGGATCGGCCGGCAAGCCGGTCTGAGCTGCCGGGTCGTTGGTGATCCAGGCTTCCGGATGGCCATCCGACTCGGACGCCACGTGGCCGCCGTGCAGATGGGTAACGATCCGGATCTCCGGCTCGCCCATGTTGGCGCCGTGCAGGGTCGGATCGACCGTCAGGATATGTTTGGTGAGCAAACGGCCGTTCGCGTCCCGCAGATCGTTGACGTACTTGACCATCACCGGCCGGCCGGTTTCGCCGGCAAGCGTCGAGCGGGCATCCACCGTGGCGCCGAGATAGCCGGTCTTGACCCCGTTGGTCCGATAGCCCCAGACGGTCGTCCGGATCGGTTTGCCGGTGGCCGGATTGATGAATTCGCTGCCATCTTTCTTGCGTAGCCCGAAATCATAGTCGGTAGTCTGCTCGACCACTGCCGTATAATAATCGTACCCCGGATGACTCGTCGTATCGGGGACGGCGGCCGGGATCTCCGTCAACGGCGTGGCAAATTGTTGCAACTGCAAGGGATCGAGCACGTTCTGCGTCGACGCCCCCTGGACAACGACCGTGTTGTCCTTGCCACACCCAGCCAGCGATATGGCTACTATCAAGCCCATCATGCTTTTCAATGCTGCGCCCTTGATCCCCATCAAGCAGACCTCCATTCCAATGATTTGCCGGCACCATTCCAACACCGGCCGCGCGCCGACAACGGTTACAGTTTAGTTACACTGCCTGAAATCTACCAGACCGACAACGCTTGTCAACGGCCTTATGTAAAAAATAAAACGCGAAATAGCCGCCTGAGGAGATCGGGGCAGGACCACGGGCAACATTTTTTTTAGTTGCACAAACGACCGGTTACGCTGCATCCGCAACGGCACCGCTCAAGTTTTACATCGCCGGCACCGATAATTAATTAAAAGGGGAGGATTACGTCGTCACCCCCGATCCGATGCTCCTCTCCCGAAGCCCGCTCCCTGCACGTACCGCCCGGGAGCTGCTTCACCGTAACCAATTCCCACATGCCCAAGGATCGAGCCATGAACGAAGCCTACTATCGTCCGGTCAGTATCGAAGCCATCGAGCCGGACATCTTCCCCGCCATGCCGCTCTACTTGCGACGGGACGGCAACCATGTCCTGTACAAGGGGCCGGAGCAGCGCTTTGCCGTCACCGACCGGATTCGGCTCGAAAAGAACAACGTCGAATTTCTCTACGTGCGGACCGGCGACCTCGAAGAGCTGACCGAGCAACTCGAAGCCAGCCTTCCCGCCATGCTCGGCCGGGAGGATATCTCCGGCACGGCGAAAGGCAAGATTCTCTATCAGACGGCAATCAACTATCTTGACGACCTGTTCACCGAGCCGGAACGGACCGCAAACGCCGCCCGCTGCAGGGACATCGCGGCAAGCCTCGTCCGCTATGCGACTACCGAGCGCCGGGCGCTGGCCGCCATCGCCTCGGTGGTGCCGCACAACTACTACACCTTTGTCCATAGCATCCAGGTTACGGCCCTGGCCCTCATGCTCCATGCCGACCTCGGCCACCCCGGCGATGACCCGGTAGAGGTCGCCATCGGCTCACTGCTCCACGATTTCGGCATGGCATTCATCCCCCGGGAAATCATCAACCAGCCCCACAGCCTCAAGGACGTTGAATACCTGAAGATCAAGCAACATCCGCAGTTCGGCTACGACTACCTGGAGAAGCTGGGCGTCTACGGCGACACCCCCCTGGCGGTGGTCAGGCTGCATCACGAGCGGAGCGACGGCACCGGCTATCCGCTGCAGCTCAAAGGCAACGCCATCCCCCATGCCGTGCAGCTGGTCTCGCTCTGCGACGTCTATTGTGCACTGACGACCGACCGGCCGTATCGCAAGGCGACCGGACATAGCGATGCGGTCAGGCTGATGCGGGAAGAGCTGCGCGGTGCTTTTGATCGGGAAATGTTCAGGAATTTCGAATCGTTGATGGGACGGATTGTCGAGAATGGCTGACGGTGATCGCCGCCGGCGCGGTCAGGGCTGTCGTTCGTAGATTTCGCGGGGAATCCGCTGGTAGTTGTAGTCGGAGAGGGCCAACACATCATCCATCGGCAGTTTCCAGACGCCGTCACTCCGGTGCAGCCGGAAATCCCGGCTGACGAACCGGGTCCCCACCCCTTCCACCTCGAAGCCGACCCTGGCATGGATCACCACCTGATCGGCGTTGAGCACCGTCGACTGCACATCCTGGAGCTGTTCCCAGCAGCAGGCGGGAACCCGGGCCGCATAGACGATCCGCGACGCGAAGTAGTCCCAGCCCCGGTCGGCAGGGTGATCGAGACGGGCGTAAAGTGCCGCGTACTGCTCGTTCCGCCACAGGTCGAGGATCTGGACGAAGCCGGCCTGCGCCTCCGCGGCCACCTCGGCGCTGTTGAAGGCCGCCGCCGGCCCGGCCAGCCAGATGAATCCAGATAAAATCAGTGCTGCCGCAACCGCCTTCATCGGCTCCTCCGCCAGAGTTCGCTTTCCCCCGGTTTTACCACGTCGCGCCTCCTTTTCCGGCAACGGCACCGCCATGAGCCAAGCGGCCGGGCTCGGCAATCAGGATGGGTGGGCAAAGTTCAACAGATTCCGCATATTTTTGCTTTCATTTCTCTCTTCTGGCCAACGGCTAGAGGGTCTGCTGTGTAACGTAGCGAAAACAGTAACACCGACAGTTAGATTCAATTTTCAGCAGTTAATAGGCGCGAATAGCTCCAAGTATTTATCTTTTTTGAAGTGAATTTCCGGCAACTGCACCTTTTTGTCATTTATGTAGAAGGCGGGCATATAAATAATTAACTTATCTGACTTATCCATAATTACCGTTGCACCTATAGAGTAGTAGTTATCATAAGTTTTCGGCCCAAAGAATCCTATAGTTGATTCTTTTGTATCGCCAATCATTGCCTCATTAATTTTCCATGGCGCCTGGCCAGTATACAAATTCGGGCTAAAACTACCATCTGCAGTGATAGAACCTGGAGTTGTTGAGATTCTTACTGTTGGGCTTTCAAGTCGGACCGTTTTGCCTTTTGGAATATGTAGCCTTACAAAAACATAAACGCCGGTCTCCAATTCTGAAGCAATTACTTTTATAGTTACACCGTCACGCTTGAATTCGATAGTATCGGGTGGACCACTTGATTCATAACAAGTGGATTTCTTGACTATTCCCTCCTCCGCGCTGGGGCTATAATAATCATGCACCCAAAATGGCATGCAGCCAGTCATCAAAATCATTGACATCAAGAATAGAAACCCAAATAGCCTTTTCATATTTTCCCATTTAACAGCATAAGCCTGACCGGCCTGTTCTTCGGGCCGGTCGTGGCGCTGGTTGTAACGTCACTTATGATGCCACCAGATTCTTATCTTCGTGAATGTATACAGTAGAGAGCCCACCACACAAGCTGTTATTCCAAGTCCAGCGAGCCCATTGGCTATGAATGCAAATCCTAGTATGAATAGCCCCATTCCTATTACTAAATGCAGTTTTAGCCTTTTACTTGTTTCTTGTATTGTTGTTAATTGAGTCCCAGTTGCAAGGTATTCTTTCAAATTGGCGATTGGCGCACCACATTTGGGACAAGACAAGGCAGTACTAGAAACTTTGCCCATGCACTCGTGACAATTAATCAAAGCCATTTCTTGCTCTCCTTCCGCTCACTTACCGAATAGCCTAGCTAAGAATCCTCATTTTGGTTCTCTCTGAGACTTTCCTGAGAGTTGACCAGGGGTAAGCCCTAACTGGTGCTCCAATTCTGTCAGCTTCTTATCAAATTCTGCTTGTTGCCTGGGGGGCCGCCAGGGGACGTTGTTGATTTGTTGACTTACCCTCCACTACTCAACTAATCAACTACGTCCCCTTAGATGCTCTTATTTCTGAACTGCAAAGCGGCCCTGATAGTGATTATGACCGTGCCCCCACTATTGACGATGAAGGCCGACTCTTATTTGTTTAAGGCAGTTTCGCGCTTAGACCAGAGTTCGGACCTGCTGGCAATCCGAGCGCCGTGTCAATTCCGATATTGTTACGAAGGTCAGCAAGGAGCGAAGCGGGGTTAATGGTAGTTCCTATTTTGGCTTCTGATTCGGCTCTTGGGTTGCTTACCGTTTTGGCGCGATAGATTACAAGGTGAGGAATATTATTTTGAATTGCTCGCAGACAAAGACCTCTGAGATAAAACCTGTTGAACTCTCCTTCTGCCAACATCTCATGGGCGTTCACGGGGACACTAGCGCTGATTATTTTGCCTTTGACGTTTCGGTTTTCTGTGGCGTTAAATTTTCCTTGAAGTTGGGATGCAAACCAAGTGTCATCATGTTGTTCAGCGGCTTTTTTGAGAATTTCCGGGTAAACCTGCGCTCCAGCGGGGCTGAGTCTGGCGCTAATGTAGAGTTTTCCTGCGGCAATGTCGGCAAGTATTTCTTGGGTTTCGAAGCTGCGAGTTTCGGCGTCCAGATTTGCGAGAGTTAGAGCCATTTTCTGATTCTCCTTTTCTTGTTTTTTGTTGCATAACGTCTCAAGGCACCAGCGGCGGAGCGTTAGCGTAGACCGCTGTTGCCGATGGTTGAATGTCAGTTTCAGCAACTCATTCGCGCCTTATAGTGACGTTTGTTCTAAGTACTTTTGACGAAAACTTATCTTGGTCGGTATGTTTCTTCACCAGCTCAGACAGTCTTCCAAACTCAACTATTTCCAGATGAGAAAGTCTGTAGTGTTGGGTATTGGTGTGGCCTTTTACGGACCACGATTTTCCAATGTAGTAAGTAGCTGTCGATACAGGTGACGGACCTTCGACTATTTCGCCTGAATTGTCATACGAGACAGTCCATAGACGCCCTTCTGGCACTACCAGAACCGGCACCACATTTGAAACTATAGTCACGTTCTCGTCACCTGCGTAGTGGCTTGAGTGGATGAGGTCGTATGATGAATTAATGGCTTGGGATATTTTTTCAAATACGTCGCCATCACTGCCGATAACTTCAGCTTTATTGTCGTCTCGCCGTCCGACCTGGTCGCAGCTTTTGCCTACCGGGCCTTTAGTAACATAAACACAGTCGGCTCCTCTAAGTGCATAAGGAAAGGCCCGATCAGAGAATTGTGCTGTAATGCTACCTTTCACAATTCTGCTCCAAATTAGATCTTGATAGCTCTCCTTTTCCGTTCTCGGCGAACAATGGATGACAAGTGGACAATTCGCGCGAATGTTCTTGCATTCCACACTCAAGCATAGCCTATAGATGAACGACTCGTGATACTCGTATCTTTTTGTCGCTCGGATGTCAAACTCACGCGACTTACCAGTTATTGGGTCTTCATAAGTGCCACCGTGTTGACACTGAAATCCCAAATTCACTAGCTCCTTTTGTGTCTTTACCTCAAACGAGAAGTCGGAGTAAGAATCCAGATATTCGTTGATGTCGGATGCCGAAATTTCAATATTTTTCAATTTTGCCATTCATTCTTTCCATTCAACGCCATGAGGGTGTGCGGTGTAACCGCACCACCCGATGGTTGTACCATTACTCTTTATCTTCAGAGGGATGCTCGATAACTTCGATGTGGTTGTTAATATCAGACGAAGCCCCAATGATTGTTATATCTGAAATGTCGCCGATGATAAGCTTGTAGGGCGTAGAGAAACCAGACGTCAAAACGAATCTGTACTCATTCTGATATGAGTAAGTATCAAATTTCTTAAAAATCCCCATTTTACCATTATGATGGCCTCTTGGGACGTAATTGACCAACCCTCTGTATATTTTGACTTTAGCTTTTTTAGCTGCTGCATCGGAGAGAACGTAAGGGGTCGCGTCTACATTTTTCATTTTATGTAAAATGTAGACCTGACCCTTATTATCTCTGTGGAGGTCTGACCTCGCTGCTGTGATGTGGGCGTAAACTAATGGGGTGCAAGTCCCTGTACGTAGAATCCAGCTCTGTCGAGAGACAGCGTATGAACGTACTAGCCGACGAATGCAGAAAAGGGGAGGTTGCCCTGTCATGGAATCATTATCGGTGCGAATTTGTATTGCTCTCCCCCTGAAATCCCATTTCCCAACTGGCCCATATAGTTATCTCCCCACGCCCAAAGGGTGCCATTGTTCTTTAGTGCAACTGTATGATGGCCTCCCGCTGAGACAAGTTGCCAGTTCGTTGCAGAGCCGATCTGGACAGGGGCATTCTTAGCATTGTTGGTTCCGTCCCCCAGTTGCCCAAAACTGTTATCCCCCCATACCCAGAGCGTACCATCGGTTCTTATTCCAACTGTGTAAGCACCTCCTGTTGAGATAAATTGCCAGTTCGTTGCAGAACCTATCTGAACGGGGGTATTCTTAGCATCATTGGTTCCGTCCCCCAGTTGCCCAAAACTGTTATCTCCCCATGCCCAGAGCGTTCCGTCAGTTCTTATTCCGACTGTGTAAACACCTCCTGTTGAGATAAATTGCCAGTTGGTTGCGGAGCCGATCTGAACGGGAGCGTTTTGGGTATCGTTGGTTCCGTTTCCCAACTGACCATAATAGTTGTCACCCCACGCCCAGAGAGTGCCGTCGGTTCTTATTGCGACCGTATGACGATCCCCCGCCGAGACAAATTCCCAGTTGGTTGCGGAGCCGATCTGGACAGGGGCGTTCTTAGCAACATTAGTTCCGTCCCCCAATTGACCATGATAGTTGTCACCCCACGCCCAGAGAGTGCCATCAGCTTTTACTGCGACCGTGTGACGATTCCCCGCCGAGACAAATTCCCAGTTAGTTGTGACTCCGATCTGGATGGGAACGTTCTTAGCAACATTAGTTCCGTCCCCCAACTGACCATGATAGTTGTCACCCCACGCCCAGAGAGTACCATCAGCTTTTACTGCCACTGTGTGATATTTATTAGTCGATATATGTTTCCAGTTGCTTGCAGAGCCGATCTGGACAGGGGCGTTCTTAGCAACATTAGTTCCGTCCCCCAATTGACCATAATAGTTGTCACCCCACGCCCAGAGAGTGCCGTCAGTTTTTAATGCGACCGTGTGATGGCTGTTTCCCGCCGACACAGATCCCCAGTTGATTGAAGAGCCAATCTGGACCGGAATATTACTGTGTTGCTCTTCACCTGAAATACCATTTCCCAATTGGCCATAATAGTTGTCACCCCACGTCCAAAGGGTACCGTCGTTTCTTACCGCAACCACGTGGCCTCCTCCCGGAGACACTGATTTCCAATCTTTCGCGGCCCCTATCTGGACAGGTGCAGTCTTAACATCGTCAGTTCCATCCCCCAGTGGGCCAGTTCCCCACGCCCAGAGTGTACCGTCAGTTCTTGTTGCGATCGTGTAATGACCTCCAGCAGACACGGCTGCCCAATTGGTTTCAGATCCTATTTTGACTGGGGTATATTTATTTTGCCCTATTCCCAACGTTCCATCCCCCTGTTGGCCCCAAACGTTATCTCCCCATGCCCAGAGAGTGCCGTCTGTTTTTATTGCAGCCGTGTGGTCGCCTCTTGCCGACACTGATTGCCAGTCGGTCGCTGATCCTATCTGGACAGGTGCGATCTTAGCAGCATCGTTAGTTCCGTTGCCCAGTTGGCCAAAACCGTTATGTCCCCATGCCCAAAGCGTACCGTCAGTCCTTGCCGCAACCGTATGGTTTCCTCCCGCTGACACAGATTTCCAGTTAGTAGCAGATCCGACCTGAACGGGTATGAACTTGGCATCCATAGTTCCATCTCCAAGTTGACCATTACTATTATTTCCCCATACCCAGAGAGTACCATCGGTCTTTACTGCCACTGTGTGGCTTTCTCCCGCAGATACAGATTTCCAGTTGCTTGCAGATCCAATTCGGACGGGAACGTTCCTATCCTCGCTGGTACCGTCACCCAGTTGGCCAAAACCGTTACCCCCCCACGCCCAGAGTGTGCCGTCGGTTCTTATTGCAACAGTGTGGCTTCCTCCCGCTGACACAGATTTCCAGTTGCTTGCAGATCCGATTTGGACGGGCGTGTTCTTATCCTCGTTAGTTCCATCACCCAGTTCGCCAAAACCGTTATATCCCCACGCCCAGAGTGTGCCGTCAGTTTTTGTTGCGACCGAATGCCAGTCTCCCGCCGATACGACTGCGAATGCTGCACTGGAATCGTTGTTAGATGTGCTGGAGCTATTTCCTCCGCAAGCAGAAAGTATGAATACTGACAAGAGAATGAGACTTAGATATTCCAGTTTTTTCACGCGTAGCCCCTTTAAGGTGTAAAATTCACCCTCACAATCACCTGATTTCCATAGGAAGGTATCAAAATTCACGCGGTGCACTTGCAATTTGAATTCGCCCCCGCAAAGCTTGTCTGTCCTCGTCATCCGTGTAGATATCGCGGCGATCGATGACTCGTCAAAGCGCTCCAGGTATGTCGATTCGCGCTGTTCGTGGCATGGTTTTCAGATAGTTATCCTATGTAAGTTAGCACAAGTGACCAACGTCCCCGAAGGGTGCCCCTAGAAACCTACTCTTTGAACGACTCCTTCAAGAAGAATTTGGAAGTTACGCCCATTCATCATTACCTTGTATTTATTCATGGTTTTCCTGTTTTCTAGGGTTTTCTTTTTCTTCCGAAAACTAAATCCGATTCATTCCACATGGCAACGGCGGCAAATCCGCCGCCTATCAGTACCGAGACATAAATCGGGACATTTGGTTTTGCTATTGCCCACCATGCGCATCCGCCTACGAAACCAGCAACAACCACAACTGGCAGGAAATGAGCCTTTCTTGATAGCTTTGTGAATGTGCTTGCTATTCCAAATGTCACGGCGAATGCTACTCCAGCGCCGACACTTGCGAAGAAGAATTCAAACGGTGAAAATAGCCAGATGCACAGCACTCCGATTAATACTCCGAGAACGACCGAAAAACCAAGTATCCTCAAAAACGACGGCTTTTCATCGGTTATCATCATTCTTTCTCTTTCAGCTAACGGGGTGCCCCATGACCCGCCCGCCCACTTATTTCGGGCGGTCGGCGTCTATGGGGCTGGTTGGAATGTACCGTTTTTTGCTCAAATAGCCGTTCTGTGGGCTTTACCCCCAACACCCCGTGATGCACCTCTATTTCTTGATATATTTCATAATTAACTCATTTGGCCAAATCGCCTCAGGTTCTGTGTGAAACTTAAAGTTCGGCGACACCCACTCACCATTTGCTTTCTTATACATAAGAAATCTTCCAAACAACGATCCGAATTCCAAATTCAACATTGCGTAGACAACCTTATTGTTTTTTCCGATTATCGACTCTTCAATCACTTCAAATCCTGAGTATTTTCCATAGTAAGTCCCTATTTGCCCAAATTGACTTGCTTGTGCCTGTAGTTCCTTACTCCCGTCAAGTGGTCCACCTTTAGCCCAAGTAGTAAACGCCGCAGGTGCGCCTCCTTTTCCCCAATCATTGAATCCGTCAATGATAATCTTGTCCGTAGCGTGGGCAAGTGATGCCGTGGAAAAAAGGACCGCCATTACCAGTGTCAAAAAAGATTTCATTTTCTTCCTCCTTAAATTAGTCCAACGGGCCGGGGGCGCACCAGCGCATCAGCGCCTGTGTGCCGCCACCTGGTTGTGCCTCAAGCAGACTTACTCCGCCACTTAATAACCCCAAACAGTCCGCCTATAACAGCGCCGACAAACCCTACGGTTACAACTCCAATTTCTTGTAGAAGTGTAAAGTAACCAAAACGGACGATAAATTGTGTCACTCCAATTACAACGGAGATTACAAAGCCGGCAAGCATGCCGATCCATAACCTCTTCATTGTCTTTATTGATTGAAGTTTCTGATCTTCTTCCGAAGCTCCGCCTACGACTCGCTTCCTTTCGTTGATCTTCGCAATCATGATGTTAATGACCAGAAAGAGGCAGATCCCTAGGGAAATCTTCAATCCAATACTGTTCATCAGATACTCAGGCCACGTTCCCATTTTCTGGTGCCTCTTTGATTTTTTCTTTTCTCAATTTTTTTGCACAACGCTAGGCTAACCGGCCGGTTTCGGGCCGGTCCAGCCGTGAATTGGGAAATCCCTATTCATTCTTACTTATCTTAATATGGCATTGTAGAAACTCTGTCTATCTGATCAAACTCTTTGGTATAGGAGTATTTATAAGCGACAAAACCACCAACAAGGGCGTCAATAAAGAAAGAAAAGTTACCATCTTTTGCTAAAATGGCTGTCGCTCTGTGAACGAAGGCATCTATGTTATGATAATACCTCATGTTAGGTCCTACGTCTGGAAAGAATAGAGTGCAGACTACTGCAGGATGTTGTGAATCATTACTGACTCCGCATTTCGAGGTAAATTTACTGGGAGCCGACTTCGTCTTATCAAAGAATTCCTTCATATTCTTGGCTTTTGATTTGAGCAAGCTTAATTCTGCCTGCCGATCTGCATCTGTCTTTTGCATCGACCTTTGAACCTGCACCAACTCATCAACCCAACCATTTTTTTTTGTTGACTGTGACTGTGGAATAGTTTTTTTGGGGTGCGTATCTGAACTAACGATAAAATAGGAACCGATTAACTTGTCATCTACGAGTTTCTTAGCAACGTTCCTAGCTGCGTCAAGCGTGGCAAATTCACCGAAACGAACAGTATAAACTCCATTGTCCTTTTTGAAATAGATGGCATCAATTCCCTTTGCTTGAAGTTTGGCCGCAAGACGTTCGGCGTTCTTCTCTTCTGCGAAAGCCCCAACATTGACGGAATAGCCATTGGTCTCTTTATTTCCTTTGATCTGAGCTGCACTGCTTAGGGAGGCTGTTAGAAGAAAGTGGACGCATGAAGCCAAGAGAAACGATTTCCATTGTCGAAAAAGCATCGCTGAGCCTCCTTGCCTCTTTTTCAATTCGACCAACGGGGCCGGCCGTGACCTGCGTGGCGCCTTTTGCCACGTCAGCGTCTACGGCCGTGTTATACCTTCTGCCTTTTCAAGACCTTCTTCGTCAAGAGACAGTCGAAGAGAGCCAACCTTCGTTTCTATTGGTACGCTGAAAACCCAGTAAACTGGCAGTGACAATGAAGAGTGTGGATTGATCTTCACGACACTAAAGTCAATGACCTCTGAAGCAAATGTGTCCTTATAAGTCCTTGCAGTGTGGTTTTCATTCACGACCAGCTTCAAAAATTTGTTTCCATACTTTTGAGGTGTTGAAGTTTGGTTTGTTATCGTTATGTTACCTTAGATTTTACTTTCGCCGTTTTTGAAGCTTCTGAACTTGGGTGTTACTTCTGCTTTTATTTCAAGCTTCATATTTGCTGTTCGGATCGTGTTAGACTTCGAAGCACAGGACGTCGCCGAAATGCAGAGCAGTAGCAAGCACGCTATTGTTGTCAATGACTTCATCTATTTTCCTTTTCTCGGTATAACGGGTCCGAGGCGCACCGGCGAAGCGTAGCGGAGACCGAGTGCCGCCGAGTGGTTGGCAACCGCCTTCTAGTCACTTTCGGCTGCGCGACGTTGTTGCATTGGCGTACGGGGTATTCTCGTATGCTCTGGGATTCGGCGATGGCTTGGGCTTTACAATGCTGTAAGCCAGGGTACAAAGAAGCAGGAATAGTATTATGCCGTAAGTCGCCAAATTTGCCTTCCAACTCCATAACTGAACAAGTGACTTCTCAAGTTGTTTCTTCCTGTCAAATGCCCACCTTTCAATAAAGACAGAGGCGAAAAAGAACGGGACCAGAAGCACAATCGCGGCTGTAGGTACCAGCCAATTTAAATCTTCTTCATACGGAATAAGCCATGGGGCCTGAACGATAGCAGCAAATAGTTTTTGCGGTATCGTATCGATTCCGAAAGCACGTCCTCCGCCAGATAGCACAAGTTCTACAACTAGAAGAGCGCCCCAAGTGAGAGGAATTCCAATGAGTGTGGATGTGGCATTTGCGATGCTTGATCGAATAAGCGCTGGCTTCCACGTGAGTCCAATTATTCGCCTGGCAATCCAAGCTTCGATTATGACGACTGGTATGAACGCAATCCACGATGCGGGCCAAAGCAGCGCAAGCATAGGAACCCCAGCGTCTGCTCGTGCTGCCGTCGGAGCTAGAACGGACAATGCAGCAACAACATAGAAATTTACTTTTCTGGATTTCATTTCATCCTCAATTTATTGCCAACGGCTCGGGCGGTGACCCGCCAGCCCAGGCTTATCGGGCGGGCGGCGTCTAACTGTCTGGTTGAGCGCTGTCTTCCTTCTTCCATATTCCCACTATTGAGATGGCTGACACTGCGAGCAAAAAAGCCACCAATCCGCTTCCAGAACTTTGAATCTGGCTATTAGCGAAGAATGAAGAAGCGTAGAGCATCGATGCTCCTGATAAAGCAAAGATGACTCCTCTGCTCCAGCTCTTTTTCTGTTGTAGTCCGAAGCATCCGACGGCCGCAGTAGCTCCGAATACTAATGAGATGAGCAATGACTCTATTGTTTCTTTTCGATATCCGCTGACTGTATCGAAACTCCTTGCCACAAAGAGTCCAGCAAGACTCACAAGGATGAAATAGGTCGCTATGCAGCCCCAGAGAACTATCATCATTCTCCGCATGATAGGGGTTTCCATTTGCTGTTCCTTTTGTCGCTCAACGGCTCGCGCCCTTGACCCGCACCGGGGCGCTTCTCAGCCCCGGTCGGCGTCCAAGGGCCTGGTTAGGTGTCCATTGTTCACCTCAATAAATTTTAGGCTATTTCGAGAAAGCATTATTCCAATCAGGATGGCAGCAATTCCAGACGAAAAAAACAACATTGTTTCAAACGTTAAATTTACTGCATCCGGCCATGCTCTTGATTCGGGATGCCCAAACAAAGGAATGAAGACTATAAAAAACAGTAAGTACATGGTCATGGCTCCAGCGAGTAATCCAGCTGCAATGCCGAACCACATGCTTCCATTGCAGAACAAAATGCTGCCCATCGTCATGTTTTGTAAAATTTGTGTTTCTTTCATTTTCTTTGTCAGCCACGCCCCAGCAGTGACTCCGGTAATAATTTCTCCGGCACATACATATAATTTGTTTCCGCCGATGTCGAAAAAGTAGCCGATTGCCACGCCAGCGACAACACCGAACAAGACATTTATGAATAGCAGTTTTCCTTTCATTTCTATCTCACCTAACGGCTGAGAGTACAGCGGCTTGCCCGCTGTTACGCTTTGTTGGCTTTGCTTTTCAGGAAGTTGCCACTCCACTTTCCTTTTCACGTTGTTGCGGCTTTACTTCTCTGTCCCTTCGCGGTTCAGAGTCTGATTTCATCCTTTTTTTTGCGACCTTCAAAGCGAAGTATCCATACAGGATTCCTGGTGTGCAAGGGATCAACTCTTGGATGTTGGGCTGTTGATGGTTCAACAGATTAAGAACAAAAATGCTCGGTACAAAAAGTATGAAAAACCAGCCCGTAACTTTCAATTCAACGTTTGACAACAAATATGTGCATCTATGTAGAGCAAGCTTATATGTTAATTTCAAAAACCAGTATGCGATGAGTAGTAAAATAGCTAAAAACACAACATCGTCGGTTTCTATTGTGCCTCTTTTGATTATGGACTTACCAAACCATCCTGACACAAAAAGGAAAAATCCACCGACCGAACCAGTGATAAGAGCAAATAAGGATTCGAACAGCTTTTCTGAAAATTGATTTTTGTACTCCTCATCGAGCTTCATTTGATCCTCTTTTCCCTCTAGCCAACTAGTTATTGACCGGTTTCCCCATATAAGTAACTTGTTACCTATATAGCGAACTTGCTACTTATATAGGTAACTCACCGGTCACCTATACAAGTAGCTTACAATCTCCTGGTCCCATTGATGAACTCTTCCGGAATTCTCGCCTCAAACTCGGTGCCGCACACCAACCGATACGGCACCAGCCACAGTCTCAACCGCGGGTCCCATTTCGCCCGCATCTGACGCAGCTTTTCCCGCAAAGCCGTCTCTTCGAAGCCGACCGCGACCGGCGCCAGGTCGTCATCACCGAAGCGGCACGACCGCCGCGCTGGCCGTTCCTCGACAATCAACTCGACAGTTTTCAACCGCACCCCGCGTTTCGCGTCATAGCGGTAACGGACACAGAGAAGCGCGTCGCCGTACTGCTCCACCAGGCGCTGCGTCCCTTTCTGCCCCGGCTTCAGGTGGCAGTATGATTTCATATCCTTGAGCATGGCCCCTCCGTGGGCTACAGCCTTCGCCAGCACCCCCACCCTACCACATAAGCCCACGCTCACAAAGCCCAATTCACCCCGCAACTCCCCGGAATTCCGCAAAGTTCCTACATATAGTAACCTCACCGAAAAAAAATTGCCCGGCCAGCGGCAACCACCCCACCCGCGGACCCGGGAGCGGACACTCACGACAAATCGAAGACAAAAAAAGAGGCCGTTCCCGGCGGGACGGCCCCTGTGCTGCAACACCCATCATAATGCCCCCGGCTAGTCGACCGGGTTACCGCGAGTTTCCACATCGTAGATCGTCAAGAGCGCTTCCGGAGTCAGCGCGCAGACCTCATCACGCTCGCTCCCTTTGCTGCCATGGTGCCATTCGACCCGGTCGCCGCCTTCGCCGTGCATGATCCGCACCCGGCTGCCGCCGATCCGCTTGACCTCGTTGATCATCTGTTCCATGGTGAGCAGCTCGACCCCGCCGACCTCTTCGTAGCTGGGGACGTTTTCCAGGAACCGGTCGATCAGTTCGTAGTCGAGGAAGTCATTTTCCTTCCGCCACCACCGGACAAACCGGTGCTCTGCGCTGACATTTTCACTGACCATCTTTCTCGCGTCCGACCCTCTCATGGCGTGCCTCCTTTCCGGCCGCTGCCGCAATGCCCGTCGCCGGGCCGGCAGCGCTTGCCATGACCTTCTGTCCAAATATCTTCTCCTGTTTCAATTATACCGCAGCAGGACAAAAGTTGAATATCATTTTCATTTTACCGCCCCCTTGACCGTTTCCAATTCCTCCCAGCGATCGTAGACCGCCGTCAACTCCGCCTCCAGGGCTTCCAGCCGCTCCTTGACCGAGGCGACCTCGGCGCCGGCGCGTTTGTAGAATTCCGGGTCGGCCAGGGTGGCGTGGAGCCGTTCCTGTTCTTCTTCCAGGAGGTGAATCCGCTCGGGAAGCGCCTCCAGCTCCCGCTCTTCCTTGAAACTCAGCTTGCGGGGGCGCTCGGCGCGCTCGCGGACCGGCGCCGCGGTGGTTGCCGCCGGCTTGGCCGGTGCCGGCGCCTCGGCGGCGGCCTGGCGGAGCCAGTCGTCATAGCCGCCGACGTATTCGCGCACCCGGCCGTCGCCGCCCAAGGCCAGGGTGCTGGTCACCACGTTGTTGAGGAATTCCCGGTCGTGGCTCACCAGCAGGATGGTCCCCGAGTAGTCCATCAGCAGCTCTTCGAGCAGGTCGAGGGTTTCGGCATCGAGGTCGTTGGTCGGCTCGTCCAGCACCAGCACGTTGGCCGGCTTGGTAAAGAGCTTGGCCAACAGCAGCCGGTTCCGTTCGCCGCCGGAAAGGATGCGGACCGGGGTCCGGGCCCGGTCGGGGGAGAAGAGGAAATCCTGCAGGTAGCCGATGACGTGGCGGCTCTTGCCGCCGACCATGATGGTGTCGTTCCCCTCGCCGACGTTCTCCTGAACGGTCTTGTCCAGGTCGAGCTGTTCGCGCAGCTGGTCGAAGTAGAGTACCTCGCGGCGGGTGCCGAGGCGGATGTCGCCGCTGTCGGGGGTGAGTTCGCCGAGGAGCAGGCGGAGCAGGGTGGTCTTGCCGGAGCCGTTGGGGCCGATGATCCCGACCCGGTCGCCGCGCATGATGGTGGTCGAGAAGTCGCGGATGATCGGCCGGTCGCCGTAGGCGAAGGAGGCGTTGTCCGCCTCGACGACCAGGGCGCCGGAGCGCTCCGCCTCCTGGAGGCGGATGGTTGCGGTACCGAGCCGCTCCCGCCGTTGCCGCCGTTCCTCGCGCAGCTTCTTCAGCGCCCGGACCCGCCCCTCGTTGCGGGTCCGCCGGGCTTTGATCCCCTGCCGGATCCAGGCCTCCTCCTGGGCAAGCTTCTTGTCGAACTGCGCCTGGCGGGTCACCTCCGCCTCCAGGAGCGCCTCGCGCCGCTCGACGAATTCGTCGTAACCGCAGGCGAAGGCGTAGAGCCGCCCCCGGTCCAGCTCGGCGACCCGGTTGGCGAGCCGGCGGGCGAAGGCGCGGTCGTGGGTGACGAAGAGCAGCGTCTTCACCTGTTTGAGCAGGAACTCTTCCAGCCAGAGGATAGTGTCGATGTCCAGGTGGTTGGTCGGCTCGTCGAGGAGCAGGATGTCGGGGGCAGCCACCAGGGCCCGGGCCAGGAGCGCCCGCCGCTTGGTGCCGCCGGAGAGGCTGGCGAAGGGGGCGTCGGCGTCGAGGGAGAGCCGGTTGAGCACCCGCTCCACCTCCTGGTGGAGCCCCCAGCCGCCGGTCTCTTCCAGCCGTTTCTGCAGGGTCGCCAGCCGCGCCAGCAGTTCGTCATTCGCCGCTTCGGCCAGCCGGTGGCTCACCTGATGGTACTCGGCCAAGAGCGCCGTGGCCTCCCCCATCCCGGCGGCGGCCACGTCGAAGACCGTCCCGCCCAGCCCCTGGGGAACTTCCTGGGAGACGAGGGCGACCCGCACCCCCTGCTGGCGCATGATCTCCCCCCCTTCGAGGGGGATCTCCCCGGCGAGGAGCTTGAGCAGGGTCGACTTGCCGGTGCCGTTACGCCCCAGCAGGCAGAGCCGTTCCCCCTCCTCGATCTGGAGATTGACGCCGTCGAAGAGCGGCGGCCCGCCGAAGGCGAGGGTGATGTTGCGCAAGGTGAGCAGTGCCACGATGACTCCTTCCCGTTACTGTCGATCCGTGGCACAGTATTGACCGTTTCCCCCCTCTCCGTCAATCTCCCGTCATCGGCACAGCCGATTTTATCGATCGCGCCACCGGGAAAATCCTATCGGCCGGCCGTGAACTTTGGCGCATTTTTCAGCCAACTGTGCTACACTTTTTGCCGGGCTGATGCCGCTTTCGGCCGCCGCAGCCCCCCCTCGCTTCAACGACGCATCCATTCACCAAAGGAGGTCGTCCATGCAGAAGCTGATCCGTGTCGAGCCAGCCAAGTGCATTGGCTGCAAGTCCTGCGAGCTCGCCTGTTCGTTCAAGCACCGCAACGAGTTCGCCCCCAGCAAATCCCGCATCGTCAACGAAGTATTCCTCGAAGAAGCCAAGTTCATCACCGTCACCTGCATGCAGTGCGACGACCCCTGGTGCCTGAAGGCCTGCCCCAAGGGAGCCATCGCCAAAGATGCGGCGTCGGGAGTAGTGACCGTCGACGAGCTGAAGTGCGTCGGTTGCCGGACCTGCGTCAGTGCCTGTCCATTCGGGATGATCAAGTACCTCCCCGAAACCCACAAGGCGGACAAGTGCAACCTCTGCAGCGGCGACGTGCCGGAATGCGTCATCTTCTGCCCGACCCACTGCCTGACCTTCTCCGAGGAGGACACGCCGCTGCGGGAGAAGGTGCTCCGCTTCGTCAACACCATGAAAGAGGGGCAAACGGAGGTGGCCAATGGCTAACGGCTGGCATGGCAAAGTGCTGCGGGTCGATCTCTCCGCCCGGACCTGGCGGATCGAAGAACTGAACCTGGCCTGGGCCCGGGAGTACATCGGCGGCCGGGGGCTCGGGACCAAATACCTGACCGAAGAGGTGCCGGCGGAGACGGACCCGCTCGCCGCCGCCAACAAGCTGATCTTCGCCACCGGCCCCCTGACCGGCACCTACGGCGCCGCCAACGGCCGCTACGTGGCGGTCACCAAGTCGCCGCTCACCGGGACGGTCGCCAGCTCCAACTCCGGCGGCTATTTCCCGAGCGAACTTCGCTACGCCGGCTTCGACATGATCATCATCGAAGGGAAGGCCGAGCGGCCGGTCTACCTGAAGATCTACAACCAGCGGGTGGAGATCGCCGACGCCTCCCACCTCTGGGGGAAGACGACCTTCGCCACCGAAGACCGGATCCGCAGGGAGTTCCACGGCGACGCCAAGGTCGCCTGCATCGGCCCGGCGGGGGAAAACCTGGTCCACTACGCCTGCATCGTCAACGACAAGCACCGGGCAGCCGGCCGGAGCGGCGTCGGCATGGTGATGGGGAGCAAGAACCTCAAGGCGGTAGCCGTCCGCGGCACCGGCGGCGTCACCGTCGCCGATCCGGCAGCGTTTCGCGAGGCGGCCCGCGAGTCGTCCCGGCTGCTCAAGGAGCACCCGGTCACTGCCGAGGGGCTGCCGGCGCTTGGCACGGCGGTGCTGGTCAACATCATCAACCAGAGTGGCGCCATGCCGACCCGCAACTTCCAGGCCGGCACCTTCGACCGGGCCGAGGAGATTTCCGGCGAGCGGCTGGTGCAGACCTACCTGAAGCGGAACAAGGGGTGCATGGGGTGCGTCATCGCCTGCGCCCGGGTCACCGGCGTGGTCGATCCCCGCTGGAGCGAGGACGGCGAAGGGCCGGAGTACGAAACCATCTGGTCGATGGGGGCCGCCTGCGGCATCGCCGACCTGGCGGCGATTACCAAGGGGAACTACCTCTGCAACGAATACGGCATGGACACCATCACCGCCGGGTCGACGGTGGCCTGCGCCATGGAACTCTACGAGAAGGGGTACATCACCGAGGCGGAGGCAGGGATGCCGCTTAACTTCGGCGACGCCGACGCGATGGTCAAGCTGCTGGAGCTGACTGGCAAAGGGGAAGGGTTCGGCAAGAAGATCGGCCTCGGCTCCTGGCGGCTGGCGGCCAGCTATGGGGTTCCCGAACTCTCGATGACGGTCAAGAAGCAGGAATTCCCCGCCTACGACGGCCGGGGAATCCAGGGGATGGCGCTGGAGTATGCAACAAGCAACCGCGGCGCCTGCCATGTCCGGGGCTACATGGTCTCGCCGGAGATTCTCGGCGTGCCGGAGAAGCTCGATCCCCAGGCGACGGCCGGCAAGGCAGGATGGACCAAGGCGTTCCAGGACTTCACCGCCGTCGTCGACTCGGCCGGCATCTGCCTCTTCACCACCTTCGGCATCGGCGCGCCGCAGGTGACCAAGTTCTTCAACGCCGCCACCGGGTCGGCCTGGTCCGTCGAACAACTGCTGGAAGCCGGCGACCGGATCTGGAACCTGGAGCGGCTCTTCAACCTGCGGGCCGGCATCGACCCCTCCCAGGACACCCTGCCGCCGCGACTGCTCGAAGAACCGCTGCCCGACGGGCCGCTGAAGGGCGAGGTGGCGAAACTCGGCGAGATGCTCCCCGAATACTACCAGTTGCGCGGCTGGAGCGAGCAGGGGATTCCGACCGAGGACAAGCTGCACGCCCTGGGGCTTGCTAAGTAAGTGCATTGACTAAACATCCCCCCTCCCCCATCAAGGGGGAGGGAGTTGTCGTGTAGTCAGGTTTTGCCTTCGTAAGGAGTTTCCAACTAACGACACGGGCGGTCGCCACCGCCCCGCCAGGAGCAGGGCCAGCCATGGACCAGCAGTTCGACATCGTCATCATCGGCAACAGCGCCGCCGGCATGCAGGCGCTCCGGACGCTCCACCGTCATTCCCGCAACCATTCCGTCGCCATCGTCGACCGGGAGACCCACCCTGCCTATTCCCGGGTGCTCACCCCCTACTATGTCGGCGGCAAGACCGAACGGAGCAACCTGTTCATCGTCGACCACGCCTTTTACCACCGGCTCGGCGTCGCGACCCTGTTCGGCCAGCCGGCGGTCGAGATCGATGCCGACCGGCACCGGCTGACCCTCGGCAACGGCAAGACCATCGGCTTCGGTGCGCTCCTGATCGCCTCCGGCGCCGAGGCCCGGAGCATCGAGATCAGTGCCGCCGGCATCTGCACCCTCCGCCACCTCGACGATGCCGACCGCCTGGCGCAGCTGCTGCCGGAAGCGCGGAGCGTCACCGCCATCGGCGCCGGCCTGGTCAGCATCCCGTTTCTCTCCCATGCCGGTCCGGAGCTGGAACGACACCTGGTGGTCGGGTCGAACCGAATCTTCAGCCGGGTGGTGGATGCGGAAGCATCGGCGATCCTCGAAGAGCGCTTCGTCGCCGACGGCCTGCAGCTGCACAAGCAGGACGACGTCGTCGACCTGGCCGGCGGGGAGCGGCTCGAATTGGCCCTTGCCTCCGGCAAACGACTTACCACCGACATGCTGCTGGTCGGCAAGGGGGTGGTCCCCAATACCGGCCTGGCCCGGCAGGCGGGACTGGCAGTGCGGGACGGAATCCTGATCGACGACCACTGCCGGACCAGCCATCCCGACATCTACGCCGCCGGCGACGTGGCGGAAGGGCGGGACTTCGTCACCGGCGAAAGCACCATCCAGGGGAACTGGCTGACGGCGGTGGAGCAGGCGGAAGTGGCCGCCCTCAACATGCTGCAGCTTCCCGCCACCTATCCGGGGAGCATGAAGAACAACACGACGGAGGTCTTCGGCGTCGATATCGCCGCTGTCGGCTACTGCCGGGACGACGCCCCGCGGGTCATCTCGGCCCACGACCGTTTTACCGGCCGTTTTCGCAAGGTCTTTCTCGACGAGCAGGACCGGGTGCTCGGCGCCACGCTGATCGGCGAAACCAACGACGCGGGGGGCTACTACCAGCTGGTGACCACCCGGGCGGTCTTCCCCGGCGAACGGCTGCTGCGGGGAGTAAACAGTTACGCCGCCCGCCTGCTGGCCCTGGCCTGACCGCATACGCCACCAGGGCGGAAGGAATGCGATGATCCGGATTCAATTCTTCAGTCTGCTGCGCCTGCTGCTACAGCGGGAATCGCTGGAGCTCCCCGCGCAGGAGGGGGAAACGGTCAGCCGGCTCCTCGCCCGGGTCGAGGCCGCCGTCGGACCGGCGGTGTCCGGCAAGCTCCTCGACGGCGCGGGCGCCCTGCAGACCGGCACCATCATCCTGGTCAACCGGCGGAACATCCACCATCTGAACGGCCTGGCGACGGAGGTACGGGACGGCGACGTGTTGGCCCTCTTCCCGCCCGGTGCGGGGGGGTAGCCGATGGGACGGGACGAGCGGTACGCCCGGCAGCTGGCGGTATGGGGCACGGAGAAGCAAGCGCAGCTGGCGGCGGGAACCGTGCTGGTGGCCGGGGTCGGCGGGCTTGGCGCCACGGTCGGCCAGCTGCTGGCCCGGGCCGGCGTCGGCCGGCTGATCATCGTCGACGACGGGACGGTGGCATGGCCCGACCTGAACCGCCAGCTGTTGTACGACGAATGGGATATCGGCCGGCAAAAGGCGCTGGTAGCGGCGGAACGCCTGTCCGAGGTCAACGCCGCCCTGGAGATCATCCCCCTCGACCGGCGAATCGACGATGAGTTCGTCATGCCGCCGGGGGTCGATTGCGTCGCCGACTGCCTCGACACCTTTGCCAGCCGGTTCGCCCTCTACCGGCAGACGCCGGCGGGCAAATTCTACGTTCATGGCGGCATCCAGGGGGAGCACGGCCAGGTACTGACGCTGCGTACCGGCGCGTCCCAGCCGCTGGAGGCGATCTTCGCCGGCGCCCGCCAGCCGGAAGGGGCGATCCCGGTAACCCCCGACGGCCCGGCGGTGATCGCCGGGATCATGAGCCGGGAGCTGTTCGGCTGCCTCTGGGGAAGCCCGACGCTGCTCGACCGCTTCCTGGTGGTGGAGCTGGCCGGCTTCCACTGCTCGTTCCTGGAAGTCTGAGGAGAGAGCGATGCACCGCTTCCTGCTGCCGCTGTTGATCTGCCCCGCCTGCCTGCCGAAGGAGCAGCCGTTGACGCTCGCCGGCGCCGTTGAGGCCGACGGCGAGATCGACCACGGCACCCTCGAATGCCGGCAATGTCGCCGCCGTTTCCCGATCCGCGACGGCATCGCCGTTCTCCTTCCCGACCCGGCCACCGAACCCGCCGACAGCCAGTGGAAGTACGAGGAAGCCGGCACCCTCGACAGCTATCTTTGGAGCCACTTCGCCGACTTGGCCGGCGACCGGCAGGCCGGTGACGCCTACGCCACCTGGGCCGACTGCCTGGCCCCCCGCAGCGCCGCCGCCCTCGACGCCGGCTGCGCCGTTGGCCGACTCACCTTCGAGATGGCGGCACGGAGCGAACTGGCGGTCGGCTGCGACCTGTCGCTCGCCTTTATCAGGACCGCACGCCGCCTTGCCCGCGAAGGGGAGCTGACCTTTTCCCTCCCCATCGAAGGGAACCTCCGCGAAACCTTCCGTTGCACCCTTCCCCCCGTCTGGCGCCACGCCACCGTCGAGTTCGTCGTCGCCGACGCCCTGGCCCTCCCCTTCCCCCGGGAGAGCTTCAGCCAGCTGGCCACCCTCAATCTGCTCGACCGGGTCAGCTACCCGCTCGCCCACCTCTACGAGCTCAACCGGGTCGCCCGGACCGCCGGCGCCGCCCTGCTCTTCGCCGACCCGTTCTCCTGGTCGCCCGCCGCCGCGCCGGAAGAGCGCTGGCTCGGCGGCACCACCGCCGGCCCTTACCCCGGCCGGGGGCTCGACAACGTTCGCGCCCTGCTCGAAGGGAAGGACGACGTCCTCCGCCCCCCCTGGCGGATCGGCCGCCGGGGCGAAGTCTCGTGGAAGCTCCGCAGCCACCGCAACCACTGCGAGCTGATCACCAGCCAGCTGCTGGTGGCTGAACGGTAGCCGCCGAACTCAGCGCAGGTTGTGCCAGAGATTGACCATGAAATCCTGGACGTTGGTGAGGATCGCCGCCGCCTGGGCCGAGCCCCGGTTGGCCAGCTTGTCGGCACTGAACTCGGTCATGTCGACGATGTAGAAAAAGACCGGCCGGACCGTGCCGTCCGCCAGCACCCGGTAGCTCGGCACCATGTTGCCGAAGGCGATGGCATGGAGCTGAGTGGCCAGGGCAATGACGGTGGTCGCCTGTCGGGCATGGCAACGCATCGCCTCCTGGGCCCGGCAGGAATCGGTGATCACTTCCGGCAACGGCCCATCGTCGCGGATCGAGCCGGCCAGGACATAGGGGACACCCCGGCGCTCGCAGGCGTGGATGATGCCGTCGTTCAGGCCCAGTTCGGCAATGGCGCGGCGGATCGAACCGCAGCGCCGCACTTCGTTGATGATCTCCAGATGGTGATAATGGCCGAGCGGCCGCAGCGCCTGGGTGTAGATATCCTGACCGAGCCCGGTGCGGAAGCGGGCCGCCTCCAGATCGTGGGTGGCGAGGGCATTGCCGGCCAGCAGGGCATGGCAGTAGCCGGCCTCGATCAGCGCCTGCATGGCGGCCCGGCTGTCCTGGTCGAAGGCGACCGCCGGCCCGAGGACCCAGGCGATGTACCCCGCCTCCCGGTCATGGCGCAACACCCGGTACAGTTCGTCGTAGGAGCGGGAGAACGGCGGCTCCCGCGTCCCCCGGGTGCGGAAGGAGAACTTGTCGCCCGGGTTGGCGGGTACCGCGAAGCCGACGGGATGGACCAGGATTCCCTCCTCGCCGTTCTCGGTCCGGCCGAGCACCACCGGGTCCCCGCCCCTGACCAGCCGCGGTTCCACCACCGCCGCCTCCTCTCCCCGCAGGACGATCGCCGCGTCCATCCGGCTTTCGGCGACGAGCAGCCAGCGACCGTTGCCGAGATGGAGGTATTCCGGATGGTTGGAGGTGGCGTGAAAAGCGGCCGGCAATACCCCGTCGGCCGGGGCGGCGCCGACCCGGACCGGCGGTGCTGCGGCCAGGTCCGGCCGGGAGAAATCGGGCGGCGTGTACACGGGAATGACCGACATGGCTGGTTCCTCCGAAAAGCGGCTGGCCGGCCCAGCAACGGGCAGCAAGAGCGGACGGCGAGCCGGCCTGCCTCAAGTAAAGCGCCGGCCCGCCCCCTTGTCAACCATCGCCCACGCCGGCAGCGGCTAAAGTCCCGGCGCAATGTTCCGATAGAGTATTCATACCCCTGAACGTCACTCCGGAGGAACCCGCGTGGGCATGGTCCCCATCGATCAACTGGCCGCCGGCATGGTCCTGGCAAACGACGTCCGTGACCGGACCGGCCGGCTGCTGCTCGGCACCGGCGCCGCACTGGCCGACAAACATCTTTACATCTTCCGCACCTGGGGCGTGGTTGAAGCGGACATCGCCGGCAGCGACGACACCGCCCGCGACGCTGCGCTCCCCGCCGCGCTCGATCCGCTGGCGCTCTCCGCCGCTGAAGCGGATCTTTTGCCGCTCTTTCGCCACGCCGACCTGAACCAGCCGGCAATGCGCGAACTGCTCCGCCTCGCCGTCGAGCGAAAGGCCTGCCATGGCCAGGAGTGAGCCCCTAACCCTGGAACGGCTCGTCGGCGAAACGGTCACCGTCTACTCGCTCCCCTTCTTCTACGAGCGGCTCAACGAGGCGATCAACCACCCGCGCAGCTCCATCGACGACATCGCCCGGATCATCACCGAGGACCAGGGATTGACGGTCCGGCTGCTCAAGCTGGCCAACAGCCCGATGTTCGGCTACTACTCGCGGGTCGACTCGATCACCAAGGCGGTGACCATCATCGGCACCCAGCAGCTGCGCGACCTGGCGCTGGCGGCGTCGGTGATGGGAATCTTCCGCGGCATCCCGGAAGAGCTGCTGAACATGACCTCCTTCTGGCGGCACTCCATCGCCTGCGGAATGATCGCCCGGGGCCTCGCCACCTACCGCCGCGAAATCAACGTCGAGCGGTTTTTCGTCGCCGGCATGCTTCACGACGTCGGCCAGCTGGTGCTCTGCACCTCGGCCCCGGAGGTCGTTCGGGAGATGCTGGAGGCGAGCCGCGACCGGCAGAGCCTCCACTACCTGACGGAACGGGAGCGGCTCGGCTTCGACCATGCCGCCGTCGGCGGCGCCCTGCTCCGCACCTGGAAGATCCCGCCGGTGATCGGCGAACCGGTCGCCTGCCACCACGCTCCGGCGACCGCCGGGCAGTTCCCGCTGGAAGCGGCGCTGATCCATGTCGCGGACATCATCTGCCAGGCGCTGGAATTCGGCTTCAGCGGCGAATGGTTCGTCCCCCCCCTCAACGACGGCGCCTGGGAACGGCTCGGCATCCCGGTGAGTGTCCTCGGCACGATCCTGCACCAGACCGAACCGCAGCTCGAAGAGACCTTCGCCACCCTCGCGGAGGGAGCATGAGCGAACCCGTCCCGACCGACCAGACAACGGAACGGCTGCTCTACCTGGAAGAGTCGAATCTCCGCTACGTGGCGATCCTCGACATGCTCGCCTCCAGCGGCGATTTCCAGGCGGACCTGAGCCGGGCGGAGCAGCCGGCGGCCATCTTCCGCGCCACCCTGGCGCAGATCAGGCGGCTCCTGCCGTTTCGCTGGATGGGCTGCCTGGAGAGCCGGGACGACGGCAGCTTCGAACTGGCCGCCTGCGAGCCAGCCGACTGCCGGGAGACGCTGTTGGCCGAAATCGACGCCCGGATCATGGACGGCACCTTCGCCTGGGCGCTCAACCGGACCCAGGCGATCATGGCCCCGGCGGTGGCTGGCGAACAGACCCTGCTGCTGCACGTCGTCGCCACCCGGAGCCAGATCCGCGGCATGTTCGTCGGGCTTCTGCCCGGCAACGGCGCCGCCGTCGACGCGCCGTCGCTGAACGCGCTCTCCATCGTCCTCTACACCTGCGCCTACGCCCTGGAGAGTACCACCCTCCACGGCATGCTCCGCGACCACATGGCCCATCTGGAAGAGCGGGTCCGGGAGCGGACCCGGGAGCTGCAGGCCGCCCGGGAGATGGCCGAGGCGGCCAACCGGGCGAAGAGCGAATTTCTGGCGACCATGAGCCACGAACTTCGCACCCCGCTCAACGCGATCATCGGCTTCGCCGACGTACTGCTGGCCCGGACCTACGGCGCGCTGAACGACGACCAGGGGGAGTTCCTCGGCTACGTTCTCCAGAGCAGCCGGCACCTGCTGTCGCTGATCAACGACATCCTCGACCTCTCCAAGATCGAGGCCGAACGGATGGAGCTGGAGCCGGGCGAGCCGGAGATCCGGCCGCTGGTTGCCGGCAGCCTGCTGATGGTCCGGGAGCGGGCGGTCCGCCACGGCATCAGGCTGGTCGAAGAGCTCGATCCCCGGCTGCCGGCCACCGTCCGGGTCGACGAACGGAAGCTGAAGCAGATCATCTTCAACCTGCTGGCCAACGCGGTGAAATTCACCCCCGACGGCGGCAGCGTCACCCTGGCGGTGACCCCGGAGGGGACCGGCCTGGAGATCACCGTCAGCGATACCGGCATCGGCCTCGCCGCCGCGGACCTGGAGCGGATCTTCACCCCCTTCGAGCAGGCGGACGGCTCGGCGGCCCGCCGCTACGAGGGGACCGGGCTGGGATTGTCGTTGACGAAAAAGCTGGTGGAACTGCATGGCGGGACGATCACCGCCGCCAGCCCCGGGCCGGGCTGCGGCAGTACGTTTCGGGTGCGATTGCCGGCGCTGGCCGACAATCCGCTCAAGTCGGCCGGGGAAGATGCCGATAAGAGGTAGAAACCGTGCCGCCCGGCAGGCGGCATCCTCCACGGCGAACCATGGACCGACAACGCACCATCCTCCTGGTGGACGACAATTTCATGAACCGACGGCTGGTAGCCGCCATGCTCCACGGTAAACCGTACCGGCTCATCGAGCGGGAAAGCGGCCGGGAGGGGCTCGCCTGCGCCCTGGCTCAGCGGGACGAACTCGACCTGCTGCTGCTCGACGTCGGCATGCCCGACCTGACCGGCACCGAGCTTTGCCGCCGCTTCCGGGAGGCGGAAGAGGCCGGCCGGCGGCGGCCGGTGATCGCCTACACCGCCCACGCCATGGCCGACGAGCGCCAGGCCTTCCTCGTCGCCGGCTTCAGCGACATTCTCATCAAACCGATTACCCGGGAGGAGCTCCTGGCCCTCCTGGCACGCCATCTCCCCCCGGGGGAGCCGGCAAAGGAGCAGCCATGAAAACGCTGATAGTGGAAGATGACCCGGCCAGCCGGCGCCTGATGCGCGCCTACCTCGAACCGCTCGGCCCGTGCGACCAGGCGGCCGACGGTATCGAGGCGCTGGAGACCTTCACCCGGGCGCTGGACAGCAACGCCCCTTACGACCTCGTCTGCCTCGACATCATGATGCCCGGGATGACCGGTCACGAGGTGCTCCGGACAATCCGCCACCGGGAAGAGGAATGGCAGGCGCCGGTCCCGGCAAAGGTGATCATGACCACCGCCCTGAAGGACGCCGGCAACGTCATGGCGGCCTTCAACAACCAGTGCGAGGCCTACCTGGTCAAACCGATCGACAGCGACAAGCTCTTCACCACCATCCGCGACCTCGGCCTCGACTGCTAGGGACGCGGCACCGCTCTCCCCCCTTCGCCGGCAAGCCGCGTCCGGCGCTCAGCGACCCGCTTCGCCGGCCGCCGGCATGGCCGCGGCCGGCCCGCCATCTTTTCCCCAGAGCTGCAGCACGATCACCCCGGTCAAGAGGATCGCCCCGCCGAACCCCTGCAGGGGGGTAATCGTCTCCCCCAGCAGCAGCGCCGACAGGATGATGGTGATCAGCGGCTCCAGGGTGCTGATGATCGCCGCATTGGTCCCCCCGACCAGCCGCAGCCCGGCAAAGAAGCCGATTACCCCGACCATGGTCGGAAAAATGGCGATGCCGAGCATTGCCAGCCATCCCGCCGGCGGCACCAGCAGGGTCAGGCTCCCGGTCGCCAGCCCAAAGAGAAGCGCCGCCAGGCCGGCCGTCCCGCAGACGTAGACCGAGGTCACCAGCGGATCGATCCGCTTCAGCAGCCGGTTGCCGATGACGATGTAGCAGGAGTAGATCCCCGCCGCCCCCAGGATCGACAACACCCCCGCCAAACGCGCCCCGCTGAACGAGGCGTTCAGTACCAGCACCATCCCGACCAGACAGAGAACCAGGGCGAGCCCCTTGCGCCCGGTGAAGCGCTCGTCACCGAGCAGGAACGACAAGAGGCTGACCAGCGCCGGGTAGGTATAGAGCAGCAGCCCGGCCAGCGATGCCGGCAGATAGTGAATGCCGTTGGCGAAGAGCATCGACATCCCGCCATAGCCGACCGCCCCCATCAGGGTCAGCTCCACCACTCCCCGCCGGCCGAGCCGGAGCGGGACGCCGCGCCAGCGGAGCACGATGACCAGGCAGAGGGCGGCCAGCAGGAAGCGGACCGCCATGATGGTGGTAATCGAGGCCCCGGCGGCGAAGGCGAACTTGATCAGGATGCCGAGGGTGGCGAAGCCGGCCGCCGAGGCGGCGATCAGCAGGGCGCCGGCATTGTGCTGTTTCATGGCTGGTCCTTTGCGCGGAGGGTGGGGAGCGGGGCTCATTCTGCCCGATTCCGGCTGCCCCTGCAAGTGCCTTGTCCGGGGGGGGCGCGCCGCCGCCGGAAAGTCGGCCCGGGCGTTTGCATCGCCGCCCTTTCCCGCTAAGCTTTGACTATCACCGCACTCCGCACACATTCGCACCGTGAAAGGAGAGAAGGCCATGGCTGCACTGTCATTCAGTCCGGGACTGGAAGGGGTGGTTGCCGGCACGACGGCGATCAGTTCGGTGGGAAAAGAACAGTTCGGGCTGACCTACCGCGGCTACGCCATCGAAGATCTGGCGGCGCACGCCACTTTCGAGGAGGTGGCCTTCCTGCTGATCCACGGCGCGCTGCCGGATGCCGGCGAATACGCCCGCTACCGCAAACGGCTGGCCGGGCTGCGGGAGCTGTCGGCGGCGCTGAAGACCGTGCTGGAGCAGCTGCCGGCCAAAGCCCATCCGATGGATGTGCTCCGGACCGGCTGTTCGGCCCTCGGCACCATGGAACCGGAAACGGAGGCCCACGGGGCGCACCAGATCGCCGACCGGCTGCTCGCCCTCTTCCCCGGCATGCTCCTCTACTGGCACCACTTTCACCGGGACGGCCGGCGGATCGAGACGGCCAGTGCCGAAGAGAGCCACGCCGGGCACTTCCTCCACCTTCTCCACGGCCGGCCGCCGGGCGAACTGCAGCGGCAGGCGATGGACGCCTCGCTGATCCTCTACGCCGAACACGAGTTCAACGCCTCGACCTTTTCCGCCCGGGTAACCGCCTCGACCCTGGCCGATTTCTACGCGGCGATCACCGCGGCCATCGGCACCCTGCGCGGGCCGCTCCACGGCGGGGCCAATGAGGAGGCGATGCGGCTGCTCGGCCGTTTTGCCTCTCCCGAGGAGGCCGAAGAGGCCGTCCGGGCGATGATCGCCGCCGGCGAAAAGATCATGGGCTTCGGCCACCGGATCTACAAGAAATCCCTCGACCCGCGCTCGCCGATCATCCAGCAGTGGTCGCGCCGGCTGGCCGAGGCGGCGGGAAACCCGCTCCTCTACCGAATCTCGGAGCGGATCGAGGCGGTGGTCCGGCAGGCCAAGGGGCTCTACCCCAACCTGGATTTCTACAGCGCCTCCGCCTACCACCTCTGCGGCATCCCGACGTCGATGTTCACCCCGGTCTTCGTCTTTGCCCGGGTCGCCGGCTGGGCCGCCCACGTGATCGAGCAGCGGAGCGCCAACCGGATCTTCCGCCCGGTGGCCGACTACACCGGCCCGGCACCGCGCCCCTATCCGCCGCTCGCCACCCGGGGCTGACCATGAAAGAACCGCTCTGGAGACCGACGGCGGCGCAGCGCGACCGGGCGGCGATGACCCGCTTCATCGCCTTCGTCAACGCCCGGCACGGCACCAGCTTCAGCGGCTACGACGAGCTCTACCGCTGGTCGGTGACCGAGCTGTCCCTCTTCTGGGCCGACCTGTGGGATTTTCTCGGCATTATCGCCTCCCGCCGCTTCGACCGGGTACTCGACGAGCCGGCGACGATGCCGGGGGCCCGCTGGTTTGCCGGCGCCCGGCTCAATTTTGCCGAAAACCTGCTCCGCTACCGGGACGACCGGCCGGCGCTGGTCGGCATCGCCGAGGGAGGGGAAACACGGCGGCTCAGCTACGCCGGGCTGTTCGACCAGGTGGCCCGGCTGGCGGCGGCGCTCAAGGACGCCGGGGTAACGGCGGGGGACCGGGTCGCCGGTTTCCTGCCGAACCTGCCGGAGACGGTGGTCGCCATGCTGGCGGCAACCAGCCTCGGGGCCGTCTGGTCCTCCTGTTCGCCCGATTTCGGCAGCCGGGGGGTCCTGGACCGCTTCGGCCAGATCGGCCCGAAGATTCTCTTCGCCGCCGACGGCTACCGCTACCGCGGCCGGCGTTTCGATTCGCTGGCGCGGCTCCGCGAGATCGTCTCCGCCCTCCCCGGCGTCGAACGGCTGGTGGTCGTCCCCTCCCTGGACGAGGAGCCCGATCTCCGCGGCATCCCGCAGGCGGTCCGCTACGCCGACTTTACCGCCGGGCAAGCGGCCTTTCCCGGCTTCGTCCAGCTCCCGGCCGACCACCCGCTCTACATCATGTACTCCTCCGGCACCACCGGCCCCCCCAAGTGCCTGGTCCAGGGGGCAGCGGGAATCCTCCTCAACCAGTTCAAGGAGCTGGCCCTTCACACCGACCTGGGGCGCGACGACACCATTATCTACCTGACCACCTGCGGCTGGATGATGTGGAACTGGCTGGTCTGCGCCCTGGCGACCGGGGCGACCGTGGTCCTCTACGAGGGGCACCCCTTCCATCCCGATCCGGGCTATCTCTGGCGGCTCGCCCGGGACGAGGGGATCACTGTCTTCGGTACCAGCGCCCGCTACCTGGCCGCTCTGGAGAAGAGCGGCGCCCGGCCGGGACGGGAGTACGACCTTTCCCGGCTCCGGACAGTACTCTCCACCGGTTCGCCGCTGGCGCCGGAGAGCTTCGCCTACGTCTACCGGGAGATCAAGGCCGACCTCCAACTCGCCTCGATCTCCGGCGGCACCGACCTGAACGGCTGCTTCGCTTTGGGAAACCCGCTCGGCCCGGTCTACCCCGGTGAACTCCAGTGCCGGGGGCTCGGCATGCGGGTAGCGGTCTTCGACGAGGCCGGCCGGGCGGTGGTCGGCAAGCCGGGCGAACTGGTCTGTACCGCCCCCTTCCCATCGATGCCGCTCTCCTTCTGGCACGATCCGGACGGCGCCAAGTACCGCCACGCCTATTTCGAGCGCTTTCCCGGGGTCTGGACCCACGGCGACTGGTGCGAGCTGACCGAAAGCGGCGGGCTGATCATCTACGGCCGCTCCGACGCCACGCTCAACCCGGGCGGGGTGCGGATCGGCACCGCCGAGCTCTACCGGCTGGTGGAAACCCTCCCCGAGATTGCCGACAGCCTCGCCGTCGGCCAGCGCTGGGAAGGGGACGAGCGGGTGATCCTCTTCGTCCGGCTGGCGGCCGGCACGACCTTGACCGACGAGCTGGCGGAGCGGATCCGCCGGGCAATCCGGGAGCAGCTCTCTCCCCGCCACGTCCCGGCCCGGATCATCGCCGTGGCCGATATTCCCTATACCATCAGCATGAAAAAGGTGGAGCTGGCGGTCCGAAAGGTTATCCACGGCGAGCCGGTGAAAAACCGCGACGCCCTGGCCAACCCCGAAGCGCTCGACCTTTACCGGGACCTGCCTGAGCTGCAACGATGAATTCGTCAGGGGGGATGTCATGAAAGGAGCCCGTCTCAACCGGCTGCACCGCGGCGTCGGCCTGATCATCGCCCCGTTCCTGGTGCTCCAGACGCTGAGTGGCCTGGTGCTCGATTTCGGGCTATTCCGCCGGGGGGCGGGCGGGACGCCGGCCCTCGGGCAGGAACAGCGGCTGGACATGATCCTGGAGAAAATCCACTTCGGTCCCGGCTGGCTCGGCGACAGCTACCACCTGCTGCTCGGCGCCGCTACCGTCTGGATGGCGCTCTCCGGCTGGCTGCTCTTCCTCCGGCTGCGGCGGAACCGGCTGCGGCCGGCGGCCGATCAGAGCGGCACGAAATAGACGTCGGTCGGCCGGAAGGTGCTGTTCCGGCGGAATTTGGCCCGCACCGGCATGCCGATGGTCACCTCGTCCGGTTCGACACCGACCAGTCGGGAGAGGAAGAGGGTGTCGACCCGCTCGAACTCGACCAGGATCAGCGTAAAGGGGGTCTCCTCGAGGAACGCCTCGCCGCCGTAATAGCAGGTGGTATAGGTATGGACCCGCCCCTCGGTGGGGAGTTCGGCCCAGGCGGTGGCGGCGCCGCACTCCATGCAGTGGCCGCGCGGCGTGGCGTAGACGTGGCCGCAGCCGGTGCAACGGCTGCCGAGCAGTTTCCCGTGCGCCAGGCCGGCGAAAAACGGCGAATCCTGGGCGTAGGAGTGGAGGTAGTCGATCTCGTAGTGGTACTTGAGGATGATCGGCTCGACATTGAAAAGAACCGCGCCCGTTTCATTCTCCGGCAGCTTGGCATTCTTGTCCATGAGATACCTCCTGCGGCGGAACGGCCCGCTAGACGCTTTCCAGAATACTCACCGTGATATAGGTGCCGGTCCCGGCATGGCTGTGGATCAGTCCCCGCCGCGGTTCGGCCAGCTGCAGGGTGGCATCCCCCAGGTGTTTGCCGATGGTCCCCTGTAGCTGCCAGAAGGCGAAGACCGCCTGCATCAGCCCGGTGGCCCCCACCGGATGGCCGCAGGCCAACAGCCCCCCCGACGGGTTGACCGGCAGCCGGCGCCAGCGCCCCGGCGCGGAGAAGTCGAGGCCATAGTCGAGATTCGCCAGGAACGGCGCCCCGGCATCGACGTAGCCCCCCCCCTCGCCATAGCGGCAGAGCCCCAAGTCCTCGTAAGTCTGGATTTCGGAAGAGGTGTAGGCATCGTGCAGTTCGACGAAATCGAGTTCCTTGCCCGGGTCGGCGATCCCGGCCATTTCGTAGGCCAGCTTGGCGGCACTCCGGCCGCCACGGAACGAATGGACCCCCGGATAGCGCAGCCCGGCATAATCGGCCACCGTTTCGTGAGGAAGGAGGAGCACCGGGCCGTGGGGACGGTCGGCCATCCGCATCGCGTCGGTGCCACAGCCGATGCCGGCGATCCGCACGGGCCGATCGCAGAGCCGCTCCGCCGCCCCTTCCGCGGCAAGGATCGCCACCGCCGCCCCGTCGGACATCTGGCAACAGTCGCGGATGGTCAACGGCGTCGCCACCAACGGCGCGCTGCGCACATCGGCCACGGTCAGCGCCGCCGGGCTCTGGGCATAGGGGTTGTGCAGGGCGTTGCGGTGGTTCTTCACCGCCACCTTGGCCAGCTGTTCGACGGTGGTGCCGAATTCGTGCATGTGGCGGCGGACCATCATCGCGTAGTAACCGGTGTAGAAGCCCCCCACCGGGTAGTCGAAATTGGTGTCCGAGGCAAGGGCGATGAACTCGTTCCCCTTCCAGGTGTTGACCCGGCTCATCGTCTCGAAGCCCATCGCCAGGCAGACCTCCATCCGCCCCGAGGCGACCGCCTCCCAGGCCGCCTGGAAACAGAGCCCGCCGGTGGCCCCGCCCCCCTCGATCCGCCGCGACGGCTTGGGGCAGAGGCCGAGGTAGTCCTGGACCATCGCCCCGGCCTTCAGCTGGCGGGTGAAGTGATCGGAGAAGTACGAGCAGACGCTGCCGTCGATCTCCGCCCGGCCGAGCCGGGGGAGGTCCGCCAGGGCATAGTCGAACGCCTCCTTGACCATCAGCCGGAAATCCTTCTCCGGGTGGGCCTTGGCAAACTTGGTGATCCCGCCGCCGATCATATAGACAGGTCGCATGGTCCCTCCGCGTGCAACAGTTCCCGGGCAATCACCAGCCGCTGGATCTCCGACGTCCCCTCGCCGATTTCGCAAAGTTTCGCCTCGCGGAGATAGCGCTCCACCGGGAAGGCCCGGGTATAGCCGTAGCCGCCGTGAATCTGCACCGCCTTCACCGCAGCCCGCATCGCCGTCTCGGCGGCGAACAGCTTGGCCATCGCCGCCTCCCGGGCGAAGCGCCGGCCGGCGTCGCGGAGCCGGGCCGCCCGGTGGACCAGCAGCCGGGCGGCATCGATTTCGGTCGCCATGTCGGCGAGCATCCACTGCAGCCCCTCGAAGTCGCCGATCGGCCGGCCGAAGGCGGTCCGGCGCCGGGCGTAGGCGACGCTCTCCTCCAGGCAGGCGCGGGCGATGCCGACCGCCATTGCCGCCACGCCGATCCGCCCGCCGGCCAGGACCTCCATCGCCTGGATGAACCCCCGGTCCCGTTCGCCGAGAAGCGCCTCCGCCGGCAACCGCACCTCCTTCAGGAGCAGCGCCACCGTATCGCTGGCGCGGAAACCGAGCTTGTCGAGATTCTTCCCCTTACCGAGGCCGGGGGTATCGCCGGGGACGATGAAGGCCGAGATCCCCTTGGCACCCCGGTCCGGGTCGGTCACCGCCATCACCACCAGGGTGTCGGCCCGGGAGCCGTTGGTAATGAAGAACTTGTTGCCGTTAAGCCGCCAGCCGGTGCCGTCGGCCTCCGCCCGGGTCTTGATCCCGCCGGCGTCGCTGCCGGCGCCGGGCTCGGTGAGCGCCCAGGCGGCCAGCTTCCCCCCCCGGGCCAGCGGCGGGAGAAACCGCTCTTTCTGCGCCGGCGAACCGAAGGCGTTGAGATGGCTGGCGGCCAGGGTGTGGGCCAGGAGGGTGATCGTCGTCGCCGCGTCGACCTGGGCCAGCTCCTCCACCACCAGGACGTAGCTGAGAAAATCGCGGCCGCCCCCCCCGTACTCGTCGGGGAGCACCAGGCCGAACAGCCCCAGTTCGTGGAGCTTCGCCACCTGGGCGGCGGGAAATTCCCCCGCCTCGTCCCGCTGTCCCACCCCCGGTTTGAGCTCCGCCCCGGCAACCTCCCGGACGGTCTGCTGCAGCGTCAGCTGCGCTTCGGTCAATTCACAGGTCATCGTCTCACCTCGTCGTTACGGTCGTCGTCCGGCTCACCGGTAACTGAAAAAGCCGCGCCCCGCCTTCCGCCCGAGATGGCCGGCATCGACCATCCTGACCAGCAGCGGGCACGGCCGGTACTTCGGATCCCTGAAACCCTCGTAAAGCACCGTGGCGATGGCCAGCACCGTATCGAGGCCGATCAGGTCCGCCAGGGCGAGCGGCCCCATCGGCTGGTTGGTGCCGAGCTTCATCCCCTTGTCGATCGCCTCCGCCGTCGCCACCCCTTCCTGGAGGGCGAAGATCGCCTCGTTGATCATCGGGATGAGGATCCGGTTGACGATGAAGCCGGGATAGTCCCGGGAAACCGCCATTTCCTTGCCGAGGCTGGCCACCACCGCCGTCGCCGCGGCGAAGGTTTCGTCGCTGGTGGCCTCCCCCCTGATTACCTCCACCAGCCGCATCGCCGGCACCGGATTCATGAAATGGAGGCCGAGCACCCGCTCCGGCCGCCCGGTGGCCGCCGCCAGCCGGGTGATGGAGATCGAGGAGGTATTCGAGGCGAGGATCGCCCCGGCCGGCAGCGCCGCGTCAAGATCACGGAAGATCTGCCGCTTGAGCGGCTCGTTCTCCGGCACCGCCTCGATCACCAGCCCGGCCGCAGCCAGCTCGGCGAAGCTGTCGGTCGGCCGGATCCGGGCGACGATCGCCCCGATCTCCTCCCGCTCAAGGCGGTTTTCGATCGCCTGGCGCTCCAGGTTTTCCCGGATTGTCGCCTGCGCCTTCGCCAGCTGGGCCGCGGCGATCTCGCAGAGGATCACCTCGTAGCCGTGCCAGGCGAAAAGCTGGGCGATCCCGCTCCCCATCTGCCCCGCCCCGAGCACGCCAACCGTTTTGATCATCGTTCCCTCCCCTTGGCCGGCATGGCCGCCGTTCAGAGCCGCTCGAAGATCGCCGCCACCGCCTCGCCGCCGCCATTGCACAGGGTGGCCAGCCCGTAGCGCCCCTGACGGCGCCCCAGTTCCCGGACCAGGGTTGCAACGAGCCGGCCGCCGCTCGCGCCGATCGGGTGGCCGAGGGCGACGGCACCGCCATTGACGTTGACCCGGGCCGGATCGAGCTGCAGCGTGCCGATGGCGTAGAGCGCCACCGCGGCAAAGGCTTCGTTGATCTCGAACAGGTCGATCTCCCCCAGCGACAGCCCGGCTCGGGCGCAGACCCGGCGGATCGCCCCCTCCGGCGCCTCGGGGAAGCGGTCCGGATGGCGGCTCTCGGTGGCGGTGGCAACGAGCCGGGCGCGGGGGTGGAGATTGCAGCGCTTGAGCGCCGCCTCGCCGGCCAACAGCGTCAGCGCCGCCCCGTCGCTGATGGTGGAGGCATTGCCGGCGGTGATGGTCCCCTCTTTGCGGAAGGCCGGCCGCAAATGGGGAAGCCGGTCGAGATCGACGGCGAACGGCTCCTCGTCGTCCGTCACCGGCTCCGCCATCCCTTCCGGCGCCGGCCGGACCGGCACGATTTCATCGCCGAAGATCCCTTCCCGGAGCGCCGTCCGGGCCAGCCGGTAAGAGCGGAGGGCATACTCGTCCTGGTCGGCGCGGCTCAGACCGTGCCGGGCGGCGCTCTCCTCGGCGATCTCTCCCATCAGCCGGCCGCTGTAGGGATCCTGGAGGCCATCGTAGATCATCAGGTCGAAAATCTCGCCATGCCCCAGCCGGTAACCGCTCCGCGCCTTGCGGAGAAAATAGGGGGCAGTCGACATGCTCTCCATGCCGCCGGCGATCACCAGCTCCGCCTCGCCGAGGGCGATCGCCCCGGCACCGAGCGTGATCGCCTTCAGGCCGCTGCCGCAAACCTTGTTGATCGTCAGGGCATGGACGGCGTCGGGAAGCCCGGCCAGCCGCATCGCCTGCCGGGCCGGCGCCTGGCCGCAACCGCCGGAGAGGACCTGGCCGACGATCACCTCATCCACCGCCTCGCCGGGGAGGCCGGTGCGGGCGAGGAGCCCTCCGATCACCGCTGCCGCCAGTTCCGGCGCCCGCCGCTGGGCCAACGCCCCGCCGAACGAGCCGAACGGCGTCCGCAATGACTCGACCAGATAGACATCCCCCATTGTCCCCCCCTTGCTGCCGGATTGTTGTGGCAAAGTATACCATGCCGTACCGGGTCTGCTGCGGCAAGGAGGACCGAGCCCGTCATCCGCCGCCGCCGGCGGGCGGCAAGAGGGTAATGCCGGCGCGGGACGGAAGAACCCGTCATCATGAGCGATCGTTTATTATTTGCAATGCCGGCCAATCATCGGTAATCTTTAGACTGTTTCGCGGCTGCCGGCACAACGGGCGCGGCACGGCAGCGAATCTACACGGAGGGTGGCTGGTCATGAACAACCGTGCGACAAAACTCCTCATCGGCATCGTGTCGATCTCTTTCGCCCTGCTCCTCGCCTGGCGAATCGGCCTCTGGCTGGAGCCGGAGCAGGGTCCCGCCGGATCGACGGCCCTGGCCCCGCCGACTGCGAAAGCCCCCCCTTTCGCCAGCAGCCAGGCGGGCGACAAACTCCCCTTCGAGCTGCGCGACGTGCAGCTCTCCGCAGACAAAACAACGGTCACGGGGATCGGTATTGTTCGCTTCGACATCACCCAGGCGGAGATCAGGCCGGCGACCGAGGCGATGTTGCGGGCGGTAAAACAGAAGGTACCGGCGGCAAAGCGGATTTCGCTCACCCTCCGGCCGACGGTGGAATGCCCGGTCTGCACCATTGCCGAGACAGAGTACGCCGCGGGGAAGGTAACCATCCGCTATGGCATCCCCTCGCTCGGTCAGATCGATGCAGCCAACGCCCTGATCGGCACGAAGAAGGCCGACGGCACCGTGGACGACCGGCCGCGGCTCTACCTTCCCGACGGCAAGACCTTTGCCGCCGGCCTGGCAGTGACCCTGGCCATCGCCAAGGCCCGGCAAAAAAATGCCGCCCTGACCGACGAGCAGTTGCTGGAGCAGGCGGCGAACGCCACCGGGCTCCCGTACTCGGTGGTCGAGCGGTACCGGGATTTCATGGACGCCTATTATACCGGCAACACTTACGGCAGCGAGAGCTTCACCCTGTCGCCCGGCTGAGCCCGGCCGGGCGAACGACAAAAAAAGGGGAACGGCGCCACGCCGTTCCCCTTTTTCCTATACAACGGCGACCAATTCGTCAATAAAGACGGTCGGATTTCCCCGCCGGACCGGCGATATGCTGGTCTGACTCACCCAAGACGATAAAGAAAGTGCCGATGTGTGACGCCATCCTTTCCGGCGAAGCAATCTGGTACTAATGGGGAAATAGGGGCTCCTTAGGTGCTCGGTAGATAAACGTGGCAGCATGTGCCGCTACGGACATCCCGGAATTTGTTGTTATTTGGTGCTGAGGACGAGGTAAAATGCCCCGCCTCTTGCGAAACGGGGCATAGTCAGGCCAGGAATTTAAGGATGCTATGGTCTGGTTGTCCCTAAGTAATTTCGGGCACCTGAGACTGGAACCGTGGCACTGGAATATGACGTAAAATTTACAGTTCCTGTTAACACTCCGTTTTGCAGGTAATCAAGAGAATCGTAAATCAATCTCTTGGCATAGGTTCTGTTGTGAGCAAATGCCCCAGGCTCATGCTTTAACAGACTAAAGTTGAAAGCTGCCCCCATGTTTTGTTTTCCTGTCCCTCCTGTTGGTCCAACAGTTGTCCAATTTGTTGTTGCAAAATAGGGATAATGATCGGTGTATGTCATCCCTTTTTGAGCCAAGGCGCTCTGAAGGAGCGCAAGTGAGCTAATAAACCCACTTTTTTCCTCTTCGATGATAGCATCAGTCATTGCATGTCCAGCGGAAGGGACGTGGCATTTGGTACAAATGCCGTTAGGGTCAGTGTATCCCTGCCTGTAATCGAGCGTATGCGTTCCATTATTCATGTGGCAGGAGACGCAAGGGCCATTTGTACCAGTAGGTGATCCAAAACCAGGGAATGCATAATTATCCACGCCTACTTTGTCGTGAGCGAAATGGCTTGTCGGGCCATAAATTGTATCGTACGGGTGAGTTGTATCTGTACTGGGGTAGAACCTGAAGCCAACTTTGTAGAAAAGTACTCCAGCGGCTGCCAAGTAATGTGGATTTATTGTCGCAAAAGAAGCGTTAGTGAAGTCACTGACGGTATCAATACTGGCCTCATTGATCATGCCGGTATGGCAAGGCATGCACAAGTTAGATGTTGAAACATCAGGATATGTTACACTAGCCTGCTCACTGGAGAATCCGTAGTGCGCAGTGTATTGTGGTGCCTGTCGTATGCGGTTTTTGAAATTATAATCGGTATGGCAGGCTTTGCACGTCACGACCTCTTTCGTTGTATCTCCTGGTTTTGCCCAAGTGGTTGTCGGGAATGGGTTGGAATAGCTTCCCTCAACATAGTTGATGTATCCAGTTGAAGTATGGCAGCGAATGCATGTATAGCTCTGCCCGGCCTTATAATTCTTGAAATCGTAGGCGTTCCAAGCGACAGAGTGAACATCACCATGCCCTGATTCAGCCCAATCCTTATGTTCGGTTGGTTTTGCAGTACCGGCTGTCAGCAACACATTGGAGTTTGCCATAGTTACTGTACTGGCGGTACCGTCAAAAATACCATTGTTACCCAAGTGTGGGTCATGGCAGCTGGTACATGACTTTTGATAATTGCTGCTGACATAGGCAGCTGAATAATTACTGAAGTGATTTCTTGACAAATGGCCATCGTGACAGTCAAAGCATTTGCCAGCCGTGTCAGGGTTTGGATATGGTAATGGTCCAACGCCATTGTGCTGGGCACCACCGCCGTGGCAGTCCTGGCAGCCTACGAAGTGGAAGTTGTTCGTGTAGTGGCTGGATGCCAGGTACGCCTGATAAATGTTCGTCCCGGCGACTGGGTCGATGGCTGTACTGTGGCATTGGGCGCAGGCGGACTCGTCAACCTTGGCGACACCGCCGACAATATTGCTCCCGCTGGTGGACCCTTCCTTGTTGCCGGAGCCGCAGCCAGCGAGTGCTGCCGTCATGACGAACGCGGCCAGCAGCGCTGCATACTTTGATGTTGTTCTCCTCATGCTGTTTCCTCCTTGGTTGGTGTGTGCTTGCTAATAGGTACCCGGCAGGTGGCACTTCGTACAGACCTTGCTCCCCGCCCGATCACGATAGTTGTCGCTGATGCTCCCCCAGTTCCGCGGATGGGGATTGGTCCCGCCCAGCTTCGCACTGTGGCACTGCACGCAGACGTCGCCATCGGGATGGCACGCCTGGCACGACTGCAGGTTACGCCGCGCTTCCGTCGCATGTTCGAACAACGCCGGCGCGTACTTCTGGTGGTTCGGGCCGAGCATCAGGTGCGATTTGATCCGCAACGACCCTTTCGGGAACCGGCTGTGGCACTCCGAGCAGTACGATGCGTCATGGCACCGGTTGCAGCTCTGCGGGTTGTCCAGCGCCTTCACCGGATGCAGGCTCAAAAAGTTGCTCCGGTGGCTCTTCGGTACGTAGTCGTTGTGGTAGTTCCGCGTGCTCAGGTCACGGTCGATACCCCCGCCGGAATGGCAGTCCAGGCAGAACGACTGGTCATGGCACTGGGAGCAGTTGCTCCCCGCCTTGCTCGCCAGCACCCGGTGCCCCCGGACCCAGTCCCCTTCGTGATTCGGCGCCACACCTTCGCTCTTGTGACAGCTGTTGCAGTCACTGATCGCCGTTGTGGCGTACTCCTTGTGGGACATTTTCTCGGCAAGGGCCATCTGTACGGAGAAGGTTGTCACGGTTATCAGCAGTGTTGCTAGGAACCATTTCTTCACAGATTTCCCCCCTTTCTAAAAGTCGTAGTCAAAGACGAAGCGTCCTTGGACGTTGCTCGAGAACTGATCGGTCACCGTGTTCTCTACCCGCAGCGACGCGGTCATGCTCTTGTTCAGCTTGTACTTCCCACCCAGCCAGTAGGTCCGGGCGATTTCGTCCTGCAGCAGCGAGTCCCGCTGGTAGACGTCGTAGGCGATCCCACCCGAAACCTGCAACGCCTTGGTCAGGTCGTAGTAGGCGTCGACGATGATCCCGTTGGTGCTGCCGTTGTAACCCTGGTTGTTGTCGTACTCGACATTCAGCTGCAGCGGGTCGATCGGCCGCAGGATGCACCCCAGGTGGTAGATGTGGCCCTTGCCACCCTCCTGGAAGAACTGCGCCGTGTAGCCGCCGTTCAGGGTGATCATCTCGTTGATCGTGTAGTCGACCCGGAAGGCCGCTTCACGATACCGGTCCACGGCAAACACCGAGTAGATCGAGGTGCTGTCGAAGGTCGGATAGCTCTGGTAATATTCACCGGTGAAGATCAGGTTCGCCAGCGGGAAGTACTTGATCCCTCCCAGCAACTCGTTGAACGTCTCGGCGGTCAGATCGTACCGCCCGTTACCGTAAATCTTGATGTTGTTGAACAGGTACTGCTTGAACGTCGCCCCCAGCATATCCTGGGCGATATCCCAGTCGTCCCACTTCCGGAACCAGCTGAACTCGAAGTCCGTCGCCTTGAACCCCTGCAGATAGGCCGAAACGCCCAGCGCCAGGTTCCCGCCGTGCCCCCCTTCGTTGTCCAGATCGAAGATCACGTTCCGACCGCCGAACGCCGAGAAGGCGACCGGCCCGACGTTCTTCAACGTCACCTGGGCACCGTCGACGATTGCCGTCCCGGCTTCTTCGTTGACGAACTGCCGCCCCAGCCGGAAGTCGACCTTGTCGAACAGGTCGCGATATTCGCCGTAGAGGTAGTACAGCCTGCTGTTGAACCCGTTCCCGTTGTCCAGGTCCTGCGTCATCCGTCCGTAACCGTAGATGGATGCCTTCCCCGCCTTGTCGAGGTTCGTCACCGACAACCGCAGGTACTCCGCCAGGTCCGTTTCACGACGATTATTGGTGTAATCGTTGTTGAACCACAGGAGCTGGGTCGAGCTTCTGCCGTGGATCTCCGCCGACCACGCCGCCGGCGCCGCCAGGAGCGTTCCCAGCAGAAGAACCCCTGTTAACCCTTTCATTCCCATTCAGTGGACCTCCTTTCGCAAAATGAACAAAACACTTACATTGCCGGCCTCTGGCCGGCCGAGCCAGCTCACCTCCCCCATTCGTGCGTTAAAAAAACCGTGGCCGGGCTTCAGCGCTCTCCGGCAACTGCCGCTGAAGGTCCGGACACCGTACCGTTGGCAAAAATATCGACGAAGGAACGGATCGCCCGTTCCCGGTCGATCGTCCGAATCCGCTTCCCTTCGAGCAGTTCTTCGACGGTGAAGAAGCAGTAGAAAATCCCGTGGAACACCCGCGCCGCCATCTCCGGGTCGACGTCCCGCAGCCCCCCGCGCCCCTGCAGCTCCCGGAAATAGGAGGCAAGCACCTCGAACAGGTTGTCGAGAAAGGAGTGATAGATGCGATACAGCTCACCAGGGGAACGGAGTAGTTCACCATGAAGGATTCTGATCCAGTCCCGTATGCTGTCGAGTGTTACCAACAACTGGTCGGCGAGTCGTGCCAGGCCCTCATCGTACGGGAGATACCCCTGGGGCGGTATTAGGTCCTTTATGCTGGGCAGAGAGAAATGATCAATAACGGCTTCAAGAAGCTGATCTTTGGTGGGAAAATACCGGAACAGAGTGACCTCGGAGACCTGAGCTGCGCGCGCGATCTCGCGGGTAGGTACCCCGCTAACTCCCTTGGCTGAAAAGAGTTGATGTGCGGCAGCAAGAATCCGCTCTCGTGTGGTTTCGCCGATCCTGCTGTTAGTATGATCTAATTTTACTGTCTGAGGAAGATATGTCGTAGGCATGTGTTTCAGCGTGTAATGGCCAAAATCGTGCCAACATATTAACAATATCCAAGTAGCTAATATGACTGGTCGCCGCCTTTCAACAACTACCAAATACGGTAAACACACAGTCATATTTAGCAACACAGTCTTTTACCACCATATTTGATGATTCACATTGGTCGGGAAGCTATGAGGCCAAAAGGACGAAATGCGTAACTGGTGGGGATGTTGACGGGAGCCAGCAAAGAGTGGCCCTCCCTGGTTATCAAGATTAAGAAAGCCCGGGGCTATAGCTATCCCCGGGCTTTCTCCCTTAGCGCTCTATATCCAGGCAACGGGCGGTAATCCGAATAAAATAAAAAGTTAATATCTATCAGCCCGATTTGAAGTTTTTAGTGTTCGCTCAACGTTCCCTTATGGTTTCTTGCGAAAGAAGGTTAAAAAAACAACACAAAGCCAGACGAACCATGTTAAGAACACGAATATTTCCACATAAACCTCATAACGCCATCAGTAAATTGCATTTTCAGTAGTTAATCGCAGCGTTGCGGGCTTTTTCCGCTGCCGCGACCTTGAATTCATCGGCACTATCAGGGATGGCGTCGACCCCCTCCAATACGATTGCTTCAAAATCGTCAATTCCCATGAATTTCATGACGGATCGGAGGTAGGGCACTGAATGGTCCTCTTGCTTGCCAAAATGAAATCCGCCCGACGAGTGAATATGAAGACACTTCCTGCCTTGATCTTTCAGGAGGCCCACAGGGCCAATAGGGGTATATGAAAACGTTTTACCAACCACGCAAACCGCATCAATGTACATTTTGAATTCTGCCGGAAACCCCAGATTGTACATTGGTGTCACAAATACGTATTTATCGACGGCTATGAATTGATCGGCATGCTTCCAGATGCGCCCGACCTTGCGCTGCTCGTCGATGGAGAGTGAGGCGAAACTTGCGCCATTGCGCATTTTTCCCCAGCCACTTAACACATCGGTATCGATTCGCTGGATGTTGTCACGGTAAAGGTCAAGAAAATGCACCTCATCATCTGGGTGATATTTAATGTATGTATCGAGGAATTCTTTTCCGAGAGTGAGGCTGCGCGATTGTTCCGCCGGTTTCAAGTTGCAGGTAACATAGAGAAGCTTTTTCATAATCTTTTCCCTTTAAAGATTGTTTAAGGAATTGGCCTTCCTAAAACATTTTGAAGAGCCGGAATACCACTTTGGTGCCTTGCGGACAGCTTTCCGCACCGATTTCAAAGTAGTAGTTGATATAGAGTGACATCCCGTTGCCGCTTACCGGATACCGGGACCAATGCTGAAGACTAGTTGATTTGAATTGGCTTGGCTCAGTCCATCCACCTTATTCTCTGTACTATATCCAGACCCACAAGAGGTAGAAGGATTTAGGCACCATAAAAGCCGCCCAAAAGGCGAATTTTGGAAATATAGGGCCGTCCTGAAAGCTCGTATCTCCCAGGTTTACTGCCGGAAGCGAAACATCAGCAGCAGAGGGGTGTACGCCCGCAATATATCAGCGCGATCCAGAGTAAAATAGCAAGGACACTGCCAGGCCCTTCTGTTTAATGTGCTGGCTGCATTGCCTGACCCCATAAGTTCCTTCTACGCACCCATTTACTTTGTTTACTGCTAACGGGAGAGCTGCGATCGATTTCTCGAATCAGATATTGCGAGATTCTTGCCAAACAACAAAAAAGCAATAATATCAACATGTAAAAGCATCAGCAATAAGTACTATTACCAAATACAGTAACAATTTATTGCCAAGTTTGGTGGGGTTTGTTAATTTGTTAAATATGGCAACCCCCCAATACATGCAGTTAAGCAATGGGCAATGGAGTAATCACCATGATTGTCAACAAAGATGAATTTTTTAGGGAGGTTACACTTAGGATATGCAGTAGCCTTCAGATTAGTACGGCCTTTGGCCGGACGTTCGAGTATCTGCGGAAGCTTTTCCCTGTCGACCACATGTTCCTTGACATCGCAGACATGAGTCTCGGAGCGACCCGCCGTATCGCCTTCGCAACCACGGGCACAGAGATCCCAGAAGAAATCAGTCCGCTCCCTCAAGGACTTTTAGAATGGGTGAGAGAATTACGAGCACCGTTCATTCTGAATGCCTCAGATCAGAATTATCAGATTCAATCCTTTGCGCCCTTCATCAAGCTCAAGGGGCATTCCGACATTGCCGTACCGCTTAGAATCGAAGAGGTATTAATCGGATTCCTCATCCTTCGCGCTAAAGAGGGGAAATTCACCCCCGAACATGTGGAGTTGTTGGCAACCGTGGCTGAGCCATTTACTATTGCGTTGGCCAATGTGTTGGCACACGAGGAGGTAGTAATATACCGGGACAGGCTCATTGACGATAACCACTTTCTAAACAGGGAGATCTTCGCCCTGATGGGAGACGATATTATTGGAGGGAATTCAGGGCTGCGCAACGTGATGGAGATGGTTCGTCAGGTGGCACCTTTAAATAACACGGTGCTCCTGATGGGGGAAACCGGAACAGGGAAGGAAGTAATTGCAAACGCAATACATTTTGCCTCACCTCGGAAGGATGGACCCTTTATCAAGGTTAACTGCGGCGCCATTCCCGAGAACCTTATTGATAGCGAGTTATTCGGCCACGAGAAGGGCGCGTTCACTGGAGCGGCAGGAGAAAAGCGTGGGCGCTTCGAGCGGGCAACAGGTGGCACCGTCTTTCTCGACGAGATCGGGGAGTTACCTCTCCAAGCTCAAGTCCGACTTTTGCGTGTGCTCCAGAATAGAGAAATTGAAAGGGTGGGGGGAGACAGGCCTATCTCTGTCGACATTCGAGTAATCGCCGCCACCCACCGCAACCTGGAAAGCATGGTTTCGGAAAACCAGTTTCGTGAGGATCTATGGTTCAGGCTGAACGTATTCCCGATCATAGTGCCACCACTCAGACAGCGAAAAGAAGACGTCCCAGCACTAATACGTTATTTTGTGGAACTTAAGAGCCGTGAACTTGGTATAGCCATGCCCCCTGCCATTGCACCCGGTGCACTGGAAAGGCTTACGAACTATGGCTGGCCAGGTAATGTCAGGGAGTTGGAAAACCTAGTGGAGAGGGAACTCATCCGACATCAGTCAGGACAGCTGAGATTCGATTCACTGCTCATTAGTGTGAAAGGCGAGGAAGCACAGCCCTTGGCGGGAGAAAATGGTGATGGTCCGTTAAATCTCGATGCAGCGATGTCCTTGCATATCAATAAGGTCCTCAAAATGACCAGAGGTAAAATTCATGGTCCAGGAGGTGCGGCGGAACTGCTTGGCATCAACCCTAACACGCTGAGGGGGCGAATGAGCAAGCTTGGCATCATGCTTGGACGAAAAACGCGGTAAAGGGATGACATTAACTACGCCCTGACCATCACCAGCGGCGGGGTTACCGTCAACAACTGTTAACGACAAAAAAAAGGGAGGCGTTTCCAAGGTTCGCCTCCCCTTTTTTTGTCGTCTGCGACCGTGCCGGTCAGCCGGCCAGTTTGGCGGCGATGGTCGCCACGTGCCGGCCCTGGAACCGGGCGGCGGCCAGTTCGTTGTCGCTCGGCTGCCGCTCGCCCTGGGTGCCGGCAATGGTCGAGGCGCCGTAGGGCGAACCGCCGGTAATCTCGTCATTGCGCATCTGCCCGGCAAAGGCGTAGGGCAGGCCGACGACGACCATCCCCTGGTGGAGCAGGAAGGGGTGGAACGTCAGAATGGTCGATTCCTGACCGCCGTGCTGGGTGGCGGAACTGGCAAAGACGCTGCCGACCTTGCCAACCAACGCCCCCTTCAGCCAGAGACCGCCGGTGGCATCCAGGAACTGGCGCATCTGGCCGCACATGTTGCCGAAGCGGGTTGGCGTGCCGAAGATAATCGCATCGTAGCCGGTCAGTTCATCGACCGTGCAGACCGGGATGTAAGCGAGCGCCTGCTGGGCCTCCACCGCACCCATCATTTTCAACACTTCCGGCGGCAGCGTTTCCGGGACCCGGCGGAGCACCGCCTCGGCCCCCGCCACTTCACGCACCCCTTCGGCAACCGCTTCCGCCATCCGGTGAATATGACCGTACATCGAGTAATAAAGAACCAGAACTTTCATGGGAACCTCCTTGAATGACCTTCTTCTCAATCAAGGGTACCGCTGCGGCGTAACGATGCAAGCGACGTTCGTCAACGTCCCCTGCCGGAGCGACCGTTCCGCGGTCGGCCCGGCCCGGCGGTCGGCCCCGGTCTCCCCCCCGCTGGCCGCCCCTGGCCGGCGGGCCCCTTTGCCGCCGGCGGTGCCGGGGCAGCGGCGGTTCGTGCCCCCCGACCCGCTGCCGGGCCGGCGGTTCGCCCCGCCGGTGACGACCGCGGCGGCCGCGGCGGCCGGGCGAACTCGGTATTCTTCTTAGGCGCCGGCACGGCGTAGTCGAACCCCTCCAGGCGCCGCCGCTCCAGCGACTGCTTCAGGGTCCGCTCAATGCTCCGGACCATCGCCGCATCCTCGCCGGTCACCAGGGTGAAGGCGTCGCCGCTTCGGGCGGCGCGACCGGTCCGGCCGATCCGGTGGACGTAAGCCTCGACGGTATCCGGGATGTCGTAGTTGATCACGTGCGAGACCTGGGAGACATCGATGCCCCGGGCGGCGATATCGGTGGCGACGAGAATCTGGAAGGTGCCGTTGCGAAAGCCGTCGAGGGCGGCCTGCCGCCGGTTCTGCGAAAGGTTCCCCTGCAGCGACGCCGCCCGGTAACCGGCCTTCTCCAGCTGCTCGCCGAGCCGCTTGGCCCGGTGCTTGGTCCGGGTAAAGACCAGTACCGATTCGGTGTCGGTATGCTGGAGCAGTTCGAGCAAAAGCGGCGTCTTCAGATGCTGCTCCACCGGGTAGAGGGCATGGCTGACCGTGACCGGCGGCGCGGTATTCCCCACCTGGACGGTGACCGGATCGCGCAGCACCTCGTGGGCGAGGTGGCGGATCTCGTCGGGCATGGTTGCCGAAAAGAGCAGGTTTTGCCGCTCTGCGGGGAGCTGCTTCAGGATGCGCCGGATGTCGGGGAAAAATCCCATGTCGAACATCTGGTCCGCTTCGTCGAGAACCAGCACCTCCAGCCGGGAAAGATCGATGGTCCCCTGACCGAGGTGATCGAGCAACCGGCCGGGGCAGGCAACGACGATCTCCGCGCCCCGGCGGAGCTTCTCCACCTGGGGATTGACCCCCACCCCGCCGTAGACGGTCACGCTCCGCAGCCGGGTCTGCTTGCCGAGGGCGCAGATGCTGGTGTGGATCTGCTCGGCCAGTTCGCGGGTCGGGGCGATGACCAGCGCCCGGACGAAGCCCCGTTTCCCCTCCATCAGCCGGTGGAGGATCGGCAGGGCAAAGGCGGCGGTCTTGCCGGTGCCGGTCTGGGCCAGGCCGAGGACGTCGCCTCCCGCCATCACCGCCGGGATCGCCTCGGCCTGGATCGGCGTCGGCGTGGTATAGCCGGCGGCATCAACGCCGGCGGCTACCCGCTGGTGGAATTTGAATTCGCTGAATTCCATCATGTTCCTTCTTTCTCGTTCCGCATGAAAAAAGCCCCGGAGATGATCCAGGGCTTACGATAATGTCGCTTTCAACCGGGAACAGCTTGGTAGTGCCCGAACCTAGCAGCTTTGGCAAAGCCCTGTCAAGGAGAAACCCGGAGCGGCGGGACGCAAAATCCCGGGCGGTTCATTTTAGTATCGTCAAAAATTTTTATCTTCACTATAATGATCGCCATGAATAGCTTCGCCTTCACGCTGATCGTCTTTTCCGCCCTGATGCACGCCCTCTGGAACCTGTTCGTCAAACAGAGCACCCACAAAACGATCTTCATCTGGTGGATGTTCCTGGCCTCGCTCGGACTTTTCACGCTGTTGCTGCCGCTGTTGCCGGGAGAATTCCCCCATCCCGACGGGACCATCGTCAGCCTGGCGGCGGCCAGCGCCGGCTGTTTCGTCCTCTACCATCTCTGCTGCGGCCGCGCCTATCACGGCGGCGACCTGTCGCTGACCTACCCGCTAACCCAGACGTCGATGATCTACGTGCCACTCTGGGGGGTCCTGGTCCTCGGCGAGCACCTGAACCTGCCCGGGCTCTGCGGCATCGCCCTGGTGATCTCCGGCGCCTATACCCTGCAGTTGCGCCAACTCTCGCCGGGCGAGTTGCTTCGCCCGTTCCGCCGCTTCGGCGAGCCGTCGATCCGGGCAGCGCTGGCCGCCGGCTTCGTCTACTCGATCGGCGCCATCATCGATAAAACCGGGGTGACCCGCTATCCGCCGGTCTATTTCACCTACCTGCTCGTGCTGTTCATGCTCCTCTTCATGACCCTCAACCTGCTCCGGCCCCGCTACCGGCGCGGCATCGCCGCCGAATGGCGGCAAAACCGGCGGTTGATCGTCCTCAGCGGCCCGGTGGTCATGGCATCGTTCCTCTCCTTCCGCTACGGGCTCAGCCTGGCGCCGGTGAGCTATGCCGTCCCGGCACGCCAGGTCAGCATCCTGATCGGCGTCCTGATCGGCATCCTCTTCCTCGGCGAAACCTGCGGCCGGATCCGCTCCTTCGCCGCGCTGCTGATCTTCGCCGGGGTCATGCTGATCCGCTTCGGCTGAATTAGCCCCTAAAGAATCCCCCCCTGGCTGCCGATACATTACTGTAACGTTGCGACTCCGTAACCACCGACGCTGCAATGCCGCAGCGCCAGAACTTCCCGCTACCGGAGGCGACCATCATGGATCCGTACATGCAGGCAGCCATTGCCGAGGCACGGCAGGGACTGGCGGAGGGGGGAATCCCGATCGGCTCGGTCCTCGTCCACCACGGCACGATCATTGGCAAGGGCTACAACCGGCGGGTACAACTGGGCAGCCCGATTCTCCACGGTGAGATGGATGCCCTGGAAAACGCCGGCCGGTTGCCGGCCAGCGTTTACCGGGAATCGATCCTCTATACCACCCTCTCGCCCTGCCCGATGTGCAGCGGGGCGATCCTCCTCTACGGCATCCCGGAGGTGGTGATCGGCGAAAACCGGACCTTCACCGGCGAGGAAGATCTGCTCCGCTCCCGGGGAGTCACCGTGACGGTGCTCCAGGAACGGGAGTGCATCGAGATGATGAGCCGCTTCATCGCCGAGCGCCCGGCGCTCTGGAACGAAGACATCGGCACCGAAGAGGACAAGCGATAAGGCGGCCTCAGCCACCTACCGCCCGGCACCGGACCGACACCTTTTTTCCGGGCCGGGCCATTATTTTGCATACAAACTCCGAGCGCTGTGTTAAGGTCGAGGGGTCTTTTGAAGTTAGCTACCCCGGAGGGCTTTGAAAGCCTGCCGGGGTTTTTTGTTTTTGCCAGGGCCGAGCAGCGGCAAAAGCACGGAAGGAGTGAGTACATGCGGCCGGTTCGGCCGGGGAAGGAGACACTACGTGCAAGTCAGCGTTCAGGGAAACGACATTGAAAAAGCCCTCAAGCATCTGAAGCGAAAGCTGCAGACCGAAGGTTTTTTCAAGGAGATCAAGAAACGCAAGTATTACGAAAAGCCCTCCGTGAAGAAAAAGCGGAAACAGCAGGAAGCCGAGCGAAAGCGGCGGAAAGCAATGAGATCCAGAAAGCCGGAGCGAGACTAGCCCGGCACCAATGAGAGCAGGCCGCCCGGCGGCTTCTCACGCCGGGAATCGCTCCCGGACATATCACAGAAAGCAGGAGAATGAACACCATGGTACAAGGCAGGGTAAAGTGGTTCAACGACAGTAAAGGATTCGGTTTCCTCGAGCAGGAGAACGGCGCGGACGTCTTCGTGCATTTTTCGGCGATCACCGGCAACGGCTTCAAATCCCTGAGTGAAGGCGATGAGGTTTCCTTCGACATCGTGGAGGGGCCGAAAGGGCTCCAGGCCGCCAACGTCACCCGGATCTAACGGACGACCGGCTCCATCCCCGCGGGATGGAGCTCTCCGGCAAAAGCCCGCCAACGCGGGCTTTTTTTATCTATCACCCTCTCAGCCGGCCGGCAGCTCGCGGGCCGACCGGTACCGCACCAGGTCGTCCACCGTCAGGACCGGCATCCCGTGCCGTTCGGCAAAGGCAACGATCTCCGGTAACCGGGCCATCGTCCCGTCGGGGTTGGTCAACTCGCAAAGGACGCCGTAGGGGGGCAAGCCGGCCAGCCGGCAGAGGTCGACCGTCGCTTCGGTATGGCCGCGCCGTTCCAGGACCCCGCCGGGGCATGCCCGCAGGGGAAAGACATGGCCAGGCGACCGCAGGTCTTCGGGGCGTGCCCCCTCGGCGACGGCAGCCCGGATCGTCGTCACCCGGTCGGCCGCCGACACGCCGGTGGTGACACCGGCAGCCGCCTCGATCGAGACGGTAAAGGCGGTCTGGAACGGGCTCCGGTTGTCCGCCACCATCATCGGCAACGCCAGCCGGCGCACCCGTTCGTCGGGCAGGCAGAGGCAGACGATGCCGCTGCACTCCCGAATCAGCTGCGCCATCTGGGGCTCGGCAAGGGTAATGGCGGCGAAGATCAAATCCCCTTCGTTCTCCCGGTCCTCATCGTCGGTCACCAGCACTCCCCGGCCGGCGCGCAGGGCCGCCAGCCCCGCTTCCACCCGCTCGGCCGACGAGCCGAACCGGGTCAACAGCGTCTCAATCATGACACTCCTCCTCACTAGATAGGGGTCGCTTACCGGGGTCAGGGCGTTAAGACGGGCAGCCGCGCCGCAGATGCGGTGCGGCCGGGACGGAAGGGGTCCGGGGCAGGAAATGCCGGCCGTCTTATCCTCTCTCATCCGGACTGTCACCGTCGGCTCTGGCTTCGCACCAGATCTGCTGACCCCCTTCCGCGGAGTGGAAGGGGCGCTCGCGGGCTCCCCGGCACAAGCCGGGATACCGCCGGTGGGGAGTTTCACCCCGCCCTGAGGATAAGCTTTCCGCATCATACGCTTTCCCGCCGCCATGTCAACCCTGGCGGCAGCGAGCGACTCCGCCCTTGACAAGCGTCGGCCGACGGAGTATCAGAGCCGTAGGGTGCCCGTCGGCGCACGACTACTTTCCCGGGAGGTCTCATTTGGCCCAGCTCAATTCGTTCCTTGCCGCCGCCAGCAGTTTCGTCTGGGGAATTCCGCTGCTGGTGCTGCTGGTCGGCACCGGCATTCTGCTGACAGTCCGGCTGCGCGGTATCCAGGTAACCATGCTCCCCCACGCACTGCGGGAGACCTTCGTCAAGCCCCGTTCGGACGAAGCCGGCGATGTCAGCCACTTCGAAGCCCTGATGATCGCGCTGGCCGCCACCATCGGCACCGGCAACATCATCGGCGTGGCGACGGCAATCTCGGTCGGCGGCCCCGGCGCCCTCTTCTGGATGTGGATCACCGCCGCCTTCGGCATGGCAACCAAGTACTCCGAAGGGGTGCTGGCGGTCAAGTACCGGGTCACCGACGCCAACGGCGAGATGGCCGGGGGGCCGATGTACTACCTGGAGCGGGGACTCGGCAAGAAATGGCTGGGGGTGCTTTTCGCCCTGTTCGGCGCCATCGCCGCCTTCGGCATCGGCAACGTCGTCCAGGCCAACGCCGTCGCGGGGAACCTCAGGGAAACCTTTGGCGTGGCACCATGGATCACCGGGGTCGTCCTGGCGATCTGTACGGCGCTGGTGATCCTCGGCGGGGTGAAAAACATCGGCCAGGTGACCGGTTGGATGGTGCCGGTCATGGCGGTGGTGTACGTCTGCGGCTGTCTGGCCATCCTCGGCCGCTACGCCGGTGAGGTGCCGGCCGCCCTGGCACTGGTCTTCCACGATGCCTTCACCGGCTCGGCGGCCACCGGCGGTTTCGTCGGGGCTACCCTGATGCTGGCAATCCAGAAAGGGGTCTCCCGCGGCGTTTTCTCCAACGAATCGGGCCTCGGCAGCGCCCCGATCGCCGCCGCCGCCGCCAAGACCGGCGAACCGTGCGAGCAGGCGCTCGTCTCGATGACCGGCACCTTCATCGACACCATCATCGTCTGCACCATGACCGGCTTGGTGCTGATCGTCACCGGCGCCTGGAACTCGGGGGCCGAAGTCTCGGCCCTGACCAAGTCGGCCTTCGACACCGGCCTCCCCGGCAACTCCGGCGGCTACATCGTCTCCTTCGGCATCGTCTTCTTCGCCTATTCGACGATCCTCGGCTGGGCCTACTACGGCGAAAAGTGCATGGAATACCTGCTCGGCGTCAAAGCCCTGCTCCCGTACCGGCTGGTCTTCTCCCTGTTTGTCGCGGTCGGCGCCACCACCAAGCTCGAAGTGGTCTGGAACTTTTCCGACGTCATGAACGGGCTGATGGCGGTACCGAACCTGATCGGCCTGCTCGGCCTCTCCGGGGTAATCGTCGAAGAGACCAACCGGTTCCTGGCCAAGAGGAAGGCTGCCGTCGAAGCGGCCTGACGGCCCGCTTGGCGAGACGCTACGAAGATGACCAGATGGCCGGCCCTCACCGAGGAGCTGCGGATGCAGCAGCTGCTCATGGAAATGTCGCTCCGGGAGTGGCTCGCCGGCTATGCGGCCGGTGGCGGAAGAATCCACTGCAGCAGGGGGTGCCGCGGCTGCTGTACCCTGGCAGTCAGTACCACCTTTACCGAAGCGCTGGCCATCGCCGCCACCCTGCCGGAGGGGTTGGCCGACCGGGTCGACGCCTATGTAAACCGGCTGCTGGCGCTCCGCCCTCGGCTGACCGATCTCGCCGCCTACCTCCGGCTACATCGCCGGGAGATCGGCCCGTGCCCGTTTTTGGACGCTGACGGCGCCTGCGCGGTCTACGCCCGGCGCCCCTTTTCCTGCCGCGCGCTCCTCGCCACCCGGGAGAGTCCCTGGTGCAGCGTCGACTTCAGCGAGCTCTCGTCGGCGGAGAAACAGGCCTTCGTGGCAACGCTGGATCCGGCGGTGGTCGCCTTCCCCACCCATTACGCGGCCGTCCCCCGGGCACTGGGGGAAGAGTTTGAAGAGCAGGCGAAACGGCGGCTGGCCGCCACCTTCGGTTTCGCGCTAACCGGGAATCTCCCACTGCAGATCTACCTGGAACGCCACTGTCGGTTGAGCGCCACCATCCCGCTCGGAGATGAGGCCACCCGCACCCTTCTCGTCAGCCGGGGAGTCGATGCGCCGTTCCTGCTCCAGCTGGCGCCGGCTTCGTCCTGAGCGGGAACCGTTACAGTTTTGTATTGAAGAAACCGGCCGGCCGGCCGATAAGAATACTTGATCCCACTACCGGAACCCGTTTGTCAGGCCTGCCATCCGCAAACCACCCAACTCTGTCTTCTGCGGCAACATTACGGTTGAGGGAACAACAGCGAGAATCCCGGTGCAGCATGCCCTGACACCGGCACATTGACCAATGAGAATCGAAGAATTGAAAAAACGGCGGGTACCGGTCATTTGCAAGCGACCGGCGCTCCTCGTGACCATCCTTTGCAGCAGCATCTTCATCGCCGAACTGGCGGTATCGGCCCTCCTCTCCCGGTATGCCATCGACCCGGCCCCCCTGCGGGCCCTGGTGGACGGTGCGGTGCTGGTCGTCCTGCTCGCCCCGCTGATCTACCGGCTGATCATCGTGCCGATGCGGCGCAACAACCTGTCGCTCTGGACGATGGCCAACACCGACCCGTTGACCTGCGCCTACAACCGGATGTACCTGATGGACGTGCTGAACCGGGAATTCAGCCGCGCCAAGCGGATGGACCACGTCTTCTCCCTCTTGATGATCGACATCGACCGCTTCAAGACGATCAACGACACTTACGGCCACCCGGCGGGGGACAAGGTGCTGGTCGAGGTCAGCGAACTGTTCGCCAGCGAGGCGCGGGATTACGATACGGTCTCCCGTTACGGCGGGGAAGAGTTCGTCATCCTCCTCCCCGCGACGGCGGAGGACGACGCCTTTACGATTGCAGAGCGGTTGCGGCTGAAGGCGCAATCCATCACGTTTGCGGAGCGGGGGCTGCAGGTAACGATCAGCATCGGGGTAGTAACCTACGATAACGACACCTACGGTTCGGTGGAAGAGATGCTGCACGCCGTCGACCAGTATCTCTACCAGGCCAAGCGGGGGGGGCGGAACCAGACCGTCGTCTCCCACGGCGAAGACGACTAGGCACTTCCCGCCGACAGATAAGAAAAGGGCGTTTGGCAACCGGGTTCCCCGGCGGCGAAACGCCCTTTTTTCATTGGCCGACCAGTACCAGTCTTCCGCAAAGCCCCGACAAACGCCCCCCTTCCCCCCGCCCATCAAGGGCAGGGGAGGAAGTCGCCGCGGAAGATTGGTGATCTTCAGATTTCGTTACGAGGAGGCAGTCCAGGGGCTCGCCGGCTTCCGGCCGAAGGAGGTGCCCCGTTTGCCGTTCCCCCCTTTGCCCGGCTGCCGGCCATAGCCGCCGGCCGACCGGCCGTTCTTTCCACCCGCCCCGGCCGCACGCTTCTGCCCGGCGCCGCCGCGACCGGCACCGGGGGAGAGCCGGCGGAGAGGGCGGGTCGGCTCCAGTCCGTCAATGACGTGCTGGTCCAGCGTCCGGCCGGTATAGCGCTCGATCCGCTCCAGATACGAAAGCTCGTTCGCGGAAACGAACGAGATGGCGGTACCGGTAGCGCCGGCCCGACCAGTCCGGCCGATCCGGTGGACGTAATCTTCAGCCATTTTCGGCAGGTCGAAATTGATGACATGGCTGATACCGGTCACATCCAGGCCGCGGGCCGCGACGTCGGTGGCAACCAGCAGCGAGACGGTCCCCCGGCGGAGATTGGCGATGGTCCGGTTGCGGGCCCCCTGGGGCATATCGCCGTGCAGCGCCGCTGCCGCATACCCCTGTTCGCTGAGCCGGATGGCCAGGCTTTCGGCATCCCGCCGGGTAGCGGAGAAGATGATCGCCCGGGTCAGCCCCTTCTCGGCAACCAGATGCTGGAGCAGCCGATTCTTGTGGGAGAGATCGTCGGCCACCATCAGCCGCTGCTCGATGTGGTCGTGGGTCACCCGCTGCGGTGAAATCTGGATCAACGCGGGGTCCTGCAACATCCCGCCGGCCAGCTTTCTGATCCGCTGATCGAGGGTTGCCGAAAAAAGCAGGGTCTGGCGGCTCGCCGGCGTGGCGGCGGCAATCTTCTCGACATCTTCGATGAACCCCATGTCGAGCATCCGGTCCGCCTCGTCGAGCACCAGGAACTCCAGGCGGTCAAGGGAGATACTCCGCCGCTCCAGGTGATCGAGCAACCGGCCGGGAGTGGCAACGATCAGGTCCACCGGCTGGGAAAGGAGCCGCAATTGCTCCCGGTAAGGCATACCGCCGAGAATGGCGCCGCTGCGAACCCGCATGAACTTGCCGAAGCTGCGAATCGCCTCGGTTACCTGGCTGGCCAGTTCCCGGGTCGGTGTCAGCACCAGCACCCGGGGGCCACGGCCACGGCCGGCCGGAACCTGGGCGAGCCGGTGCAGCGCCGGGAGAACGAAGGCGGCGGTCTTACCGGTGCCGGTCTGGGCCGAGGCCATGAGATCGCGCCCTTCCAGGACGACGGGGATGGCCTGGGCCTGGATCGGTGTCGGCTCGGTAAAGCCGCACACACCGATTGCCTTGAGAAGAGAGGGATGGAGCTGTAATTCGGTGAAAGACATAATTTCCTTTTCTTGCTTCCCGCGGGAAACTGCTGCTGCCCGTCAAAGGATCCGGACGGACCAACGGATAGAATGGGGGCTGGTACACACCCCCGCAATCATCGGCGGACAGTCGGCGGCCAATACAGGACAATGGCCGAACGAAAATCTGCCGGCTCCGGACGGGCAAACCACTGCCGGAGGAGACGGATCGCGGATTCAGAATAGCAAATTGATCGCTGAAATAGAGGCGGATCGAGAAAGGCGTACCAGTTGGAAGAAACTCAAGGGTGCGGGGATCGAGGCACCGGGAAACGGGAACAACTTACTGCCCGCCAGGGCATGAACAGCCTGTGTTCTTACCTTGTAACAGTTTTCTATTGAAAAACACAAGCTTTTTTTCCAACCGGCAAAACGGGCCGGCAGTTCCTCCTTGCAGGCCGCGATTTCCCTGTTACAGTTTTCGCTCAGGACCGGCCTGCCGCACAGGTCGGCGATAGGCACCCCTTCAGGAGGCAGCAGCGTGATCAGGATGACCTTTCCCGAGCCGTTCAAGCATCAGCACCAGCCGGTACAAAACGTTAACGAGATCATTGCGGCGCAGCAGACCCTCGGCCAACGGGCTGCCGACTGGGTGGCGCTCAACATCGGCTCATGGTGGTTCATTATCATCCAGTCGATCATCCTCGCCATCTGGGTGGTCTTGAACGTCACCGCATGGATTCGCCACTGGGACCCCTACCCCTTCATCCTGATGAATCTCGTCCTGTCGCTCCAGGCCGCCTACACCGCCCCGATCATCATGATGAGCCAGAACCGGCAAGCGGCCCGCGACCGGCTGGAAGCCCACAACGATTACGTCATCAACCAGAAGACCGAGGAAGAAGTCCGCGCCATTCTCGACCACCTGGCGGCACAGAACGACGCCCTGGCCGAAATCCACCGGCTGCTGGCGGATATGCGGGACGGCAACGACTGAGGCGCCCGTTATCCCGCGCCCCCTCCCGCAGCCGGCGCATTCACAGCCCGGTCAGCTCGTCCACCTTCAAACCCAGGTCGTCGCCGTTGACCCGGACGACCTTGCCATCCGTCTCCTCGGTGCGCACCACGCCGTCCTCGACCCAGGAAAGAATCTGCGCCTGGCTCACCCCAAACTTCGCTTCGGCCTCGGCAATGCTGTACCAGGTTTTTATCAGTGACATAAGGCCTCCCTTGTACGGATGATGTCTACAGTATAACACGCCCCAGGAGCACGGCAGCGACGAGGGAATGGACAGGCAAGGGGGAGGAGAGATGGAGAAGAAATCGGCAGCGATCAGCGACCGGCAGCCGGAGCGAAGCGGGCGTTGTGGCGGTGGAACTCCCTGAGGAGCTGTTCCAGCTCGGCCGGCGTCACCAGGCCGTGCTGGACAAAGTAATGGCCGATACGGCGATGGCGGCTCCGCTGGTTGAGCAGCAGCTGGCTGGCCTGGAACGGCTTGAGCAACCCGAGCTTGACCGCCCGGTCGCAGAACCGCCCCGGCAGTGGCACCGTGAGGATGGTCTGCACCTCCGCGGCAGTCAGCAGCCCCAGCTCACGGGCAATGACTCCGACGGCCGGCCGGCAGGCCCGCTGCCAGGTCAGCGCTTGCAGCAGCACCCGGAACGGGATGATACCGCGAAAGTAAAGGTAGCGGCCCAGCTGCAACGGCCGCGAAGGGAGCGGCCCCTGATAATAGTCGCGCTCCCGGGCCGGCGACCCTCCCGGCGCCGCAGGACCATGGCCGGGCTCTTCACGATGGCGGAAAAAAGCGACCAGCAGTTCGTAGGCGGCCCGAGCCCGCTGGAACTGTTCTGCCTGCTGCCGCTGCAGGCGCGGCGGCAAACCGGCGGCAAGATCGGGGTGGGTCTCCTTGGCCTTCTTGCGAAAAGCGGCCTTGGCCCCCCCCGGCTGCAGGTAGCGGAGAAAATCGTGGGAAAGGTCGACCTCGGCGCCGAACAGTTCCCGACAGGCCTCGAAAAGTTCCGTTGCGGTGATGGAATGAGTCAAATCGGCCGTTTCCTTGAGCAAGAATGCCTTTTTATACTACAGGGGAGAGCAAAAGACAAGGCACGGCGGCAAACCGACCGGCGGCACCCGCCTGCCCGCCCGACGGGCAGTTGGCCGGCCGTGACCGTCCCGCCGCCGCTCCACCGGCACGAAACGTGCTAAGCCTCTTCGTACCGCTGCGCTGCAAACCGGCCTCCCCTTAATCAGCACGAACGACAGGATCGGACGATGAATGGCAAACGGCTCCATCCCGGCCTTTTGGGAACATTCCTGCTCGTGGTTTCCACTCTCTTCGGGGTCCATTCCGTGCTCGACTATTCGCGGGCCATGGGAGAGGCGAGGCACCAGAGCAAGGAGATCCTCACCCAGTCGAGCTATACGGTGCATGCCGAGATTTCGCGGTTGATGGATACCGTCCGCATCTTCTTCGCCCTGACGGAGCGCGGCATCCGCTCCGGCCGCCTCGATTTCGCCCGCCCGGCAACGGCAAACGATTTCTTCGTCCCGTTCCTCGCCGTTACCCCCTCCATCACCTCGGTCAATTACGGGGACAGCAACGGCAACGGCTATCTCATCCTCAACACCGGCAACGGCTGGAAGAACAGGATCAGAAACATCGCTACGCCAGGCGAGGTCACCTGGATATCCTTCGCCAAAGACGGCCGGCAAACGGAACGAAGCATCGCCCGCGATACCTACGACCCGCGGATTCGCCCCTGGTACCGCGACGCCAGCGGCCGCCGGGAAATCCAGTGGGGAGTGCCCTACATCTTCAGAACCACCGGCGATCTCGGCATTACCGCCTCCATGGCGATCCAGCCCACGCCCCCCGGCACGACGGAACGGATCATCGGCGCCGACATCATGCTCAAGGATCTGTCCCGCTTCCTGGCCGGGATCAACCTCCGCCGCGACGCCGCCATCAGAATCATCGACGAGCAAGGATATCTGCTCGCCTCGTCCGCCGCCACCGCCTTTGCCCGCCAGCTCGGCCCGGCCGCCGCACCGCCGCAGATATCTTCCCCCACCTTTGCCCTGTACCGGGATATTGTCGGGAAATACCACTCCTGCCATGCCGATTTTTTCACGATCCGCAGCCAGGGAGAGGCATATTTCGTCAAGGTGGCGCCTTACCGGCTCGATAACGGCAAAATCCTGCTCACCGTCCTGACCATCCCGGAACAATCGTTTCTCAACGAATTCATGGCCAAGTTTTACCGGAATCTGCTCCTCTTCATCCTCTTCCTGCTGCTGATGACCGTCTATTTCCTGGTCCGCTACATCATACCGGTCAAGCGTTTGACCCGCTACGCCGGCGCCTTCAGGATCGACCGGCCCAGCCTGCCACTCCCGGTCAACCGGCATGATGAAATAGGTATTCTCTCCGCGACGATCAACGGGATGATCGCCACCATCCGCGACAACGCCGCCGCCCTCCGGCGGAGCGAGGACCATTACCGGACCTTGGTCGAGAACGTCGGCAGCATCATCCTCCGCTGGGAATGCTCCGGGACCATCACTTTCATCAACGAGTACGGTGCCCGCTTTTTCGGTTACCGGCAGGACGAACTGGTGGGGCGGAGCATCTTCGACACCATCGTCCCCAGCAACGACAGCCATGGGAAAGACCTCCACGGCATGATCGCCGACATCTGCGCCTATCCGGACCGCTATCGGAGCAACCAGAACGAGAACATGGCCCGCGACGGCCGGCGGGTCTGGATCAACTGGGCGAACGTGGCCGTCTGCGACGAGTTCGGCACGCCAACAGAAATCCTGAGCGTCGGTAACGACGTCACCGAGCGGGTCTCGGCCGAACGGCAGATCCGACTACTGAACGACCAGTTGGAGGAGCGGATCCGGCAGCGAACCATGGCCTACGAAGCATCGAACCGCGAACTGGAGGCATTCAGCTACTCGGTGTCCCACGACCTCCGGGCACCGCTCCGCCACATCGACGGCTTCAGCCGTATCCTGCTGGAAGACTTCGCCAGCGAAATCCCTCCGGAGGGCCGGGGTTACCTGGAACGGATCAGCAAGGGAGTACGGCGGATGGGGATGCTGATCGACGATCTGCTGGAACTCTCCCGTGTCACCAGGGAAGAGTTGCGCCCCGCGACGGTCGATCTGAGCGCCATGGCCCGCGAGATCATCGACGAATTGCGGGCGGCGGCCCCGGACAGGCGGGTCGACGTCACCATTGCCGACGGGTTGACGGTCGAGGGCGATCCGACGCTCCTCCGTATCGCCCTCTTCAATCTGCTGGAAAATGCCTGGAAATACACCTCGCACAACGACTCGGCGACGATGTCATTCGCTATCGAGACGCTCGACGGTATTCCCGCCTATTGTATCCGGGATAATGGCGTCGGCTTTGACATCCGTTACGCCAACAAGCTGTTTCTGCCGTTCCAGCGGCTGCACAGCAGCGACGAATTCGAAGGGACCGGCATCGGCCTCGCCACCGTCCAGCGGATCATCGCCCGCCACGGCGGCACAATCCGGGCGACCGGCGAAGTAGGCGGCGGCGCAGCCTTCTGTTTCACCCTCTCCTCCCCCGGCCGCTAACCGGCATGAGTAGCCCACGAGAACAGCAGCGCATCAGGGTGGCAAAGTCTTCCCCTCGCCCTGATCGAACTGCCGGAACCGGCGCTGCAGCTGCTCTTCCTTTTCCCGCATTTTCTGCTCGCCCTGCTTGACCCGCTCGCCGAGCCGCTCGCTCTTCGCCTTGAACTCCGCCCGCTTTTTCCGCAGGCGTTCTTCCATCGCCGCAGTGCCTTTCTGCATCTGCAGCTCCTTGCCGTGCATCTTCTCTTTCATCTGCGCTTCTTTTCTCGCCATTCGCGCCGCGGGCGTCGCATCACCCTCTTCCGCCCCGGCGACAGCGACCATACCGAGAAACAGCAGCGCGACAAGCAAAGGGGCACGAGAACCGTTCATGCCAAACCTCCCGGGAGAGCTGCAATCTTCTGTCTTCCATCATGACGGGAGAGGAGCAAAAAAGCAACGCTCTCCTCACGGCGCCGCCGCGCCGCCAATAATCTTCCGGCTTGACATCCCATCCATATTGAGCTATTCAATAACGGCAATCGACAAAAGCAATATGGGCGCATAGCTTAGCTGGTAGAGCAGCCGACTCTTAATCGGCAGGTCGTAGGTTCGATCCCTACTGCGCCCACCATTCCCCCCCACTTTTCGCTCCCCACCCGCAATTGCCGCAAAAATAATACGGGAATTGTTTCATCATTTGTATTCACATTTTCTTCATGTAAGGCATTTAACGCAATGCCGGCCGTCTTTTTCCCGGTAGTCGCCCTTCAGCCGGCGGGTCAGGGACAGAATGGCGGCAATTCTCCGCCGCGACGACACAGCGAACATCCCGGACTGATTATCGTTCGGCAATTTGCCGCACAGCGCCCACCCGATCCCGCTCCACTTGGCAAGCTTATTGAAGCCGGTGGTCAACGGTTTCCCTGGGAAGCCATCATCCACATCTGTCCGGGAGCGGCATGGTAACGGTAGCGGTTGTGCTCGTCAGCGGCTTCGACGAAACCGAAGCGATGACCATCGTCGGGGTCTTGAGGAAGAGCGGCGTCAGAGTGACACTTGCCGGTGCCGGGCACCCCGATCCCATTGTCGGCTCCGGCCTCGTCAGGGTGATCCCGGACGTCGATCTCGCCGCCATTACCCCCGCACAGTACGATCTGCTGGTGATTCCCGGCGGCCGGAAGCCCTTCCCCGCCAACCGGGAGCTGGCAGGACTGCTCAGCCGCTTCTCCACCAGCGGCCGGCCGATCGGTGCCGGCTGCGGCGCTACGCCACTCCTCGCCGCCGCCGGTATCAGAATCGACGAACGGACGATCGCCATCGCCACCCGTCTGACGGCTACGCCAGCGCGGGACAGCCGGCCGGTCATCTGCCAGGGAACAGGCTCGGCGCGCGACTTTGCCCGGGCTCTCGTCAGACGGCTGGGAAAAGAGAGCGCGGCCGCGGCGACACATGACACGCCGGCGACGGTACGCAGCAATGCCGGGCAGGGGCAGGAGCTTGTCGACGGGACGATCCAGGCACTGGTCAGCGCCCTGGAGATGAAAGACCCCTATACCCAAGGGCACGCCAAGCGGGTCACCGAATACGCCCTCGGGATCGGCCGGTGCCTGAACCTTCCCGCCGACGAACTGCGCGATCTTTATCTCGGCGCCCTGCTGCACGACATCGGCAAGCTCGGCACCGGCGAAACCCTGCTGAACAAAACGGAGAGCCTGCTGCCGGCGGAACTGGAACTGATCAGGGAACATCCCCTGCGCGGCACGCTGATGATCGTTGGCATCGAGAGCCTCAGCCACATCGTCCCGACGATCCTCCACCACCACGAACGGTGGGACGGCAGCGGCTATCCTGGCAAGCTCCGCGGCGAGCAGATTCCCCTGCACGCCCGGATCGTCACCGTGGCCGACGCCTATGACGCCATGACGTCAAACCGGGCCTACCGGAAGGCGCTGGACAACGGTACCGTTCACCGGGAGCTGCTGGCCGGCGCCCATAGCCAGTTCGATCCGCGGCTGGTCAAGCTGTTCATCGACCGGCTCTCCGTTGCCGGCCCGTGTTTGGCCGGTTTTGCCGATTGCTTCTTCCACGACGAATCATTTGCCATGCCGCTTACCGTTCCCCACGGTACCTCCTGAATCGCCGCGCCGCCGAACCATCACCTAGTTAACCAGTATAAACAGTCGGGATCACGGCCCATTTTTTTCAGACCGCCGGTTGACACGCCGCGATGAATCAGTATAATCCTGCTACATCATTAACCATGGTTCAGAAAGGAGGTATTTGCCAGCACGGCGCTTACCGCGAAGAACCGCGCCGTTCTCGACCTGCAGAAGCATATTTCGCCCCCCTAACCCACAGCAAGGAATGCTGCGGGGAGCGGTGATGGCGGCGCCAAGCGCCGTCCGGCACGCCGTTCCCCGAAGGAAAGGAGTTCTCCATGGCTATCGGCGACGAATTATCCAGTCTCAACTTCGAAGCGATGATCGGCGGCCCGCTGTCGGCGGTCATCAAGGCCCAGGCCCAGGCGGCCGTCACTTCGGTCGACTTCATCAAGGCGGTCGGCTTCGACCACGACAACAGCGGCAACATCACCGGTCCGACGATGGTATCGTTCAAGTACCAGAAACCGATCGAAAAGAAGAATTCCGACGGTAGCATCGATATCGTCCCCACCGACTACTCCCTGACGGTCCCCTTCCTGACCATGCTCCCGATCCCGTTTATCCGGGTGGAGGAGACCACCATCGATTTCAACGCCAAGATCACCGCCGTTCAGGAAAGCAGCTCCACGACATCAATGGGGCTGAATACCGAGCTGCAGGCAAAAGCCGGCTGGGGGTGGGGCTCCGCCTCGCTCAAGGTCAATTTTTCCTACAAGAAGAGCACCAGCGAGAGCCAGAAAGTGGAGCGGACCTATTCGCTCTCCGTCCATGTCCGCGCCGTCCAGGACGAACTGCCGGCCGGGACCGAACGATTGCTGGGGATCCTCGAAAACAACATCAAAGAAGTGCCGGCAAGCGCCAGTTAATTTCGCGGCTTCATGCCCCGTCGAGGCAAATACCGGAAGGGATGCGGCAGCGGCCGCCCTTCGGCTGAGCCTCGCGGGGCCCAGCCCGAAAACCGCCTGCGGCACAACAGCCGGCCCGGCCGGCGGAAGGAGATGCAATGGCTGATCTTGGCCAATTGTTGGGAACGATTCTCGGGAGCTTGGCTCATGCCCGGCGACTTGCCGACGAAGAGACGGCCGCCATCGCCGAGTATTATCGCAGCAATCCCCTGCTGGAGGGGATGAGCCTCCCGCGAATCAGGGTGCCGGAACTCACCATCGACCTGCCGATGCTCATCGAAGCCCACCAGGAGGGAGAACCGAATATCCTTCAGGAAGACGCGGTAATTCGTGCCGCCATAGTCGATGAGCTGAAAAAGGCGGCTCAGCGGGAAGGGTTCCGGCTTTCCCAGACCGTTCAGAAGCAGTTTGACGAGGAAGTGAAAATCGAGCTGGCGAAGGTGCGGAGCGATGGGGGAGAACGGGGGTATCCGCGAGAAATGATCGTGCGGGCCGTCGATTCCGCCTTTGCCCGGACCATGAGCGAGGAGAAGCACGAACGGCTGCTGCCGGCGCAACTGCGGCGGATCGGTGCCGATCTGCGCCAGCGGGCGGGAGATATCGCCCTGAAGAAGGTGGGTATTCCGCCGAAAATCTCCGCCTCGATCGTTACCGCCGAAGTCAAGGAGGGAGCCGCGGCCGGCAACGTCACCCGTCTGCGCATCGTCCTCAAGGAGGAGGGGATGGAGTGGAGCGTGGGAGAAAATCAGGACGGAACGGTCAGCCGCAAGCTGACCCCCGAATAGGCGGAGGGCCCCTTCATGCTTCTCTACACGCGGGAACGGCTGCTGGCCCACCTCCAGGATACCGGCAGCCTGATCGACCTCTACCAGCACCGTGATCCCCGTTTCTCCGAACGGGTGGTCGCCTGGCTTGGCGACCTGGAACAGAGTCTTGCCCAGCTCAGATTGCCGCTGGTGGCGCTCGTTGCCGCCGAGCGGGGGCGAATCCTGGCGGCGGCGGATGGCTACCGGGAGTCGGCGGTCGGCGGCGAGCGGCTGTCGACCCGCCGGGTTACCCTGGCGGTCGCCTCCCTCGCCCTCGACCGCGTCCAGAACGAAGTACGGCGGGTAATTGCCGACATCGACGCCAAATTCGACACTTGGCGGGAGAAGATGGCCCAGTTCCTCGCCATCGCCACCACCAAGGCACCGATCCCGCTACCCCCCACCGAACCCCGCGATGCCTGGCTGGCAACCGTCTGGGCCGGCCTGAACGTGAACGGCGAAGTCCAGGGGATGTACCGTTACCTCGGCGCCGCCCTCCGGCCGACAGACCGTCTGCACCTGCTCGACGAAGTGATCGGCAACCTGCTCGACAGCCTGCCGCCGCCGTGAAGCACGACCGCCGGGACCGGCACCAGCAAATTACCGCAGCTCCACCCGAACGACCCGCCACCGCGGGTCTTTTTCGTGGTCCCGCCGAACCGGCCCGGTCCGCCGGGATGGCCAGCGGGACGATCAGGCGGGGAAAATCCCGGTGTCCCCGCCGTCGCCGGTACCGATCAGGTCGACCGACGGGGCGGCCGGGTCGGGTCGCTGCTTCAGCAGATCGTTGGGCCCCTTGCGCAGGATATTGTAGGCGAGATTCGTCAGCCGCCGCCCCGGGTTGCGCCTGACCCGGGAGAAGATCGCCGGCCAGCTGTAGGCCTCTTTCCGCGCCTCGAGCCAGCCGCGGTAGAGACGTTCGGGGGTCATCAGCCGCGGCCGGAAGACCACCTCGGCATGGTTGTAACGGTTCCAGTCCTTGTGCAGCAGCCGCCCCTCCTCGTCGAACTGGCGAAACAGGGCGGTGCCGGGATAGGGGGTGAGAATGTGGAAGGTCGGGACGCTCGGAGCACACTCTTCGAGGAAGCGGACGGTGGTCTCGAAGATGCTCTCGTCGTGGTCGTCGAAGCCGAAGATGATCGAGGTTTCGAGGATGATCCCGGCATCCCGGACCCGCTTCATCAACTCGGCCTGGGAATAGCGGGAACCGGCCTTGGCAAGCCGGGAATTGGCCCCGGTGACCGATTCGATGCCGACGAAAAGGCCGATGCAGCCGGAACGGGCCACCAGGCGGAGCAGCTCCGGGTCCTCGGCAAAGCGGAGACTCGTCTGCGAGCCCCAGCGGATCCCCAGGTCCGCCATCCCTTCGAGGATCGGCCGCGCCTTGGCCGGGTCGCCGAGCAGGTTGTCGTCGAGAAAGACCACCAGCTTGCGCGGCAGGGCGCGAATCTCGTCCAGGATGTCCTGCGGGTCGCGATAACGGAAGGTCCGGCCGAAATAAGGGGTAACGGTGCAGAAGGGGCAGTCGTAGGGGCAGCCCCGGCTGGCCTGGATCGTCTGGGTGGTCAGGTAGCGCTTGCCGGCGAGGATCTCCCGGCGCGGCCAGGGGACGCTGAGCTGACTGTCGGTCGGCGGCTCCGAGCGGTAGAGCGAGCCGAGCCGTCCCGCCGACAGATCGGCGAGAAGCTGGGGCCAGACCGGCTCCGCCTCGCCGACGACCACCGCGTCGGCATGGCCGAGCGCTTCCTCCGGCAGCACCGTCGGATGAATCCCGCCGAGGACCACCGGCACGCCGCGGGCCCGGAACCGGTCGGCGATCTCGTAGGCCCGGACCGCCTGGTGGGTCATGGCGGTGATGCCGACCAGGTCGAACTCGCCGGTGAACGGGACCCGGTCATGGACCTCGTCGGCCAGCACCACTTCCCACTGCGGCGGGGTCGCCGCCGCCACCATCTGCAGCGAATGGGTCGGCAGCTGGAAATATTTCGCCCAGCCAAGCCGGTGGGTGGCCGGGTAGATCAGCAGCAGCCGGGGAGCCCGTCCGCCCCTCCTCACGCGACCCCCCTGCCGGCGGCCGGCGCCCCTGCCGGCAGTTCGGCGCCGACCAGCGGCGCCGTCGTCCGGGGCCGGGTCGCTTCGTACTCCGCCAGGTAGGCCGCCGGCTTCATCATCCGCTGGGTCCGCCAGAGGACCCGGGCGATGTAGGGAACCTGGGCCGGCCGCACCTGGCGCATCCAGTCGGCCAGCCCCTTTTCGCCCGAGGTGTTGAGAATCGAGCGGCGCCAGGTTTCGGCATAGAGTTCGAAGAACCGCCGGGCGCCGAGTCGCGGCTCCCAGAGCAAGTGGTGCATGTCGAAGTTGGACCACGGCTGGGCGGCAATCCGCGACGCCACCTCCCGGAAATAGTCGGTTCCCGGCAGCGGCGTCAGGATGGTAAAACCGGCCCGCTGCAGGCCGTGGCGGGCGACGAACTCCCACAGGTCGTGGAAGTCCCCCTCGTTCCAGTCGGGATCGATCAGAAAGTTGCCGTTGATCCCGTAGCGCAGCTCCCGGGCGAGCCGCACCGCTTCGACGCTTGCCGCCACGCCGCTGTCCTTGGCCAGCCCCGCCAGTCCCCGGTCGGTGGCCGCTTCGAGGCCGAGAAAGATATCGAAGTCTTTGGCCAGCGGCCGCCAGGCCGCCATCAGCTCACCGCTCCGGCAGATCAGGTCGGTGCGGGTCTGCACCAGGAGCCAGCGTTTGAAGACCCCTCGCTTTTTCAGCGCCGCCGCCAGTTCGAGACTCCGCTCCGGGTTGTGCCAGAAGAGATCGTCGGCGACGAACACCGCATCCCCCGCCGTAGCGAAGTCCTCGACTACCGCGGCGATGCTCCGTTCGCGGCAGGAGCGGCCGTAGAGCTGCCAGACCGAACAGAAGGAGCAGCGGTGCGGACAGCCGCGGGCCGTTTCGACAAGCCAGACCGGTTTGAAGAGGAGGCAGTGGTAGCCGTGGCGGTGCCGCGCCACCAGGTCGCGGGCCGGTAGCGGCACCAGGTCGAGACAGCCCTGCCGGGACGGCTCGGGGGTGCTGAACCAGCCATCGCCGGTCCGCAGGCGGAGCCCCGGCACCTCGTCGAGTCGCTCCCCCCGGTCCAGCGCCGCTGCCACCGCCGGCACCAGCTCTTCGCCGTCGTCGAGACAGATGGCATCGACCGCGTCGCACTCCAGCGGGGCGGGAAACGCCGCCGCCGCATGGCCGCCGACCAGAATGAAGGTCTCGGGGCTGGCCCGCCGAACTTCGCGGGCGGTTTCGACCACCCGCTCGTATTCCAGGGCATGGAGGCAGGAGATTCCGACCAGCCGCGGCCGGCTTCGGCGCACCCAGGCAGCGGCAGCGGGGCGGAAGCGGAGGTCGGCGGCGGTTACCGTGTGGCCGGCAGCCCGCAGCGCCGCGCCGATATATTCGAGCCCGAGCGGTTCGACCCGAAAGAACGGCCCGAGACCGAACCGGTCATTACCGGGATGGGGGCGAAGCAGCAGTACGTTCATGGTTACCTCGACAGCAGAGTTCCTCCCATTCTTCCCGAAAAAGCGCGCCGCGGTCAAGGAGATACCGCCGTGCCCGGCAAAAACAGTTTTTTCTCGAACGCCGCCAAAGGGCGAGCCGGCTCACAACAGGCGGCCGCCGGAATTCCCGCGCCGGCCGTCTGTTTCTGTCGTTGACTCAGGCAGACTGCTGTTCTATAGTTGGCAGAAATTCATCAAAGCGGCATTCTCCGGCGCATCGCCCCTCGGGAATGCCCGAGGTAACAGATGCTGCTGGATACGGCCGAGGCGGCCCAGCTCCTTGATGTCGACGAAAAGACCATGCTCCGCTGGATCAGGAAGGACGGGCTCCCCGCGACCTTCGTCAACGAGGTCTACCGGATCAACCGGGCGGATCTCCTCGAATGGGCGACCGACCGGGGAATCAAGGTCAAGCCGGAGATCTACGCTGCGGCCGACGAAGAGAGCACGAGCCTGCCGACGCTGCTGCAGGCCCTGGAGGCGGGCGGCATCCACTGCAATGTCCCGGGCACGGACAAGCTCGGCGTGCTGAAAAACGTCGTCGGCCTGCTCCGCCTCCCCCCCCAGGTCGATCCCGAGTTCGTCCTCCAGGTCCTCTTGGCGCGGGAAGCCCTCGGCACCACCGCCATCGGCGACGGGATCGCCATTCCCCACGTCCGGAACCCGATCCTCCTTCACGTCTCCTCGCCGGCGGTAACGCTCTGCTTCCTGGAGACGCCGATCGATTTCAACGCCCTGGACGGCAAGCCGGTCCGGATTCTTTTCACCCTCACCAGCCCGTCGGCCAAGGTTCACCTGCACCTGCTGTCGAAGCTGGCCTACGCCCTGCGCGACCCCCGGCTCCGGCAACTGCTGCAGGACCGTTGCGACCCGGCGGCGATCAAGGCCGCTATTGCGGAAATAGAAAACGAACTCGGGAGGTGACCTATGAATGGTGCGGGAGAGCTGCTCGGCCCCGGCCCGCTCCTGGTCAGCGCCTCGCTGCTTGCCGCCGTCTCCGGTTTGCCGCTGTTCCTCGGGCTGGCCCCGCCCCGCGCCGGCCAGCGGCTGGCCACCCTGATGATGCTGCTCGCCGCCCTGACCGGCATCGGCGGCGCGGCCCAGGCGATCGGCACCGGCCGCAGTGCTGCCTTCACCCTCTCCTGGGGGCTTCCGTTCGGCGCCGCCGAATTCGCCGTCGACCCCCTCACCGCTTTCTTCGCCCTCCCCGTCCTGTTCATCGCCGCCTGCTGTTCTCTCTACGCCCTCGACTACTGGAGCGCCGCCGACCATCCGCGCACCGTTCGCCGGCTGACCCTTTTCTTCGGCCTGGCGGTCGCCGCGATGCTGTGGGTGGTCATGGCCCGCAACGGTGTGCTCTTTCTGATCGCCTGGGAAATCATGGCGCTGACCATCTATTTCGCCCTGACCGCCGAAGATGCCAAGCCGGCGGTCCGCGAGGCGGGGACCCTCTACCTGATCACCACCCACATCGGCACCCTGGCGCTCTTCGCTCTCTTTGCCCTGCTCGCCGGTACCCACGGGTCATTCCTCTTCCCGGCGCCGGCTTCGCTCCGCCTCGCCGGCGCGCCGGCAGCGGCCCTCTTTCTCGCCGCCCTCGTCGGCTTCGGCATCAAGTCCGGCCTGATGCCGCTCCACGTCTGGCTCCCCTCGGCCCACGCCAACGCCCCGAGCCACGTCTCGGCGATCATGTCGGGGGTACTGCTGAAAATCGGCATCTACGGCATCGTCCGGGTCCTCTCCTTTTTCGCCGTGATTCCTCTCTGGTGGGGGATACTGCTCTTGGTGACCGGGATGATCTCCGGGGTGGCCGGCGTCGCCTTCGCCATCGGTCAGCACGACCTGAAACGGCTCCTCGCCTACCACAGTATCGAAAATATCGGCATTATCGCCATCGGTCTCGGCGTCGCCACCATCGGCCTGGCCGCCGGTTCGCCGACGGTGGCCGTGCTCGGCATCGCCGGAGCGCTGCTCCACGTCCTCAACCACGCGACCTTCAAATCGCTTCTCTTTCTCGGCGCCGGTTCGGTGATCCACGCCACCGGCAGCCGGGAGATCGATCTGCTGGGGGGGCTGCTCAAACGGATGCCGGCCACCGCCGGGCTGTTCTTCGTCGGGGCCGTCGCTATCTGCGGCCTGCCGCCGTTGAACGGCTTCATCAGCGAACTGCTCATCTACCTGGGGATATTTCGGGAGGTCAGCGGGGGGAGCGGCGCCGCGGCCGCCTTTACCGCCCTGGCGGCACCGGCACTGGCACTGGTGGGCGGCTTGGCGGTGGCCTGTTTCGTCAAGGTCTGCGGGGTGGTCTTTCTTGGCGTCGCCCGCTCGCCGCGGGCGGAGCAGGCCCATGAGGCCGGCTGGCCGATGCTGGCCCCGATGGGGCTGCTGGCGCTGGTTTGTGCGGTGATCGGCGTCGCGCCGGTGGTAGTGGCGCCGCTGCTGGCGAACGTGCTCGGGAGCTGGCGGCCGGAGGTTGCCGGACCGGCGGCCGAGCTCGGCGGCCATGCCCCGCTGATGGCGCTGACCGTCGCGGCACTCGCCCTGCTGATCCTGGTGGCCCTGCTGCTCCTCTTCTTTGCCCGGAAAACCAGGGGCAGCCGGCCGGCAACGTCGGTCACCTGGGGGTGCGGCTATCTCCGCCCCACGCCGCGGATGCAGTACAGCGCTTCATCGTTCGCCGAGATGCTGGTCGGCCTGTTCAGCGGCCTCCTCCGCCCCCACGGCAAAACGCCGGTCATCAACGGCCTGGCGCCGGCACCGGCCCGCTTCGCCAGCCACGTCCCGGAAACGGTGCTTGAACTGCTCTACCTTCCCCTGTTTGCCAAGGCGAACGAAAAGCTTGCGCCGATCCGCAAATTACAGCACGGCCAGCTGCACCTCTACATCCTCTATACCTTCATTACCCTGGTGACGTTGCTGATTATCGGCATGCTCTAGCCGAACCGGCCAGACCGATGGGAAAGGCGGCCGGGGGCCGCCTCAGAGGGCGAGTTGGAGGCGAAGCGCCTTTTCGACCGCCTCCATCAGCGTTTTGGGGAGAAAGCCGATTCGCTCGCCGACCACCTTGGTCTTGTCGATGGTGATGATGATGTGCGAGCTGATCCGGGCATCCCGGACCAGGCCGGTTTTCGCCGCCGGCAGGAACGTTTCGAACTCGTAGATCTTCTCCCGCGGCGAGAAGGAGAGCGGGACGATGGTGACCACCGGCGAGTATTCGTTGCTGATGTTGTTGCTCACCACCAGGCAGGGGCAGGTTTCCTGAACCCCCTCGCCCTCGTGAGCCAGGTTGACCGAATAGATCCCCCCCCGCTTAAACATCGCGCTTCTCCGTGACCGCGTTCTCGATCTTCTTCAACACTTCAACCGTCTCGTCGGCGGTCGACTGGTACCCTTCGATGAGCCCCCGGTAGGCCTTCTTCTTCAAGTCGGCCAGCTTCTCCTGGGCCGCCTCTTCCAGGAACTGGCTCAGCCCCCGAGGACCGTACAACGCCTTGATGTCGTCGACGATGTGAGTGGGGAGGGTGATGTTGAGGCGAGTGTTCGGCATGGCATGCTCCTCTGCGTCATATTTAACCATTGACGTGTAAAAAATAATAACATATAGTTTTTTAAAACGTTAGCATTTTTATCACACTATACCGCGTCTTCTCGTTAATAGGACCGAACACCACATAACGATGCATGAACTGGCATGGGGTGATTTCCGGAGTTCATCATGGAATCCGCCTTAGAGGGGGTTACCGATTCCGCCTCACTGGTCCTGATCGCCATCTCCCTGATGGCGATTTCGGGCATCCCGGGACTCCTGCTCCGCAGGGTCGGCGGCGGGCAGCGGCTCGCCGCGCTGCTGACGGTAGTTTCCGCCCTGCTCGGTCTTCCCGCTTCCCTGAGTCTGCTGCTGGCCGGCCGGACCGTCACCTTCGGCGTCGACTGGGGACTGCCGTTCGGCCCCTGCGAACTGGCCATCGACCCCCTGAGCGCCTTCTTCCTTATCCCCGTCTTTCTCGTCGCCGCCTGCGGCGCCGTCTACGCCCTCGGCTACTGGCCGGCGGCAACCAACCCCGCGACCGAACCGCCCCTGACGTTCTTTTACGGCCTGCTGGCCGCCGCCATGGCTTTCCTGCTGGTGGCCCGCAACGGCGTCCTCTTCCTGATCGCCTGGGAAGTAATGGCCATGGCCGCTTACTTCCTGCTGGCCGTCGAACACCGGCGGGCCGAGGTCCGGGAGGCCGGGATGGTCTACCTGATCGCTACCCACGTTGGCACCACCGCCCTCCTGCTCCTCTTTTCCGTGCTGCGCGCCACGACCGGATCGTTCCTCTTCCCGGCGCCCCACACCCTGAACGCCGCGCTCGTGCCGGCCGCGGTCATCTTCCTGGCGGCACTGGTCGGCTTCGGCGCCAAGGCGGGGCTGATGCCGCTCCACATCTGGCTCCCCGGTGCCCACGCCAACGCCCCGAGCCACGTCTCGGCCCTGATGTCCGGGGTGATGCTGAAGATGGGGATTTACGGCATCCTTCGCACCGTATCGTTTTTCGCCCTCCCCCTCCGCTGGTGGGGAGTGCTACTGCTCACCCTCGGCGCCGCCTCGGCGCTGCTCGGCATTGTCCTGGCCGCCGCCCAACGGGACCTGAAACGGCTCCTTGCCTGCAGCAGCATCGAAAATATCGGCATCGTCGGCATCGGCATCGGCACCGCCCTCTATGGCCAGGCGACGGGCAACGGCCCGCTGTTCGGCTGCGGCATGGCCGGCGCGCTCATCCATATCTTCAACCACAGCCTGTTCAAGCCGCTTCTCTTCTTCGGCTCCGGGAGCATGATCCACGCCACCGACAGCCGGCAGCTCGACCGGATGGGGGGACTGGCTCGGCATCTTCCCTGGACCGCGGCGCTGGTGCTGACCGGCGCCGTCGCCATCTGCGGCCTGCCGCCGCTGAACGGCTTCGTCGGCGAATTCGTCCTCTATCTCGGCTTTTTCAACGAGGCGCTCAGCGCGCCGATGCCGTTTATCGCCCTGCTCGCCCCCGTTCTGGCACTGGTCGGCGGAATTGCGGTCATCGCCTTCGTCAAGCTGTACGGCACCGCCTTCCTCGGCGCCCCCCGGAGCGCCGCGGTAGCGGCCGGCCACGAGGCGGCCTGGCCGATGCTCCTGCCGATGGGACTTTTGGCGGCCCTCTGCCTCGCGGGCGGACTGTTCCCGACGGCGCTTCTCGACCTGGTCCGGATGCCGGCCCAGGCATACGGCGCGCCACTGCCCCGGCTCAGCGGCACGGCGGAGCTCGGCGAAGCGCTCAGCTGGCTGGCCGGCGGCAGCGCCGCCCTGCTGCTCCTGCTCGGCCTGCTGGCCCTGGCCTTCCGCTGGCGACTGCGCGCCCAGCCCCGGGCAACGGCCGCCACCTGGGGCTGCGGCTATCTCCGGCCGACACCGCGCATCCAGTACACCGGCGTCTCGTTTACCGAACTGCTGGTCAACCTGTTCGCCGGCGTAGTCCGCCCGAAACGGGAGTGGCCGACCATCGCCGGCCTGGCGCCCCGACAGGGACGCTTCAGTTACGCACCGACCGAAACCGTCCTGGAGCGGCTGCTGGTCCCGTCATTCAAGGCGGCCGGCGCTTCGTTCGCCGTACTTCGCCGGCTGCAGCACGGCCGGTTGCATCTGTACATGCTCTACATTTTCGCCACGGTCTTCCTGCTGATGATCTGGGCCCATTGAGAACGCCGACGATGCCGCAAGGGTAGCTACGCCATGACCGATACGATAATTCACCTGTTGTTGCTCGTCCTGCTCCCCCCGCTGCTGCTCGGGGTGATCGGCAAGACCAAGGCGGCCTTTGCCGGCCGGGTCGGCGCCCCGTTTCTCCAGCCGTACTACGACATTATCCGCCTGCTCCGCAAGGGGATGGTCTTCAGCGATACCACCACCTGGGTGTTCCGCGCCGGGCCGCTCGTCACCCTTGCCGCCACCGCCCTTGCCGCGCTCCTGGTCCCCCTCGGCAACCACCCGGCGGCGGTCTCCTTCAACGGCGACATGGTACTGTTCGCCTACCTGTTCGGGCTCGCCCGCTTCTTCACCACCGTCGCCGCACTCGACACCGGCTCCAGCTTCGAAGGGATGGGGGCGGCCCGCGAGGTGACCTTTTCCTGCCTGGCGGAACCGACGCTGTTCTTCGTCCTGATCACCCTCGCCCGGATGAGCGGCACCCTGTCGCTTTCGCCGATGCTGACCCATGCCTCGGTGGCCACCTGGCTGAGCAGCGGCTCGTCGATGCTCCTCATGCTCGGAGCGCTGTTCGTCGTCCTGCTCGCCGAAAACTGCCGGATTCCCTTCGACGACCCGAACACCCACCTGGAGCTGACCATGATCCACGAGGTGATGGTGCTTGACCACAGCGGCCCGGCCTTCGGCACCATCCTCTACGGCGCGGCGCTCAAGCTCTTCGTCCTCGGGGCGTTCTTCGTCGATGTGGCACTGCCGGTCAAGACCGGCTCGTCCCTCGGCGATTGGGGCGTCTTCCTGGCCGCCATCCTGGCCCTGGCGGTCGCTATCGGGGTGATCGAATCGGTGATGGCCCGGCTGCGGCTGGTCCGCATCCCCCAACTGCTGGTGGCGGCGACCATCCTCTCCGCCTTTTCCATGCTGCTGGTACTGAGGTAATACGCGTGGGTTCCTTTGCCGATCAACTTTTGGTGCTGGTCTTGCTCATCAACTTCGTCATCCTCGGCTCGAGCCGACTCGCCTTCTCGATCCGGGCCGTCGCCGTCCAGGGGGTGATCCTCGGCATTCTCCCCGGGATCATCCACCCGTTCTCCTGGCACCTGGTGGCGATCATCGTCGGGATCATCCTGGCCAAGGGGATCGTCATCCCCGGCCTGATCACCAATGCGGTGCAGAAGGTCCAGATCAAGCGCGAGGTCGAGCCGTTCATCGGCTACGTGCCGACCCTGATCCTCGGGGCGATCTTCACCGCCCTCGCCTTCGTCTTCGCCGCCCGGCTCCCCCTGGCGCCGGAACACAAGGGGCTGCTGATCGTCCCCGCCGCCATCGCCACCCTGATGACCGGCTTCCTGGTCCTCACCACCCGCAAGAAAGCGATCTCCCAGGTAATCGGCTACCTGATCCTGGAAAACGGCATCTTCATCTTCGGCCTGCTGCTCACCGAAGCGATGCCGGTCATGGTCGAGGCCGGCGCGCTGCTCGACCTCCTGGTCGGCATCTTCGTCATGGGGATCGTCATCAACCACATCAGCCGCGAGTTCTCGTCCATCGACACTTCGCGGCTGAGCGCCCTGAAGGAGGAGTGACCGGATGCTCTACGCACTCGTCCTGCTGCCGCTGTTCGGCGCCCTGGTCGCCTGGGTCGTCCCCAGCAGCAGGTTCCGCCCGCTGGTCCTGCCAGCCACTGCCCTGCCGCACCTGGTACTGACCGCCTGCGTGCTGATCGAGACCCCGCCTCCTTCTCCCGGCGGCTGGTTCTACCTCGACCCGCTCGGGAAAATCGTCCTGGTGAGCATTGCCCTGCTCTTCTCCGTCTGCGCCGTCTACGCCGTCGGCTACCTCGGCTACCGCCGCGAACGACCGAACCGGGTCCTCTGCATGGGACTTCTGGCTCTCCTCTCGGCAATGACCCTGGTGACGATCTGCCAGCACCTGGGGATGCTCTGGGTTGCGGTGGAAACCACCACCGTCACCATGGCGCCGCTGATCTATTTCAACCGCAACGCCCGCTCCATCGAGGCGACCTGGAAATACCTGCTGATCTGTTCGGTCGGCATCGCCCTCGCCCTGCTCGGGCTGATGTTCCTCGCCTATTCGACCCTCCTGGCCAACCGGGAGGCCACCCTGCTGCTCGGCCCGCTGCTCGCCGTCGCCCGGGAGCTGAATCCCGGCTGGCTCCACGCCGCCTTCATCTTCCTTCTGGTCGGCTTCGGCTCGAAGATGGGGCTCGCCCCGCTCCACGCCTGGAAACCGGACTCCTACGGCGAGGCGCCGGGGCTGGTCGGCGCGCTGCTGGCGGGGGGCTTGGTCAACTGCGCTTTCCTGGCGCTGCTCAGGGTCTACCAGATCGCCCTCGCCTCGGGGGGCGAAAGCGCCTTCTTCCAGAGCGCGCTGATCGCCATGGGGCTGATCTCGATGGCCTTCGCCGCCGTCTTCATGGCCCGCCAGGCCGACTTCAAGCGGATGCTCGCCTACTCCAGCGTCGAGCACGTCGGGATCATGGCCGTTGCCCTTGGCCTCGGCAAGGGAGCGCTGTTCGGCGCCCTGTTCCATGTCATAAACAACGGCCTGACCAAGGGGGTGCTCTTCCTCTCCTCCGGCAACATCCACCGCTCCTACGACAGTAAGAGCACGGTGGTGGTCCGCGGGGCGCTCGCCCGACTCCCCTGGTCGGGAGGGCTGTTCCTCGCCGGCTTCATCGCCATTACCGGTTCGCCGCCGTTTTCCCCCTTCGTCAGCGAGTTTTCCATCGTCAGCAGCGCCTTCGTCGAGGGCCGGCACGTCATCGGCGGCCTGTTCCTGCTCTTTTTGGCCATCGTCTTCATCGGCATGGCCTCCACGGTGCTGCCTCTGGTCATGGGAGGGGTGCCGGCCGGCATCGCCCGGACCGCCTACCGGGATCGCTTCCTCACCGTAGCCCCGCCGCTGCTTTTGCTCGGCATCATCCTCTGCCTCGGCATCTGGATCCCCGAACCGCTCCTGCGCCTGCTCCGCGACGGCGTCGCTCTTCTGGAGGTGCGGCCGTGACGAGTCCGTTCCTCACCTGCCACAACGGGATGGCGCTGCCGTTCGCCGAGGTCCCCCACTTCGCCGGCGACCGCTTTTTCCAGGAGATCATCGACGCCACCGGCCACGGCTGGCAGGTTGCCTCCTACTTCGGCATCCCCGAGCCGGACGGGGCGATTCTCTGCTGCGTGCTCACCTACAAGGCCGATGGCTTGATCGGCCTGCTCCGGACCACCGTCGGCGAGTCGTTCCCCTCGCTCGCCGAGCGCTCTCCCCAGGTGAGCCTCTTCGAGCGAGAGATCGCCGAGCAGTGCGGCATCATCCCCGCCGGCCACCCCTGGCTGAAGCCGGTCCGCTTCCACCACTCGTTCCGCCCAGGTCACGACGCCTGGGGCCGGGCACCGGCAGAACCGATCCTCCCCGGCGTGATGGAGTTCTACCGGGTCGAGGGGGAAGAGGTCCACGAAGTGGCAGTCGGCCCGGTCCACGCCGGGATCATCGAACCGGGGCACTTCCGCTTCCAGTGCCACGGCGAGCAGGTGATGCACCTGGAGATCTCCCTCGGCTACCAGCACCGGGGAATCGAGCAGGCGCTCGCCGGCGGTCCCCACCCCCGCACCCCCTACCAGATGGAGACGGTGGCCGGAGATACCACCATCGGCCACATGCAGGCCTACTGCATGGTCGTCGAAGCGCTCTCCCGGAGCCGGGTGCCGGCCCGGGCGGAGGTGATCCGCGGCATCGCCCTGGAGTTGGAGCGACTGGCCAACCATACCGGCGACCTCGGCGCCATCGCCGGCGACGTCGGCTACCTCCCAACCTCCTCCTTCTGCGGCCGGATCAGGGGCGACTTCCTCAACATGAGCGCCGTCCTGTGCGGCAGCCGCTTTGGCCGGGGGCTGCTCCGTCCCGGCGGCGTCGTCTTCGACATCGAACCGGCGGCCCGGGACGACCTGCGAGCCCGGCTCGACGCCGCCCACGCCGACCTGGCCAATGCCGTAAAACTCCTCTGGGACACCCCGTCGGTGATGAGCCGGCTGGAAAATACCGGCACGGTGCCGCTGGAAACGGCGGAGAAACTAGGGCTGGTCGGCCCGGCAGCCCGCGCCTCCGGGCTCAAGCGGGACGTCCGCTTCGACCACCCGTTCGGCATCTACCGGATGGCCCAGATCCCGGTGGTCACCGCCCACCACGGTGACGTCTGCGCCCGGACCGTGGTCCGCTGGCTGGAGGCGGAAAAATCCCTCGACTTCATCGGCGACCAGCTCGGCCAGCTGCCGGTCGGCTCGTGCCGCAACCAAACCGGGACGCCGGACGCCGAGCGGATCGCCGTAGCGCTGACCGAAGGGTGGCGTGGCGAAATCTGCCACGTGGCAATCACCGACGAAGCCGGCCGTTTCCGCCGTTACAAGGTGACCGACCCCTCGTTCCACAACTGGCAGGGACTCGCCCTGGCCCTGCGCGGCCAGCAGATTTCCGATTTCCCGCTCTGCAACAAGAGCTTCAATCTATCTTATTGCGGTTTTGACCTGTAGGAAGGAGTACCGACCGGTGGCACGACGAAAGAAAGAATCGACAACCAATCCGGAGGGAGGTGCCGAACACCTCGGCAAACCGAATGTCCCGCGCACCGACAAATCGTTCTACATGATCCAGGCCGTATCGAATGCCCTGACCCTCCTGGAACTGTTCGACGACAAGGTTGCCGAACTCGGCATCAGGGAGATGCGCGACCGGCTCGAACTGACCACCCAGGCAACCGAGCGGCTGGTGGCGACCCTCGAACGGCGCGGCTACCTGGAGCTCAACCGGCTGACCGGCTGCTACCGCCTCGGGCTCAAGACCTACGAGATCAGCCGGACCTTCCTTGCCCAGGCGGAACTGTTCCGCCACGCCCAGACGGTACTGAGGAACTTGGTGAACGTCTGCAACGAAACCGCCTACATTGCCACCATGCACGATTATCTCAGCACTTACCTGGAAGCGGTCGAAACGACCATGACCGTCCGGGTGGCATCGCGGATCGGCTCCCGGCTCCCCGCCTACTGCACCGCCGCCGGCAAAGTGCTGCTCGCCGCCCTGCCGCCGGAACGGCTGGCCGAGTATCTGGAACGGGTCGAGCTTCGCCCCTACACCGACCGGACAATCACCGACCGGGAGGCCCTCGCCCGCCACCTGGCGGCGATCGCCGAACAGGGATACGCCGTCGGCAACGAAGAGCTGGAACGAGGAATCCGGGGAGTGGCAGCGCCGGTCCGGAATCATACCGGCCGGATCGTCGCCGCGGTGATCATTTCCGGACCGGCAATGCGCCTGACCGACGAGCGGCTCGCCGCCGAACTGATCCCCCAGGTCCGCCAGGCCGCCGACGAAATTTCACTCAAGCTCGGCTACCTTGCCGGCGGCCGGCGGGAGGCTCCCGCCCCTTCCACGGAGCACGGCCAATGATCCGTGCGATCCTGGCCCGGCTGAAACAGGGGCACCGGACGACCCGCTATCCGCGGGAACCGGTGACGCTTCCCCCCCGGTTCCGCGGCTTCCCGGAATTCCTGACGGAGCGGTGTCCGGCCGACTGCCGCCGCTGCGCCGACGCCTGCCCCTACGGCGCCATCTCCTGCGCCGACGACCTCTCCCTCGACCTGGGGAAATGCCTCTTCTGCCCGGAATGCGCCACCGCCTGCCCCCACGAGGCGATCAGCTTCACCACCGATCCCCGGCTGGCGGCCAACCGCCGCGAGGAGTTGCTCGTCCGCCCGGGCGCCGAACGAATCCTGGCCTGCGCCCTGGAGGAACGGACCCGGGCGCTGTTCGGCCGCTCGCTGAAGTTCCGCGAAGTAAGCGCTGCCGGCTGCAACGCCTGCGAAGCGGACACCAACGTCCTGTCGACCATCGGCTGGGACCTGGGACGCTTCGGCATCCAGTTCGTCGCCTCGCCCCGCCATGCCGACGGCCTCTGGGTCACCGGCCCGGTCAGCGAAAACATGCGCGAAGCGCTGCTGATGACCTACGAGGCGATCCCGGCGCCGAAGATCGTCGTCGCCTGCGGCGCCTGCGCCATCAACGGCGGGCCTTACCTCGACTCCCCGGCAGCGCACAACGGCATCGGCGACCTCGTCCCGGTCGACCTCTACATCCCCGGCTGCCCTCCCCACCCGGTTACCATTCTCGACGGCCTGCTCCGGCTGTTGGGCAAGATTTGATCATTGTTACGGAGGGCGCGAGCCCTCCGGCCTTCAGTAGATAGCGTAATTTTCCGGATCGGAAAAGATTTCCCGCAATAGCAGGTTGTTCAGGTAGTGACCGGTCTTGTGCGCCTCCACCTTGCCGAGCAACCGGTAACCGCAGGTATAGAGGTCGCCGATCAGGTCGAGGATCTTGTGGTTCACCAGTTCCTTCTTGTAGCGGAGCCCCTGGGGGTTGACGATGCTCTCGCCGCCGATCACCACGGCGTTGTCGAGGGATCCCCCCTTGGCCAGCCCGGCCTTGCGGATCGCCTCGATCTCCTCGTGGAGGACGAAGGTCCGCGAGTTGATGATCGAAACGGCATTCTCCACGTCCATCACCCGCTTGCGCTGTTTCCCCACCGGCGGCCGGAACTCGATGGTCATGGTGATGTCGAGGGTATTGAGCGGCTTGATCCGCACCCAGGCGTCGTTGTGCCGCACTTCGACGGGCCGGGTCACCTGCAGGTAGACGCCCGGCTCGGGGAACTCGTAAACGCCGGCCCGCCATATCTCGTGGTAGAACTCCCAGGCCGAGCCATCCATAATCGGCACCTCGGGGCCGTCGATGTAGACCAGACAGTTGGTGATCCCCGAATAGTAGAAAGCGGCCATCAGGTGCTCGATGGTCGCCACCGAGGCGCCGCCGGCGGCGATCTGCGTCGACAGGCGGGTATCGGCCACCATGTCGTAGCGGGCAGGGATCAGCTGGCCGTTATTGACGAAGGCGATGCCGAACTCCCGCCGGGGGAGGAATTCGAGGGTGACGGTCCGGCCGGTATGCAGGCCGATGCCGCTCAGCCGGAAGATCCTGTTGATGGTTGTCTGCCGTTTGATCATCGCAATCCCGATCCTCTCTCGTTACAGATATTTCTCACGCAGGGCGACCTTGTTGGTTTTGCCGACGCTGGTCTTGTCGATGGCAGCGACGAACCGCAGCCGCAGCAGCACTACCTGCTTGGAGATCAGCCCTTTTTCGGCGTACTCGCGCACATGATGGAGCAGCTGCTTTTCCGTCACCGGCGGCTGCTGGTCCGGCTTGGTCACCACGAGCGCCAGGGGACGCTCCCCCCACTTCTCGTCGGGCTGGCCGATCACCGCCACTTCCGCCACCGCCGGGTGATGGACGAGCAGATCCTCCAGTTCCAGCGAAGAGAGCCATTCCCCCGCCACCTTGATCACGTCCTTGGTCCGGTCGGTAATCTTCGCATAGCCATGGGGATCGATGTTCGCCACATCGCTGGTATGGAGCCACCCCCCCTCCCACAGCTTCGCCGACGCCTTGTGATCTTTCAGATACCCCTGGGTGAGCCAGGGCGCGCGGACCACCAGTTCACCGGTACTCTGGCCATCGCGGGGGACATCGCGGAACTGTTCGTCCACCAGCCGGAGATGTACCAGCGGCAACGGGATGCCGGTCTTGCAGCGAATCTCGGCCTGCTCCGCCGCCGGGCGCGCCAGCATCTCCGGGGTCAGGTGTGCCAGGGTGAGAATCGGGCAGGTTTCCGACATCCCGTAACCGGTGAAGAGATCGATCCCCCGCTGCAGCGCCTCCAGACAGAGGGTCCGGGACATGCTGGCCCCGCCGATGATCACTTTCCAGCCGGCCAGATCGACAGTGGCGGACGCAGGGCTTTTCAGCAGCATATGGAGGATGGTCGGCACACAGTGGGAAAAGGTCACCCGCTCGCGGGCGATCAGTTCGAGCAATTGTTCGGGGACGTAGCGCCCCGGATAGACCTGCTTGACTCCCAGCATGGTTGCAACGTAGGGAAGTCCCCAGGCATGGACGTGGAACATCGGGGTAATCGGCATGTAGACGTCCTGGCGATGGAACCGGCCGTGGGTCAAAGGCGTCGCCAGGGCGGCAACGGTAGCGAAGGTATGGAGCACCAGCTGGCGATGGCTGAAATAGACCCCCTTGGGCAAGCCGGTGGTGCCGGTCGAATAGAATGTAGTCGCCCGGGTATTCTCGTCGAAGTCGGGAAAATCGAAGGAGGTTGGCGCCGCCGCCAGCAGTTCCTCGTATTCCCCGGCGAACGGGATGGAACCGGCAACCGGCTTGCGGTCGTCAGTCAACAGCACGAATGTCCTGACCGTATCGAGCCGCCCCTTGATCTGCTCGAGCAGCGGCACGAACTCGCTGTTGACCAGAAGGACATCGTCTTCCGCATGGTCGATGGTATAGAGGATCTGTTCAGGAGAGAGCCGGACGTTGATGGTGTGAAGCACTGCGCCGATCATCGGCACGGCGAAGAAACACTCCAGGTAGCGATGGCTGTCCCAGTCCATTACCGCCACCGTGTCGCCGGCCTTGACGCCGAGACTGGTCAGGACATTGGCCAGTCGGCAGATCCGCTCCCCCAGGGTACGGTAGGTATAACGAAGCGAATCTCGGTAGACGATCTCCTGGTCCGGAGCGGCAACCAGCGGCGCCTGGAGGAGGTTCTTGATCAGCAGCGGGTATGAGTAAGCCGACTCCGTGCGCGGAATCAGATGGTCGTTCATGGGAACTCCTTGGTGGAGGGAACGGTTAGCGGCACAAGTTTTCAAGAATACCCTAAACCGTCGACGCACAAAAGTGAAAATCCACCCCGGGGCTACGGAACGTGGCGCGATGGACAACGGCGGCGCCCCGTGGTAAACCTTCTCATGAGAGCCACGGGGCAACTCGCCGCGACGGCGAAAAGGGGAGGAATTATGCGATTTCTTGCGGTGATGGCACTGATCGTCTCATGCAGCGCGCTGCCGGCGTGGGGGGCGAAACCGGCCGGCAAGGACCTGCGCGGTCCGACTACGCCGGCCGCGCTCTATGCCGCCTTCCCGATCTTCCGGGACAATGCCGCGGCCTATCAGCCACAGGCCAAGGTGATCGCCGCCTTGCGCCGGATCGACCGGCCAACTCGGATCGTGGTCTTTTTCGGCACCTGGTGCCTCGATTCGCGCAGCGAAGTGCCAACACTGCTGAAGACCCTCGACGTCACCGCCAACTCGCGACTCACCCTGGAACTCGATGCCGTGGACCGGCTCAAAGACGATGGAATCGGCCTGGCGGACCGCTTCGACATCGACAGCGTGCCGGTCTTCATCTTTATCCGCGACGGTCGGGAACTGGGACGGATCACCGTCTTCCCCCGGACGACCATGGAAGAGGAGATGCTCGCCATCATCGCCACCCACCGTTAGAAAACGCCGGCCGCCGCTAGGCTCCCGCCGGCGACGGGATCAGCGGCTGGTATTCCGCCTTGCCGAAGGCCAGAATCGGGAAGAAGATAAAACCGAGGAAAGCCAGGCCGAGCCCGAACAACACCCCCTTGCCGAAGCGGGCCGCCAGCGCCAGGTGAAGCAGCACGGCGACGATGATATTGACGAGCGGCAGGAACAGCAGCAGGAACCACCACCACGGCTTGCCGGCGATCTTCACCAGGATGAACAGGTTATAAAATGGGATCAGGCTGCTCCAGCCCGGTTCTCCGGCCTTGACGTAGACTTTCCAGTAGACCGCCAGGAAAAAGAGGAACAGCACGACCAGCACCGCGACCAGCGAGGTACCAAACGTCGAGAGGAACAGCGCGACGTTCGGCGGAATCGAATTGGCCGGCACCGGTGCCGGAGCCGGGATGCCCACCGTCGGCTGTGATTGCTGCCGGGGCGGTTCGGCGGAAGGAGCGACATGCGGAACGGCTGGCGACGCCAGCGCGGGTTCCGGTTTGACCGGTGGGGTAGCCGGGTCGACAACAGCGCCGGCAGGCGCCGGATCGCCGGCCGCGGGCGGCGGGTCGGCAGCTGTAGCCGCCGCAGCGCCGTGCCCCGCAGAACGATGATGACCACGGTGATGTTTCTGCCGGAGCTGCTTTGCCGCAGGGCGGCCAAAGGTCCTGGGCAGATCGACCTCGTCGGTACCGAGAGTTACCAGCGTATCGCGGTTGACCAGCACCTGCACGCGCCCGTCATCCCGCCAGGCCGACCGGCAATCGATTACCCCGCCGTCCTTGAGATAAACCTGCTTGGCGCCGGCAATCTGCACCGTGCCGATCAGCACGGCCAGTACCAGCGCCAGCACTACTCCTCCCCCCCAGATGCCTTTCATAGCTGCCCCCCCTGCGGATTGTCCGGCATGGTATTCGCCGTACCACCGTTCTAGCACGAAGCATGCCGTTGCAATCTTCGGGAGAGGAGACGCGGGCAGGCCCCACCGGCCCGCGTCCGCCGTTCGGCGGCGGGGATGCCGCCTCGCCGCGGGGAAGCTTCCATTGACGATATTCGTCCCTTGGCGGAGATGGCTAGCGGTCAGGACAACCGGGAAGGACAAAATAGAATGTCGCCCCGCAGCCGACCGCCGACTCCGCCCAGATCCGGCCGCCATGGCGGGCAATGATCCGCTGGACAGTTGCCAGGCCGATGCCGCTTCCTTCGAACTCGGTACCGTGCAACCGCTGGAACGCTTTGAAGAGCTTGTCGGCATACTGCATGTCGAAGCCGACCCCGTTATCGCGGATAAAACAGCAGGGGGTCCCCTCCCACTCAGTCCGACCGAATTCGATCCGGGCAACGTCGGCGTTTCCCGTATACTTCCAGGCATTGCCGAGCAGGTTTTCCATGAGCTGGCGCAGCAGCAACGGATCGCCGCAGGCAGCAACATCCGGGGCAACGGTCCACTCCACCTGCCGGGCCGGGGCGGTCTCCTGCAGCTGTTTCAGCACCTGGACGCAGAGGCCGCTCAGATCGACCCGCTCGTGGCGCATCTCCGCCTGGGTCACCCGCGCCAACGACAGCAGGTCGTCGATCAACACCCCCATCCGGCTGGCGGCGGTATCGATCCGCTGCAGGTAGCCGCGGCACTCCTCGTTCAGGAGGTCGCCGAACTCCTCGGCCAGGGCATGGCTGAAACCATTGATGTGGCGCAGTGGGGCTCGCAGATCATGGGACACCGAATAGCTGAACGATTCCAGTTCCCGGTTGCTCTGTTCGAGCTGCAACGTGCGCCGCATCAGGTCTTCGTTCAACAGGCCGATCTCGTACTGGGCGGCTTCCCGCTGCCTGATTTCCGACTCCAGGAGGGCAGTCCGCTCGTAAACCCGTTCCTCAAGGGAGGCATTTAGCCGTTCCATCTCCCGTTGGGCCTTCTTCCGTTCGGTAACATCGCGCAGCACCGCCACCACCGCCACGATGGAGCCGTTCCAGTCCCGTAGCGGCGAGGCGATGACCTCGAAACAGAGTTCCCGCCCGGCATTCTGCAAGGTCAGCTCTTCGGTATGGGGCCTGCCGTCGGCAAACGATTGGTCGACCGGACAATCGAGACACCGCTCAGCCTTCCCTCGGTAGGCCTGGTAACAGAGTTCACCGGTCCGATCGCCGAACAGGGCGGTTATCACCCGGTTCTGATAGATGATCCGGTAATCGGGAGCGACGATAATCAGCCCGTCTCCCATGCTGGCCATGATCGTTTCCAGTTTGTTCTTCTCCGCCTGGAGCTCGTTCTGGGCCTGCTGATACTCGTCTACCTGCTGTCGCAGCTCTTCCTCGGTCATCACCAGCTCTTCGTTCCGCTCGGTCAGGCGCTCCTCCTGGGTGACGAGGGCCACCGTATCGAGGCCGATACGGCGTCCGCCCCAGCCGATGACGACGCAGCCGAGGAGCCAGAGCAGTCCGTGCCAGCCCCAGATCTGCCACACCTCCTCCTGCTGGGCGGCGAGCAGGCCGGCCATCGGTACGGCGACGCTGATGCCGCCGACCACATCACCTACTTTGTACCCCTGGACGCCATGGCACTTGAGACAGGACTCCTCAGCGATGAAGGGGCGCATGAAGCGCATGTAGGGCTGGCCGGCCATCGACTCGACCGAGCTGGCCTCGGTGGTCCCCCGTTCGAAGGAACGGAGACATTTCGCCTCCCACGAGTCGGGCTGGTTGCCGTGGTAGAGGGGGCGAAGACTGGCAATATGCCCCTGGGGACCGGCAAACTCCTTGGCGGTCTGAAAAACCTGGCGGGTCATGTAGGCAGGGTTGACAAGGGTGAGATGGCGGCCTGAGGGGGTAATGATATCCCGTTCGGTGACATGGGAGAGATGCAGGTTCGGCGGCGAATCGGGTGATGCCTCAACATAGACGCCGCCGCGCCGGGACGCCCAGCGCCGGTAGAGAGCATCTTTTTCGTAGGCCATCAGGGCCTCGGCTCTGGCAGTCTGCTCGGTATTGCCGCGCAGCGAGGAGAGCTCCAGCATGATCGACAGGGCCAGTAACGCCGTCCACCCCGCCAGAGCAATCGCCAAGTAGAGCCTGATCCGGCGAATGGTGCGATGTTTGCGAAAAACAGGTGAAAAAAGGGTCATCGCCCACTTCCCCCGTCCGGTGTGGCCTCCGCAGCCACGTTTGTCGCCCATGGCCGGCCGGGCAGGCAGTTCCCGGCCGCTGGCGCATTCCGTCAGTAACGGGGTTGCCCCGGCAGCCAGAGGTCGATGCCGGCGGCCTCCCGGTCATGCTCTTCCACGCTCTGCTGCCAGAGGCTCCGGTCGCGCTCCGCCACGACGATATTGCGCCGCCCGCTCATCCGGCGGACATACACCGAATAGTCGCCCCCATCGAAATAGATGACCCGCCCCCGCTCCCCCCCCAGGTCGGAGGCAACGAGCGGAATTCCTTCGTTATCGAGGAATTCCCGGATGAAACGGCAATTCACACTGCCAACGCAGGAGAAATTGCCGACGACGTCCCGATTGGTAAAGATCGAAGCGCCGCCGAAGGCCTTGGCCCGCAGGTTGGCCCGCCGCGCCCCGTGCCGCATCAGCGCGTTGATCAGCAACTCCATGGCATGGATGCCGTAACGTCCCGCTTCGGTGATGCTGAAGGGCATCTCGCGGGCATAGCGACGATTGCTCAGCATGAAATGGTTCATCCCGGCCACGCCGTTTTCCGGGTCGTAAAGGCAGGCCGCCACGCAGGACCCGAGGAGGGTGGACATGATGATCCGTCCCCGCGCCACTTGGTAACCACAGGGAGGAATCCGGAGTATCTTGCGACCGACGAAGAGCTGACGATTCATAAGGCGACAGTATACCAGAAGCAGACCGGACGGCAGCAAACAGTGGCAAGCATTTTACCGGGTCGTCCTCAAGCGGGGCCATGGCCGGCGAGCCGGTCGCACAGATCGGCGAATACCTTGCCGCTCACCTTCAGTTCGAGCGGCTTACCGTTTTCCTGGAAGCCGATAGTGACCAGCCCGCCAACGAACTGATTCTCCATCTCGGCAAAGAGGATCGCGGCGGGATCGAGCAACAGATTGCCCGAGCGGACGAACCCCGCCGCCAGGAGCCGGGCGACAAAGGATTCTTCCTCCGCCTTGGTAACCTTCTTGAACAGCTGCTTACGGACCACCGCCCCCTCGAACCAGACGTCGATAAGCCGACTGTCCTCCGTCAGCAGCGGATTCTCGGCCGGCGTGGTCAGCTGGGCGGCCACCACCCGCCCGGTATTGATAAATCGCATGCAATGCTCCTCTCGATGGCAAGCTGGCCCGATGGCCGGACCCGAACGGCCCTATCATAGGCCGGTACCGCCAGCGCCGCAAATAAAAAGTGCGGCCCGCTACCGGCTCCGCCGGGTTGACGATCGCCCGGCCGCAATTACAATTGAGAAGAAGTGTAACGCCAGAACGGCCCGACACCTGTTTCCGGCCACGACCGCAGGATTGCCGGCCGGACGGAGCAGCCATGCCAAGCAACGATTTCGACTTCGCCGCCTACACCGCCGAGATTACTGCCATGACCCTGTCCGGCCTGGCAAGGGCCGTCGGCGCTCCCGCCATTGGCGAGACCATGGCGCGGCTTGCCGAGCAGGCCGAAACGGTGCTGGTGACCAACATGACGGCCGAAACGACGGAACTGACCGCCTGTGGGCCGGGCTGCTCGGCCTGCTGCCGGGTCAATGTCACGGTGCTGATCCCCGAGGCGATCGCCATTGCCCGTTATCTGACAGCGGACCTGCCGGCCGCCGAAGTCGCCCCCCTGCACCGCCAGGTCGAGGAAACCGCCCGGGCGGTCCGCTGGCTCGACGACGACGAGCGGATCAGGGCGGATATTCCCTGCCCCTTTCTCGATCGGCGCGGCTGGTGCACAATCCATCAGGTACGCCCTCTTACCTGCCGGGCGATCACCTCGACCGATTCCCAACGCTGCAGCGAAGCCCTGGCCGCCCAGGCGGCCGGCGATTATGCACCGCTGCTGGCGAACCTGTTCCAGAAATTTCTCGTCGAGCAGACCTTCCGGGGCATTGCGGCAGGATTGGCGCAACGGGGGCTCGATGACACCGGGCGAGAGCTTACCCGCTCGGTCGGTCGTTTCCTCGCTTCGCCCGAACTGGCGACCGACTTTCTCGCCGGCCAGCGAATCGCCTTTCCCGACTGAGTAAAGTTCCCGCAAAACGACAGGCCCCGAACCGGCTGGTCCGGGGCCTGTGGTGGCCCATCCCTTGCGTCGCACCATCGGGGCTTATTGGCCGGCGGCAACGACGGTTGACAAGCAAAGCATTATTTCCCGGTCATCGCCCCCGGTCTGCCGCCGGAGAGGAAATTCCGCCGCGCCTCCGGACTCATCGACCGCCAGCGGCTACGCAGTTCGCGCCGCTCTTCCGGGCTCATGGCCTGCCATTTTTCCCGCAGCTTCTGGCGCCGTTCGGCGGGAAGGTGCTGGAACCAGCGGAATTTCTGCCTGATCCGCTCCTGCTCCTGGGGAGGAAGTTGACGGAACGACTGGAACTGCTGGCGAATCCGCTGTCGCTCTTCCGGTGGCAGCTGTTGCCATTCCCTGAACCGCTGTCGGGCAGCCTGCCGTTCCTCCGGGGTCATGGCCTGCCAGCGGGCGGCGCCCCGCAGCAGCCGTTCCCGGCGCTCCGGCGGCAATTGGGCCCATTTGTTCGCCAAGGGTTTGAGCGCCTGCTGCTCTTCAGGAGTCAGCCGGTCCCAGTCTACGGCCCGGTCCGCTCCCCAGCCGGGCGGCACGACCGCAAACAGCAAAAACGTCGCCAGTACAGCCTGCCGTCTATTCATTACGCCGATCCTTTCCCTTGTTGTCGGCGGCAGCGGAGGCCGGGCGCCGTCTCTCACTCTGCCGCCGCTTTCCCTTGTCGGCCTTGGCCGGTGCCGGGGCGGCAGCTTTCTCCACCAGTTGGAAAGCCAGCGGATCGAGCTCTTTCCCGCCGGCCGTCTCGAAGGTACCGAGATATTCGAGAAATTCCGGCTCCTCTCCTGTCTGTTGCCGGCCAAACGAAAATGCCGTCGGAAAGCCGAGCAGCAGAAGCAGGGCGGCACTAGCCGCCATTTTCCTGGGTTGCCAGCCAGCGGTAGAAATCGAGATCTTCATAGAATTGTATCTGCTCCCGGGCGGTGACGATCTCCATATCATCGAGATTGGCGACCGTGGTCACCTTCCGGCCACTGTTCATCCAGAGAACGCCGGCAACGATCAGGATGGCCGCCGTCGCCACTCCGCCGGCTGTGAGCCAGCGGAACGAGCCCCCCAAACGCTGACGACCGGCCGCTTCCACCGCTCCGGCCCGGGTCTGGCGAAGCCGCCGGGCAATTTCGTCGTCAAGCGTTTCCGTACTCCGGTCCAGATGGGCGGTGATCGTCTCAATCAGCCGTTCGTCGCTTTTCCGGGTCGTCATCATCGGTACTCCTCAAGCAAGCTGCGCAGGGTGTGCACCGCCCGCGAATAATGGGTTTTGACACTCCCTGCGGAGCAGCCCATGGCCGTCGCCGTTTCCGCCACTCCCAGCCCTTCCCAGGAACGGAGCAGAAACGCCTGCCGCTGCCGTAGCGGCAGCTGGCGGAGCGCCGCCTCGATCGCCGTCCCCACCGCCCGGTCGGCCAAGGCCGACTCCGGGTCCGGCGTTCTTCCGTCGGCAATGTTTTCCAGCGGATCGTGGCCGTCGCCCTCGTCGCCACCGCCGAACCAGACCCGCCAGCGATTGCGCAGGCCGGTCCGCCGCTGCCAGTCGATGATCCGGCTCTGGAGCGTCCGGTAAAACAGCGGCGCCCACTCTCCCGCCGTCCGCCCCCCGTAACGCCGGGCGAAACCGAACATCGCCTCCTGGACGATATCGAGCGCTTCCTCGGCATCCGCAGTGGCCAGTCGGGCCATCCGGAAGGCCCGCCGCTCGACATCTGCCAGGAAACGATTCAAATCTGCTGAGGAATCCAGAATGTAACTCCCCGCCGCGCCGGATCTCCAAAGCCGCGGCATGTCATAATGGCCGGCTGGCATCCCCGTGGCGCACTGCCGGTCACCGCACGGGAAGGCCGGCACTTGCCGCCGCCCGGCCGACGGGACCGTTTCCGGACGGGGGCTCATCCCATCTAACGCACCATGCCGCCAACGGTTGACCGGCCCGGCAAATTTTCTGTTGCGGCCGACAGCGGAGCGGCTGCCGCCATTGACTTCTGGGAGGGAGATTCTACACTTAGAAGGCGCTTGTACTCAACCGGCGCCCATTGGCGATCGATTCTAGCACAGGAGGAATCATGGACAGAAGAACCTTTCTCAAGACAGCAGCGCTCGGCACCATGGCATCGGGAATCGCCGGCCGGGTAGCCGCCGCCGGACAGTACTTCCCGGTCCAGGCCGACCAGTCGCTCTTCGCCACGATCAACCGGGCCAAGAACCCGGCCAAGATGAGCCCGCTCGAACAGAAGCACGTGCCGATCATCACCGCCCCCAAGTCGGTTGCCGCCGGCGCGTCGTTCACCGTCGAGGTCACGGTTGGCGAGGTGCTCCATCCGATGGGGCCAACCCATTGGATCGAGCATATCTCCCTCAACATCGGCAACGAGCCGGCAGGCCAGCTCACGCTGCAGCCCCGCGGCTTCCTCGCACCGAAGGCGACCTTCACCGTCACCATCCCGAAGGAGGCGGCGCCGGCCGGCAAAGTGACCCTGCTCGTTCACGAGCGGTGCAATCTCCATGGCTACTGGGAAGGGAGTGTCGACATCGCGGTCGTGTAACGGGCCGGCAACCACCGCCAGCCGATGTCGTTCAAACAATGAACAATAGCGATTCTTTTGACAAACTGGCTGAAATTGCGATGCTCCTGGAGCAACATGCCAACCCGGAGGATAACCTTGATGCCTTCGTCCGGATGACGGCGGAGTTTTTCAAGGTTACCGACTGCTCCGTCATGCTGTTCAGCCCGGAAACGGCAGAGGATGGTCCCTCGCTTCGGCAGTTCGCCCGGAGCGGCGACCGCCCCTCGCCGGACCGGATCAGCAGGACGATCGCCGGGCAGGTGGCCGCCGCCCGCCATCCCGTTATGGTCGACGACATCACCCGCTCCCCTTACCACCCGTTGGCCCGGCACCCCGACAGTCCTTCCCGCTGCTTCATCTCGGTGCCGATTCCGATCGGCTCCCGCGTCGCGGGAGTGCTCAACCTCAGCACGCCGCGGGATGGCCGGCCCCTGACGGCTGGAGACCTGGCGCTTGCCGGCGCCGTCGCCATTCTTGCCGGAAAGTCGATCCAACTTGCCGAACTGCGGGGCCGGTTCGATTCCCGGCTGGTCCAGGCGACAGTGAGCCGCGAAACGTGGAAGATGGTGGCCGGCAAGCCGCCCGGGCTCGCTCCCGACCTGGCCCGCCTGGCAAAAATTGCCGGCCGCACCTTTTACCGGGAGATGAACCGGGCCGGGCTCGGCGCCGAACATATCCTGAAAGCGGCGACGGAAATCGTGACCCTGCTCGGTGACAATCTGCGCCGACACCAGCAACGATTCCAGACGCATCCCGACGCCAAGCCGTCGACGAACCGGGCCGAAGACAGCTGACCGTCTTACGCGGCAGACGCTGGCGGATCGGTGGGGTACTGCGGCGCCGTGCAATATTTGCAGCAGGCGTCGCGCCACTTGATAAATTCGCCGCAGGAGCGGCACTTCCTGAATTTCCCTTCCACCTCCCGCAACGGCTTATGGAAGTAAATAACCAGCAGGAAGATCGGGAACAGTCCGCAAAGAATACTCCAGCCGATGAAGTTCCGCGCCCGGTTGGCGGCCAGGATTCCGCCCGCCACGCCGGGGACGATAATGACCAGTAACAGCGCAAGATATGCCGGGATGACATGCTGGGCCATGGCGTCCCTCCCTCTCTGTTCGAATTCTTTTCTCCATTATAGCAGAAGACGGTTTGATCACCGGCGAATCGTGCCACGGCACCCGACCCTCCTCGCAAAGGGGGCCAGGGCCAGTCATTGAATTTTATTTAATTATTCTTGCATAAGAAATCTCCCACGTTATACTTATTTTCCATCCCGGAATTACGGTACCGTTTCGCCCGCTGCACGTTGAGAGCAGGGACGCGCCCGGAGCCATGGAGGGCTCATTGATTCCGTTCGGTTATTCGCGCTACCGGCTCCAGCCGGGACACCGGCGCTACCGGGCCCCCTCCCGCCATCTCCTCACGTCGCCAGCCTTGCCCGGAACCATGGGAAACTCCACGAAGAAAGGACTTCGCCATGGTCAAGAGAGATGCCCAGCGGTCAAGACTCAGCACAACACCGAACATGGCCACCGTCCCGACACTTCGCTGTCCTTGCACGGACGCCCGGCTCTCGCCATCGGCCGCCGGCGGGGCCTGCCCCATCCGGCGCGATCTCACCGCCGAACCGGCGACCGTCGGGCCAATCACGGGCCATGATTTCGGCGCGGCGTCAGCTGGCCGACCCGAAACCTCGGCAACACTTTTCTCCAGCAGAACAAACAAGTGCGAGTCGCCCGTGGCCCTTGCAGCCCCACCCGCCGACCTATTGGCCGCACGGATCCGGAGCGCCGAAATTCAGGGAAGCCCATCAGCGCGACGACAAACTGCCGGGACGGCAGCGGCGACCGAATGGCTGGCTAGGGGATGGCTCATCGTCCGCTGGCCGGCAGAACCGCCTCCCCGTCCCGTCAACGAACAATGGCCGAAGGACGGCCCACCATCAACCGACAAGGAGAATCTCATCGTATGACCAGCTTATTCTGCCGCATCAGCACGCTCGCCCTCATCGCCTTTTGCCTCCTCGGCCCGTTTTCGCCACCGGTGCGCGGGGAAAGCTGCGAAAAGGCGGTCGCCGCCCTGAACGCATCGCTCAAGGCGGAGAACAGGATCGACGAGCCGGAGCTGGTTGCGGCCCTCCGGGGTCTGAACCGGACCGCCAACAGCAAGCTTCCCCCCCAGTTTGTCACCAAGAAGCAGGCGCGGATGGTCGGCTGGCGTCCCGGTAACGACCTCTGGAGTTGCTGGCGGCTGAAAGGGAAAAGCATCGGCGGCGACCTGTTCCTGAACCGGGAGGGGAAGCTCCCCGACGGCGGCCGGAAATGGCGCGAGGCCGATCTCGACTATAAGGGCGGCCCCCGGGGCGCCAAGCGGCTCCTCTATTCGGATGACGGCCAGCGGCTGGTGACAGTCGACCATTACCGGACCTTCACCGAGGTGCCGGCGTGCGAGTGACCCGCTGCACGATTCATGGTCGCGCTGTCGGCTCCCTCGACGACCTGTACGACGAACTGGCCGGCCAGCTGCCCTTTCCTCCGCATTTCGGCCGGAACCTTGACGCTCTCTGGGACGTGCTCGTCACCGATGTCGCCGGACCGGTGGAACTGGTCTGGGAAGACGCAGCACTCTCCAGAGTCGCCATGGGCGAGGATTTTCCCCGGGTCGCCACCCTATTTGCCGACCTGGCGAAGGAACGAGCCGACATTACCGTCAGCTACCATTAACCGGCCTGTTACCGGCTCCGCCAACAGGCCCCGGCCATTGCCGTAATGAAGATGGTCCGGAGAATTGTTCTCACCATCGGCACCGGGGCCGTCGGTGTTGCCGGTGAACAACCGCCGGCGGTCACCAGCCAGGCACCGGTGCCGGCATTACCGATCAGCGTTATCCCGGGAGACCGTCATGCAGAAAAAAGGGAAATTCTTCCTCTTCACCATCGCCGAATTCGATCAGTGGCTGCTCGACACCAGGTTCAGCCGTTCGATCAGGCTGGTCCAGAATCATCACACCTACCAGCCAGGCTACGTCCAGTTCACCGGCAACAACCATTTTACCCTCCTCGAAGGGATGGAACATTTCCACATGGCGGAACGCGGTTTCGCCGAAATTGCCCAGAACCTCACGTCGTTCCCCGACGGGACGGTGGCCGTCTGTCGTGCTCTCGACAAGGTACCGGCGGGGATCAAGGGGGCCAACCAGGAGGGGATCTGCCTGGAAAACCTCGGCAACTTCGACACCGGCGGCGATACGATGGCCCCGGCTCACCGGGACGCCATCGTCCGGATCAACGCCCTGCTCTGCCGTGAATTCCACCTCGTCCCCTCCAGCGACAGCATCGTCTACCACCACTGGTACGATCTCAACAGCGGCAAGCGAACCGATGGCACCGGCATGACCAAGAGCTGCCCCGGCAGCGCCTTCTTCGGCGGCAATACCGTCGCCGCCGCCCGCAGCGGCTTCATCCCCCTGGTCGCCGAGGCGTGGGCGGAACTGACCGGCGGTGCGCCATCCGCGCCACCCGCCATACTGCGGACGGCAGTCGTCAACGCCTCGTCGCTCAACGTCCGGCGCGGCCAGGGGGCCGCCTACCCGATCGTCAAGAGTCTCGGTCGCGGCGTCAAAGTGAACATTTACGCCACGGCAAACGGCTGGTGCCGTATCCACCCCTCCGAGCAGCAATGGGTGGCGGAGCGCTACCTGAAAAAGAGCGGCTGAGGTACGGCACCTTCCGGCAACGCTCCGCAGGACGCGGAGAGGAAGGAGTTCCACGGATGGAAAAGGAAACGAAACGTGCCGCCGAAGCGGCAAAACAGGCAGGTCTGCCCGAGGATGTCCCGCTGGAAGATTTCCAGTTCGTCCTCAAGGAACTGCTCGACGCCTGGCGGCCGCTGCTCCAGGAGGAGCTGGAGCTCAGCGGTTCGGTAGAGCGGCTGGTGGAAGAAGCGGCCAAACACCCCCACTCTTGCGACGACGAGCAGCTGCTTGCCGACCGGCTCTTCGCCCCGCTAGCCAGTGAAGCGGTAGCGCTCAGGCTTCTCGATCCCAAGGCCCGCGAAACCCTCGGCCCCGTCGACCAGTGGCGCTGGTGCCTGCAGAAGATCCTCTGCTGCCTCCGCTTCGGCTGGCTCCTCGCCCGGGCCCGCTCGTTCGCCGCAGCGGTCTACTATCTCTATCGCTACTGGCTCTGCATCCGCCGGCTCTTCGCCAACGACCCGACCGGCCGCCCCCTCACCGCAGAGGAGCGGGCCGATTTCAAGGCGCTGGTGGCCGGCTTCGGGACGGTCTTCAAGCCGTACCTCGAAGGGGAACTGCACCTTGCCGAGCAGGCCGGCGAACTGGCGGAAGAGGCGGTAACCGGCACCCTCGACTGCGATTCCGGCGGTGGCGACGCCGAGGCCCTCTTCGAGCAATTCCTGACCGTCGAGCGGGCAAAACTCCTCCTCGGCGCGGCGGAGTTCGACAAGCTCAGCCAGGACCCGCGTTTCTGGCTCTGCCGCTGCTGGTGTCTCTGCGCCTTCCGCTTCGGCTGGTGCCTGGCCCGCGCCCGCACCCTCTTCGACCTGGTCCGCTGTCTGGTCGGCTATTTCCGCTGCCTGCGCCGCTGCTTCCAGCCGCTGGCCTGCGAACTGACTGAACCGAGCGGCTGCGTCGCCGAAACGGTCAATACCGATCTCAAAGCCCTGGTGGTAGCGGTGAAAGGGACTGCCAGCGGCGGCGGCTTCCTTCGTTACGTGCTGGAATGGTCCCGGGACGGCATTACCTGGCATGCCGGCGACTTCCACTATCCGCCGATCCCGCCGGGCGGCGGCAGCCAGGGGAATACCCCGGTCGCCAGCGGGCTGTTGGGCTACTTCGACACCACCGCCCGGGACGAAGGGGCCTACACCATCCGCCTCACCGTCTACGGAGCGCAGGGAGCCACCTGCATCAAGACCATCACCTTCACCCTCTTCAAGCAGGACGTGCGAATTCTCGGCTTCGACGGCGCCTTTACCCTCGACACCACCCCCTACGACCCGGCGGCAATGTTCGTCGAGACCGTGCCGGCGCTCTGCAGCAGGCCGGCCGGGGTCTACGAGATATCCTTCGGCGAATGCCTCTCCATCTGGGGGAGCGCCTTTGTCGGCGGCTGCGAAGGGAAGAAGATAAAGCGCTATCTCATCGACTACAAGCCGGGCTTCGAAACCGACCCGACCACCGGCGGTTGGACCAACATCTGGAAGGTGGAGTACAACACGGTCTGGCAATACCGCGACCTGAACATGCGCAAGGACACTTCGGTGCTGACCGCTTCCTGGGTCGCCGACTGCGTGGTGCCGGTCCCCTTCCCTCCTTACTGCCTGCTGAACGTCCCCGAGGCGCGGCTCTCCCCCTCCTGCTGGCAGACCCACGTCTCGACCTGCGGCCTGAGCGGGCTGATCACCCTGCGACTGGTGGTGGAAGACACCGGCGGCGCCCTCTACTACGACACCCAGAAGGTCTGGCTCGACAACAAGCCGGTCTGTGCGATGATCAGGATCGACGCGGTGCCGCGCTGTGCCGACATCCGCGTCAGCGCCTTCGCCACCCCGCCCGACTGCAGCGTGCCGTGGAACCTCCCGCTCTCCGGGATCGCCTGGGACGAGTATATCGACCCGGCGCTGCCCCACAGCCGGCCCAACGACAACTTCGATTTCTACTGGGTCAAAGTAAGCAAGCAGGGGGGGACCGAACTGCAGATTCCCATCGCCTGGAGCATGGGAACGCCCTGCTTCTTCGGCACCAGCCGGGTGGGCGACCCGGGAACGGCCTGCACCCCCTGCGACCCGGCCAACCCGCTCCCCACCGCCATGTTCGGCACCCTGGCCCAGTTCGACCTGCGGACCATCGATCCGCTTTGTAGCGCTTCGGTCGGCTATCCGGTGCCGGCCGACCTGCTCCTGCGGCGGGGCGAATGTTGCGTCTACGTCTTCAAACTGCGGGTCCAGGACCGCACCTGGACCCCAGCCGGCCCCCACTGGCGCGAAGCGCTCTGGCCGGTACGCATCTGCAACGATCTGAAACCGGCCTGAACCGGCGGCGATCCCCCGACCGGCGGGGAAAGGGGATCGCCCCGTCGTTGGCCGCTCCGGCGCCCCTCCAGGGCTCCGCCCGGAGAAAATCCATTCGTTCGGCAGACAGGAGGCTATCCCATGATTGTCAGCAAAGAAGTCGGTACCTATGAAGTGCTCATGATCAGCGGCTACAGCAATGCGAACCAGATCGGTTTTGTGTACTTCTACGAACCGTCGGGGGCGTACATCGGTTACGCGGGCATTATCAAGAGCGGAGCACCGCTCCCGGGCAACGTTCAATGGCCGAACGGCATCCTCAACATTTACTTTCCCGATGCCCAGTTCGGCCCGATGCTGGATACGCTGCGCAACGAACGCCCCGTCTACGTCAAATATAACACCGACCTGAAATGGGGTTCCGTCGGAACCGGTAAAGAGCCGGTCGGGGAGCAGGAACCGCCGGCCACGCCGTAACGGCAGCTGACATCAGACATCACCTCAGCCGGGAATGTCTGCCCGCTTGTTTACCGGTTTACGGAACGACCGGCAGCCCGGCGGAACGCACAGGAGTTCACCATGAATTTTACCGGCCAAGGTAGGCCGTTGAATGCCGAAGGGATGGGCAACGCCTGCAGCGCCCTCGGGGTTGCCGCCCCGGTGGTTTGGGCAGTGCTGACGGTCGAGACCCGCGGCTTCGGGTTTCTTCAGGACCGGCGACCACGGATACTCTTCGAGCGCCACATCTTCCACCGGCTGACGAACGGCAGGCACGATGCCGGCAATGAGGATATCAGCAACGGGAAACCCGGCGGCTATGTCGGCGGGCCAGCCGAGTACACCCGCTTGGGGAAGGCTCTGGAACTCGACCGGGAAGCGGCGCTCCAGAGCGCTTCCTGGGGCATCGGCCAGGTGATGGGGTTCAACTTCAAAGTGGCCGGCTTCGCCACCATCGATGTCATGATCGAAGCCATGGTGAGGGATGAGAATGCGCAACTCCTGGCCATGGCGAACTTCGCCAAGGGGAACAATCTGGCCGGGGCGCTGCAGCGGCAGGACTGGGCCGCCTTTGCCCGTGGCTACAATGGGGCCGATTTCAGGAAGAACGAGTATGACTCCCGGCTTGCCGCCGCCCATGCCCGGTATGAGGGCACCCTCCCGGATCTGGCGCTGCGGGCGGCCCAGGCCGCCCTGCTTTACCTCGGCGTCGATCCCGGCCCGGTCGACGGCTTCCAGGGACAGCAGACGCATGCTGCACTGCGGCAGTTCCAGCAGCGATTAGGCCTCCCTGGGACCGGCGAGCTCGACCCCGACACGGCAACCCGGCTGTTCGCGGAAGCATTCCCGCCATGAAGGCGAGGTGACGACGATGAGCGATAATACTATCTACCTGACGCTGGTGGTGCTGACCATGCTCCTGCCACTGGTCCCGGCGGTCATCATCTACCGTTTTCTCCCCTCGCGGACCTTCGTCAAGGGGCCGTTCAAGGGATTGAACATCCAGCTGTCAGGTGCGTTCGCCGGTTATTTCATCCTGGTACTGGTGATGGGGGGATTCATCTCGACCCGGCCCAAGACCTACGAAGTCTGGACAATCAAAGGGAGGGCGATGATGGCCCCCCCGGGAGACGTCCTCGTCGAATCCGACATCGCCGTGCGGCCGAACGCCGTTGTCTTTCTCGGTGACGGCAGCTTCACCCTCGACATCCCGGTAAGGCGAAATCAGGCAGGACAACTCGATTTCCCGACCCTCGTCGTGCACCACGACGGCTATGAATCGGTCTATATCCCGCTCGGCGACAAACGGTACGCGTTCGGCGGTCCGGGACTGACCGTGGAAACGGACAAGGGGACCAAGACCAAACTGGTAGCCGAGCCGATCAGACTGCAACGTTCCAGCACCCCGTACATGGGGGGGAACACGGAGGTCCCGGACAAATGAGACGTATCGCTTTGTTGGCTGCATGGATGGTCGCATTCATCATCGTCATCGGCGGCACGCCGCGGGCGGAGGCGCAGACGGTCCGCGGCAAGATCGAGCGCAAGACCGCGTACGGCATTTACCCGGCGACCTCGGTCGAGGTAACGCTTTCCGCCCGGAACCGGGGGCGGTCCTCCCCCGCCTACACGGACAACCAGGGGTTCTACTATCTCCACAACATCCCGCCGGGGAAATACGTCCTCGAAATATGGGTCGGACAGACACCGGTCACCAGGCAGATCAGGGTCCTCAACCGTCCGTACACCGATATCCCGCCGATCAGGGTGCGTTGAGGCGGTAGGAGCGGCGGCTGGAACAAGGAGCGGAAGCACGAAGAACAGGCCCCGCACAACATCAGCATCTCGATGAAGGTGGCAATTATCGACATCATCGCCTAGGGCTGAGAACTGCCCGGCAAAAATGCCACGTGGCACCACCCGAAGGGCGCGACGAGGGGAAATCTCGCCTGGCGATACCCGGAGCGTTTGCCGGCTACGTCCACGCATGCGTTCCCTTCGCGCCGCGACGCAAGGTTACAGACACGCCGCAAGCCAATTCGCCACCCCGCTCGGGGGGCAAAAACAACCGGCATTCCGTACGTAAAGGAGCCCCGATGAAACCAACCTACGCCATCGTTCGCCAGACGATCGCCCTCATCGTCGCCGCCGCGGCACTCGCCGCACTTCAGGGATGCACCGCCGTTCTCACGCCGTCGCAGGTTAAGGAGGTCGGCACCTTCGCCGAAGCGGCAAAGAACTACGGTACCTTTCCCGGTACGGTGATCCGCAGCCACGCCGAACTCCGCGCCCGGCAAAAGCTCCTGGAAGCTGCTACCATGACCAGCGGCACCGCGGCGCTCCGCCAGGTGGAAGCAGCCGTCGAGCTGCGACAGGAACTGGCCCGGCGGGCCACGGCAGCCGACAGTGCTCTGGAAATTCTGAACGACTATGCAGCACTCCTCGTGAAACTCACCGGCGACAGCTACACCGGCGAACTCCAGGGGAGCGCCGAAAGCCTCGGCGGTGCGGTGGACCGGGCCATCGACCGCTTCAACAAACTGCAGGGGACCAACCTGGGGAGCTTCGGCGCCCTGGCAGCGGCCGGGGCCCGCGGCGCCGGCGGGATCTACATCCGCCATGAACAGGCCGAGGCCCTGAAACAGGCGATCACCGCCGCCGACCCGGTCGTGGAAGCGATGATCGTCGAGGTGGAGCGACTACTCGCCCTGTACCTCGCGCCCGCCGACCTTGCCGGACTGCAACTCGCGATTGCTGCGGGACCGCCCCCCGAGCAGCTCGACCTGATCCGCAACGTTGCCACGGACCTCCGGGAGAGTTACCGGCGGATCGTGGACAGCGCCGGCGGCAAGCAGCAGCTCGCAACGGTGCTGCTCGTGGCCGACGGCTTGACCGGAGCCGACGAAACGGTTCAGCTGGCGACCCAGGCGCTCCGGGCGGCTGAAACCTACCGGGCCGCCCACCGGGCCCTGGTACAGAACGTCACCGAGCGGCGATGGCTGAAAAACGCCATCGGGCAAGTACAAACACTTGTCCAGGAAGTGAACACCGCCAATAAGCTGCGGAAGAAGCTCGCCGCCGAATGAGCTTCCGGCAACGACCAGCAAGACGATTCGCCGGCGCGGGGGAGATTACAACGAATAGCGTTTAGCGAGGGATAATCACATGACACATCTTGAAACGGCACGGCAAGAAGCGCTGACCGCCATCCGCGCAGCAAAGGAGGAGACAAGGGCCGCGCGTAACGGGGCGGACCTCTCCGCCGACCAGCAGCGCCTCCTTGAAGAGCTGTACGTCGACCTCGACGATCAGGAAGACCTGCTGTTGGAAGCGGCCCTCGACCAGCGGATCGAGGCGCTCCGGCTGGCCGGCGGGAAACTGGCCGAGGTGGCGCGAAAGATCGGGGAAGATATCCGAAGACTGGAGAACGTGGCCGAGGTGGTCGCCAAGGCGGCCAAAGCGATCAAGGCCCTGGCCGATATTGCCGGCACCGTCGCAGCGCTCTGATTGGCGGCAACAGCCACCCACTCACGCGGCCGCCTTTCAGGAGGCCGGCAAACGAGGGGGGGAAGATAGCGCACTATCGAGGCTGCGCAGATCGAGCGGATAGGTAACGGTGAAGGTGGTACCGGCAGCGATGGTGGAAGTGAACGACACCCGCCCCTTCAGATAACGTTCGGTCAAGAGCTTGACGCTGTAGGTGCCGATACCGCGCCCCGCCTCCTTGGTGGAAAACGAGCGCTGGAAGATCTGCAGCTGCGTCTCTCGCGACATGACCCCGACGTTGTGGCACCAGAAGGAAATTTCCCCGTTGCCCTCCCGACAGCCGAGGGTCACCGCGGCGCCCCGCGGCGAGGCTTCGAGAGCGTTCTTGAGCAGGTTGCCGAGTACCCGGCCCAGGAGCCGCTCATCGGAATAGAAGATCGTTTCAGCCAGCCCCGGCGCCAGGGAAATCTGCCGCTCCCGCCCCAGGGTGGAGTTGTAGTACGTCTGGATTACCCCTTCGAGGAACAGCCGCGAATGCAGCGGTCCCGGATGCACGGTCAGTTCGTTGTTCTCCGCCGCCAGCAGCTCACGCTGGCTGCGAATCTCGCTCACCAGTGCCCGGGCCGCGACCAGCAGGCTCTCTTTCCCATCGTCGAAGCTCATGATTCCGTCGAACAGCAATTCGGTCAGACTGTGAATGACGCTGGCGGTATTGAGCAGATCGTGGAAAAAGAGCCGTTCGAGGACCTGCCGCCGTTTCTCGTTGCTCACGTCGACGGCGACCACCAGGGCCAGAGTCTCTCCCCGCCAGCGGAACGGGGTTCCCCAGACTTTCAGATCGAGGGCCTCGATCCCCTGGGGGGTGTGCCGGAGCACCCGACATTCGTGACTTGCCCGATCGCCGGCCAGCGCCGCCAGGATCGCCTCTACCGCACCACAGGTCTGACAGGCCTCGCCAGTGCCGCAACCGGCCGGCGCGGCAAGCGCGTGCTGGCAGGCCAGCAGTTCGCCGGGACGAAGGCCGATAATGTCCTCGCACCCCTGGGAATCGGCAAAGGCATTGAGAGCCCGGTTACCGAGCAGGATCTGGCGGGTCGGGCTAACAACCATCACGAACTCGGGCATGGCATCGAGCAGCGCACGCAGCCCTTCATCAGCCGCCAGCAACGCATGGCGGCGGGCAATATCCCCCTGATCGGCACGCTCCGGCGGAGCGAAATGGGTAAGAAGGGCGGCTCGGGTCATCAGCAATTCCTTTCTCCGACGAAACATCACCAGTACCCACCAATATAAAACAACATCACAACAAACCAACAACAAAAACATTTTGGCGACCGGGTGCTCATTTTTTGCCAACGGCCGGAGTTATGGTATTTTTTTCTAACCCCGCCGGCTCGACACACCACGCCGGCCACCCCCCTCGCCCAGGGAGGAGCCATGAGAATCCTGATCGCCGAAGACGAACCGAATCTGCGCCAGCTCCTCAAAGTCTGCCTGACCGCCTGGGGATACGACGTCATCGTTGCCCGGAACGGCAACGAGGCCTGGCAGATCTTGCAGGGCGAGGATCCCCCCCGGCTGGTGATTCTCGACTGGGTGATGCCGGGCGTCAACGGGCTGGAGGTTTGCCAACGCATCCGGGCCGCCGGGCAGGAGCCGTACACCTATATCATCATGCTCACCTCGCAGCAGCGCGAGGACGACCTGGTCACCGGCATGGAGGCCGGGGCTGACGATTACATCACCAAACCGTTCAAGCACAACGAGCTCAAGGTGCGGCTCCGCGCCGGCCAGCGCATCGTCGAGCTGCAGAACGAATTGCTCGCGGCCCGGGAAGCGCTCCGGACCCGCGCCACCCACGATCCGCTCACAGGACTCTGGAACCACGGGGAGATCCTCAATTTCCTCGGCCAGGAACTGGCCAAGGCACAACGGGAAAAGCAGCCGGTCAGCATCATCATGGCCGATCTCGATCATTTCAAGAGGATCAACGACTCGCACGGCCACCAGGCCGGCGATGCAGTGCTCTGCGCAATCGCCCGGCGCATGCTCTCGCTGGTCCGGACCTATGATTTTGTCGGCCGGTACGGCGGGGAGGAATTCCTGATCATCCTCCCCGATTGCGACGCCAAGCAGGGAGCGATCCTGGCGGAACGCCTCCGGGCACATATCGATAGCGAAGGCTTCGCCAGCCCGGAGGGACCGATCCCGGTGACCATCAGCCTGGGGGTCGCCAGCAGCGACACAGCATCGTGGGCCGACCCCGACACAATGGTCGGCGCTGCCGACAAGGCGCTTTATCGGGCCAAGCAAGGGGGACGCAACCGGGTGGCGATCGCCACGGCAGGCAGTGCGGAACAGCCGCCAGAAGCAGGAAGGATTACAGAGTGAAATAGAAGGTGGCGCCCCGGTCCACGGTCCCTTCCGCCCAGATCCGGCCGCCGTGCCGCTGGACGATCCGGGCCACGGTAGCCAGGCCGATCCCCTCGCCGGGAAAATCTTCCGGATGGTGAAGACGCTGGAACGGCGCAAAGATCCGCTCAACCTGGTCCATGGCAAAGCCGGCGCCGTTATCGCGGACAAAATGCGTCCGGCTGCCGTCGATGTCGGTCACTCCGAACTCGATCAACGCATGTTCCCGCTTGCCGGTATACTTCCAGGCATTCCCGAGCAGATTGTCGACCACCACGTGGAGCAGCCCCGCGTCGCCGTACGCCGTCATCCCTTCGGCAATGGTCAGCGTCACCTGCCGTTCCGGCTCCTTCATCTTCAGTTTCTGCGCCACCGCCCACACCATGTCGCTGAGGTCCACGGTCACCAGCCGGATGTCGCAGCGGGAAATCCGGGAAAAATTGAGCAAGGTGCCGATCAGATGGTCCATCCGCTTCGTCTCGTCGTAGATGTTGGCAACGAACTGCCGGCACTGCTCGTCAAGACCGTTGCCGAACAGCTCCAGAATCACCTGGGAGTAACCGTTGATATTGGTGAGCGGCCGGCGGAGATCGTGGGATACCGAATAATTGAACGCCTCAAGTTCGGTATTCGCCGCTTCCAGCTCGTGGTTGACCGTCTCCAGCTGTTCCACCGTCGCCTCCAGCTCGCAGTTCGCCTCCTCCAGCTCGCAGTTCATATCCTCCAGCGCCGTGGCACGCGACTCCAGTTCGACGTTAAGCAGCTCTACCTCCCGCTCGGCCCGCTTCCGGGCGGTAATGTTCCGGATCAGGCTCAGCAGACAGGTTTCGCCGTTCAGCTCGATAGTGACGCCCGAGTACAGACCGACGATCGACTCGCCCCCTTTCCCGCGGACCATGATCTCCCGGTCGTGGACCTCCCCCTCGCGATCGATGACGGCGCGGATTGCCTCACGGTCGGCCGGGTTTTCCCAGACGCCCAGATCGAGGTAGGTCCGGCCGAGCGCCTCTTCGCGCCGCCAGCCGAGATGCTGCTCGAACGCCGCATTGACCTCCAGGTAGCGACCGTCCTGCAGGGACGAAATGACCATAATGGTCGGGGCGATCCTGAACACCGTGGCAAAACGCTCTTCCGAGGCGCGCAACTTCTCGTCCGCCCGTTTGCGGGCGGTGATATCCTGGAAAAATACCGACAGTCCTTCCCGGGAGGGATAGGCGTGGACCTCGAACCACCGTTCCAGCGACGGATAGTACCCTTCGAACGTTACCGCCTCGTTGGCGGTAACCGCCCGGCGGTAGCCGGTATCGAAGGCCGAGCCGACCGTCTCGGGAAAAATTGTCCAGAGGTCGCGGTCGAGCAGTTCGGCGCGGCTCTTGCCGAGCAACCGTTCCGCTTCGCTGTTCAGATAGGTGAAACGCCATTCCCGGTCGAGGGAAAAGAAGGCATCGGTAATGCTCTCCAGCAGGGACGAAACCCGCTGGTGCGACTCCCGCAGCGCCCTTTCGCCAGCCTTCAGCTCGCGGAACAGCAGGTCGTAGGGGCGGGTCAGGGCGGTTTCGATGGTCCCCCGGTAGATCAGGAAGACCGCCGCCGCCTTCAACAGATGCCCGACCAGATTGCTCGGGCCGTAAACGCTGATGTAACGGGAAAAGGCCAGCTCGGTCCCCACCAGCAGCACCAGGGCGCCGGAGAGAAGATCGAGCACGTGCCGGTCGAAGGCCGCCCGCCGCTGCCGAAGGAGCACCAGCCCGGCCAGGAAAAGGAGGGCAATGGCATATTCGCTCCAGGTCTTGAAGAGGGTGACGCCCGCTCCGTCCACGTAGCAGACAGGGAAAAGCCCCCAGGAGAAGATCGAAGCGAACAGCAAACCGGTCACCGCCAGGAATGCCGCCAGGACAATGCGGGGCCTAAGCCGGCGGTTGACGAACAGTGGGGCGAGCACGAAGGAAACACTCTGCAGATAACGGGCGGCGATCCAGAGTTGGGTCGGCAGATTGGCGCCGCCTCCCGGGAACACCCCCATCCCCTTGTAGGCCAGGGCGTGCAACAGGTCGGTCACACCGATGCAGAGATGGGCGATACCGATGAAGAGGAAATAGCTGTTGCCGGCAAAGCGGCGGGAGTTCCAGGCGATAACGAAAATGCCACCGGCCACCAGGACGGAAAAAAGCTCGACCAGGGTATGAAAGAGGAGGAAGCTGGCATAGCTCGTCAGGTAAAGCCCGGCGAGGAGCCCTCCCCCGGCAATAAACGGCACGAGCGTGCCAGCAGCGGGCTTGGCGTCAGTCATCGTAGTTCCCGGAAATGCGCAGGAAGTCATCGTTCGGCAATGTTACCGCGGGAGGCCACGAAAAATATACCGTTATGTCACCCTCTATGGCAAGCATTGAATGGCGAGAGAAGATTTTCCGCTGACACGACGGCTTGTGCCGGCAGCTGATCAAGCTTTCAGTTGCGCAAACAGGCAAATCCGGGTTAAGTAAGAGCCATGGGAACCCGAGCCAAACGCACCCCCCGCTGTGCCCGCTGCCGCATGCATCTCACCCTCTGCATCTGCGCGGCGATCCCCCGTTACGAACTGGCCACCCGCCTGGTGCTGGTGATGCACCAGCGCGAACACAAAAAGTCCACCGCCACCGGCCCGCTGGCCCTGGCGGCGCTTCCCAACAGCGAGCTGCGCATCCACGGCAACCTGGACCGGCCCCTCGACCTGGCCGACCTCGACATGCCGGAACGGCAGACTCTTATACTCTACCCCGGCGACGACGTACCGCTGTTGAGCCGGGAACTGCTTGCCGGCGACGACCGGCCGGTGACGCTGATAGTCCCCGACGGCAACTGGCGGCAGGCGGCCCGGATGGGTCGGCGGCTCCCCGGCCTCGCCCGCGCCCGGATGGTCAGACTTCCGCCCGGACCACCGACCGCCTGGGGCATCCGCCGTGAACCCCATCCCGAGGGGCTGGCGACCTTCGAGGCAATTGCCCGAGCCCTCGGGATCATCGAGACACCGGCCGTCCAGGAGGGGTTGGAAGAGCTGTTCCGGCTGATGGTGGCGACGACCCTCGGTACCCGGGGCACCCCTCCGTCCCCCTGATCACCCGCCCTTGGCCCCGTGCTCAGAAACCGTGCAGGTTCTCCACTTTTGCCGCCAGGGCACTGCCGCGAATCCGCTCCAGAGTAGCGGCCACCACCACCACATCGTTATCGAAGGAACCATGGGCCAGGGGGATATACTCCTGGCCGTCGAAGACCTTGGCCCGGTCGCGACTGTGGACCCGCACCGTCCCCATTCCTCCCATGAATGACTGCCAGCCGGCGACATCGCCGGCAGTTCGCGGGTTCCACTGGGCCGGCGCCGCCACTGCCGGGTTCCAGGCCGCCTCCATGCCGAGCAGCGGCATCTTGTGCAGGTCTTCCAGCGCCCGGCTGACCAGGTAGAGCAACGATTTGCCGTAGGGGCCGACGGTATCAGCCTGCTCCCGCTCGTCGCTCATGATGTCGAAGAAGAGCCGCTCCTTGGCGAGAATCTGCTTCTCCATCGCCGGGCGGTAATGGTCGAGGGCGAAGCGGACGGTACAGGCCGGCGCGTAGAGGGAAACCGTCCGGACCGCCAGCTTCTTCTGGACAAGCCGGTCGAGCAGGTGGCCATGGAGGATCGAGCCCGCCGAATGGCCGACCAGGTGGATTTCCAGGTCCGGCAGACGGCTCTTTAGCTCGGCGAGGCAGCCGGCCACCAGGGTCAGCCCCGCCTCCCGTTCGACGGCCGCCGCCGCATTCTGCTTCATCTGCATCCAGACCGGCTTCACCAGCAGGTTCTCGCAGGCAACCTCCACCGACCGGTCCTTGGCCTCCTTGAGCTGACTGGTAATGTCAGACCAGAGACCGCGGGCCGGACCTTCCGCCGACGGCTTGAGGAACTTGCCGACCGCGTCTTCCAGCATTCCGGAGATGCTCTCGCCGAAACCGGTCTTCCAGGTGATGAAGAGCGGGTAGATGCCGTTCGCCCGGAAGTAGGGAGCCATCACCCGGATCCGCTTGAGCGATGCCTCTTCGCTGTTCAGGCCGCCATGGGCGTAGATGGCCAGGATCGGTTTCGCCTGCCCCTGCAACCAAGCCAGCGGCAGGGTGAAGGCGGTCTCCCGGACCGCCCCGGTGGCATCGGCAACGTCGAGGAAGCGGTTGATCGGCCGGCCGTCGTTACCAAGAACTACTGTGTGCTCGTAGGCGGTACTCTCGCTGAGTGGCTCGACAGCAGGGTTGCTGTAGACGTGGGGGGGCGCGGTACTGTCCGGCTGCCACGACCAGCCGGCCTTGCCGTTGGCCACTTCCTGCAGGGTCATGCTGCTCCGGGTGCGGACCTTTTCCTGGATCGCCATCGGCGCGCCGAGCACCGCCACCCAGGCATCGGAACCGTTGCGGATCCAGTCTTCGTAGGTAAGGATGGCAAAGCCGAAGCAGCCCCATGAATCACCCCAGGAATTCTGGACGATGAAGCCGTCGCTGGTGTAGCCGATCAGGGCGAAGGCATGCCCTCCCGTCTCCCCCGCGACCAGCGGGATCACCGGCAGGGTCGGCGAACTGCCGAGGAACCACCCCTCATGCACCGATGCCGAGACGTAGATCGCCCCCACCTCGTGGATTGCCGCCTGCATGTCGGCAACCGAGTCCTTGTTGATCCGATAGTAGGCTCCCAGCGGCCGGAGCGCCGCATCCTGCTGCCAGCCCTCCCGCGGGGGGACGAACTTGGTCTTGTAGGGCCAGAGCGCCTCGGCGCAGACGCCATGCCGGTACCATCCCTTCATCGCCCCGCGACAGCTCGACCCGTCGTAGTCCTCGCCGGGCCACTCGTCGTAGATCCGTGCCATGTGGTACAGCATCCGCGGACTCACCGTCGCCAGCTTCCCAAACTTACCCGTCCGCTGCTCGTCGTCGAAATGTTTTTTCCAGAGCAGATAGTTGATGACCGCCGCCAGGCCGAAGCCGGTGCAGGCCCCCTCTTTCCCCTGGTCGAGGATCAGCCGGTGCTTGGTGGTGTAATCGCTCAGGTGGCCGGTAATGAAGCCGGCATCGGGATACTGGGGGGGAAGACAGACCAGCGGCGGATTGTAGATGCGGTCACGGTAATCGACCCGGTCGGGGCGAGCGTCGAATTTCCTTCCTTGGATCTCTCTCGTCGTCATGGCGCACTCCTTTGCGTCCCGAGGGAACAGATTGGCAAATTTTCATAAAGTTTGCCACAGCTCTACCGGTACGGCAAGGAACATCGCAAAAAAACGGGGAAAACGGCAGGGGCGGTGGAGTGATCAGCCGGTGATACTCCGCCGGGGTGTAATGGCCAGCAGCGCCAGCCCGGAGAAAAGAAGGGCAATCCCGATCAGCGCTGGGAGGGTAAGCCGCTCGCCAACCACGGTGACCCCGAGGATGGCGGCGGTGAGCGGTTCCGCCAGGGAGAGGGTGACCGCGTTGGCCACCGGTACCGTCCGCAGCCCCCGGCCGAACAACTGGTAGGACAGGGCGGTTGCCAGCAGTCCCAGGTGCAGGATCACCACCAGCCCGCGAGGGGCGGCAAGCCAGGAAAGGTCCGCCGTCACCAGCAACGGTGAGAGGAGCAGGGCGCCGAGGCAGAAGGCAACCGCCACCACCGCATCGGCGGAACGACCGTCAAGGAGCGTTTTGATCGCCAGGGTATAGGCGGCATAGGAGGCACCGGCCCCGAGGGCGAGGATGACGCCAAGGGGATTGACACTGACCGTGCCGCCGGTCGCCAGCAGCAGGGTGCAGCCGACGATCGCCAGGACCGTCGCCGCCAGCCAGCGTCGTCCCGGCCGTTCACCCCTGGCCAGGTAGACGAGGATACCGGCCAGCACCGGCGAGCTGCCGATACCGACCATCGTGCCGACCGCCACGCCGGTCTTGGCAACGGCGGCGAAAAAACAGAGCTGGTAGGCGGCCACGAAGCCGCCGGCGCTGGCGGTCGCCCAGAATGGCCACCGGCCTCCGCCCCGCAACCCGCCACGCCACAGGGCAAGGAGGAGCAGCGCCCCACCGCCGACCGCCAACCGCAGGGCGCCGACCACTGCCGGACTGGCACCGACCGGGGCCAGTGCCTGCGAGGTGCCGGTGGTCCCCCAGAGGACCGCCGCCATCATGATCAGCCAGACGCCCCCTTTCCCCGCCGTTGTTTGTGCTGTGTCGTGATCGGCCATCTACGCCCTCTCTTCGTGGATCATCCCCTAGTCCAGTTGCTCCAGAGTACACCGCCGTCCCGATACGCGCAAGCGCGAAACGACACCCGGAAGCAGAACTTGACATTCATTTTCAATTTATTATACTGATAACTAAATGAATTCAATCACCATGAAAAGGGGTGTTCGATCATGAGGCGGCAGACTGAACTGAGAACGGTTCCACAGCAGGGTACCGGCAAAGGGACGGTGCACGTCAAGCGGTCCGCAGGGTCCGCGACAGGGACATCGAGAACGGCATTGGCAACGGGGGCATCACCGGAAACTGGGATGGCCAGCCAGTTCCGCGAAATGGAGCGGTGGTTCGAAGAGGCCTTCAACCGGCCATTTTTCGGCATGAACTGGCTCCCCTTCCGGGGGATGCTCCACGAACTGGGCGAAGGTGGCGGGATCAGCCCCTCAATCGACATGTACGAAGAGCGGAACGAACTGGTGGTCAAAGCGGAAATGCCGGGGATCAGCAGCGAAAATCTCAACCTGCGACTCGTCGATAACAACCTGATCATCGCGGCGGAACGGAACAGCGAAGAGCGGGTCGAAGAGGCCAACTATCTACGGCTCGAACGGTCCCATGGCAGCTTCAGCCGGGCCTTGAGCCTCCCCGACGGCCTCGATACCGATCACATCAAGGCTTCGCTGAAGGACGGCATCCTAGAAATCCGTTTCCCGAGGCGAGAATCTTCAACGATCAAACAGATAACCGTGGAATAGGCCACGGTGAGCCAGGCACTCCGGCCTGTGGCTCGGGGAAGCGAACGCTTCCCCTTTTTTTGTCCCGAGCCGGGGGTATTTCTCCTTGCAGGCCGACCGGGCAGCGGGTAGAATCGGCGGACCGGCAGCGCATGCCCCACTTCCCAAGGAGCCAGGCTACCCATGTCCAATCTTTTCCTCTTCCTGCTGATGCTGGGCGGCGGGGTCATCCTGACGCTCCAGCCGTCGATCAATGGCCGTCTCGCCGAACGGGTCGGCATTTTGGAGAGCGCCTTCATCTCCTTTGCCGTCGGCACCCTCGCCCTGGCAGTGGTGGTAGCGGCCTGCGGCCGGGGAAGTCTTCGCGCCGCCGGCGATGCCGCCTGGTGGGAACTGACCGGCGGGCTGCTCGGAGCGCTGTTCGTCTCCCTGACCATTCTGGTAGTGCCGAGGATCGGCACGGCAGCAGCGATGGCGGCCACCATCGCCGCCCAGTTGATCACCGGACTGCTCCTCGACCAGCTCAACCTGTTCGGCTTTCGCGCCATCCCCATTGACGGCCGGCGGCTCGCCGGAACCGTGCTGCTGCTGGCCGGCGCGGCACTGATCTACCGGCGCTAGCGGGGACTCGATGCGTCGCCGGGACCACCATCTCAAGGCAGCGGCCGGGCTGCATACCATCGCCTGCTTCGAGGCAACCAAGGGCGCGCTGGTCATCGTGGTCGGCCTCGGGCTGCTCAGCCTGATCCACCGGGACGTCGAGGCCCTCGCGGAACAGATCGTCGCCCACTTTCACCTCAACCCGGCCAATGCCGCGCCGCGGATTTTTCTCGAACTTGCCGACCGGGCCAGCGACAGTCGTCTCCAGGCACTCGCCACCGGCGCCATCGGCTACGCCACACTCCGCTTCATCGAAGCCTGGGGGCTCTGGCGCGACCGGATCTGGGCCCAATGGCTCGGCATCATCTCCGGCGGCATCTATCTCCCGGTCGAAATCTACGAGCTCTGGCGCGGAGTGACCGCCATCCGGGCCGGAACCTTCCTGCTCAACCTCGCCATCGTCGCCTGGCTGGCCCGGGTCCGCTGGCTGGAACACCGGGAGCGGCAACGCTAGCCGTCGGCCCGCCTCACTCGCCGGGACACTCGGCAAACTCGCGGAACACTGTCTCCATCGAGCCGTACTGCCGCCAGTAATCCGCCAGCTTCCGGGCGCATTCGACCATCCCGACCACTCCGGCGGCGGTCCCTCCGGCCACGAAGACCGACAGGTCGCCGGTAAGGATCATGACAATCCCGGCACCGAACAACAGCAAGCTCGACAGGAACAGTGCCGACTCGCAATGGCGAAATGGCGACTTGAAGGTCGCACAGTAAGAAGCGTACGCCCGGGCGTGGGCCCGGACCCGCTCCAGGTAGAGCTCCAGTTCGGCCCCCTGGAAGGCGGTGCTCGCCCGGAAAAGAAACCGCTGCCAGGCAACCTTGCCGCTCATCGCCAGCCGCTCCCGGTAATAATGCTCCAGCTCCGCGTCGATTAATATGGTATCCATGACATTCTCCCCTGGGAATTCTATCGGTACGGCCAACCGATTCCTGAAGGGTTGCCCCTTCACATTTTTCCGACGAAGGTGTAGTATCGCCACATGCACAAAATTGTCGCGATACTGATGATCCTCTTCGTCCTGGCCGTGATCTCCTTCAGCACCTGGCAGCTGTTCAGCGGCAACCTGGAAGCGGCCTTCTCCGCCCTCCCCTTCCTCCTGATCACCTATTTTTTCGTCAAGCCCCAGCGCGGCTGATCGCTCGAAGCCCCAATGCGGAAAACCGCTCCGGGGCTCGACGACAGGAAACCGGGTTTTCCTGCGGGAATTCCGACAGATCACCAACGGCACAACACACGGGACAACAGGGAAAGAACGGGTGGGGTCGGCCGGCAGGGCCGCAGGAATAGATATCCGATAAATACCACGAAACGGCGGATACATGCAAGGGGTGGGCTGCCGACCTGCGGCCCCCACCCCTCGGTTCGTCAGCCGGCTAGCGGGAGGGGGGCGCCATGAATTCGGGACCGACCGGCTCCGGGACGGCTTCGCGCAGAATTCGTTCGATCTCGGCCCGGTCGGCCTCGCTGAGCGACCAGCCGAACACTTCGCCAACCGCCCTCACCTGCGCTGGATGTCGGGCTCCCCAGAGCGCAACCTGCACCCCCTGATCGAGAATCCAACGCACCGCCAGCGCCAGTACCCCCTTGCCGAACCGCTCCCGGGCAAACCGGTCGAGCCGGCGGACCGCTTCCAGGTACTGGGCAAAGCGGGGCGAACGAAACTTCGGATCGACCCTGCGCAGATCGTCGCCGGTAAAAACGGTGTCGGCGGTCATCCGGCCGCTGAGCAGCCCGCGGCAGAGCGCCCCGTAGGTCAGGAGGGCAATGCCCTGATCATGGCAATAAGGGAGAAGCTCTCCCTCGATCTGCCGCTCGAACAGGTTATACGGCGGCTGGCAGGCCTGCAGCGGCGCCACCCGGCAGAACTCCTCCAGCTGGGCGGGGGAATAGTTGCTGACACCGATGGCCCGGATCTTCCCCGCCTGGCGGAGCCGCTCCATGGTGCCGGCCGTCTCCTCGATCGGCACGAGGGGATCAGGCCAATGGACCTGGTAGAGATCAATGTAGTCGGTCTGCAACCGGCGCAGCGAATCCTCGACCTCGGCGGCAATCCGGGCGGGCGTTGAGTTGCGGAAGACCTTGCCATCGCGCCACTCCAAACCCACCTTGGTAGCGATAATCACCCGGTCGCGCCCGCCGCGCCGAGCGATGGCCCGGCCGACGATCTCTTCCGAACGGCCGAAGCCATAGACGGGAGCGGTATCGATTACCGTAATCCCTTGATCGAGGGCGGCGTGAATCGTCGCAATCGACTCTTCCTCCTCGGAGCCGCCCCACATCCAGCCGCCGATCGCCCAGGTCCCCAGGGCGATCCGCGATGCCTTGATCCCGATGCCGTCAATAGTCGTCGTTTCCATGTTCCCTCCGGCGCCGGCCGGCCTGCGGCCGACCGGAGAATAACGGGCCGTGGCGGCCCGTCATCAAAGTATAGAACAATTCCGGCGCCGGGAAAGCCCGGGCACCGTCACCGGGGTCAGGCCCGCTTGCCGCCGGGGCGCAGGAGGCTGCCGGGGATGGCGGCCTCGCACGGCACCGCCGTCTGGCAGAGACCGCAGCCGGTCTGAGAGACGCCATACTCCGCCTCGACCGCCGCCGGTACGGCCCCGTAGACATACTCCCGGCAACGCTCCTTGTCGTGGCCGGCAGGAGAAAGGGCGCCCGTCGGGCAGCGGCCGATGCAGCGGCCGCAGCTCCCTTCCCGGAAATAGAGACAATTATGGCGGTGGTCGGCCGGTCGGCGCGGTGACGGCACCAGCGCCAGGTCGGTCACCACCGTGCCGAGCCGGTGGGCAATCCCCCGCTCGGTGATCAGGGCATCATTGAGGCTGAAGGTGCCGAGGCCGGCGGCATAGGCGGCATGACGCTCGGACCACGAGGAGGCGACCCCGGCCCGACAGTCGTCGAGGGCCCGCCATTCCGGGGCCAGCTGGGGGGCGACCGCCCGCTGGCCTCGCCCGGTGAGCCAGGCGACCAGATGACGGCGGAGCGCTACGTTGAACTGTTCGCCATAGGTGCGGGTCATTGACCACTCCCGGGACGGCCAGTGTTGCTGGCGCCGGTTGCTCTCCCGGGTCGGCCGGCTGATCGGCAGTACCCAGCAGATCACCGTCGCCGCCCCGGCAAGAAACTCCGCCGGCGCCAGGTGGAAGGGGCCGATGATCCGTTTGTAGTCGGCGAAGAGCGGATCGTTCGCCGCGGCAAAACCGACCAGCGGCGCAGCGAAATACGGCTCCCCATCCGGGAAGCAGTTCTCCGTGCTCGTGGCGACAAAACTGCCGATCTCTTCCCGCACCAATTCTTCCATTATGGTCTCCTTTTACGGCTGGCCCCAGCCAGCCGTCACCCGGGCGGGCTGCCGGCGGAACAGCCGGTAAAAACCGAGCGCCACCAGCAGGCAGATGCCGCAGTTAAGGAAAAAAGCGGTCCGGAAGCCGCTTTCCCGGACTATTGGCCCCATCCCGGCGGCGCTCAACATCATGCCGGCATAGACGCAGGTGTTGTACCCGCCCATCGCCAGCCCGCGCAATTGCCGGGGAACGACGTCGGCAATCAGCACCCCGACGGCGGTGAAGGCCACCCCCATGCTCGCCCCGAGCAGTGCGGCCGCCGCCATCAACGGCACCACCGTGTGGCAGAGACCGAAAGAGGCCAGCGCCAGGGCAAACAGGGCCGCTCCGCCCGTTACGAAGACGCTCCGGTCGGCCACCCGGTCGCTCAACCGGCCGAAAGGGAGCCGCGACAGGGCGTTGGCCAGGGCCTGGGCGGCGAAAACCAGGCCGACGTGCCCCGAATTCATCCCCAGGCTGCGGATATAGAGCGGCATGAAAGTAACGAACATCCCGAAACCGGTACAGGTGCCGAAGGTAGCGAGCATGCAGGCGAGAAACGGCCGGTTCTCCGCCAGGGTGCGCAGCGCCGGCAACACCGCCGGCCGGGCCGTCCTGCCGGACCGGCCGCCGGGCGGGGCCGGCAGGAAGAACAGCGCCACCCAGAACATGACGAAGATCAGTCCGCCGGACACCAGGAATACCTGGCGCAGCCCGAGCGCTTTGCCGAGCAGGCCGCCGGCGGCCGGGCCGATGGTCATCCCGCCGTAGAGCGCCATGGTGTACCAGCCGAACGCCTGACCGAGCACTTCGGGCGGGGTGACGTCGGCAACGTAGGACATCAGGGTCGGCGAGAAGGCCGACAGGCCGACGCCGAATAGCAGGTAGATACCGGCCATCTGCAGCGGGCTGCTGCTCCAGTAAAGGAGAAACGACGAACCGGCCAGAAGCGTCAGCCCGCCGAGCAGCGGCAGACGGCGCCCCAGCCGGTCGGAGACCAGTCCCGACGGAATGGAGAGCAGGCCGGCCATCAGCATGAAGGCACCGTTGATCAGCCCGACCTGAACCGAATCGGCCCCGAGCGAGATGGCGAACAGCGGTACCACCGGAATCCGCATGTAGGAGCCGAAAAAGCAGCCGAAACTGATGACACAGCAGGTCAAGAGCAGCCTGGCGGCCGACGGCTGCCGATCGTGCCGTACCGGAGCACCAGCCATCGGCCGGCCTACCGCCACTCGACCTGTGCCAGCCGGCGCTGCGGCGAGCGCCGGTAGCGAAACTCCGGATTGCCGAACATCACCCCGCCGTACATCCGGTGCCCGGCAGGGAGCGCCAGCGCCGCAGCGACCCCGGCGTCGCTGCCGGCCGCCCGGGTCAGGAAACCGGCCCAGCAGGTACCGAACCCCTCCGCCAAAGCCGCCAGTTCGAAGTAGGTCACGGCGATGGCACAGTCGATGGCACCCCAGTCGTTCTCCGGCGCATGGGCCACCGCCAGGTGGGGCGCGCCACGGAGCACCCAGTCCTCGCCCCGGTCCCAGGCAGCAATAAATGGCTCGTAATAGGCCGGCCGGTTGGCGATCCCGCGCAGCCAGTCGATCGTCACCCCCGCCAGATGCCGGACCGCCGCCGGTTCGCGGATCACCAGCCAGTGAACCTGTTGCCGGTTGCTCGCCGTCGGTGCCCAGCGCGCGGTATCGAGCACCCGCCGCAGCGGCTCCTCGGCAACCGGCTCAGCGGTGAAGCGGCGGATCGAACGCCGGCTTTTTAAGAGCTGCGTCGCGGCGGCGCCGGAAACGGTCAGCGCCGGTTCGAGCAACGGCGATTCGGCCAGGGGCACCGCCAGGTGGTCAACGGCATCGGCGGGGCAGACGGCCACGCAATGGCCGCAGCCGATGCACGCCTCCGCCCGCTCGTTCTGGAAACGCGGCACGCCGCTCGGATCGTCGACGAAGAGATGGACCGGACACGCCTTGATGCAGAGGCCGTCGTGGATGCAACGCTGCCGGTCGATGGTTGCCAGACTCATAGTTATCCCCCTGTTTGTCGGCCGGTCAGCGATCGCTGAACCGGGCCGGCCGCTTGTCGAGAAAGGCGGTCATCCCTTCTCGCTGGTCTTCGGTGGCAAAAGTAAGGGCGAACAGGTCGGCCTCATAGGTACAGGCCCGCTCAAGGTCCAGTTCCTGGCCGTTGATGACCGCTTCCTTGCAGAGCCGCAGCGCGACGAGCCCCTTGGCGGCAATCTTCCGCGCCAGGCCCCGGACCTCCGCCAGCAGTTCGGCAGCCGGTACTACCCGGTTCACCAGGCCGAGCCGCCACGCTTCTTGGGCGTCGATCATCTCGCCGGTAAGCAAGAGTTCCAGGGCCCGTCCCCGGCCGACCAGCCGGGGGAGCCGCTGGCTGCCGCCGAAACCGGGGATGATCCCCAGGTTCACCTCCGGCTGGCCGAAGCGAGCGCTCTCGGCGGCCAGCCGGATATCGCAGCTCAGCGCCAGCTCGCAACCGCCCCCCAGGGCGAAACCGTTCACCGCGGCGATCACCGGCTTCGGGCAGCGTTCGATCGCCCGGCAGACCCCCTGGCCGAGCAGGGCCAGTTCGCGGGCGGCCGCCGGCGCCATCTCCCGCATCACCGCGATATCGGCCCCGGCGACAAAGGCCCGCTCGCCGGCGCCGGTCAGGATGATCACTCGAACGGCCTGATCAGCGGCCAGTTCGTTGATCACCGCCGCCAATTCTTCGAGCATCTCCCGATTCAGGGCATTGAGCGCCGCCGGGCGATTGATAGTGACGGTGACGACCCCCTCGGTCGTTTCGAGCAGCAGATTACGTGGCGACATGGCTCACCTCCTTTGGTGGTTGAACGACGATGGCTGCGGATCAGCGCTCCTTGCCGACGGCAAAGGCCCGGCCCAGGTAGGCGCCAATCCCGTAATAGCCACGATGACCGGTATCGTAGACGAATGGTTTGACACGCATGATCTCCGGCAGACCATCATCGCCGATCACCGCTTCGTCGGCCTTGACGTCGACGATCTCGCCGACGAACTGGGTATGGAGACCGATTTCCAGGATATGGAGCAACCGGCACTCCAGAACGAGCGGCACTTCCGCCGCATAGGGGGCGTCCACCAGTTCGCTGCCGATCGGGGTCAGGCCGACGGCGGCGAATTTGTCCAGGTTCCGCCCCGAGGCGATGCCGGCATAGTCGGTCTGCCGGACCAGTCGTTCGCCCGGCATCCCGACGGTAAAGGCCCGCCGTTCGACGATCGCCTCATAGGAATAGGTTGCCTTGCGCAGCGAGACGGCAACGCAGGGGGGCTGGGAACAGCAGATACCGCACCAGGCGGCGGTCATCAGGTTCGGCTTCCCCTCCCGGTCGTAGGTGCCGACCAGCCAGACGGGGGTCGGATAGGCGAGGGTTTTTGCACCCAGTGATTGTTTCACGACGACTCCTTTCAAAACAGGGCATATCTGCCGGCTCGCGGCGCCTTTTTAGACCGATCGTCTAGCGGCAGCGCTAAAAAAAGGGCACTACGGCCCTGTCGAGTTGTCTCTGTCTGCCTTGAATTATACCAGCACCCGGGCAAAAAGGATGTCGATGAAATCCTGCAACGGCCGGGGAGATTTCATCACCTTGGTCCGGAGGATCGCGCCCTCCAGGCCGGAGAGGATAAATTCCGCCATCACATCGACATCGAATGCGGCGGCGAGTTCGCCGGCAGCGCGAGCCTCACGGAGACAACGGGCAAACCGTTCGCGCCAGGAGCGGAAGACCTCCTCCAGCCGAGTCCGGAACCGCTCGTGCTGATCGGCCATCTCCTGCCCCAGGTTGCCGATCAGGCACCCCTTGGTGCAGTGGTTCTGCTCCAGTCGCGCCAGAACGCTCTCCAGGTAACGGCGAATCCGGTTCAACGGCGAAAGCGTCTCATCACCGAGGTAATCATCGAGCCGCCGGGCGTAGCGAAGAGCGAACTGGTCGATCACGGCCAGGCCGAATTCTTCCTTGCTGCCGAAGTAATAATAAAACGACCCCTTCGGCACCCCCGCCTGTTTCAGCACCGCATCGATGCCGGTGGCATTGAACCCCTGGCGGGCGATCAGTTCGGTGCCGACCTGGATGATCTGCTGGCGTGTCTCGTTCTTTTCCATGGAATCAACTATTAGACCGATCGTCTAGCAATGTCAAGAGGAATCTCCCGCTCCGGTCCGCCGTTGCGATAAACCGGCAAATCGGCTACCATGCGACAGAATTCGCCAAGGAGACCAGTCATGAACGAGATTTCCTGTCCCGCCGAACGCCTGCGTGCCTGGATGGCGGCCAACCATGTCCAGGGCGACCACCTCTCGTTTGCCGAATCGTGCCATTCAGTCGCCGAAGCCGCCGCAGCGGCCGGCATCTCCCCGGAAGATTTAGTCAAGAGCATCTGCATGATTGCCGACAATGGTATGCTGCTGGTCGCCATCGTCAAAGGAGAGGACCGGGCCAGCGCCCGCCGGCTCGGCCAGGCCGCCGGCTGTCCGATGCCCCGGCTGGCAACCCCGACCGAGATGCTGGCCGCAACCGGCTACCCCTGCGGCGGCACGCCCCCCTTCGGCTTTGCCGCCCGATTCTTCATCGACGAACGGGTCTTCGATCGGGAAATCGTCTACGGTGGCGGCGGCACCGCCACAACACTGGTCCGGATCGCCCCCCGGGAACTGCAACGGCTGAACGGCGCCACGGTCGCACGGATTCGCAAGTAATTGAAATTAGCTCACCCGAACATCCCGCCGTAAAAATTTTTTACTGTAAAATTTTTTTACGGTCCTTTAACCCGCTGTTTTGCCATGTTTTTTAGCCGAGTCGTAAAAATATTTTACAGCACAAACCGCTTCTGCACCGCCACTACCCGTATAACCTATTGTAATTAAACAATTTCACCTCTTGGCACGTATCTTGTTTTAGTAGTGTAACCGGCCTGCCCAGCGGGGGCCGCGTGAACCTAAAGTGCATCTGCATCCTTCTGCAGGAGGGGGGCAGTTATGATTGCGGAAAGACGATGGACCCGAACAACGGCGGAAGCCGAGTGCTTTTACCGGAACCACAAGAAACTCTCCGCCGTCCTGGCCATGAGCAACTTCATTGAGGTAATCTTACTGAACGGCCGGGCGTATACCGGCTACGTCACCAGCGGCAGTGTCGGCAACAATGCCGGCTGCGACGGCACCTGGCGCTACTACGGCTATACGACCATCATCCTCGAGGACAATACGGAAGTAACCTTCGACCACCTGGAAATCGCCGAAGTAAAAACGGTTGTCTACAGCGAGATCTGAGCGATGCCTCTCCCATCCCACCCAACGGGGCATGAACGTTTCGTCGGCGAAGCCATTACGCCGGTGGCCGGCAGCTTCGACAGTGCCGCCATGGCATCCGGTGAGCCTGGCGTACCACAGGCTTTCGTCTGGCGCGGCCGGACCGTCGAAGTCACGACCGTGCTCCGTCGCTGGCACGATACCGGCCCCTGCAGCCATGGCAGCGGTGAGATGTACGTCCGCAAGCACTGGTTCGAGGTGGCAACAACCGCCGGCATCATGAAGGTCTACTTTGACCGACAGCCCCGCTACGGCAGGAGGGATCGTCGCTGGTGGCTCTTCAGCATCCGTGAGGAAGATAACGGCTCTTCGCCATTCTGAAGTGCTCTCGCCCGCCTGCCGCCGATCAAAAAAGTGATTTCCCCTCAAGACATCATCCGATAATACCGATAGAGTGAACATATAACGAACTGGTCGACCGCATCGCTAAAAACACCACCGACCGGAGAGAAGACGATGGGCAACGATAAATACCTGATCGGCCGGCAACCGATCGTCAACCGGCAGGAGCAGCTCTGTGCCTACGAACTGCTGTTCCGCTCTTCCCCCAAAAGCCTGCAGGCAAACGTCACTGACGCCTCATTCGCCACGGCCAACGTCATCGTCAACACCCTCTCCGGCTTCGGTGCCCGGGAGATTCTCGGCGGGCACCAGGGGTTCATCAACGTCGAACTCGATCTCCTGATGGGCGACGCCCTGGAAATTCTCCCCCGGGAGATGGTGGTACTGGAACTGCTCGAAACCCTGACGGTCAGCGCCTCCCTGGTCGAACGATGCCGCCAGCTCAAGGAGGCCGGCTTCACCCTGGCGCTGGACGACCACGAGTACAGCCCGCTCTACGAAGAACTCTACGGGATTGTCGACATCGTCAAGGTCGATCTGCTCCAGACGCCGCTGGCCCAATTGCCCGAGATGCTGGCCCGCTTCCGCCCCTACCCCTTCAGGCTGCTGGCGGAAAAGGTCGAGACGCGGGAAGAATTCGACCATTGCGCGGCATTGGGCTTCGACTACTTCCAAGGGTATTTTTTCGCCAAGCCGCTCGTCATGGAGCGGAAGCGGATCGACGAAGCGACCGCCACGCTCCTCAAACTGCTGCACCTCCTGCTGGAGGATTCCCCCCTCGACGAAATCGTTCAGGCGTTCCAGGGGAACCCCGGCCTGACCTACAAACTGCTGCTCCTGGTCAACTCGGTCGGGACAGGGACCCGTGAGAAGATCAAAACGGCCCGGCATGCCATCGCCATGCTTGGCCGCCAACAGATCAAGCGGTGGGTACAGCTCGCCATTTTCGCTGCGGGAGACAGTTCCGGGACGGAAAATCCGCTGGTGGACATGGCGGCAGTCCGGGCGGGCTTCATGGAACAGCTTGCCTGCACTCTCCCGCACTTCAAGGGGCTTAGCGATGCCGGGGACCAGGCGTTTATGACCGGCATCCTCTCGCTCATGGAAACGATCTACGCGATCCCCATGGTCGAAGTGGTGCAGAGCCTGAATCTTTCCGACGAAGTTAGCCGCGCGCTGCTGCACCGGCAAGGCCCGCTCGGAGAGCTCTTGTGCTGCGCCGAGAACATCGAGAAGCTCGACTTCACGGCGGCCGAAGCCCATCTTGCGGCACTGGGGATCAGCCACGCCCAGGTTCTTGAAGCGCAGTGCAAATCATTCGGCTGGAAAACCACCATGTAGGCCCCCCCTCCCCCACAACAAAAGGCCGTCCCCCTTGCGAGGACGGCCTTAATCGTTGGACCGTGCCATCTTTTCCCCCGGCGCGCGCCCCGCTGGCAGGGCGCCGCGCGGTTCTGCTGCCTCCCGTTACGGAAAATTCTCGGCTATTTGTGATTGGTGGCTTTCGCTTCGGCTTTTTCCTTCAACCCCTCGGCGACCCCCTTGGCCATACCGAACATCGTGAGGACGGCCGGAACCAGCTGGGCGACGACGATCAGGGCGCAGAAGCCGAGGAAGATCCAGACGAACACGCCACTGTTGTCTTCCCGGGCGCCCGATGCGGCAAAGGCCGATGCTACGCTACCAAGATACGCTGCCAGGAATCCTGCTACTCTCGCTTTCATGACATCCTCCTTTTCATTACCCGGCGAGCCGTCACAAAGCCTCTACCGGTCCAGGTCCTTGAAATCTGCTAGTGGGCTTTGCTCGCTTCGCCCTTTGCCGAGAAGAGCCCTTTCAGCATCGAGCCGAACAGCATCAGCGCCGGCACCGTCTGGAAGGCAACGATCAGGGCGCCAAAGGCCAGGAACAGCGGAGTGAGGAATCCGCTTTCGTCGACACCCGCGCCGCTAGCGGCAAAGGCTGAAGAGGCAGAAGCGATCATCGCGATAAGTGTTCTGGCTGTGGTTTTCATGGCATCCTCCCCGATCCTGTATTTTCCAACTCCTGCTTTTGTCTTTGTATATTGCAGCCGGTGTGCCACAAAAACAAAATATGAGAAATTTTTATTTAACTCTTTAAAATCCACAACTTTTCGCCGCGCCGCCGGCCAGCGGCAGGTTCTGACCCTGCCCCTATTGTATGGACAGGGTATGCAGAAGAATGGGGCGAGGGCCATACCGGCGGAGCACATCACAGCTAACATATTGATATTACACAATCGCATCCTTTCCTGAAGGTGCATAAAAAAACAATACGCCGCAAAAAAATAAACATACGCTAACAAAAGAAAGAAAAGAGGGAGGCGATCGTCCAGCGGCAGGAAAATGAAGTTACTGCGGTCCGAAGTGGTAAAGAGCATGCCGGGAAGGCAGGGAAATACGGTCCGGAGAGACGTGAGTCCTCCGGACCGCAAGGAATCGATCAGAATTGATGGCAGGCATTACAGCTGGGGCCACTCAGGAACACCCCCTGCAGCGCCGCGCCGTGACACAGGGCATTCTGGCAGGCGGCCGTCCCGTTTTGGGCCACATACCCCATGTGCAGGGTGATGTTGGTGTCCCAGAGCTGGGGATGTTTCGACGTCGGCCCGCCCAGATGGCATGCGGTGCAGGACGGACCGCTCCCCGGCACTCCCTCGAGGGCGGTTCCGTGGCACGCAGCCTCGGCACAGCTGGCCGTACCGTTCAGCTTGACATAATTGGCATGGAGGGCATAGGCGTAACTTCCCCACTGGAGCGGATGCACCGCCTCGTTGTTCCCCAAATGGCACTGCGCGCACGGTACTTTTGAAATCCCGCCCGCCAGGTCGCCGCCATGACATTCAGTGCACGTTTCCAGATGATCCTCGGCAGCCACTGTGTGCCCGAGGGGAAGCCAGTCGGCAGGATGGGCGCCGGAGTTGGCATCAAAGGTGGACTGGGAATTAGTGTCGCCGCACCCGGCCAGGGGGAGGACGGCAAGTGCCAGCAGGACGACCGTAAGTATGGTTTTCCTTAGCGATGACATGTCTTGCACCTCTCGTTGTTCTGCCTGCCGTGGCATTTTACGCAAGAGGCGGGGTTGATCCGGCCGTCGATCTTGTGCTGGCTGAGATAGTCGCCCCGGTGCGGCAGCGCCAGCTCCGGCGAATCCTTGTACTTGTCGCTCGGCTTGATTTCCTCTTTATGGGCATGGCAGTCAGCGCAGAACGACTCCTCGTGACAAGCGGCACACGCCGCCCGTTGTTCGCCGGCATAAAACCCGTGCTTGGCATAGAAATCGCTCGCCCGGTGGTTAAAGGCCGCCAACCGGTCGGCATGGCACTCGGTACAATCCACCAGACCGGTAACGTTCTCGGGATGGACCTTGGCAATACTACGCGTATTGGCACAGGCGAAAAGACAGCTGGCAAGCAGCAGCATCACCGGTAAAATCAGGACATTATTTCTCACTCTTCCCTCCCCCTTCCGCCCGATAGGTCGCATCGAACACATAGCTGATCTTGACGAGCCCCCGCACTTCGTTATCGAAATCGGGATTCCGCGAATAATCGACATCGGCGCCGACCTTGAACTGGTCGGTAATCTCATAGGTCGCCGCGCCAGCGAGAGAGAAGGTGTTTTTGATGCCATTGATGCTCCGGTCGTAGTCGATATCGAAGAAATCGACCGTCAGGTCCGCCTTGCCGAGCTTTTTCGAGGCGAACAGCCGATACTCGTCATAGCGCAGCCGGTCGGATTCCCCGCTCATCCGGTGGACAGAAAGCCCGGCCGCGAACCCGGCAACGGTAACGGTGGCCTTGCCGCCGAAATAATCGGCGTCACCGGCGATATCGTAACCGTAATTCCGGTAATCGGCGGCAAGGGTCAGGGCACTGATCGGCGTATAGGAAACGCCCCCCCCCACGGCAAGCATTTTTTCCCGTGGATCGAGGATACCGTTGGTCAGGCTGAGTGCACTGGTAGTGACGTGATAAAAATAATCCTCGTAGTTGATCGCGGCAAGGTCGGCGGTAATCCGCAACCGGTCACGGGGAGTATAGGAGACCGTGTAGGCGTGTTCCATCCAGCCGGAAGTGATGGAGTTGTAAGAAGAGCGGCCGACGACCTCGACGGAGGCAAAAGGGCGCAGCCAGAGATCCACCCCCTCTTCCTCGCGGAGCCGGCTGCCCGCATAGTCGGTCTGCAGGGCACTCAGTCCGATGGTGTAGTAGTTGCCGTAGCTGTGGCTGATCCTGCCGCCGTAGACCAGATCACCGCCGTTGAAATTCGGTTCGGTGACGACGGGAGAACCGACGAAGAGGGCAGCACCAAAACCTGCCGCCAGGTCACTGCGCAGGTAAAGGCCGTCGAGCCGTTCGGCGGCGACCCCTTCGGTAACGAACTGGCGCCCGGCATTGAGCACCAGATTGTTCTGCGCCGGCCGATAGCTGAGAAAACCGTACTGCAGGTCGGTATCGGTATAGCGGTCGGTGGTCTTGTCGGCGAGGTCGGCCCGCCCCCAGCCGCCGATATGGAATGACAGGTTGCCGTTCTTATCGATGTTCGTTACCGACAACCGCAGATATTCATAGAGCGGATAGAGATCCCGCTTCTCCACCGCCGATTGGCCGAGGCGGAAAATGGTATCCGTCTGTCCGCTGATCGACACCGCCGCGGCCCCGCCCGGTATCCCGGCCAGAAGCGCACAGGCACAGACGAGGCCGGCCAGCCGGGGTATGCTGCGAGACGTTTTCAGATCGTTGCTGTTCAAGGCATGCCCTCCTTCTTAGAATTTCACGATACGCGCATCCTTCTGCAGCTGCACGACATACCGGTCATACGCCTCCAGCACCTTTCGATCCCGGAGACGGTTGATGATGATGCCCGACAGGGCGTTATAATCAGCCTTGGAATTTTTGCGCGTCTCAATCAGCCGGACGATATGGAAGCCGGTCCGCGGTGAGGCGATGAGCTCGCTCACTTCTCCCGGTTTCAGGCTGTAAACCGCGTCGTCGAAGTCGATCGGCAGCTGTTCCCAGGTAACGAACCCCATGTCCCACGGTTTTCGCTCGCCGACTGCGACAGCCGGCGCTCCCGAGGCCAGTTCGGCAGCAACCATGTCGAAAGAGGCTCCGGACCGGATTTTTTTCAAGGCCGCTTCCGCCGCCTCGCGTTTGGGGAACGAAATCATCGCCAAGTGGAGATCGGTAGCGATCCGGTCGGCATGCTTCGCGTAGTAATCCTGGGCATCCCGGTTCGTGACGTTGACCTGGGTGGCGATCTGGGTATTGAAGATTCGACGGGTCATTTCAGCCCGTTTCATCGCTTCCAGCTGTCTTTCGAGCCGATCGATCTCTTTGCGGTATTCGGGGTCCTTGTCGAGCCCCAGTTTCACCCCCTGCTGGTAGCAGAGTTCCTCCTTGATCACATCGTCGAGGGCCTGGGCAGCATTGATCTCCTCCGGTGCCGCCCCGTGAGCTGTCCGGTTACGCAGTCGCAAGTCGTCCGCCATGATCGGCGTACCGTTAACCGTGGCAAGGACCTTGGCTCCCTGCCCGGGAGGCAGCTTGTCCCCTCCTTGGCAACCGGCAAGGCAGAACATCATTCCAATGAACAATCCGAGAGTGGATCTGTAACCTGACATGAAAATCTTTCCTCCAGAGCGGTAGAGTGAATCGACAGGCAGAAAAAGCGGCGGGCCGTTGGCGGCCCGCCGAATCACAGCAGGTAAACGGATCAGATGCCGGTACTCGTTACGACGTAGGTGGCGTCGATTACCTGATTGGTGAAGCTGGGGTTGTGGACGCCACGGCTGGCGTCATCCTGGACAAGGACGGTGTTCCAGAGCACCTTGGCGAGGTTTTCGTTGTAGCCGGTGGTAGAGACGGCATTGCCGACCGTCCCCGGGGCCCCGTCGAGGTAGCCGGTGCAGGAATACGAACCGTCCGCGTTCGGCGTCGACGCACAGCCGGCAATCGCGTTGCCGCTCGCATCCTTGAGGTAGGCGTCGTAGGAACCGGTCTTGAGGAACCACCGCTGGGTGACGCCGCCAGCGGTTACATCGACCTGGCCGACCCGGTTGGCCACCAGAGAGGCCTGCATCCCGACCGGAACCGTCCCTGCCCCGCCGTAACGAAGGCGGAGGATCGCCATCCCGGCGGCATTCTTCAGCGACTGCAGCTTAGTGTCGAAGTTGAGCTGAACCGCTTCGGCACTGTAGTTGCCGTGGCAGCTCCGGCAGATGTCGTTGGATGCCTTGAAGTCATGGTTGGTGTTGAACGATTCCGACTGGGGAAGCGAGAAAGCCGAATTGGCCGGCGTCAGCTCCATGTGACAGGTAACGCAGGTGTCAGCGATGAAGGAGTGCTTGGAGCGGGTCGCCGTGTTGCCGTAATTCTGCGCGCCGAGGAAATAGGCGTTCCGGCCCATCAGCACATCGCCCTGGCAGGCTTCGTGGGGCGCGGTGTAGCTGGTGCCGATGTTAGCAAAGAGGACACTGCCGTCTTCGTGGAGGTCGCTGCCGCTGCCGCTTTTGTAGCCGTTCCGGCTGTTGTGGCAGGTGATGCAGAGTGCCCCTTTGCCGACGCCGTTGGCAGTGAAGCCGCCAGGGAGGAGCCTGGTGCTGCCGGCGGTGGAGCTGACCGCGGTAAGGTTGACGGTGACGAACGACTCACCGGCATGGGCCGGCGGACCTTCGTTGTGCGGATCGTGACAGACGACGCAGGTGATCGGCTGGGCGTTGTTCACCGTCAGGCCGGCCGGCAAGACCGTCGCATTGCGGTTGGAGATGTCGCTCAGCTTCATGAAGGCCGAGAATCCCTGGGCGCTGTGGCAGCAGGCGCACCCGCCGCTCAGGGTACCGTCGGCGTTGGAGTTGAACGTGAAGGTGTTGAAGCTGCCGTGGGCGCTCTGTTCCCATTGCTGGAAACGGCCGTGTTTCTTCGGACTGCCGTGGCAGGTGCCGCAGACGTTGGCCGAGAAGCTGACCCGGGCATTGCCGACGTTCGGATCGACCGTGCCGCTGACGTGGTGGGCGCTCCCCTGCGGCCCGTGACAAGCCTCGCACTGAACGCCGATCAGCCGCGATGATTTCGGATAATTTTTCCAGAGGTTCGCTTCGACGTTCGGATCGCCCTGGGTAAATGTAAACCCTTCGGTGGGATATACGTCGGAGAACCCGCCATTGTTGATGCCGCTGTTGTACTGGTTGTAGCCGACCGTATGACACTTGGCGCAGGTAGTGATCGAGTAGTCGCCCGGATTTTCCATCATGCCGGTGTACATGACTTCCTTGTGGCCCGTCTGCAGCCAGGAGGTAATCTTGTCCTGGTGACAGGAGGCGCCGTTGCAGGTCGGGTCGGGGGTATTCAGGCCGGCCATCATTCCGACCCATTTGTCGGCGGTAATTGTCAGCCGGGCAACGCCGCCCTCGCTGACGGTATAGGTCCCCACCGTCGCCGGAATGAAATCGGGATAGGCGGTATTGGCATCGTTAACCGTCACGGCGCCGCTGGGACCGGTCACCGACCAGTTCCAGCTCGTCTTGGGGGTGGGAGTGAACGGGAATTGTCCCTGCAGAACGACCGGCTGGCCGACGGCAACGTTGTTCAATCCCTGGTTCGGGACGAACGGCGCCTTTACCGGCACCTTGACCGTGCTGGTGAAGATCTGGCCGTTGATCGTCGCCGTTACCTGGGCGGTGGCCGAATTGCCGAGCGTTGCCGCCGCCTGCTGGGAGAACGGTACCACCTGGTAGCGGTCGATGACGACCGCCGGCTCATCGGGATTATCATTGAAATACGGGAGCGCGAGGGTCTCCACCAGGTACTTTTTCAGCGCGGCGCTGCTCGGCAGGGACACCGTCGGCGTCGGGCTGGTGGTATCGCTGAAGGTCAGGGGAGCACTGCCGGGAGCGGTCGACCAGACATAGCTCACTGACTGTCCCTGGAGTGCCGGGTCGAAGATCTTGGTGCTGGCCTGGAGCGTCACCACGTCACCGGGAAGCACCGTCGACTTGGTGTCGGTCCTGATGGCGCTTACCGCGGCCGGACCGGTCGGCGTCAGCTTGAGGTCGGCGGTCACGTTCCGGCCGACGGCCGCCTCGACCGACTGGCTTAGCGCATTGTAACCGCTTGCCGTTACATTGAGGGTGAAGGTGCCGGTCGGCAGGGTGAGCGTATACTTGCCGTTGGCATCGGTGGTCGCGCTGACCTCTTCGCCGCCGACCGTTGTCGCGACCTGCGCGCCGGGAACCGTATTGCCGTACCAGTCGGAAACAGCACCGCTGACCGTCCCGGTACTGGCACCATTCGAACCGTTGTCGCCCGAGCATCCGAACAGGAGCGCACACCCGATCAGCAGGGCGCTCAGCAGCAGGTGCATGGTCATCTTTGACTGCTGTAGTCGTGCCATCTACATTCTCCTTTCATACATTGACGAAATGATCTGCACAGTGTTCAAGCCCACATCTGTTCCTGATCTGGCCTCCTTTCGCGTTTGCTGATAAGCCGAAGCGGCTGTCTGACGGGCAACGATCCGGCCTTCAGGCAGGAGGCGGACCGGGCGCGGGCGATACCGCGGGGGGGCGTGAGGGGACGCCTCCTCCCCACGGCATTAACTCAAGGAATATGCCAGCAATCGGAACGGTGGATTTCCGCGCCGTGAGGAGGGACGAATCAGGGATTGCCGGGAGGCGGCAAGGAGAAGATGCGGGCTAAGCTACTGAATTTCGTACAGGGAGAAACGATGGCCGGGAAAACAGCGGGAAAAAGGCAGGAAGGCCCGCCGATCGGCGGGATAGTAAGGAAAGTGTATCATTATACACATGTGTATCTTTACAGTCCTGTTACATGTTACAGAATGGTCTCTAAAACTGTACCAGCCGGTTTTACAATCCGGTCAGGAGACCGAACTCATGCAGCTTGCGATAGAGCGTTATCCGGCTGACCCCCAACAGGCGGGCCGCCTTGGCCTTATTGCCGCCGGCCTTCTCCAGGGCATGCCGGATGGTCTGCGGAGTACATCCCCGGTCGCCTTCGGCAGCGCCTTGTCCCGCCAGCGACTCGACGAAGTCCACCGGCAACTGATCGATAGTGATGATCGGCGTCGCGGCAAGAATGAAGGCGTGTTCGAGAAGATGCTCCAGTTCCCGCACGTTGCCCGGCCACTCGTACTGCATCAGCATCTTCAACACATCGATAGAGACGGCGTCGACCCGGTTCCTGAACTTGGTGCGGAACTTGTCGAGGAAATGGTCGACCAGGAGCGGGATATCCTCCCGCCGATCCCGAAGGGGGGGGAGATTGATTCGGGCAACCTTGAGCCGGTAATAGAGATCTTCCCGGAAACGGCCGCGCCGAACCTGTTCCGCCAGGTCCCGGTTGGTGGCGGCAATGACCCGGACGTCAACCTTGAGCGGCGTCGTGTCCCCCACCCGCTCAATCTCCTTTTCCTGGAGCACCCGCAGCAGCCGGACCTGCAAGGCCGGGGAAATATCGCCGATCTCGTCGAGCAGGATGGTGCCGCCATGGGCGCGCTGGAACCTGCCGATCTTGTCCTTGACGGCACCGGTAAAGGCGCCGCGGACATGGCCGAACAGCTCGCTCTCCAGCAGGGTTTCGGCAAGGGCGGCGCAATTGACCCGAACAAAGGGCGAATTGCCGCGCCCTCCGGTGTAGTGGAGGGCGGAGGCGACCAGTTCCTTGCCGGTACCGCTCTCCCCCGTAACCAGAACAGTGGTCGGCACATCGGCCAGCGACTCGATCAGGGCATAGACCTCCTGCATACGCTTGCTCTTGCCGATCAGATCGTGGAAGGTGGTGCGGGCGCGCAGATTCTGCTCCAGGTTATCGAGCCGGGTTTCGTCCCTGACCACCATGACGGCCCCGGAAAAGACGCCGGCGCTGTCGAGCAGCGGCGAAGTCTTGATGCTGACCACGGCGGTGGAACCATCGACGGCAACACATTCGACCCGGAACCGCTGTACCGGCTGGCGGCTGCGGATCGTTTCGAGCATCACCGGCTTGCAGGTGCCGAACCGACCGCCGGGCAGGGCGGCGAAGCGGACCCCCATATCGGCATCGCTCAACCCGTAAAAACGGCGGGCGGCATCATTGAACGCCACGATCCGCTCGTCGAGATCGATGGTGACGATGGCGTCGTCAACGCTGCGAAAAATCGCTTCCAGGTTGGCCCGGTAGGTTTCGCGTTCCTGGATGAGCTGCTTGTGCTGCAGGGCCATCCTGACAACGCGGAGCAGGGTCTCTTTCTTAACCGGTTTCGGCAGGTAGTCATAGGCGCCGAGCCGAACGGCCTCGGTTGCCGTCTGGACATTGGGGAAACCGGTGATCATCACTACCGGGGCCGGGCAGCGTAGCTCCCGGAGTTGCCGGAGCAGTTCGATGCCGGTTTCGCCCCCGAGGATAATATCGGCCAGGATTGCGTCGTAATCGGTGTCGGCAACCCTGGCCAACGCTTCCCGATAACTCCCGGCACTGTCCACCACATGCCCCTCCTCGGTCAGGAAGCGCTCGAACGTAAAGCGGAGCGTCTCTTCATCGTCAACGATCAAGATCTGTCCCATCGGCTAACTCTCCTGCCGGGCGGCCGGCAACTCGACCGTCACTATGGTAAATTCGCCTTCGCGGCTCTCAATCCGCAACCGGCCCCCATGCTCGGTAACGATGCTGTGACTGATGCTGAGGCCGAGCCCCGTCCCCTGGCCCGGCGGCTTGGTGGTAAAAAACGGCACCATCACCTGCTCCACCACCCCAGCCGGGATTCCCGTCCCATTGTCGACAAACAGCAACCGGACCATCTCGCCGGCGCGATATTCGCCCCGGATCTCCAGGCGTCTGCCTTCCGCCGGGGCCGGGCATTTGCGAAGCAGGGCATAGCGGGCGTTACTGAGGATATTGAGAAACACCTGCTGCAACTGGTGGGGGTAAGCATTCACCACCGGCAACCCGGCCGGCACCGCCACCGTCAGGGTGATTCCCTCCCGGGCCAACTGGGCAGTGAAGAGCGCCAGCGTATCGGCCAAGACGTCGATCAGCCGTACCGGCAGCTTTTCCCCACCATCAGTCCTGGCAAACGACAGCAGATTCCTGACGATCACCGCGATCCGCTCCCCCTCGCGCATGATCCGCTGGGCAACCTCCGGCTCCCCCCCCGCCCGCCGGCAATCGTCCGCCAAAATCTGGGCGCAGTTGATAATGCCGTTGATCGGATTGTTGATCTCGTGGGCCACGCCGGCGGCCAATTCGCCGAGCGCCACGAGGTGCTGGGCCTGCATGGCCTCCTTCTGCAGGGTGATCGCTTGTTGTTCGCGGCAGCGGAGTTCCTCCATCAACAGATTGAAGGCTTCGGCAGTTTCGCGGATTTCATCGTTGGAGTCGACCTTGACTGTCATTGAGCCGGCGCCACCCGAGCCGATCTGTTTGATCTGGGCGGTCATGGAGAGCAGCGGCGAAATGAGGTGCTGCATCACCAGCCACATCACCACCGCGGCGATGACGCCGCCGCAACCGACGATCCACCAGGCGAGGCGGACCAGCCGTCGGGCCGGCTCGTACGCCTCCGTCAGAGGATAATTCGCCGACAGGATCCAGTCAACGGTGTCGAGCCGTTTGAACGCCGCCAGCGCGCCAGCGCCATGTCGCCCGGTAATCTCGCCGGCCACCTCCCGACCGGCATCGGCATCCATCACATAGCGTTCGACCTGTGGTTCCGACTCCTTGGTAAAAATCAGGTTGCGATCGGGATACATCAAGATCGTCCGGCCGTGGGTATAGAGGCAGAAATAGCCCTTCTTGCCGATCTTGGCATCGGCAAGCTCGCCAAGGAAGTTGCGCTGCATCAGGTCGATACTGCCCGCCAGCACCGCTATCAACCGCCCGTTACCGGCAAAGACCGGCATGGTGAACATGATCACCGGATGCACGTGCTGCGGATTGGGGATGTAGGGCGCGGAAATGAACGGCTTGCCGGTGCTGATCGTCTTCCTGACATGCTCGCGAAAGGAAAAGTCGAAGCCGACGCGGCTCGGCCGATGGGCCGTTTCGGCCAGCAGGCGCCCGGCGGTGGTGTAAATGAATACCCCACTGTCGAAAATCGCTTCCAGGCCGATCCGGTCATACAGGAACTGTTCGGCACGCCGGGGATCGGCAACGATCTCCGGCGTAACGGCCTTTGCCGAGCTGGCGAGGGCGGCAACCGTCGCCTCGATCCGATGGTCCAACTCGTCGGCAATTCGCTCGACCATGATCATCTGCTGCCGCTGGATGGCATCGTTAAAGCAGGACTTGCTGTATTCGATCGCAAAATAGGCGGTGGCCGGAGCAAGGACAAAAAAGAGCACCAGGACGATAAGGACCAATTTGGTTTTCAGGCTGATCGTTCGCATCGTTTCACCGGTTTCGGGAACTAACCTGCTGTGCTATGCTGGCACATGACCGACAGAGAGCCGGTCAAGCCCTGAGGAGCGCCAAGCTGAGAACTAATGCAAAATCTGCTCCGGCTCGCTGCCCCCACCCTTACCCATCCACGCAGGAGGTTCGATGCACCGTCTTATCATCGCCTTGACGCTTTGCTGCCTGATGTTGCCGGCGCTGCCGGCCCGCGCCGCCACTCCCCTAGACCGGGCCGTCGTCGCCGAACTCAACCTCGCCCGCACCGCTCCCCGCCGCTATGTGGCGTTCCTGCGTGACTACCGCCGCCACCTGTCGGGAAAGATGTATCTCCCTCCCGGCGGTTCGGTGCGGATCGTTACCCGGGAAGGGGCGGCTGCGGTCGACGAAGCGATCGGCGCCCTACTCCGCCAGCGGCCCATCCCGCCGCTCGCCTGGTCCGACGGGCTGGCTGCCGTGGCGGCGGAACTGGCAGGCCAACAGGAGCAAACGGGAGCGACCGGCCACGGGGCCGGCGATGAAGAGCTGCGGAACAGGGTCGAGCGGCAGGGGAGCTGGCAGAGGAGCATCGGCGAGAACATCAGTTACGGCCCCGACGATGCCCGGCAGATCGTGCTGCAACTGATCATCGACGACGGGGTGAAAGGGCGGGGACACCGGCGGAACATTTTCGATCCGGCCTACCGGCAAGCGGGGGTCGCCTGTGCGCCCCATCCGGTCTTCGGCACCGGCTGCGTCATCGATTTCGCCGGCGGCTTTACAGCCTCACCCGCCGGGCAATAGCCGGCCCGGCGGCCACGGCAGCGGAAACGACCGGAATGACTGCGCCGCAAACGGGCGCTAGAGCAGTTCGTAGACGATGACGGCACAGACGAACACCATCAGCGCCAGCGCCAGAAAAAAGACATTTTCGGCAATCGTTTCCAAAAGCTGTTGCCGTCTTCGCTTCCTAAGCCGCAGAGCGGCGAACGCCAGACTGCAGGACACCAGGAACAACAGCGCATCGAGCGCCAGCAGATCGTCACTGTACGTCGCCACCCGGGCGATCCGGAAACTGATCTTCAGGATGCCGATAACAGTCAGGCAGACCCCGACCAGCGTGGCGGATACCGAAAAGATGTGAATGGTGAGGTCCGTTTCGGTATTCTCACGCGCCTTCTCGCGCTCCATGGCAAACTCCCGTAAAGGCCGAGGCAATGCAGGCCGGGCCGAGCCCGGTGGAACAAAAATAAACGGCCAGACAAAGGATGACCGGCCGCCGTCGAAACCGCTGTCATGATCCGGCAGATGTTGCAATACGGCGAGAGAACCGCGGGGCGCGGAATGCCCCCGCGCCCGTTTTGCCACGGTCCGCTACCGACCGTTCTCCGCCGGCGGGGGAGAGACCGAAGTCGCCGGGCCGCTCCAGCCGAGAGTAAAGAAAAAGGTTGCGCCCTCCCCCGGCTGGCTCTCGGCCCAGATCCGGCCGCCATGCCGTTCGATCACCCGCTGGACGGTGGCAAGGCCAATTCCGGTGCCTTCAAATTCATCGGCCGCATGGAGCCGCTGGAAGGGGACAAAAAGCTTGTGGGCATACTGCATATCGAAGCCGACCCCGTTGTCGCGGACGAAGAAGACCTGTTGCGGCGCTTCGCCGGCCGCGCCGAACTCGATCCGCGCCCCGGGCTGCCGGCTGCTGAACTTCAGGGCGTTACTCAGCAGATTGTCCAGAACCACCCGCAGCAGGCCGGGGTCCCCATCCGCCGCGAGCCCCTCGGCAATGATGAACTGCGCGCCGCCATCCGGTCGCAGCACTTCGAAAGACTCCACCACCTCCAGGGCCAGTTCGCCGAGGTCCACCAGCTCGTGGCGCAACTCGCCCCGGCTGATCCGCGCCAGCGCCAGCAGGTCGTCGATCAGCTCCCCCATCCGCACGGCGGCGGCGGCCATCCGTCCCAGGTATTCCCGGCCCGGCTGGTCGAGGGTGGCGCCATACTCCTCCTGGAGAATCACCGCAAAACCGCTGATCCCCCGGAGCGGGGTCCGCAGGTCGTGGGAAACCGAATAGCAGAAGGTTTCCATCTCCCGTAGCGCCCGCTGCAACTCGGCCGTCCGCTCGCCGACCCGGTGCTCCAACTCCTCGTTAAGCCGCCGGATTCGGTCTTCGGTGACCCGCCGGGCGGTAATATCCCTCACCATCTCGATCGCGGCAATGATGGCGCCGCTGCCGTCGCGCAACGGCGAAGCGGTTATCTCGACGAAGGTCGTCCTGCCACCGACGGTGAACGCCTTCTCCACCTTGTGGACCTGCCCGTCAGCGAAGCAGCAGGCGACCGGACAGTCGGCACAGACCCCGTTCTTCCCGTGGTAGGCCTGGTAACAGTACTTGCCGAGATGGTCGGCGCCCTTCAGTTCCCGGTGGACCTGATTCTGGTAGACAATCTGATAGGAAAGGTCGACGATGCTGATCCCGTCGGCGATGGCGGCGATGATCGCCTCGGTCTTCGCCCGCTCGTCCTCGGCACGGTGCATCGCCTCCCACAACTCCAGCTCCATCTGCTTCCGCTCAGTGATATCGTTGATCAGGGTGAACAGGTGCTCCCGACCGCCGATTTCGATTATCTCGACCGAAACGAGGCCGACGAACGGAGTGCCGGCCACATTCCGGCGACAGATTTCCCGGTTGGTGACCCGCCCCTTTTCGCGTAATTCGGCAATCAGTGCCGTCCGTTCTTCGGGGCTCTCCCAGGCCCCCAGCTCCAGGGCCTGCCGGCCGACGACCTCGGCGCGCCGGTAACCGGTACTCCGCTCGAACGCCTCGTTGATATCGATGACCATGCCATCGTCAATGGTACTGATCATCATCATCGTCGGCGCCGCCCGGAAAGCCTTGGCGAATTTCGCTTCCGACTCCCGCAGCGCCGCCTGCTGCTCGCCGATGGCGGCCATCATCCGGTTGAAGGCGACGGCCAGCAGGCCGATCTCGTCAGGCGCGGCGACCGGTAACGGCTGATAGGTGCCGGGACTGGCCGTCACCCCTTCGACGTGCCGGATGAAACGGAACAGGGGAGCCAGCAGCTGCCGCATGATCAGCCAGCTCGCCACCATCATCGCGACAATGCCGAGGACCGTCGTACCGACATAGTACCATTGGATCTTGCGCAGCGGGGCATAAGCTTCCGCAAGCGGGAAATCGGCCCCCAGGATCCAGCCGGTGCTCGCCAGCCGCTTGTACGAAGCGAGCATCGGCACTCCCTGGGTGGTGATGGTTTCGCCGCTTCCTTCGAAGCCGTTCATCGCCCGATCGAGCAACCGGTTGATCCCGCTCGGCACCCGGGTCATGATCCGGCTCCGCTGGGGGTGGTAGATGATGGTCCGGTCCCGGCTGACCAGTACCAGGTGGCCGCTGGTACCGATCCGGGTCCGGGTGATGCTCTCCAGGAAACGGTCGCAGTAGAGGTCGATGCTTCCGGCCAGGATGCAGGAGAGTTTGCCCTCTTTGTCGAACAGCGGGACGGTCAGCAAAATCGCCGGATGGCCAGGATTGTGGGTGGAGACGTACGGCTCGCTGATCTGGGGCTTGCCGGTGGCGATGGTGGTTTTGTAGTAGTCACGGAAGGAGATGTCGCGGCCCCGGCGACCCACTTGGTACGGGCTCTCGGCGACCAGCCGGCCGGCGGGGGAAAAGATGAACAGCCCGTTATCGAACAGCAGGTGCAGCGAGGTCTTGCTGTCGAGAAACCGCTGCGCCACTTCGGCGTCGGTTGCCGCGGCAGCCGGCACCCGGGGAATGGCAGCAAGGAGGGCATTCTGGGAGAGGGCGAACTTGTTGTCCAACTCGCGGGCCAGCGAGGTGACAAGGGTGAACTGCTGGGAGGAGAGCCCCTCTTTGAAATGCTGGCGGGTAGAGGAAAAGACCAGCCAGCCCAGCACCGCACCGAAAACCAGGAACAGCAGCGAAATCGCCACCGCCATCTTCGTCTTCAGGCTGGCGAAGTTCATTGCTTCATTCCCCTGCCGGCACAGCGGCGACACCGCCACCACGGCGGGCCAAGCCGTCCGGAACAATGCGCAACGTCGATGCGGTCAGGCCCGTCCATCTCCCCTCGCCTGCTGCGGTCCACCAAGGGCCGCGCGGTGCACTCCCTGTGTCAACTCTAGTCCAGATCGCCAAGGCCGGTCAAGGTATTTCCCCGGCCGATCCGGCGTCCCCGCGGCCAACCGCTCAGGCTTCCCGGCAGTAACGGACGATGCCTGCCACATGGACCGCCGTCGTATTGAGAAACGGCAGCCCGGCGTCCACACCGTCGTCGAGGATCAGCGGCAACTCGGTACAGCCGAGGACGATCCCGTCGACCCGCTCTTCGCGCTGCAGCCGGTCGATGATCGCCAACAGCCCGCAACGGGTCTCGTCACGGACGATGCCGAGCTCGATTTCCGTCATCAGCTTGGTGTGGATATACTCCTGCTCGGCCGGATCGGGCACCACCACCGCTATCCCGGCGGCGTTGAACGGACCGCGGAAGAAGTTCTCCTGCATGGTAAAGCGGGTCCCGAGCAGGCCGACCCTGGTCAGCCCTTCTGCCCGCGCCGCGCGGCAGGTCTCCTCGACAATACTGAGCAGCGGCAGCGGCGAACGCGCCGCCAGCGCCTCGAACACCACGTGGGGAGTATTGGCCGAGATGACGGCGAAGTCGGCGCCGGCCCGCTGCAGGGCGGCAAGCCGGTCCGCCAACAGACCAGTCAGCCGTTCCCAGTCCCGCGCGGCAACGAGCGCCAGCACCTCCGGCAGATTGACGCTGTAAATGACCATCTCGGGGGCCGAGAGATCGTCGGCCGACGTTCTGCAGGCGGCGATGATGCTCCGGTAGTAGTCGACCGTCGACTCCGGACCGAGCCCGCCGATGATGCCGATCGTTTTCATGGTTCCTCCGTCGCCGGTGACTCACCCGGCCGTTGCAATACCCCGCTCGCGCAGCAGCTCCTCCACCCCGGCCAGCGGCGGAATCCCCCGTTGGGCACCGAGGAAGCGACACTTCAGCGCCGCGGCGGCCGCGGCAAAGGTAACCGTCCGCCGGAGCGGCCACCCCCGGAGCACCCCGTAAAGATAGGCGCCGTGGAAGACATCTCCCGCGCCGGTGCTGTCAACGACCGCGACCGGAAAGGCGGGCGTCGGGAAAAAATCGTCGGCGCGCCAGGTCAAGCTCCCCCGGGGGCCGAGCGTTACCGTCACCACCGGCGCGCCGAGCCCCGCCGCCAGGCGGCGGAACCGGGCCTCGTCGCCGTCCCAGCCGAGGTCGCGGAAAAACTGCTCCGCCGCCACCAGGTAATCGCAGCAGCCGGCCAGTTCGACCATCCCCGGCCGCAGCCGACCGGCATCGACCATCACCGGAATGCCGGCGCAACGGGCCAGTCGGGCGGCCTGGAGCGAAGCCTCGGCCATCAGCCCGTCCAGATGGAGCAAGCGGCTGCCGGCCAAGAGTTCCGGGGTCACCTCCGCCGCGCTCAAGGGCCGGCCGGTCGGCCGCTGCCAGACGATGGTCCGCCGGCCGCTCCCCCGTTCGACGACGATCAGCGCCCGCTGGGAGACGCTGCCGGCGCGGGTCGCGAGCGCCGCGACGTCCACCCCCTCCGCCCGCAGGCCGCGGCGGATCAACGTCCCCGCTTCATCGTCGCCGACCACCCCGGCGAAGCGGCAGGCGATGCCGAAGCGGGCCAGCGTTACCAGCGCCGTCGCCGCCGGGCCGCCCCCCTGTTCCTCCCAGGCAGCGGCCTCCACCTTGCTGTCCGCCGCCGGATAAGCGTCGACTACCGCCAGAGTATCCCAGCAGCACTGGCCGATGCCGGTCACTACCGGCACGCCGCCGCCCCACCCGTCAGTCATCGGTGACCCTCCGGCAGCGCATTTCCCGTTTGCCTCGCCCGGTCGAACCATGTAGTATCACCCCCGGCCCCGGGCCGCTTCGCCGCGGTTACCGACCGGTCACTACCGCACAGGGAGGTTGTTGTCATGGAGTGCCTCGCGACCCGTTCCCAGGAACACTGCAGCTGTACCGCCAAAGCCTGCGACAAGCGGGGCAACTGCTGCAAATGCGTCAGCTATCACAACAGCCGGGGCGAGATTCCCGGCTGCTTTTTCTCTCGCGAGGGGGAGCGGACTTACGACCGCTCGCTGCAGATGTTCGCCCGCGACCGGGAGCTCTGATCGACAGGGGCAACGGCGTCCAGCCGGTCCGCCAGCTCCTCCAGGGAGGTCACCCCGAGATCGGTCAGTTCCGGCCAGCGGAAATGGCCGCTCCGGTCGACGAGGATCGTTGCGGCGCCGGCGGCCCGGCCGGTCTGCAGGTCGAAGAGATAATCCCCCACCATCACCAGCGCCGCTCCCGGGGCATGCCAGCGGGCCGCCAGGCGGAGAATCCCGTCCGGATCGGGCTTCGGCGCGGCATCGTGCCGGCCGATGACACAGTCGGCGGGGAAGTGCCGCGCCACGCCGATGCTCGCCAACACCCGCCGGGCAACCCGCCGGGTGTTGCGGGTCACGATTCCCAGCCGGACATGGCGGCGGGCCAGGCTCTCCACCAATCGCACCGCCCCGGGCGCCGCCTCGGCCCGGCCGGCCAGTTCGTCCTCGATGGCATCGAGCCGGGCATGCAACAGCCGCCCTTCCCGCGCCGGCAGACCGGCGAGATAGGCAAGAATGTCGCTCCCGGCAGGAATGCCAAGACATGCCCGGATGGCGGCAAAATCATGAACTGCCACCGTCAGGGTCCCGTCCAGATCGAAGACCCAGTGCGAACGGGTCAGGATCGCGGCCATGGCAGCGGTCATCGGCCCTCTCCCCGGCCATAATGGTCCAGTACCGCCCGGAGGAGGGCCGCGCTCTCCCCGAGCTGGCCGTACGCTTCGGCAACGGTCAGGTCCCGCTGCTCCCGGCGGAGCCGCTCGCCGAGCTTCTGGGCGCCATTGGCGATCCGGGCGATCTCCCGCGCCAGGTCCCGCTCGAAGGTGGCATCGCCGAGGGAAACCGGCCGCATCTGCCGGCGCAGCGGCGCCAGATCCGCCAGCACCCCGTGGTCGACGATCCCGTCGTTCCGATCGTGGTGACTCCGGTTGAAGTCGTCATAGGGAAGATTGTGGAGCGGCATGGAGAGATCGCCCAGATAGTGGGCGGCGTAGGCCAGGTGGTACTCGGCGTACCACCCTTCGCGGCGTGCCCGCTCGTAGGCGCGGAGGGCGGCGACGATCGCCCCGTAAAGGTGCCCCTCGGCATCGCGGGGGGAGTTGTAACGGGCCGCCTGCGCCAGCACCAGTTCCGGGGTCACCGGTCCCCCCCCGCTGTTGTTGCAGAAATGGTTGCGCTGCTCGACCGCGCCGGCCTTCACCTTGGCGAGATCGGGACCGGCGGCGTTGTACCAGCCGGCATAGCCGGCGGCCTTGGCCACTGCCAGGTGGGTCTCGTCGTGCCAGGCCCGGGCGGACAGCGGAACGCCGGCCAAGAGCCCAGCCACTGCCACCGCCACCAGTCGGTATCGTAAGGTCATCGAGGCATCCTCCGCCGCCGAACGGCGGCACCGGTTCCATAGTAGCAGAGGAAAACGGCAAAACAGAAGGCGAAAAACAGGGTACACTTGGCAGTACCACCACGGCAAAAGGAGAGGACCCATGTCCGGACAGCACAAGGTTGCCCTGGTCACCGGCGGCGCCCAGGGGATCGGCAAGGCGGTCGCCCGCCGGCTGCTCGACGACGGCTACGCCGTAGTCATCGCCGACCACGACCGGGAAGCGGGAGAAGAAACCGCCGCCGAATTCGCCCCCTTCGGCCAGGCACTCTTCGTCCCGACCGACGTCGCCGCCGAGGCGGAGGTTGCCGCCCTGCTGGAGCGGGTTCGGGAGCGCTGGCAGCGGCTCGATATCCTGGTCTGCAATGCCGGCATCTTCAGCAGCCTCCCCCTGGAGCGCTGCTCGCTCGCCGACTGGAACCGGATCATCGGCGTCAACCTGACCGGCGCCTTTCTCTGCGCCCGTCAGGCCGCGCCACTGTTGCGGGAAAGCCGGGGCGCCGTCGTCACCATCGCCTCGACCCGGGCCCTGATGTCGGAACCGGACACCGAGGCCTACGCCGCCACCAAGGGGGGGATCGTCGCCCTGACCCACGCCCTGGCGGTTTCCCTCGGCCCCGCCGTCCGGGTCAACTGCATCTCCCCCGGCTGGATCGACACCAGCGACTGGCAGAAAGAAAGCCGCCGCCAGCCGGCCCGGCTCAGCGAGGCGGACCATCGCCAGCACCCGGCGGGGCGGGTCGGCCGACCGGAAGACATCGCCTCCCTGGTCGCCTGGCTGACCTCGGCGGAGGCCGGCTTCGTCACCGGGGCGAATTTCGTCGTCGACGGCGGCATGACCCGGAAGATGATCTATGTCTGAACAAAAAGGAGCCCCGATGGACCGCAAGCCGCCCCTTCTCCCGACCGATCCGGAACTGGCCGGCGACTTCAGGCTGGCGGGACGGCTCGCCCGGTTCCTCTTCCCCAAGAGTTCGCCGGCCTGCAGCTGGTGCTGCATCGAGGTCAGCAACCGGATGGCCCACGGCCTCGGCGGCGACTACTTCGATTTTTTCACCAAGGCGGACGGCCGGCAGGTGCTCTTGCTCGGCGACGTCACCGGCAGCGGCGTCCACGCCTCGGTGGTGATGGCCCTCGTCTACGGCTTCATTCACCGGGCGATCCAGGACGACGACCCGCCGGGAACCATCGTCAACGAGGTGAACAACTTCCTCGAAACCTTCGCCCGGCGCACCCAGCTGCTCGACTACTACTTTTCCACCACTATCTTCTTCGGGATCATCGACCCTGCCAGCCTGACGATGCACTACGTCAATGCCGCCCAAGGGACGCCGTTGGTGCGGCGGGGCGACCGGCTGCTCCGCCTCCCCTCCACCGCCCCGCCGATCGGTTTTTTCGCCAATCCGGAGCTGGAGATGAAGTCGTTTCGCTTCGCTCCCGGCGACCGGCTGCTCCTCTATACCGACGGCATTACCGAAACGGCCGACCGGCACGGCGAACTGTTCGGCCGGGAACGGCTCGCCCAGGTCCTTCTCGCCGGCCATGCCACCGCCAGCGCTTTTATCGCCGCCCTGACGGCAGCCCTTGACGACTTCGGCGCTCCCGACCCGCCGGAAGACGACTGCACCGTTATCGTCGTCGACTTTCACCACAGCGGCGCCTCAGTCGAGGGGGACGATCCTGCCGCCCGGTTCCAGGCGGAAGGCGTGGCCGCGCCAGCGGACCCGGTTGCCGAGAAATGAGAGGAGCCAGGTGACAAAGGCGAGCAGATCGCGGAGCGGCAACAGCCAGAGCCAGCGGGGAAAGATCCCGTCGCGGAGATAGCGGCGGCTAAAGATGGTAACGATACTGCCGCGCACCAGGTAGAGAAGGAGGCCGGCGGCAACCCCCGGCAGGGTGAAGCCGGAAACCAGCAGCGCCAGCAGTGCCAGCGGGAATGGTTGGGTGATCCCGGAGGCGAAATAGCCGCCGGGACGGGAAACCCGCATGGTCCGCGCCCAGCGCAGCTGCCGGGAGAGGACCGTCGCCAGGTCCTCGCGATGCATGACGCTCTCGACGAAATAGTCGGAAAGTTCCAGCCGGTACCCCGCCCGATAGACTTTGTTCCCCAACTGGTAGTCGTCCGCCAGGTAGTCGACCAGCGCCGGAAAGCCGCCGATGGCCGCCAGCGCTTCCCGGCGCACCGCCATGGAGGCGCCGAGGGCAAAGGAGAGCCCTTCGAGCCGGAGCGCCGTCAGCACATTCGGCACCATCTCAGCCGTAAAGCCCATCGCTTCGATCGCCGTCGCCGCCCCCCGCACCCCCGGACTGCGGTAGAGGGAGGTAACCAGCCCCACCGCCGGATCGGCAAAGGGAGCGCAGACCTCCTGCAGATACCGTTCGCCGACGTGGATGTCGCTGTCGCAAACGATGATCAGATCGTGCTTCGCCCGGGGAAAGGCGTTGATCAGGTTACAGACCTTGTAATTGGGACCGTGGATTGTCCCGTCGATCACCAGCTCGATATCGCTGGCCGGGAAAGCGGCGATCAGCTGCCGGATCACCGGGACCGCCGGATCATCGGCGGCGGCGACGGCAAAAAGCAGCTGGTAACAGGGATACTCCTGATGACAGAAGGAAGCGAAATTGGCAAAACTGTCCGCATCCCCCCCCTTCACCGGCTTGAGGATGGTAACCGGCGGCGCCGTGGCGGCGGCCGGTCGCCGACGGCAGAAGTAGGCCCGGGCGCAGCCGAGGGTGATCAGCCCGTAAGCCAGGGGTGGGACAATACAGAACAACGGCAGTACGCTACGCAGCATGGAGCAACGGTCCTCGCGGGGAAATCCGCCCGACGCCGGGTCGGTCCCGGCGCGGGGCGCAGGCGTATTGTGCCGATTTGTCGCAAATATGCAATGCTAAAATTCCCTCTCTCCCCGCACGGCAACACTCCGGTGACAGCTGGCACACACCTTGCTACTTTGCCTGACAGCGCAGAAATGCGCCAATCGCCAGCAGGTTAAGGAATTCACCCGTGGAGACCTCTCCCCAGCAGCTGCCGGCCGCCATCGACCCGGAACTCGTCGCGGCCCTGCTCATCGAACTGAACATCCTCCGCCGCCAGGTGACCGCTTACCCGGAAGGCCACCCGGTGATCGGCGCGGCGGCGGACAAGGTGGCCGGTCTGGCGGAACGCCTCCTCCAGATGCCCGAAAACGTCACCCTCGGCATCACCCGCGACGCCGTACTGCTCGGCGAACACCCGCTCGACCGGAAAAACCCCGTTTACCGCGATTTTGCCCGGGCGCTGGCCGAGCGGGGAGTCGCCGCCCTGACGATCCACCGCACCCCGGCCGCCGACGAACTCCGCGCCTTCAGCAGCATCATGGGGCGCAAGCGGGAAGAACTCCGGCAGGCGGGCGGGATGGCCCGGGCACTGGCCGCCGCCGGCGTCTCCCGCCTGCAAGTGGAAGAGATCAACTACGAGCTGTTCAGGATCACCGACGAAGAGCAGCTGGCCTCACCGCCCGCCGGCAGTGCCGGCAAGCCGGCGGCCGGGCTCCGGGAGAAGTTCGTCCAGGGCCTTTTGGATGGGACCCTCGACCCGTTCGGCGAAGCGACCGAACGAACCGGAGGCATCGATTTGCCATTGCTGGCCCGGCTGCTGAACGAACGGTCCCGGGAGTCGCGCCTCGGTGGTCCCTCCGCCTGCGAGGCGGTGGCGCTTTCATTCATCCACCGTCTGGAGCGGGAACTGGCAGCCGGCCGGGACAGCCAGGAGTACGCCGAGAAGCTGGCGGCCCTGGTGGCGGAACTTGCCCCGGAGCTGCGCCGGCAGATGCTCGACAGCACCTTCGCCCTGCTTGGCGAGCGGCCGGCGGCCGCCAGCCGGACCTTGCCGGCATTTCCCAGCACCCTGCTCCTGGAAGCGCTCGATGAACTCAATGGTCAGAACAGCGCTATCCCGCCGGTGATCCTCAACCTCTGCCGGCACCTTGCCGCGCCGGGAGCAGCGAACGGCCGGGTGCCGGCAGCCGCCGCGCAGGATGGGCACCTGGCCACCCTGGTACGCGAGGAGGAATCGGCCCGGTTCATGCCGGAAAGCTACCGGCAGGACCTGCAGCAGATCGCCGCCACCGGCCGTGTAGCCGAATCGGGCATCAAGGAAGCGGGAGAACTCCGCGAGGCGATCGCCGCCGCCAACCAGGAAGCCAAGGTGGGAGCGATCATCATGGAAATCCTGCGTACCGATCCGGATCCGACAGATGGGCCGGGGATGGCGGAACGGCTGACGGAACTCTGCGCCTACTACCTGGAAACGGGCGATTTTGCCCCGCTCACCGCCCTCTGCGCCGATCTCCCGCCGCCGGGCGAGGAGCCAGCCAACCAGTTCCAGGCGCAGCTCCGGGAAATCGTCGCCAACCCCGCCTTTACCGCTGCCCTGATCGAGGCGCCGGCAACCTGGGGAAAAGAGCGTTACGACGAAATCCGCGCCATAATCGAGCGTATCGGCCCCCCGTGTCTCGCCCCGCTCCTCGACCGTCTGGCGGAAGAGCAGAATATGTCGCTGCGCCGCTACTACATGGAATGTCTGGCCGCCATGGGTACGGCAGCCCGCGATGCGATCGTTGCCCGTCTCGGCGATGACCGCTGGTTCTACCTGCGCAACCTGATCATCGTCCTGCGCACCCTCAACGATCCGGCAGCCGGCCAGTCGCTGCACCGCTTTCTCGGCCACCCCCACCCCCGGGTCCGCCAGGAGACCCTCCGCACCCTGGTCCATTTCGGCGATCAGGAAGGGGAACGGATGCTCCTCCGCGAACTGGCGAGCGACAACCGGGAAACGCTCTTAACGGCCATCCACCTGACCGAACGGAGCCACAGCCCCCAGGTACGCGGCCGACTGCTGGAACTGTTCGGCAAGGGGGGACTGGGGAACGCCGAGGTCGAGATTCGCTGCGCCGCCGTTCGGGCAATGGCCGAGATCGGCGACGGGGCGTTTCTCCCGGAGCTGGCCCGCCAGTTGCGCAGCCGGAGTCTGTTTCGCGCCGCCCCACTCACCCGGCTGAAGGTCGAGATTATCCGTTCCCTCGGTCGCTACCGGCAGCCGGAGGCGGTCCGGCTGCTCCAGGAGGCCGCCACCGGCAGCGGTGAAGTGGCCCAGGCCGCCCGGGAGGCCCTCCGGACCTGTCAGGGGAGGCTGCGATGAACGAGCTGAATCGCCAGGCGGTACAGGCCGCCGTCCGCAACTTGGTAACCGCCGTCTCCAGCAGCGCCCTCTACGCCCCCGACCACCAGCAGCCGAGCCGGTTGCGGGAAAAGGCCCTGGCAAGCCTGCAGCACGCCCTCGAAACGGTGGCTGAAATCGCCCTGGTGGTGATCGACGATGAACTGCTGGTGGATGGGGCGCCGCTCGATTCCGGCCTCTACATCGAGCGATTCGTGGAGCTGCTGACCGGGCGGGGAGTCGGCCAGCTGAAATTTCTTCGCGGCATCGACGCCGGAGAACTGGCGGCGTTCGCCCGCCGGCTCGCCCCCGGCGGCAACGGCCCGCTCAAGGCCACCCCCCATATCCGTCTCGGCCGGGTGGAAGTGCGGTTTGCCGGCGGTGCCGGGAACGAAGCGACGGCCGACGCCACATCCTTTTCGGCCGACGAGGTTGCCCGTTTCAGGGAAGTTTACGAGGGGGTGAGCAAACACCGCCGGCTGAAGGCAACGGGAATCGCCGAGGTGGTCGACGCCTTCATCGCCACGCTGCGCCGCCAGGCCCAGCCGCTCCTGCCGCTGGCCCCGCTGCGGGACATGGACGAATACACCTTCACCCATTCGATCAACGTCTGTACCCTCAACCTCGCCCAGGCGATCTCGCTCGGCATCGACGGCCCGCTCCTCCGCGATATCGGCATCGCCGGGCTCCTCCACGACATCGGCAAGTTGTTCGTCCCGACCGAGGTCCTGACCAAGCCCGGCTACCTGGACGAGGACGAGTGGCAGGTCATGCGCCGCCACCCCCACCAGGGAGCCCGCTGCCTCATCGAAACGCCGGGAATCCCGCCGCTGGCGGCCATTGTCGCCTTTGAGCACCACCTGAAGCACGATCTGTCCGGTTATCCGGCCGTTCCAGCCAGCTGGCGACAGCACCCCTGCAGCGAGATGACCGCCATTTCCGACTTTTTCGACGCCCTCCGCACCCACCGCACCTACCGGGACGCCATGGAACTGAAGGAGATCGCCGGCATCCTGCTGGAGAAGCGGGGGCAGGAGTTCCACCCGCTGCTGACTCGCAATTTTCTCCTGCTTTTGAGCCGGACGATGAGTTGAATGACCGCTCAGACCGCCTTGAGCAAGACCATGCAAACGTCGTCCGCCAGGGAGGTCTGTCGTGAAAATTCGGCAAGGCGTTCCAGGATGGCATCGAAGACCGTCTCGGGAGGCGCGCCGGCCCACTCCCGCAGCAGCCGGCGCAGGCGGTCCACGCCAAACAGCTCGCCGGACTCGTTGGCCGTTTCGGTGATCCCGTCGGTGTAGAGGAGGACCAGATCACCCGGATCGAGCCGGGTCTCCCGCTCCTCGAACAGCACCTCCTGCCGGACCCCGAGGATCAGCCCTTCGGCGTCGAGTTCGAGAAACTGGCCGTCGCGGCGGTAGACGAGCGGCGGATTGTGGCCGGCACTGGCGTAGGTGAGGATGCGGCGGGCGGGGGCGTAGGAAGCGTAAAAGAGGGAAACGAAGAGCTCCGCCCGGTTCAGGTCGTCATAGAGGAGTGAATTGAGGGCGGCGGCGATCTCCGCCGGCGAACCGCCGGCCCGGGCCTGGCTGCGGATGACGCTCCGCGCCTCGATCATGATCAGGGCGGCGCCGACGCTGTGCCCCGAGACATCGGCGATCACCATGTCGAGCGAGCCGTCGTCCCGGGGGAAAAAATCGTAGTAATCCCCGCCGACCTGGGCCGCCGGCACCCACCGGCCGGCGCAGACGATCCCGGCCGCCCGCGGCGCCTGCTGGGGGAGGAGCGACCACTGGATCTGCCGCGCCACCTCCATGTCGTAAGTGATCCGGGCATTTTCCAGCAGTACTTCCTGGGCCCGGCGCCGCTCGCTGACATCCTGCTTGATGGCGATGTAGTGACTGATGATCTGCCGCTCGTCGCTGACCGGGGTGATGGTCTGCTCTTCGTAATAGAGCGTGCCATCCTTGCGCCGGTTGATCATTTCGCCCCGCCAGACCTTCCCCGCCTGGATGGTTTCCCAGAGTTCGCGGAAGAATGCCGCGTCGTGCTTCCCCGAACTGAGGATGCCAAGACTCTTCCCCAGTACCTCCTCCACCTCGTAGCCGGTCAATTCGGTAAAGGCGGGATTGGCCCAGATGACCCGCCCCGCCGGATCGCTGATGACGATGGCATTGGCCGCCGCGTTGAGCGCCGCGCTCCGCAGCCGCAGCGCCTCCTCGGCAACCTTCCGCTCGGTGATGTCGGCGATCAGCCCGTCGTAAGCCACCAGCACCGCCGCTTCATCGTAGCGGGGGACGATGGTATTCCTGACCCAGCGGATCGAGCCGTTCTTGTTGACGATCCGGTGCTCAAGGGGAGGGACGTCCTCGCCGGCCCGCAGCCGCTCCGCCTGGTCGATCACCTGCTGGCGGTCGTCGGGATGGATCATCTGATACCAGAGATACGGATTGGCCCGGTATTCGTCGCTGGTGTAGCCGGTCACCCCCTCGCAGCCCGGGCCGTGCTGGGTGCCGACCGCCCGGCCGCCGCGGATTTCCACCGTGTAGATGTAGTCGGTCACCGCCCCGACCAGCCGCCGGTAGCGGAGTTCGCTCTCCTGGAGCGCCTCCTCTGCCTTACGTTTCCGCCGCCGGTTCTCCGCCTCTTTCAGCTCCCGCTCGATGGCCGGTACCAGACGGGAGATGTTCCCCTTGATCAGGTAATCGTCGGCCCCGGCCTTCATCATGTTGACGGCGGTATCTTCGCCGATCTTGCCGGAGACGACGATGAACGGCAGGTCGATACCGCTCTGCCGCCAGAGGCGCAAAGCCTCAAGGCCGCTGAAGCGGGGCAGGACGTAGTCGGAAAGGGCGAGATCCCACGGCTGTGCGGCCATCTCCCGGGCCATCTCCTCGGCTGTTTCGACCCGGGCGAAGACTGGTTCGTATCCCCCCTTGCGCAGTTCCCGGAGCAGGAGCAGGGCATCATCCTCGGAATCTTCGATGATCAGGACCTGGAGCGGCATAGTCATGGCGAACCTCAAGGGGTGACCCGCAGGGAAGCAGCACTGCGGGAGCCCGTCTAACTAGTCTACTATCTTCCGCCGGGGCAGCAATGGCGAAGCGGGGAAAAAGAGCTAACGTTCGGGGAGGGGTTCGACGAGGATCAGATAGGGAGCCGCCGCCGACCGGTTGAGTTGACAACTCCGCCAGGCATTGCAGCAAGCAGGGGAAAGGCCGGTCGCCCACTGTTCGACGGCCTGCCGCTCCGCCTCGCCGCCGGGATGGCCGGTATAGACTGCGATGAGAATGAGCCCCCCGGGCGCCAGCAGGGAAAGCGCCTGCTCCAGGGCGGCGACGGTGCTTGCGGGACTGGTGACCGTCTGTCGGTCGGCACCGGGGAGATAGCCGAGGTTGAAGACCACCGCCCGCAGCGGTCCGGCGACCAGTTCGGCCAACCGCTCGTGGCCGACGGCCAGCAGTTCCACCCAATCACGGCAACCCGCCGCAGTCAGTCGCTCGGCGGCGACGGCCAGGGCTGCCGCTTGTACGTCGAAGGCCCAGACTTTTCCCGTCGGCCCGACCAGCCGGGCGAGCAGCAAGGTGTCGTGGCCGTTGCCGCAGGTGGCGTCCACCGCCCGGTCGCCGCCGCGCAGCCGCTCGCGGAGGAAAAAATGCGCCAGCGGCACCGCGCCGGCCAGCCCCCGGTAGCGCCCGGCGGTCACTTTTTCCCCACCAGGCTCAACACGGCCGGCAACACCAGGATGAAGGCTGCCTGGCAGGCGACCATCCCGAGCGACATCACCGCCCCGATGCTGAACACGCCCCGATGATGGGCCACCATCAGGGCGCCGAAGCTGGCCATGATGGTAAGGGTATTGTAGATCACCCCGAGGCCGGTACTGCTCATCACCACCGCGGCGGCATCGCCATTTTCCCGGCGAAAGCGGTTGATGATGTAGATTCCCGAATCGACGGCGATACCGAGGATCAGCGGCATGACGATGATGTTGGCCGAATTGAAACTGATTCCGCCGAGCCACATTCCCCCCACCATCAAGAGGATACCGACCACCAGCGGCACCAGGCCGATGGCGGCGTAAGTCACGCTGCGGAAGGCCAGCAGCAGAATGGCGACAATGGCGGCAAAGGCGTAGATGAAGGCCCAGAGGTAGGCGTTGCGCATGATGGTCATCGACTCGTAAACCATCACCGGTTCGCCGTTGACGTTCGGGACCACCGTCCGCACCTGCTCGATGAAGCGCTGCAGCGGCCCCCGTTCGAAGATCTCCTCCCGCGGGGCAATCTGCAGAAGATAGCGGCCGCTCTTGCCGACGAACCGCTCCCGCAGCTGCGGCGGGATATCGGCAACGGTCACCGGTCTGGCGTTGAGGCTCTCCTTGAGCTGGCCGAGCTGCTCCGGCAGCGAGGCAAGCATCCCCCCCTGGAAATCCCGCAGCATGCCGAGGGCGTTCTTGTCCTTTTCTTTCTCCAGGGTGGCGAAAAAGCGATCGAGGGTGGCGAGGAACGCCCCGACCTGCCGGGCCTCCGGCCGCCGCTCGGCGGTAAGCCGCTCGTTCAGCCGGGTGACGGTGGTCCGGAAGTTCTCGAAGACCGTCGGCAACGCCATCACCTGCAGATCCTCGTCATAGGGGACCGGCTTGACGTCGGCGAGTTCCCGGCGCAGGGCGGCGAGTTCGGCCAGCTTTTCCGGCTGGTGGTCGGGAACGAAGGAGAGAAGACTGACCACGTGGTCGACGGCCGGCAACGCCTCCAGGCGACGGGTCAGCGCCTGGGCCTCGGCGGCCGAGCCGGCGGTGGCGACGGCGAAGTAACCGGAGTTTTCCTTGCTCCGCATCAGCTTGTAAGCGTACTCCACCGGTTCCAGGCCTTTCGCCTGGAGATTGAGCAGGTTGTAGTCGAAGCGGGTCTCGATCAGTGGGTAGAGCGAGGCCAGGCACAAGATTGCCGTGATGGTCACCACCGCCTTCGGATGGCCGAAGAGGAAACGCCGCAGTGTGCCGGAACCGCCGGGTGAACGCCCGGCCGCCGCCCGGCCGCTCTTCGCCGGCCGGCGGTATTTCGCCAGCAGCACCAGCATTGCCGGCAGGACGGTGAAGGTGACCAGTACGCAGACGCCGATGCCGAGCGAAGCGATGATCCCGAGTTCGGCGATCCCCCGGAAGTCGGTGAAGACGAAGGTGAAAAAAGCGGCGGCGGTAGTTGCCGCGGCCATGAGGATCGCCCAGAAATTCCGGCTGAGGCCGGTAGCGATCGCGTCCAGCGGCTCCGCCCCGGTACCGAGTTCCTCCTGGTAGCGAAGCACCACCTGGATGCCGTACTCGATCCCGATACCGATCAGCATCACAGCAAAGACCATCGACAGGATATTGAGGTGGCCGACCACCAGCGTCGCCAGGCCGAAGGAGAGGCAGATGGCCACCACCAGCGACACCATCGCCGCCAGGACGTTGAGAAAGCCCCGGAAAGCCAGCAAGAGCAGCACCACGGTCAGCCCCAGCGACAGAACGGTGGCAATGGCAATGTCCCGTTGGCTGGTGGCCATCTCCTCGAATTCGAGCACCGGCGTGCCGGTAAGGCCCGCGGTCACGCCGGCGAATTCGGGCAGCGCCTTCAGTTTCGCCACCTCGCCGCGGACGGTCCGGATCGCCTCTTCAGCCGGGACGAAGCTGGCAGCATCGCGGACCGGCAGCACCGTCAGGATCTGCATCCGCCCCGCCCGTGCCAGGGCCGAATCGTTCCCGCCGAGAAACACCGCCTCCAGGGAGGGGGGGGATGTGCCGCCGCCGGCACCGAACGTGGCAATGCCGCTCCCAAGTTTGTCGAGCATGAAAGAGATGCGGGCAAGATCGGCAGCGCTCTCCGGCCGGCCGCCCCCCTGCCGGAGATAGGCATCAATCTGTTCGGTCAGTTGGGTGAAGAGAGTCTGGACCGACGGTGCCGCCGCCAGGGCTTTCAGCGTCGGCTTGGCGAGGGTCAGGTTGCGGCGCAGGGTCCGCAGGTCGTCGAGGGACATGAAGAGGAGGCCATTGGTCCGGAAAAAGGGGAGCCCGGCGGGATAGAACACCTCCCGGAACACCCGCCGGTCGGCCGTCAAGCGCTCGTAGAGCCGGGAGCCGAAGGCGGCGGCCTTCGCTTCGTCGCTGCTTTCGATGACAACGACAATCTCTTCCTTGTCGCCGAATTCGGCGCGGTTCGCCCGGTATTCCCGCTGGAAGGGGGCGTTGCGCGGCATCAGGTCGTCCCGACCGGTCAGAAAACGCATCTTCTCCTTGGTCAGCAGCACCGCCAGCGCCGAGAGCAGCAGCGCCAGCGCCAGGATCAGCCGCGGATGGCGGGCAACCATCCCGAACAGCCCGGAAAAACGTTTCATTTCCTTATCTTGTCCCATTTTCACACCTTCATCGTCCAGGTTCAGGCAAACTCGGCCACGATAGCATACCGGTCCGGCGCAGGTCAATTGAGTTACCCCCGGCGAATCCCCCAGCGGCGAGCGGCCTAACATGTCGACATGATTACAGAGATGTTTCGGCTTTGGGGAAAGAGCGTGTACTTTTCAAAATTTTGTGGTAAAAGGTACAGATTATTTTGGTCTTATTATCTCCAACGCCTGCGGATAGCCAAAATTTCGGTGGAATGCAACAAGGAGCAGAGCACGATGAATACCTCTAAACATCCAATTTCCAACGCACTTACGTCATTCAGCGAACCGGTGCGGGAGGTAAAAGAGGATAACCGAAAAAAACCGGGGGCCAAGATTCACCATCTGCCGGCCTCCATCTGGAAAAAGCGGGACGTCGAGGGGAATACCCCCCTGGATCGGACCATCGAGCGGACCCGTGACTTCTTTTTCCGCGAGCAATTGCCGGAAGGGTACTGGTGGGCCGAACTGGAGTCCAACGTCACCATCACCTCCGAGTACATCATGCTCTTCCATTTCATGGGGCTGGTGAACAAGGAAAAAGAACGGAAGATGGCCAACTACATCCTCAGCAAGCAGACCGAGGAAGGGTACTGGTGCATCTATTACGGCGGCCCCGGTGACCTGTCGACCACGATCGAGGCATACTTCGCCCTCAAGCTGGCCGGCTACCCGGCCGACCATCCGGCCATGGCCAAGGCCCGCGCCTTCATCCTCAGCAAGGGGGGGATCCTCAAGGCCCGGGTCTTCACCAAGATCTTCCTGGCGCTGTTCGGCGAATTCTCCTGGCTCGGCGTTCCGTCGATGCCGATCGAGCTGATGCTGCTGCCGAACTGGGCGTATTTCAACATGTACGAGTTCTCCAGCTGGTCCCGGGCGACAATCATCCCGCTCTCGATCGTCATGGCCGAGCGGCCGGTGCGCAAGCTTCCCCCCTGGGCCCGGGTCCAGGAGCTCTACGTCCGGCCACCGCGGCCGACCGACTATACTTTCACCAAGGAAGACGGCATCTTTACCTGGAAGAACTTTTTCATCGGCATCGATCACTTGCTGAAGGTCTACGAATCGAACCCGATCCGCCCGTTCAAAAAGCGGTCGATGGCGATGGCCGAACAGTGGGTGCTCGACCACCAGGAGCCGAGCGGCGACTGGGGCGGCATTCAGCCGGCGATGCTCAATTCGGTGCTGGCGCTGCACTGCCTCGGTTACGCCAACGACCACCCGGCAGTGGCCAACGGCCTGCAGGCCCTGGCCAATTTCTGTGTCGAAGGGGAAAACGAGATCGTCCTCCAGTCATGCGTCTCGCCGGTCTGGGATACTGCGCTGGGCCTGATGGCCCTGGCCGACGCGGAAGTGCCGACCGACCACCCGGCGTTGGTCAAGGCCGCCCAGTGGCTCCTCGACCGCGAGGTGCGCAAGGCTGGCGACTGGCGAATCAAGAGTCCCGACCTGGCGCCGGGCGGCTGGGCCTTCGAGTTCCTCAACGACTGGTATCCCGACGTCGATGATTCGGGGATCGTCATGATGGCCATCAACCATATCCGGGTCAAGGACGAACAGGCGAAACAGGATGCCATCAAACGGGGGATCAACTGGTGTCTCGGCATGCAGAGCAAAAACGGCGGCTGGGGTGCTTTCGACAAGGACAATACCAAACATATCCTCAACAAGATCCCCTTTGCCGACCTGGAAGCGCTGATCGATCCGCCGACCGCCGACCTGACCGGCCGGATGCTGGAGCTGATGGGCACTTTCGGCTACCCGCAGGACCACCCGGCAGCCCAGCGAGCCCTCAAGTTCATCTGGGAAACCCAGGAACCCGAGGGGCCCTGGTGGGGCCGGTGGGGCGTCAACTATCTCTACGGCACCTGGTCGGTGCTGAGCGGGCTGGCCGCCATCGGGCTGGACATGTCCAGCCCCGACATTCACCGGGCGATCAACTGGATCAAGTCACGGCAAAATGCCGACGGCGGCTGGGGCGAGACCTGCGCGTCCTATGATGATCCGTCCCTGGCGGGCGTGGGCGAAAGCACCGCCTCCCAGACCGGCTGGGCGCTCCTGTCGCTCCTGGCCGCCGGCGAAGTGAACAGTACCGCCGTCGCCCGCGGGGTCCAATATCTGATCGACACTCAGAAGCCGGACGGGACCTGGGACGAGGATAATTTCACCGGCACCGGTTTCCCCAAGTACTTCATGATCAAGTATCATATTTACCGCAACTGCTTCCCGTTGATGGCGCTGGGACGCTACCGGGCACAGCTGGTGGGGCAGGCCGGATAGCCACCGGCAGCAACAGAGATCACCCATGGGTAGGGGCGGGTCCCGGACACGCCCCTACATCAGTTTCTGGCAGGGAATCATGAAGGTTTTCGTAACCGGGGCGACCGGATTCATAGGCGCGAGCATCGTTCGGGAACTGCTGGCCGATGGCCACCAGGTCAAGGTACTCGTCCGGCCGAGTGCCGACCGCGGCAACCTGGCCGGGCTCGACGTGGAGATCTGCCCCGGCGACCTCGGGGACCGGGGCGCGCTGGCCCGGGGACTCGCCGGCTGCGGCTGGCTGTTCCATGCCGCCGCCGACTACCGGCTCTGGACCCGCGATCCTGCCGCCATGTACGCCGCCAACGTTGACGGCACCAGGAATATCCTGACGGCGGCACGGGAAAGCGGCATTGCCCGGGTCGTCTACACCAGCAGCGTCGGCACCCTCGGCAACCCCGGCGACGGCACGCCGGGGAGCGAAACCACTCCGGTCACCTTTGCCGACATGGTCGGCCATTACAAGAAAAGCAAGTTCCTCGCGGAGCGGGAAGCGGAGAAGTTCGTCGCCGAGGGGCTGCCGCTGGTGATCGTCAACCCCTCGACCCCGGTCGGTCCCTTCGACATCAAACCGACCCCGACGGGAAAGATCATCGTCGATTTCCTCAATCGGAAGATGCCGGCCTACCTGGACACCGGCCTGAACATCATCGACGTCCAGGATTGTGCCCGCGGCCACCTGCTGGCGGCCAAACGGGGAACGGTCGGCGAGAAATACATCCTCGGCAACGAAAATCTGACCCTGCGACAGATTTTCGCCCTGCTGGCGGAGATCACCGGGCTGGCAGCGCCGCGGGTCAGGCTTCCCCACACCCCGCTGTTGCTGGCCGCCCACCTGAACGAAGGGCTGGCCCGGATCACCGGCCGGGAACCGCTGATCCCGCTGGCCGGGGTGCAGATGGCCAAGAAGTTTATGTTTTTCGACTCGACCAAGGCGGTCAGGGAACTTGGCCTTCCCCAACGGCCGGCCGCGGAATCCCTGCGCCGGGCGGTCGAGTGGTTCCGCGCCCACGGCTATGCCCGCTAGGCTGCTGCAAAAGGAGTTGCCATGTACAAGCTGCTCGATACCATAAACAGTCCGACGGACCTCAAGCAGATCAAGCGCGAGGACCTGCCCGCCCTGGCCGCCGAAATCCGCCGTTTTCTGCTGGAAACCGTAGCCCAGACCGGCGGTCACCTGGCATCGAACCTGGGGGCGGTCGAGCTTTCCATCGCCCTCCACTACTGCTTCGACTCGCCGACCGACCGGATCATCTGGGACGTGGGACACCAGGCCTATACCCACAAGATCCTCACCGGCCGCCGCGACCGCTTCCATACCCAGCGCCAGTACGGCGGCATCAGCGGCTTCCCGAAGCGGAGCGAATCGCCCCACGACGCCTTCGGCGCCGGCCACTCGTCGACCTCCATCTCCGCCGGTCTCGGCATGGCGGTGGCCCGTGACCTGGACGGCAAGGAAAGCAAGGTGATCGCGGTGATCGGCGACGGCTCGCTCACCGGGGGCATCGCCTTCGAGGCCCTCAACCAGGCGGGCCATCTCCACAAGAACCTGATCGTGGTCCTCAACGACAACGAGATGTCGATCTCCAGGAACGTCGGCGCCTTTTCCTCCTTCGTCTCCCGCAAGCTGACCGGCAGCTACTTCCGCGACCTGAAGAAGGAGATGCAGGGGCTCCTGCAGAATATTCCGGCCATCGGCAAAGATATTCTTCATTTCGCCCGCCGGGCGGAAAACTCCCTCAAGGGATTCCTCACCCCCGGGATGCTCTTCGAAGCCCTCGGCTTTGAATACATCGGCCCGCTCAACGGCAACGACCTTCCCCAGCTGCTGGAGGTGATGAAGAATGCCCGCGATCTCGACGGCCCGGTGCTGATTCACATCATGACCACCAAGGGGAAGGGATACCTGCCGGCCGAAACCAACCCCGACGTCTTCCACGGCGTCGGCCCTTTCGACGTCGCCACCGGCAAGACCACCGCCAAAGGGGGCGGCGCCTCCTACACCGGGGTCTTCGGCGCCACCATGGTGAAACTGGCCGAGGAAGACGAGCGGATCGTCGCCATCACCGCCGCCATGCCTGACGGCACCGGGCTGACCCCCTTTGCCCGCCGCTTCCCTGAACGGTTCTTCGACGTCGGCATCGCCGAACAGCACGGCCTGACTTTTGCCGCCGGGCTGGCCGCCGAAGGGTTCCGGCCGGTGACTGCCATCTATTCAACCTTCATGCAGCGGGCCTACGACCAGGTGTTCCATGACATCTGCCTGCAGAAGCTCCCCGTCACCCTCGCCCTTGACCGGGGGGGGCTGGTGGGCGATGACGGCCCGACCCATCACGGTGTCTTCGACCTCTCCTACCTGCGCCATCTGCCGGAGCTGACCCTGATGGCGCCGAAGGACGAGAACGAGCTGCAGCACATGTTGAAAACCGCCATCTACCACGGCCGCCCCATCGCACTCCGCTATCCGCGCGGCACCGGCTACGGCATTCCGCTCGACCAGGAACTCCGGGCACTGGAAATCGGCCGGGGCGAACTCATCACCGATGGCGGCGACGTGACGATCGTGGCCATCGGCAGCACCGTCTACCCGGCGGTCGAGGCCGCCAAAAACCTCCGCGAGCGGGGCATTGCCGCCACCGTCATCAACGCCCGCTTCGTCAAGCCGCTCGACCGGGAACTGATCCTCGACGCCGCCCAGCGGACCGGCTGCCTCGTCACTGTCGAAGAAAACGCCCTGCAAGGGGGCTTCGGCAGCGCCGTCCTGGAACTGCTGGCCGACGAGGGGCTGACCGACGTACGGGTAAAGCGGCTCGGCATCCCAGACCGGTTTATCGAGCAGGGGAGCCAGGCACAGCTGCGCAAGGATTTGGGGCTGGATGCCGCCGGCATCGCCGCTGCAACGGAGGCATTTCTCAAGTCCCGGCAACAACCGCCACTCTCGCTGGCAAGATAGCCGGGAGAGCGACAGCGGCGACCACTTCGGTCGCCCTGACCAATGAATGCCGTATGGCAAGTGAAAGGAATTACCGTTCGATGCGTTTTCCGTGGAAGCTTAACTACGACCTGACCAAATACATCATTTCGAACAAGCTGCAAAAGATCGAAAAATACCCACTGGTACTGATGCTGGAGCCAACCCACCTCTGTAACCTCGCCTGTTCCGGCTGTGGCCGGATTCGCGAATACGCCGAGACCATCCAGCAGATGATGAGCCTGGAAGAATGTCTCCGCTCGGTGGACGAATGCCCGGCCCCGGTAGTTACCATTACCGGTGGCGAACCGTTCCTCTACAGCCACATCTACGAACTGATCCCGGAAGTGCTCGACCGGGGGAAACACATCCAGCTCTGCACCAACGGCCTGCTGCTGGAAAAGGCCCTCGAGAACATGAAGCCCCACCCCAATCTGACCCTCAATGTCCACATGGACGGACTGGAAGAGACCCACGACCGGATTCTGGAGCGGAAAGGGACCTTCAAGACCGCCATCGCCGGCATCAGGAAGGCCAAGTCGCTGGGGTTCCGTGTCTGCACCAACACCACCATTTTCAAGGATTCTGACCTGGTGGAAATCGAGATGCTCTTCTCGCTGTTGACCGATATCGGCGTCGACGGACTGCTGGTGGCACCCGGCTTCGACTACGAGGCGGTTGGCGAGAACCTCTTCCTGCAACGCCGGGAGATTGAGAAGAAATTCGAGGAAGTCTACCGGATGAGCAAGCGGTTCCGCTTCTGGTCCACCCCCATGTACCTCCGTTTCCTCAAGGGAGAGAAGAAGCTCGCCTGCACGCCGTGGGGCAATCCGACCCGCAACCCGCTGGGGTGGAAAGCCCCCTGCTACCTGATCACCGACACCCACTACCCGACCTTCCGGGAGATGATGGCCAAGACCGACTGGGACAAGTACGGTGTCGGCAAGGACCCCCGCTGTGCCCAGTGCATGATGCACTGCGGTTTCGAACCGACGGTGGTTAACGAGATCGGCAAGAGCTGGAAGGATATTCTGGAAATGATTATCTGGAATTTCAGCTAGCGATACGACTTGGGCCGACGGGGGCGAAGCACGGTTCGCCCCCGTCGGCTGTCAATCGACCGCCGCCCCGAACTCGACCCGACTGGCGACGGTCCCCTCTTCCGTCGGCGCCTTGTAGATATCCCCGCTCTTGATAAAGATCCGCGCCGGATCGACCTTCCCTTTTTCCACCAGGAACGTTTTCACCGCCCCGGCCCGTTCCGCCGCCAGCGTCTTGAGCTGCGCCTCGCCGACCACGGTGTTGGCCAGGATCAGCTTTTTCATCTCCGCATCGGGGATGTCCTTGACGAAGCCGAAGATATTGCGCGGTTTGGGGAATTTCTCCTTGCGGTAGACCTCTTTCAGGTAACGGGAATACTCCTCCGGCGCCAGCTGCATTGTCTCGGCCGAGTCTTCCGGCCGGTTGCGCCGCTCCTTCACCAGCTGGAGGAATTTTTCTCCCCGCATCTTCCTCAACAGCAGTTCGTTGCGGTACCCTTCGGGATCGCGCTCCCGATCGACAAAACCGGTGACGTCGATTTTGAGCGAGGGGCGATCGTTGATCGCCTGGGCGATCTTCGCCAGCTTGGCCTGCTCCGGCTCGGCCAGGCGGGCCGAGCCCGGGGCGAAGCGGACGGCACTGAAATCCTCGCCGCCGCCGAAGGCCGCCTGCAGCAACGCGAAGGGAGAGGTCGCCGCCTTGACCAGCAGATTCTTGATGATCTTCCAGACCACCCGCCAGACACTGAACTGGGGATCGTCGGTCCGGCCGGTGACCGGCAGATCGAGATGGATTTCCCCCTTGCGGTCCTTCAAGAGCGCCACGGCCAGCCGGACCGGCAGGCGGGTCGCCTTGTCGCTTTCGATCTGCTTGCCGAAAGTCAGCTGGTCGATGAAGACCTTGTTTTCCGAATTGAGCTGCTTGTTCTGGATCAGATACTTGAGATCGAGCGAGAGCTTGCCCCGCTCGACGCCGTAGCCGATATAGGTGCCCGAATAGGGAGTGAAGGGCGACAGCTCGATATCGGTGAAACTCACCTTCAGGTCGGCATAGAGATCGTTGCGCAACGGATTGATCTTGCCGGTGATCTGGAGCGGCGACAGATTTTCCAGGTTGCCGCGCAGGTCGACATCGGCAAAGCGGTTCTCCTCGGAAGAAAGCCCGCTGATCCGCCCGCCGAGGTTGTAGAGGGTCGTGGTATATTCCTGTTGCAGGTGCCGATCGGTGAAATTGAGGGTCCCATCCTGCATCGTCACGTTGTCGATGACGATCTTTTTCCCGGGCGCCGGCTGGGTCGGCACCGGAGCCGGCGCTGCCGCTGCCGGCGGCGCCGCGGTTGGTGTCGCTGCAGTGGTCTTCTCGGCCGGCGCTTCCGACGTATAGAGATTCTGCAGGTTCAGGCGGCCATCCTTTTCGATGATGATCCGCGAATAGAACGTCGAGAGGGCCACCGCGCCGATCCGGAGCGCAAAGGGAGCAAGGGTCCCCTTGACCTGGTCGAGCTGGAGGCTGTCCCACTTGAGGAGGTCGTCCCCCTCGGCATCGAGGCATTGGAAGGCGCGGACGTCGCCGCCGCCGGAGAATGAACCGGTCAGCCGTCCCCCTTTGGAGGCCAGTGCATAGGAAAGCCGGGTATCGACCGTCCCGCTGGCGACGATGATGTTCAGGTTCTCCGGTAAATAGGGGGAAAAGTCGGCAAGCGGCAGCCGTTGCAGCGCCAGAGTTCCCTTGGCAGTGAGCGGCACGGGGAGAACGGTCCCGGCGGCCCGGATCGTGCCGTTCCGACCGTAGCCGGCAGAGAGCCGGAACGGCATGACGGCCATCTTCGGCCCGGTGATCCCGCGGGCGTTGACCGTGAGCCGCCGGAGGGTGAAGGTCGGCGCATCTTCCACCTGGTGGTCGGTAAAGGCAACGGTGGCGCCGTTCACCCCGACCGACTCGATCCGATAGCGGAACGGCGGGCCATGGCGCTCGGCAGGAGCCGGCTCCCCCTTCCCTCTCTCCTTGCCCCCTTTTGCCGCCGCGAGCAACGCCAGCGGCGACAACCGGCCCTGTTCGTCGCGGGAGAAGCGGATATCGGCGCCGCTCATCGTCACCGAAGCCAACTCGAAAAGATTTTCCTGCTGCCGGTAACGGCCGCCGTCCAGGACGAGCCGGGCGATCCGGCCCCGGTCGCGGGGGCCGAACGGTGCCGCAAGATCGGCCAGCGACACCTTGAGTTTGTCGGCGGCAAGGCCGGTTTCAGCACTATAGGACAGTTCGCCGGCCAGTTCGGCCTTCCCCTTGACCGGTGCCGCCAGGATGCCGGCCAGATATGGATAATAGGCATCGAGGCTGACCCCTTTCACCGACGCCGCCACCGTCGCTGCCCGGGGTTCGACCGAGAACTTCCCGTCGAAGCGCCCCTCTTCCCCACGGCCCGTGGCAAAGGAAAGCACATAGTTCGCCGTCTTGCCGGCCCGGGTGGAAAAACCGTGCAGGTCAAAGTCAAGCTTCTTGACCTCGCTATGGAAGCCACCCAGCGGTACGGCGTCGCTCAGGGTGATGCCCGCATCGCGCAGTTGGAATCGACCGACCTCGATGACCGGCTTCGTCTTCTCCGGCTGCTCCTTCTCCGGCGGCAGCTCCCCGGCCGCCCCCTCCCGCTCGCTCAGCCGGTTCACATTCCAGATCCCCTGCCGGTCACGTGCCAGGGTGACGTGCAATTGATCAACGGCAATCGAGGAGAGGAGGAATTCGCGGTTCAACAGCGACGCCCGGGAAATCCCCACTTCGAGCCGGTCCAGTTCGGTGAGCGGCGCACCGGAGCGTTCGGCGAGCCGCAGGCCGGCCAGTGAAACCGTGCCCCGGACCTCCAGCTCCGGGTTGCGGTCGGCGGGATTGCGGTAGGTTACCTCCAGTTGGGTCGCCGCGGTTCCCCGCTCGATGCGGATCGGCAGCTTTGCCGGGATATAGGCGAAATAGTAGGGGAGATCCAGCTGGCGCAGGTTGATGTCCAGCGAGTATTCGACGCTTCGGGCAAACGGTTTCAGCTTGCCGTCGAGAGCCAGCGGTGAACCATTCACCACCGCCCGGAAGCGGGGATCGATATAGCGGTCGGCATAATAGGGAATGGTGCTGATGAACGGCACCGCCAGTTCGAGGCGGCGGATCTGGTGGCGCTTCTCGACCGGCAGCCCCTGGTCGATAAAATCGATCGAACCGTTGACCACCGATATATTGTTAAGGGAGAAGGCAAACGGTTTTTCGGGTTCTTTTTTGGCAGTCGGCTGCTTTTTTTCCAGCAGATCGGAAAAATTATAGGTATTGGCCCCGGTCCGGACCAGGTGAAGGTAGGGAGAACTGACGCGCAGTTCAGAGACGATCGGCGCCCAGCGGAAGATCGAACTCGGGCTGACCGCTACCCGGACGCTGCTGAACGAGGCGAAGACCGTCCGGCCATCGCGCTCCGTGTAGCGGACATCACGCACCTCCGCCGTCCAGTTCAGCGGGTTGAGGGCAATCGCGCCGATGGCAAGTTTTCTGCCGGTTGACTCCTCCACCGCCCGGATAGCCTTGCTCTTGACAATCCCGGGCAGAATAAAGGCAATAAACGCCAACAGACAGACCAGGAAAACGACCCCTCCGATAACCAGTTTTTTCCAGACGCGCATCGTTACTCCTCGGCAGCACATACTTGGCAAAAATCGCCAGGGCCTTTCTGTTAATTCTTGCTTAAAACGCCGCCTTGTCAAAAGCTGACCGGCGATTTTCCGCATTCCCCCGGCAGTTTGCTCGTCGCGGAGTGCCTGTGCGGGACGGCATCACCGCTCGCCGGCGCGCTTCTGAAAAATCAGTTTGGCGGTCGGCGACGGGTCGGCGGGGAATTCCTCGCAGAAGAGGATCGAACCGGGAAAGGGCGTGAAGAGTCGGCACAGTTCTCCCGGCTGGAGCAGATACTCCGGTCGGTGCGGCACCGGCGCATTGGCCCCGGCGAGAATGGTATCGAACAGCAGCACCCCGCCGGGAACAAGGGCGGCGACCTCCCGGGGGATCAGCTCCCTGAGGAGAAAATTGCAATTGAGGATCAGATCGTAGGTTTCGGCAAAACGATATCCTTCCAGGTCGATCAGGCGAAACTCGGCGGCCAGCCTCTCTCGGGCCGCCCAGCGGCGGGCCTTGGCAAGCCCCACCGGGGAGATATCGAGGCCGGTGACCGCAAAGCCGTGTCGGGCAAGAAAGATGCTGTTGCGCCCTTCGCCGCAGGCAACATCAAGCGCCCGGCGTCCCGGGCAGAGCAGTTTCAGTTTCTCGATCCATTCGGCGAGCAAGCGCGACGGCTGCTCGCCGAGAAGGCAATCCTCCGTAAGGTAGCGCTGATTCCAGCGCATTTTATCCTCATTCACGACATCCTCCCCCGCCTGCGGCGGTACCCGGGCAGCTCCGCTCCTTTTCGCACAAAACTTGACCAAGGTCAAAGATAAAGGACCGCAACTGCGGTACAAATCAACCCAGGCACAATTGAAAACCATCCCAACGGGGCTATAGTTTTAGAGCTCTTTTTTCACGGGGCTCCCCCAAAACCACAAAGGAGGATTACGATCATGGGAATGTTCTGTAACCAGTGCGAACAGGCCGCCAAAGGCGTCGGCTGTGAAATCATCGGGGTTTGTGGCAAGAACCCGGAGGTCGCCGCGCTGCAGGATCTGATGCTTTTTGGCCTCAAGGGGCTCGCCAGCTACGCCGACAAGGCACGCGAGCTGGGGGTAACGGACGAGGCAATCGACCAGTTCACCCTCGAAGGGCTCTTCACCACCGTCACCAACGTCGATTTCGATCCGGTCAGCATCGCCGGCAAGCTTCGCACCTGTTTCGACCTGAAGGAAAAGGCCAAGGCGCTCTACGAAACGGCTTACCGCGAGAAGAACGGCGGCCATGCCCCGGCCGTCACCGCCACTCCCGCCGCCTGGGTAATCGCCGGCGATCTCGAAGGACTGATCAAGCAGGGCCAGGAACATGGCATCAACACCCACCACAGCGATCCCGACATCCGCTCGGCCATCGAAATTCTCATCTACGGCCTCAAGGGGATGGCCGCCTACGCCGACCATGCCGCGATCCTCGGCAAGAAGAGCGACGAAGTATTCGCCTTCTTCCACAAGGCACTGGCCGCCACCGCCGACCCGACCAAGGGGCTGATGGACTTCGTCGGCCTCGCCATGGAGTGTGGCAAGCTGAACATTACCGTGATGGGGATACTGAACGAAGGGCACGTGGAGCACTATGGACATCCGGTCCCGACCCCGGTACCGACCGGCACCCGAAAGAACAAGGGCATCCTTGTTTCCGGTCACGACCTGCGGATGCTCGAAGAGCTGCTCAAGCAGACCGCCGGCAAGGGGGTCGACATCTATACCCACGGCGAGATGCTGCCAGCCCACGGCTATCCCGGGCTCAAGCAGAAATATCCGCACCTCTACGGCAATTTTGGCGGCGCCTGGCAGGATCAGGCCAAGGAATTCCCCAGTTTCCCCGGGGCGATCATCTTTAACACCAACTGTATCCAGCGCCCCGCCGAATCCTACAAGGACCGGCTCTTCTCCTGGGGCCAGGTCGGCTGGCCGGGAATCAAGCACATCGCCGGCTGGGACTTCTCTGAAGTCATCAACAAGGCGCTCGAATCTCCCGACCTCCCCGACGCCCCGGCCAAGGACATCCTTACCGGCTTCGGCCACAACGCCGTTCTCAGCGTTGCCGACAAAGTGATCGAAGGGGTCAAGACCGGCGCCATCAAGCATTTCTTCCTGATCGGCGGCTGCGACGGCGCCAAGCCGGGCCGCAACTACTACACCGAACTGGCGGAACAGGTTCCCCAGGACTGCGTCATCCTGACCCTGGCCTGCGGCAAATACCGTTTCAACAAGCTGGAGTTCGGCGACATCGGCGGCATCCCGCGACTTCTCGACATCGGCCAGTGCAATGACGCCTACTCGGCGCTGCAGATCGCCCTGGCTCTGGCCAACGCCTTCAACTGCGGCGTCAACGACCTGCCGCTGTCGATGATCCTCTCCTGGTACGAGCAGAAGGCGGTAGTGATTCTCCTTTCGCTCCTCCACCTGGGGATCAAGAACATCAAGATCGGCCCGTCGCTGCCGGCCTTCATCACCCCGAACATCCTCAACTTCCTGGTGGAGAACTTCAACCTCGGCCCAATCACCACGGCGGAAGCGGATCTGAAAGCGGCCCTGGGGAATTGACCCCCCCTCTTTCCCCTGGCCGAAAAAAGGCGCGGAGAACACTCTCCGCGCCTTTTTTATCGGGGACAACGCTGCAGACCGGCTACGCCTGATACTTGCCGTAATGGACGATCTCGGCCAGCGGCTTGCGCGACGGCCCGGCCTTGGCCGGCTCCAGCGGATAGCCGAGCGGGAAGAGGCCGACGATCCGCAGTTCCGGCGGAATCCCAAGCAGCTCGCCGAGCTGTTCTTCGTCGAACACGCCGACAAAGACCGTGCCCAGACCCAGGTCATGGGCGGCGAGCATCATGTTTTCCGCGGCTATCCCCACATCGGTCAGATAATAGGGCTGCCCCCGCAGTTCGCCGGACTGGGTCGGCTCGCCGCAGGCGACAATTACCACCGGGGCCTCCGCCAGGGCTCCCTGGGCCGGATTGGACTTGTATCCCTTCGGCGCAAAGAACGCCTCCACGTACGAGAGTTCACTGATCTTCGCCTTGATCGCCTGATCCTCTACCACCACAAATCGCCAGCACTGCATGTTGGCCCAGGAAGGGGCCAGCCGGGCCGCCTCCAGCACCGCCTGGAGCTTTTCCGGCTCCACCGGCTGGGAAGAGAATTTCCGCACGCTTCTTCTGCTGCTGATCGCTGCCAGGGTTTCCATCGTCGAGTTCCTTTCTCTCGTTGTTCGTTCAGCCAAATGTCCTCCTACAATAGCATTGCCGGACCGTTTGTAAAGCGGCCGGCTCAGCTTGCCTGCCCAAGACGACCATTCTCCTCTCCGGGAACCGGATGATCGCTGAAGCGGCCCTGACGGTGCCAACGCTCGATCGGCGCGCCGCCCCACAGACAAAAAAACCCCCGGGAGCACCGGGGGCATGGAAAGAAGGAGGGACAGCCGGGATATTTCAGAAGCGGTAGCCGACGCCGGTACCGACAATATAGGGATTCAGATCGAGATCGTAATCCGTACCATTGATTCTGACCTGGGTATCGACGTTGAGATATTTGAAATCGAGGTTCAAAAACCAATTATTCCCCAGGGCCAGGTCAGCGCCGGCCTGGGCCGCCCAGCCGACGCTGCTTTTGACGTGGAAATCGGGGACATCGATGACGCCGTTAGCCTTGTCGTTAAACGGAATGACATAGTTGATGCCAACGCCGATATAAGGGCTCACGCGGGAGTTTGGCAACGGATGATATTTGAAGGTGAGGGTCGGAGGGAGGAGCCAGGTGGAGCCGAGGGTGCGGCCCTGAGCAACGAGATCGTGCTTGGTGACCCCGAGGATCAGTTCACTGGAAAAGTTGCGGGTAAAGAAATACTCCAGGTCGAGTTCCGGAGTTACGTCAAGTTTGGCTTCCACCTCCAGGTTGTCGATCCGGCTGTCGACGTTCTGGTCGGGGATAACCGCAAGCGCCCGCAATCTGACGCCATAGTGCTTGAATTCCGCACCGTCGGCCATGGCCGACGTCGTAGAGACAACGAGAAGGATACTCAGCAGCAATGTCAGAAAAATTCCATGCCTCATGGTGTTCATGTTCTTCTCCTTTGTGTGGTGATCGACAATACAACGGCAAACGTGGCTCTCTCCCCCTTCCCATCTCCACAAAAACAAATAAGACCTTTTTAGTCTTCTTAACAGGCACTCCAGACACCACGACACCACCATCTCCCATCGACGTCCGGCTTGGCAAGGGCCAGGATCGGCAGGGAGCTGCTCACAACTGCACGAAACTGAACCGATGCGGCAACCAAATCAGGATTAATCGGATAATATTGGTCTTCTTTTATCAAATTTTTCTTAATGTGTCAATAAGTAATTATCATGTGCGGATGGTAATGGTGAACGAGGCCTTATAAAAAGGAAGGGGGTGGCAGAACACCGATCGTGGTGTCGTATGGGAATTATGCCAAAGAAAGGTGGTTAAGCGGGCCGTAAACTGCCATTGGTAGCCCGAGGCCGTCACTCTCCCGCCAGGCGCTTTACCAGCGTCGCGGTCACGCTTCCTACCGTCACCTTGGTTCGGGCTCGGACCGGAACTCGCCGGGAATCGTCAGTCAGCCAGATCAGCACCGACCCTTTCCCCTCGAATACCCCTTCCGACTTTACCAGCGGTTGGATGACAATGGTCTCGACGTCGCCGAGGACGGTTTTTAACCGTTCCTTCCGGAGCACCCGCACTTCAATGCGCCGCTGGCGCTTGCTGTCGAGAATCTCGACAAAGTGCGATACGCCCACCTCTAGCGGCAGGTAGCGGACCAGGTAAAAGCTGCCATAAACATCGATTGTCCCGGGCGGAATGGCCACCGCTGCCTGTTCACCGCTCAGGTTGTCACGGAACCGGGCGATCCCTTGCGCTGGCAGGAACTCGATCTCCCGGTCGCGGTGATGGCGCCCTTCCCGGGTCTGCAATCGATAATGACGAACCTGGCCGGGGAATTGGCCTTCATGCGGGTTGTAACGACTCTCGATCGGATCCTCTACCGGGAAGAACACCGACAGCCAATCGTTGGACCTGGCGGTGGAAACAATCCGCCGGTTCGCCCCGTCATCAAAGATTTCCTGAGAGGCAACTCCGACGGGGATGCCGGTCCAGGTAAGCTCATAGGTCAAGACCTCCGGCACCCGGTCGGCGCCGTCGACCGGTAGCGCCCCGCAGACGAGCAACAGCATCGTGGCAATCACTGCAAGTCGGCTGCCCACCATCACTCCGTATCCTCCCTTCGCGCTCCGTATCAGGGACATTTCCTCAGCTTGTACTCAAGTATAGCGAAGCCGCCTGCCAATATCCATCGGCGCTCGCCACTTGACTAGCGAGGAGCTGACGGCACAATTGTACCGTGAGCGTCCGCCATCCTGGATCTTCGCTCCAGCAAATACACCGGGCGGACCAAAGGAGGGCATCATGCCGGACACGCTGCTCGTACCATCGATCGAACAGAGAATTGCCGGAATGCTCGAAGTAACCCGCCGGCTCAAGGAGGAACGGGGCGCGGGCAAAGGCAAGCCGACCATCACGATCTCGCGGGAATTCGGTTGTGAAGCATACCCGATGGCCGAGCGACTGGCGCAGCTGCTGGAGGCCAAAACCCGGCAGCCGTGGGCGGTCATGGATAAGGGGCTGCTTGAAGAGGTAGCGCGGCGTCACGATCTTGCCGAAGACGTGCTGCAAACGCTCGGTCATCGCCCCCGCTTCCTCGACGAGATGATTTCCACGCTTACCTCCCGCTGGAAAAGCGAGAAGGATTACTACCGGCTCCTCTGCCGCCAGATCGTTTCCCTGGCCACCGCCGGCAACGTGATCCTGATCGGCCGGGGGAGTTCTATCATTACCCAGCAATTGGATAACTGCTACCATTTCCGGATTTATGCTTCACTCGACTACAAGGTTCGCTCAATCGCCCGCCGCTCCAGAATTTCCCGACAAGACGCCGAGATTCTCATCGAAAGACGGCAAAAGGAGCGGGACCGGTTCATCCGCGATTTTCTCGACTGTGACGCCGCCGACCTGAGTTTCTATCATCTGGCATTCAACAATGACCGCAACCCGCCGGACCGGATCGCCCAACTCATTGCCGATTATCTCTTCCTGAAAACGGAAGCCTAGGCGACAAGCGGGAAGGAGGGCATTCTCCTTCCCGCTTGCACTCCACCCCGGGGCCGTCTATACTCGCTGCCATGCTCACCTATACAATTACCGACACCGACCACTGCCGCAGCCTGGAGAGCCTGCTACGCAACCTCCTGCCGGCCGCTCCGTCCGCTTATCTGAAAAAGCTGCTGCGTAGTGAACATATTGCCGTCAACGGCGCCCCCTTCCCCGCCGAAGCCCCGTTGCATGCCGGTGACCGGCTGACCGTCAAAGAGAGCTCCCGGACCCGGGCGCTCCTCGCACACGAGCCACCGGCCCTGGATATTTTGTTTGAAGACGAATGGATCATCGTCGTCAATAAACCGGCGGGACTGCCGGTTCACCGGACCGCCGAAGCGGAAGAGCATAACCTCGTCCAGGTTGCGGAAGGGCATCTCCGCTGGCGGGAAACACCCGTCAAGCTCCGGCCGGTCAACCGCCTCGATCGTGGCACCTCCGGCGCGACCATCCTGGCAAAAAGCGCCACCAGCGCCGGGATGTTCGGTCGGTTTGTTAAGGAAGAAGGGCTGGGAAAGCTCTATCTGGCCGTCGTCGAAGGAGAAATCCCGACCGAGGGGACCATCAGCGAGCCGCTGGACGGCAAAGAGGCGGAAACCCGCTTTCAGCTCCTCCGTCAGGGGGCGGCGGAGGCCTTCGTCGCCCTCTATCCAATCACCGGCCGGACCCATCAGCTGCGCAAACACCTGTCACTGCTCGGCCACCCGATCCGGGGCGACCGCCGCTATGGCGGCACACCGCTGCGCGACTATCCCGGCCATCTGCTGCACGCTTTCCGGGTAACCCTGCGCCATCCGGAAAGCGGGCGGGAACTGGCGATCCACGCGCCGCTCCCCGCCGGCTTCCTGCCCCGGCTACGGCAGATCGGCGGCAACGACTATCAAGAACTGCTCGCCAGCCTTGCCGGGCTTCCGTAGACACCGGACGGCCCCTTCCCCTCCAGCGCATGGTTTCCGGCTAAACCAGCAAGCCGATCAACCAGAAAGCGAGCATCCCGACCACGACGGTTCCGGCAAAGGACCGGGTCTTGAAGGCAAAGATAAAGGTCGGCATGGCGGCAAACAACTCCGGGCGCAGCAGGTCAAGCCGACGCGGCTCACCCGTGGCCACCAGCGCCGGCGCCAGCAATGCCCCGAGAATGGCGGCCGGCACGAACTCCAGCCAGGTCACCAGCCACTCCGGCAACTGCCGCCGTGTCAGCAGGGCCAGCGGCAACCAGCGGGGAAGATAGGTCACCAGCCCCATCCCGATTACCAGCAACAGATAATCAGCTGTTGTCATCGGCTTTCCTCCCCGAACCGGCATAGCGACGTTTCAACGCAAAGCCGGCAGTGGCCGCAGTCACTGCTCCTCCGACTACATAAATATTCCCTGGCAGCGCCAGATACAGCAGGACCGAAACCGCGCCCGCCACGAGCGCGATAATAACGTAAAGCCGGTTGTGTAGTTGGAAAACCAGCAGGCAGATGAACATCGCCGTCAACGCATAATCGATCCCAAACGCCCGGGCGGGGATGAACTGACCGGCGTAAGTTCCCGCCACACAACAGCAGATCCAGACGAAGTTCGCAGCCTGATTAACCACCAGAGCCCGCCAGCGGTCCCATTCCCCGCTCCGGAAGCGCGCCATGTTCACCGCAAAGCTCTCATCGGTGACCCCATAGGCGAACATACCCAGGAACCGGCCGCCAGCCCCCTGCAAATGGACCGCAAGCGAAGAGCTCATCAACAAGTGTCGCAGGTTGACCATAAAGGTGGTAATGACGATCGGCAGCACAGACACCCCCGCCTGGAGCATCGCTACCGCAATGAACTGCGCACTGCCGGCAAAGACCAGGATTGCCATCAAGCCCGTTTCCCAAGGGGTAAGGCCCGCTTTCCCCGCCAGGACACCAAAGGCCAAGCCAATCGGGAAATACCCCAAACAGATCGGCCAGGCCGCGCGTAATCCAGCGCTGACCGCCTTTCTGTGCGGCACCGGCAAATCATCGGTCAATTCGCGTTCCACCCAATCCACCTCCTTCAGTTGATCGGCCGGCCCGGCTCTGCCAACCGGTAAACTGACCATCTCACCTTGGAACAATGTATGTCATCCCGGGCCAACATTCAACCGTGCCGGGCTAAAACGTCGGCACTTCGTATCAACGCCTGCGACGCATCACCGTGCAGCCATACCCCTAACCTCTCAATAACAGATGATTATCTTTTTCTAATTGACTGAAATCAGGAGAAATGGCATAATCAGCGCGCTTTGCGGCCGATTTTCGCCATGATCCGCCGTATTCAATGCGAGACATGCAACCTGGCGACATCGGTCAGGGAGCAAATTCATGACATGTGCAGATGCACAGAGGAGGAACGATGAATGCTGTAAGACAAATCAGGCTTTTCGTCGTAGCAGGCCTGGCCCTGGCGGCGTCGCTCTGCCTGGGGCTTGGCAGCCAGGTACAAGCCGCGCAGGCTACCCCGCAGCTGACGACTGACGACTGCGTGAAGTGTCACGCCCAGGCACCCGCTGACATTGCGGCTAACGGCGCCGGCCACAAGAAAATCACTTGTTTCGACTGCCATGACGGCCACCCCCCCAAAGTCCCGGCAAAAGACATCATCCCCAAATGCAGCCAGTGCCATAGCGGAAAAAAACACTACGAACTGACCGGCTGCCTCGGTTGCCACAAGAACCCCCATACGCCGCTCAACATCGTGCTGTCGGGTAACATCACCGATGCGTGTCTGTCCTGCCACACCCAGCAGATGGCGCAACTCAAGGAATTCCCCAGCAAGCACAGCAAGCTGTACTGCTCAACCTGCCACAACGTTCACGGCAAGATTCCGGCTTGCACCCAGTGCCACAAACCGCACTTCGCCGAACAGACGAAGGATGACTGCAAAAAATGCCACAAGGCGCACCAGCCGAAGAACGTAACCTACGGCAAGGACATTCCCAACAAGGATTGCGGCGCCTGCCACAAGAAGGCCATGGAACTGCTGAGCGCCAGCCAGACCAAGCACAAGTCGCTGGCCTGCGTTTACTGCCACCAAGACAAACACAAAATGGTCCCTGCTTGCCAGACCTGTCACGGCACGCCGCATCCGGCAGCCATGATGTCCAGGTTCCCGAAATGCGGCGAATGCCACAACATTGCCCATGACCTGAACCGCTGGAACTCACCGGCCAAAGAATCGGTCAAGCAGGAAATTAAAAAGGATCTGAAAAAGAAGAAAAAGTAGGATCCCGCATTTGACCCGATGGTCACAAAGGGCCTGGACTGCTGTCCAGGCCCTTTTTATTGGCACCCACAAAGGCGGGCAGAGATCCCCGTCCGGCTCAACAGCCTGAATCAACGAGGGACTCATCCGGCTATCGTAAGGGATGGCAAAAAATCCCCGGGAGTATCAGTTCGCGGTGCGGCTCGGACATGGGGGAGCTGAAGCATGCCTTGCGGAGGGGACTGGAAAAGAGCGGCCATCCGCCATCATCTTAGCGGCCTGCGCCATAAAAGAAAAAGGGCAGCCCCGGCGGGCTGCCCTTTTTCATATTATCAGTCAAGCAAACGCGTTAATCGGCTTTGGTCACCACAACCTTCAGTGCGGCGGAAACTTCCGGATGAAGCTTGACCGTGGCGACAAACTCACCAAGATGTTTGATCGGCTCAGCAAGGACGATGATCTTCCGGTCAACCTCGACCCCTTGCGCCTTCAGCAGTTCGGCAAGCTCCATATTCGTGACCGAGCCAAACAGCTTTCCTTCCTCACCCGCCTGATGGGCAATGGACAGTGTGAGCGACTCAATCTTGGTAGCCACTCCTTTGGCTTGCTCCTTAACCTTGTTCTTTTTGTACTCCAACTGGCGTTTGGCATGCTCGAGAGCCTTGGCGTTCTTTTCAGTCGCCTCGATGGCAAGGCCCCGCGGCAACAGATAGTTCCGGGCATAGCCTGGCGCAACCTTGACGACGTCGCCGATCTGGCCGAGATTTTCAAGGTTTTCTTTCAGAATCACTTTCATCGGTTTTCTCCTTCCAGCCTGAAATTACAGGTTTTTGTGAATTCGCGGCCGCCGGAAATCCCCCCAGAGATCGAAGAGACCAACGAGGGCCACGACAATAGCCAAATATGCCTGCACCGCCAGCAGGACATAGAAAACGTAACGCAGAAAAACCGGAACTGCCAGCGTATCAAAGAAATTACGGATAACCGCCAGTCCCTGGAGAAAATACAAACACCCCACTATAAGGAGCACATTCACCGCGACCGCTCCGGCAACAGAATTGCCAAAGACCAGGGTAAAGCCGGCGGCAATGAGAACCCAGACCAAATAGTCGGGGTTCCTGAAGCGTCTGAAGGGGACTTGCGGCAGCGGTTGCGGCAGACGCGAGGCATTGCGCCGTAACACGAGAGTGTTCAACCCTGCGATCATGCTGATCCCGATCACTATCAGGGCAGGATAAATCCGGACAACAATCGCTCCCATCCGGTCCATGCCTTCCTGGAGCATCTGAAGATCGTCACCGGTAACACCCTTGCTTTTGTAGAACGCCACGCTCTCAGCAATCTGCGCCTTGATCGAGGCCGCGATACCGGCTTGGACGTTTACCCCGTTCGCCACGGAATAGCCGACGGTCCCCAGAGCCAATACCACAACAATCAACAAGACAGCATATGCCAAAGCACGGCTTGTAAAGGCAAAACGCTTCAGCAAGCCGGGGAGCACCAACGACAGGCCCCCCGCTTGGACCAGATAAAGAAGCACCGCCTCCAGACCGCCGGCAAACGCCAGGAAAAGCATTGTCAGGGACACAATCGCGCCACCGGAGACAACACCCCGCTTAAGGCCGAAATACAGGGCAGGGTATGGGGTGAAGATTCCGGCCAGCATCCCAAGGACCGGTAGCTTCAGATAGGCAACGAAAAGTAATCCCGTAGCTACCGTCCCCTTGACAACGTCAAGGAGAATTCCCCTAAAATCGCGCACCATTGAACGAACGGGCAACTAGGCGATGACGTGCTTGGACGCGATCGGGATCAGAGCGATATTTCTTGCCCGCTTGATAGCCTCGGTGATTTCCCGCTGGTGCTTGGAACAGTTACCGGATATCCGCCGCGGAATGATTTTACCGCGCTCGGTGATAAAAGAACGGAGCACTCGGGGATCCTTGTAATCGATTACCAGATCCTTGTCTGCGCAGAACCGGCAAACTTTTCTCCGCTGAAAAGGCCGTCTCTTTCTTGGGCCACTACTTCTCTGAGGAGTTCTTTCTTCACTCATCTATCGTAATCCTCCGTTTCCTTATTCGTTTGCCGATTCGGGCTCAGCGGCCGGCGCAGCTTCAGTGGCCACGGCTTTCGGTACAGGAACCGCCTGCTCTTTCTCCAGCTTGACACTCTGGTAGCGCAGGACCTTGTCGTTGAGGCGCAGCCGCCGTTCCAACTCGGCGATCAGAGCCGCATCGCCATCGAAGCGGAGGTAGTAGTAACGACCCCTCTGGCTTTTCTGGACCGGGTAGGCAAGCTTCCTCACCCCCCAGTCTTCCAACCGGTGCAGTTCACCGTTCATCGAACCGATGAGATCCTGCACCCGGGTCGAAAGGCCTTTGAGCTCTTCTTCCCCGAGATCCGGCTGGACGATCATAATCGTCTCATACATCCTTACCATCTGTGTATCCTCCTCACGGTTTAGTAGCCCCGGTTGTACCGGAGCAAGGAGTTGCAGCCATCGGCTGCTGCGAAAAGGGGGATTTTACTACATCACCCCAACTGTTTCAAGGCATTTTATTACAACGGGTCATGGCGCTACACATTAAAACGGAAATGCATGACATCGCCGTCCTGGACAACATACTCTTTCCCTTCAAGGCGCATTAACCCTTTTTCCTTCGCCCCCGCCTCGCCCCCGGCAGCAAGATAATCGTTATAGGAGATGACCTCGGCCCGAATGAAGCCCTTTTCGAAGTCCGAATGAATCACGCCGGCCGCCTGAGGCGCCTTGGTCCCCACCGGGATGGTCCAGGCCCGCACTTCCTTTTTCCCGGCAGTAAAATAGGTAATCAGCCCAAGGAGTTCATACCCCATCCGCACAAGCCGATCGAGCCCGGATTCACTTAAGCCCATTTCGGCAAGAAACGCTTTTTTCTCGTCACCGTCCAACTCGGCAATTTCCGCCTCGATCCTGCCGCAGATCGTAACCATCCGCGCTCCTTCAGCGGCAGCGATCTCCCCCACCTGAGCCACAAAGGGATGGGTGCCGGCCAGATCGTCCTCAGCCACATTCGCCACATAAAGAACCGGTTTGTCCGTCAGGAGGTGCAGATCACGCAACCACAACTGCTCATCTACCCCGATCTCAACCTTGCGCGCCGGAATCCCCTGCTCCAGAGCCTGCTTGATCCGGGCATAAAATTCGCTTTCTTCCTTGAGCTTTTTGTCGCCGCTCTTGGCTTGCTTCTCAACGCGTTGTAACTTTTTCTCAACGCTATCCAGATCAGCAAGGGCGAGTTCGGCTTGAATGATCTCGATATCCCGCACCGGGTCGACACTGCCACTGACGTGAACAACGTTCTCATCATCGAAGCAGCGGACAACGTGAACGATGGCATCCACCGACCGGATATGGCCGAGAAATTGATTTCCGAGCCCTTCACCCTGGCTTGCCCCTTTTACGAGGCCGGCAATGTCGACAAATTCGATCGTCGTGGGAAGAATCCGCTCCGGGGCAACAATCTCCGCCAACCGGTCAAGCCGCTCGTCGGGGACCTGTACAATCCCGACATTGGGATCGATCGTACAGAATGGATAATTGGCCGACTCCGCCCCCGCTGAAGTAAGCGCGTTGAAAATGGTTGATTTCCCCACATTAGGCAGGCCGACGATACCGCAGTTGAACCCCATAATCCCTCTTCCTTCAGTCAATTGCCAGACAGCCTAGCGGGAAGATCCCAGGCTCTCGGCAAGAACGTCCTTATTGTTGTAGAGGCTCATTGCCTTGGCAAGCCCCTCATCCAGCAGCAACGCCAGCGCATCCAGCGCCCCATCACACAGCGGCGCCAGCTCCCGTAGCTGGTCCGGCGGGAAATTATTCAGCACGTAATCGGCAACATCCCCTCGCGCGGGCCGGCCGATTCCTATCCGAAGCCTGACGAAATCGGCGCTCCCGAGTTCCTGAACCAGCGAGCGGAGACCGTTGTGCCCTCCGTGTCCGCCACCCTCTTTTAATTTCACCCGGCCAAATGGAATATCGAGATCATCGTGAACGACAATCAACTCAGCAAGCGGCAGTTTATGGTAACGCAGGGCCTCGGCCACGGAACGGCCGGAAAGGTTCATGAAGGTCTGGGGTTTCAACAGGAAAAGACGCTGCCCGCGCCAGCTCCCCTCACCATACTGGCCGGAGAAGTTCTTCTTCGCCATCGTGATGCCGGCCGTTCGGGCAAGACAGTCTAAAACCATGAAACCCGCATTATGGCGGGTCCATTGGTATTTCGGGCCGGGATTTCCCAGCCCGACTATAAGTTTTGCAGCCATCGATTACTAGCTTACTCTTCCGGAGCAGCTGCTTCTTCCTGCTCCTTGGCGCGGCCATGTACGCTAGCGATGGTCATTTTGGCGTCGTCGAGGGCTTTGACCCCTTCGGGCAGCACGAGATCGCTGACGTGGAACGACTGACCGATGGCCAGGTTGGTCACGTCAACCTCGACATGCTCGGGAATCGCACCAGGCAGACACTCGATATCAAGCGAATGGGTAACGACATCCAGCAGACCACCCTCTTTTACCCCGGCAGCAGAGCCGACCACAGAGACCGACACCTTGACATGAACCAATTCGGCAAGATCAATCTTATGCAGGTCGACATGGACCAGCTCCCCCTTGATGGCGGTTCTCTGCAGATCCGCAACAATCACGGTGCTTCCGTCCAAACTGCCCCCGCCTTGCAGGCGGATCAGATTATTCTGGCCGCCTTCGCCGGCGATCACCGTCAGCAGCTCTTTTGCATTGACCGTCACCGGCACCGGCTCCAGCCCCTTGCCATACACAACTCCCGGAGCCAAACCCTGTACCCTGAGCTTGCGCACGGCGCTTTTGCCAAGGCCGGTCCTCAGATCTATGCTGATTGCTTTTTGTTCCATGTCTATCTCCTTCGCTATCTTCGTTTCAGTGCTAATCTCAGGATTCCACGACACTTCGCCTTTCGCTACACAAAAAGCGAACTCACTGACTCGTCATCATGGATGCGGCGGATCGCCTCGGCGAGCAAATTGGCAACGGTAAGAACCTTGACCTTCGAAGTCCTGTCGGCCTTCTCCCCGAGAGGGACAGTATCGGTCACGACCACGGCCTCGATCTCCGACTCGTTGATCCGGTCGATGGCCGGACCGGACAGGACGCCATGGGTCGCACAAGCATAGATCGTTTTCGCACCATGTTCCTTCAGTGCCCGAGCTGCTTGAGTAAGCGTGCCTGCTGTATCAATCATGTCATCAAGAATAATCGCCGTCTTATCCTTGACATCGCCGATCAAGTGCATAACCTCTGCCACATTGGGGCCGGTCCGACGCTTATCGATAACGGCAAGCGTGCAGCCAAGACGCTTGGCAAAGGCCCGGGCACGCTCAGTCCCCCCGGCATCGGGAGAAACCATGACGATATTGTTTTCGGGAAACCGCTGTTTGAGGTTTTCCAAAATGACCGGCGCAGCATAGAGGTTGTCGACCGGAATATTGAAAAAGCCCTGGATCTGGCCGGCATGAAGGTCGACAGTAACCACCCGGTCAGCCCCGGCAGTAGTAATCAGATCAGCAACCAGTTTTGAGGTAATCGGCGTCCGCGGCGCAACTTTCCGGTCCTGACGGGCATAGCCATAATAAGGGATAACCGCGGTAATCGTTGAAGCGGAGGCCCTCTTCAAGGCATCCATCATGATGAGCAATTCCATGAGATTATTGTTGGTTGGTGCGCATGTCGACTGCACGACATAGACATCCCGACCTCGAACGTTCTCGCTGATTTCGACCATTACTTCGCCGTCGGAAAAGGTCTTAACCTTGGCCTGCCCCAGCGGAAGACTCAGATTATGACAGATCTTCTCTGCCAGCTCATGATTGGAATTGCCACTGAACACCTTGATTTTCTTTTCCATTATCGCAGCCTTACCAAAAAAATAATTTCCACCAGGCAGCCCCGGATGGAAATGGGTGACAAACTGGCTGGGGCGCCAGGATTCGAACCTGGGAATGCCGGAATCAAAATCCGGTGCCTTACCACTTGGCGACGCCCCAATGTTAGTTACGCTCGATGGGCTTTAAAGTGTTTGAACTGCTTCGACAAACCAACCATCGCCACTTAACTGTCCGGCAATTTTGCGGGCAACCGCTTCTTGATCGCAGATGCCGAACACCGTGGGCCCGCTGCCAGACATCAGCGCCCCTCGGCAACCGGTTGCCAGCAGTCGCTTCTTGATCTCCCCGATGACCGGATAGCGCGGAATGGTAACCGACTCGAGGTCATTAGCAAAAACAGCCACGAGATCGCCAATATCCTTATAGAAGCGAGGAATTCTATCTTGTGGTCGCAAATTTGTCAATTGTAAATTTTGGTAAACCCATGCTGTCGAGACGTGAACCCGGGGGTTAACGATCACCAGCCAAGCAGGCGGAACATGCTCGACCGCCGTCAACACCTCTCCTATCCCCTCAGCAATGGCGGTCCGCTTGAAAATAAAGAACGGCACATCGGCGCCAAGTTTCACCCCGATCTCCATCAGCTGCCGGTCAGAAATCCCCAGTCCCAAGAGTTCATTAACTCCCATCAGTACCGACGCGCCATCACTGCTGCCACCGCCAAGCCCCGCCGCAACCGGAATATGCTTAGTAATGCCAATATCGAGGCCGGTTTGCACACCGCTATGCCGCAACAATGCATCAGCAGCACGCCATGCAATATTTTCCGGCCCATTGGGGACACCGACACTCCCACATGAAACCCTGATGCCCGGCTCAGGGGAAACAGCAACAACAATATCGTCACACAGGTCGATACGCTGCATGATCATCTGCAGATCATGATAGCCGTCTGATCGCCTTCGCAGCACGTCAAGCCGATAATTGACTTTGGCCGGGGCTTTTAAGGTAATTGATTTTGTCATAGGCACCGTAACGGAAATTGGTGATGAACAGAGACGAGTTTATCTAGAATGATTTTACTGAAAATGCAAGGAGAATAACGCTAACGCCGCCAGCCCGACAGGAATTGAAACGAAAAAGGGCCACATCTTTCGATGTGGCCCTTGCTTCGCACAGGAAGTAGAAAAATTACTTCGCGGCCGGAGCTTCAGCCGGAGCAGCTTCTTCTTTCTTCTCAGCTTTTTTCTTGGCTTTCTTGACTTTTTTGTGGTGTTTCTTAACCGGTTTCTTCTCTTCTTTTTTCACTTCGCCAGCGGCAGGAGCAGCAGGAGCAGCGGCGTCTTTTGCCGGCTCAGCAGCAAAAACAACCCCAGCGAAAGCAACGGCAACAAGAGCAGCAACAACAGAGGACAGAACTTTTTTCATGACCAGGACCTCTCTCCAAAAAGATATGAAGCAACGCTTCTTGTCTATTATAAGAGCAGAGAGCATGCCAACTGGCATAAAATCGCGCAACATGCTAATTTTTGGCCGTTTTCTAACAACTGGTCAACAGACCAAAGGGCCGCTCCCACCTTGTATGCGCCAACGTTTACCGCATTTGCGGCAAAGCCCCCTCCTAACGCCTCATTCAAGGAGCCTGTCACTGAGATGGACAAACGTAACACCCCGCTTCTTCAGCTCCGGGACAGCAGCCATCACTCCGGCGGCAGTTCCCGATTCGGGGTGATTCATGTGGCAAATGATGATCGCACCTCCCGGCGCCCGCAGAAGGGCATTCTTCACCTGCTCGGCGCTAAAGGTCGCCCCGGCGTCACCAAGAACCGAAAAGCCGGCGACCTGTTGTCCCAACTCACCAGCAATTGCTACAGCAATCTCGTCATAATATGCGGTCCCTGATCGGTAGAAAGCTGGCCGTCTCCCCGTGATCGCCGCTATACGCCGGGCATTAAGCTCAATTTCATCGACCAGCGCCCCGACTGAGCGAGTCCCCTGAATGCCATATGCCTTTCGTCCGGTCACCGAAGCCGGACGGTGCTGGTCACCGTGGTTGGCGATCTCGAACAGCGGATTGCTGGCAAGTCGCTTGAAAATATCGGGATTGGCCTCTATCCACCGACCGTTGATAAAGAGCGTTGCCGGAACATGCTCTTGCTCAAGAAAATCGATCAATTTCGCATCGAAGCCTTTCCCCTTGGCACCCCCACAAGCATCGAAAGTAAGCGCCACAATCTGCTCCCGTGTTTTAAGCCGAGTTTTCACACCCGGGACATTTTCTCCCCAGTCATGAGGTTTTGCTTCACCATAACGACTCACCAGGCGAGAGCGAAGGCTGGCATAGTCCCCCCGTGCATCTTCCAGCGGTGGGCTCGCCAGATCGGCTTGCGCAGCACACACCGACGTCACTGCAACGAAACTAAACAGTACTGCTGGTAGCAGCCGGCTCACTACAACCATACTCCCTCCACAAATCAGTATTGCCCGTATTGTAACGATGCCCCGCCAGCTTTGAAAGCAAAAAGGCGGTCCATAAGACCGCCTCTCTTTCTTTGCATCCATTGGGTTACTTCTTCTTGATAACGAGGCCATCCCCGGAAATCGACAGGTCGACCCGGATAGTATCCCCTTCCTGAAATTTCCCATCCAACAGCATAAGAGCCAGCGGATCCTGGATATTCCGCTGCAAGGTCCGCTTCAGCGGTCGGGCGCCATAGGCAGGGTCAAATCCCTCATGAGCCAGATACTCTTTTGCCTTGTCAGAAATTTCCAACTGAAGATGTCGCTCGGCAAGCCGTTTCACAAGTTCAGCTGCCTGGATATCGACGATTTTTTTAATCTCTTCAAGGGGTAGCGAATGATAGATCGCTACTTCATCGATACGATTGAGGAATTCAGGTTTGAAGCTTTCCTTCAGCGTTTCCGTAACCATAGCCTTCATACGGGCATAATCTGTGGCCCCGTACTGTTGAATCCATTGCGACCCCAGATTGCTGGTCATAATGATCACTGTATTGCGGAAATCCACGGTTCGCCCCTGGCCGTCAGTGAGTCGACCATCATCAAGGACCTGGAGCAGCACGTTGAAGACTTCCGGGTGCGCTTTCTCAATTTCGTCAAAAAGGATGATACTGTATGGTCGCCGGCGGACGGCCTCGGTCAGTTGCCCCCCTTCCTCGTAGCCGACATAGCCGGGAGGTGCTCCGATCAGCCGTGCCACCGTATGCTTCTCCTGATATTCGCTCATGTCGATCCTGATGATTGCCTGATCATCGTTAAAGAGAAACTGAGCCAGCGCCTTGGCGGTTTCGGTCTTGCCTACCCCTGTCGGACCGAGGAAAAGAAACGAGCCGATTGGACGGTTTGGATCCGCCAGCCCCGAGCGGGCTCTTCTGATCGCATTCGCAACCAAAACCAGTGCCTCGTCCTGCCCGACAACCCGTGATTTCAGCCGATTTTCCATTTTTACCAGCTTTTCGGCCTCTCCCTCAAGCATTCGGGACACCGGAATCCCCGTCCATCGGGAAATAATTTCGGCGACGAGTTCACCATCAACCTCTTCGGGAAGCATCTTACCTTCTTTCCGGATTTCCTCCAGTTCGTTGTGTTTTGCGGTAATTTCCTTTTCGATGGCCGGAATTTCTCCGTAACGCAACTCGGCGGTTCGCCCCAGGGCACCCTCTCGCTCGCTTTTTTTCGCTTCTTCCTTTCGTTCTTCGAGCGATTGCTTTAGTTCGCTAATGCGGTTGATAATGCCTTTTTCCTTCTGCCAGTGAGCTCTAAGTTCAGCAGCTTTCCCTTTCAGTTCCTCAAGCTCGTCGGAAAGCTTTTTCAGCCGCTCTTGAGCATGAGGATCCTGCTCGCGCAGGAGCGCCTGTTTTTCGATCTCCAGCTGGATGATTCTTCGTTCAACCTCATCGATCTCAGTCGGTAACGAATCAATTTCTATCCTGAGTCGTGAGGCTGCTTCATCGATCAGATCAATTGCCTTGTCAGGCAAGAATCTGTCGGTAATATAGCGATCAGAAAGTGTAGCTGCCGCAATTATCGCGCTATCCTTTATCCGAATACCGTGATACGTCTCGTATTTCTCCTTGAGTCCCCGCAGGATCGCAATAGTATCCTCAACCGTTGGTTCACCGGTATACACCTGCTGGAATCGGCGCTCAAGGGCGGCATCCTTCTCGATGTACTTCCGATATTCATCGAGCGTCGTTGCCCCGATACAATGGAGTTCGCCACGCGCCAGGGCGGGCTTGAGCATATTCGAGGCATCCATTGCCCCTTCGGCAGCACCCGCCCCTACCAAGGTGTGCAGTTCGTCGATAAACAGAATCACCTTGCCATCCGACTTTGCAACTTCTTTAACGACGGCCTTCAGACGCTCTTCAAATTCACCACGATATTTGGCACCGGCAATCAACGCCCCCATATCAAGGGCAACTAGTCGTTTGTTTTTAAGTGTTTCGGGAACATCGCCCGAAATAATCCGCTGGGCAAGCCCCTCAACAATCGCTGTTTTGCCAACGCCCGGCTCACCAATCAACACCGGATTGTTTTTGGTCCGGCGGGAAAGTACCTGCAAAACCCGGCGAATCTCGTCGTCGCGGCCAATTACCGGATCAAGCTTACCTTGGCGGGCAAGTTCTGTCAGATCCCGAGCATACTTGGTCAGCGCTTGGTATTTCTCTTCCGGGTTCTGGTCGGTGACCCGCTCCCCGCCACGATAATCCATCAAGGCAGCGAGCACCGCTTCCCTTGTAACACCTGCGTCGGCAAGAATCCGGGCGGCTTCGCTTCCTTTTTCCGCCAGAAAACCCAACAGGAGGTGTTCGGTAGAAACGAACTCATCTTTCATCCCGTCCGCCTCGCGCTGGGCAGCGTCAAGTATGCGGTTGAGCGTAGGTGAGAGGTAAATCTGGGCGGTTGCACCACGGGCCTGCGGCAACTTGCCTACCAGCGCATCGGCGCTTGTTTTGAGTGCAGCCGGACTTACCCCGATTTTCTGGAGAATAGGGGAAACTACCCCACCCTCTTGGTCAAGCAATGCTGTGAGAAGGTGTTCCGGCTCGATAGCGCTATTAGCTTGCCGAGCAGCCAATTGCTGGGCTTCGGCCAGTGCTTCCTGGCACTTGATAGTCATTTTTTCAGGTCTGATCATGGGCGTTCTCCTTAGTTCCGATGAGGAAAACATAGGCACGCCTTGACCTGATGTCAAGGAGGGGGAAGCGGTAAATCAACGGCAGGAGGGAGAGGCTTACAGCTTATCGAAAACGGCTGAAAACTAAGACCTCAGTGGCAAATTAAGCTCCATCTGCCGCCAGGACTCGCGCTTGATCTTTGTCCCGGGATAATAGCGGGGGCATGAAGCGATAATGGTAGCCGCCGGCTGTTTACACTGCCGGCGGCACGAAAGACAGAGTTTGTTAGACTCGTGCTGGTGTTTCACGATCCCCCCAGAAGGGCGATTTAGCTCTGTCATGCATTATCAGCATGTCATCAAGCTTCCATGGAAAACGGGTGATCAACTTGATCAGGCAATCTTCCTTACCCAGCCAAACTCATCTGCAATACGGCCGTACTGAATACCCGTGAGGGTATCGTACAGGCGCTGGGTGATCAGGCCGACACCGCCGTCGCCTACCTGGACAACTTCATCCTTATAGCACAAAACACCGACAGGCGTGATGACTGCGGCAGTTCCACTGCCAAAGGCCTCTTTCACCTTTCCGGAACGTACATCGGCCATCAACTCGTTTATATCAATCAGCCGCTCTTCAATCTTCATTCCCAGCTTCGCAGCCAGCTTCAGCGTTGAATCGCGTGTCACACCATTAAGAATGGAGCCGGTCAGCGGAGCGGTTACGATCCGGTCTTCATAGGCAAAAAGCATATTCATCGCCCCAACTTCCTCAATGTAACGACGATGGACCCCGTCGAGCCACAGAACCTGATCGTATCCTTTCTTCTTTGCTTCAAGGCCAGCCTTGAGCGACGACGCATAGTTGCCGCCTGTTTTGGCTTCCCCGGTACCACCGGGAACTGCCCGGACATACTTATCTTCTACCAGGATCTTGACGGGATTGAAGCCGGCGGCATAGTACGCGCCGACCGGCGATAAAATCACATAAAAATAGAAGTGATCCGACGGCTTCACCCCCAGCACCGGTTCAACAGCAATCATCGCCGGGCGAATATAAAGCGAGGTGCCATCACTGGTCGGAATCCAGTCCTGCTCAAGACGAACCAACTCCTCAATACCGCCGATGAACAGGTCCTCCGGCACGTCGGGCATGCAGAGCCGCTCAGCTGAAAGGTTAAAACGCCGGGCATTCATCTCCGGACGAAAGAGGGCAATGGACCCGTCAGCCCATTTATAAGCTTTAAGTCCTTCAAAGATTTCCTGTGAATAGTGGAAGACCAAGCAAGCGGGATCAAGGACAAAGGGAGCATAAGGCTCAATGCGGGCATCTACCCACCCCTGCCCACTCTTCCACTCAGCAAGCAACATCCGATCAGTAAAAACCCTGCCAAACCCCAACTTCGTCTCATCGGCTACTTTCGCTTTTTTCCGGTCGTCCGGGAGCGGCTCGACTCTGATGTCCATCTTCTTCAACCTCCATTGGTCGGCGCAATGCGTCAGAAATTTGAGTAGTTTCGGTTTATCACAGCGACGCGCAAGGGGCAAGGCTTTTCAACGAACACACTTGGCAATCTTGTTGGTGTGACTTGATTTTTCCATCTCTACTTGCTACATTATTAGCACTCGCCACTTGCGAGTGCTAAACCTGCGATCCAGGGGAGGAAGCATTACATGGCCATGAATTTACCAGTGGTTGCGGACAGCTTAACAGTCTACCTGGGAGAGATTCGTAAATTTCCAGTACTGACCGCCGAAGAAGAACACCTTTATGCTGTGAAGTTCTTTGAAGAAAAGGATCTTGATGCCGCGCATCGTCTTGTGACGGCTAATTTACGTTTTGTAGTAAAGGTTGCCGCCGAGTACCGTAGTTACGGGATGAAAATGCTTGACCTCATTCAGGAGGGTAATGTCGGACTCATGGTAGCTGTCCGCAAATTCGACCCCTACAAGGGTATAAGGCTCATCTCTTACGCTGTATGGTGGATTAGGGCCTATATTCAAAATTATATTATCTCGGCATGGAGTCTCCTTAAAATCGGCACAACCCAAGCACAGAAGAAACTTTTCTTCAAGCTGAATCAGGCGAAAAATGCATTGCGTATGCTTGGCGACCAGGACGACGACCCCGAAGCTACGGCTCGTTCGCTTGACGTCAAGGTGTCAGAAGTAGTTGAAATGGATCAACGCATGAAGGGAGATTTTTCTCTTGATGCCGAACTGGCGGGAGGCGATGGCTTAACCCTGCTGGAGACGTTGGCCGATGAACGCCCTAACCAGGAAGAGTCTCTTTCCAGCCACGAAGAAGAGCTACAATTACAACTCAATATTGCCAAGTCACTCGAAAATTTAAACGAAAAAGAGCGGTACATCATCGAGAATCGGGTCATTGCCGATACACCATTGACTTTGCAGGAAATAGCCGAGCACTTTGCCATTTCGCGCGAGCGTGTCCGGCAAATTGAAGCGATGGCATTAAAGAAAATGAAGACAGACCTGTCCCCCTTCGCGATCAGAGCGGCTTTATAGCCGGGTACCCGAATAACTGCCTCTGTCGAGCAAGCAAAATGGTCTGGTGCCGAAGTTGTTAATTCGTGGGATTTTCGTAGATAGGCGTGCAAGCAAAGAAAAAGCCCATCTGAATACACAGATGGGCTTTTCCAAAAAAATCCCGGCGGCGACCTACTCTCCCACACAGCTACCCATGCAGTACCATCGGCCCTGAGAGGCTTAACTTCCGTGTTCGGGATGGGAACGGGTGTGGCCCTCTCGGCATAGCCACCGAGAAACCGTAAAAGGTATCTCGTCAATTGCATAGTATCGAGGAGCGAAGTGGTCAGTCGATTTGATATGAAGGGGGGTGGGGTTACCACCCCCTTCGGTAAATATTTTTTATGGTCAAGCCTCACGGCCGATTAGTACCGGTCAGCTGAACGCATTGCTGCGCTTACACACCCGGCCTATCAACGTTGTGGTCTACAACGGGCCTTCAGGGGATTGCTCCCAGGGATACCTAATCTTGAAGGAGGCTTCCCGCTTAGATGCTTTCAGCGGTTATCCTTTCCGTACATAGCTACCCAGCGACTGCTCCTGGCGGAACAACTGGAACACCAGAGGTACGTCCATCCCGGTCCTCTCGTACTAAGGACAGCTCTTCTCAAGTATCCTGCGCCCACGGCAGATAGGGACCAAACTGTCTCACGACGTTTTAAACCCAGCTCGCGTACCGCTTTAATTGGCGAACAGCCAAACCCTTGGGACCTACTTCAGCCCCAGGATGCGATGAGCCGACATCGAGGTGCCAAACCTCCCCGTCGATGTGAACTCTTGGGGGAGATCAGCCTGTTATCCCCGGAGTACCTTTTATCCGTTGAGCGACGGCCCTTCCATACAGAACCGCCGGATCACTAAGACCTACTTTCGTACCTGCTCGACTTGTCTGTCTCGCAGTCAAGCTCCCTTATGCCTTTACACTCTACGGCTGGTTTCCAATCAGCCTGAGGGAACCTTCGTGCGCCTCCGTTACTCTTTGGGAGGCGACCGCCCCAGTCAAACTACCCACCAGACAGTGTCCCCGACCCGGATGACGGGCCTGGGTTAGACACCCAAAACAACCAGGGTGGTATTTCAAGGTTGACTCCACCGAGACTAGCGTCCCAGTTTCATAGTCTCCCACCTATCCTACACAAGCTATTCCGAATGTCACTGTCAAGCTGTAGTAAAGGTTCACGGGGTCTTTCCGTCTTGCCGCGGGTACTCGGCATCTTCACCGAGAATTCAATTTCGCTGAGCCACTGGTTGAGACAGCGCGGAAATCGTTACGCCATTCGTGCAGGTCGGAACTTACCCGACAAGGAATTTCGCTACCTTAGGACCGTTATAGTTACGGCCGCCGTTTACCGGGGCTTCGGTTCAAAGCTTCGCTTGCGCTAACAAATCCCCTTAACCTTCCGGCACCGGGCAGGCGTCAGACCCTATACATCGTCTTTCGACTTAGCAGAGTCCTGTGTTTTTAGTAAACAGTCGCTACCGCCATTTCTCTGCGACCCCCT